>CAZEAU010000059.1:0-1541 GCA_964510515.1 uncultured Actinomycetota bacterium | reverse complement strand
GGGGCGCTGCTGGTCGACGACGGCCGCCTGGGCGAGGCCGAGGCGATCTTCCGCAAGTCCGTCCCCTACTACCCCCTGAACCTGGAGCCGCCCTACTACTTCAACGACGGCGCGGACATCTGGTGGAAGGACCAGTGGCGCACCTTCTGGCCGGAGCATATCGCCATGGTCGCGGCGGTCACCAGCGATGGCGAGAACGCGAAGATCGCTAACGACATGGCGCGGGACGGCATCAGCGGCGACCGGATTGACCTCCCCCTGGGCGCGCACGCCTACCAACAGATGGGCTTACGGCAGGTGGAGGAAAAGCCCGTGCGGGACGAGTACCTGATCGAGGATCCGGACATTCGCGGGGTACGGCTACGCTTCGGGCGCTGGTCCTCCACCTTCACCACGGGGTCCTTCACCTTCACCCGGGCCAGCGCGATGGCGATTGCCGAGGACCACAAGTCCTGGTCCGCGCTGCACCTGGCCCGCCCGGTGGTGGTGACCTCGCCACTTACCAGATCGGACCGTGACTACAACACGCTGGGGAGGAGCGGAGCCTTCTACAACGCGGCGCTGGGCACGCGGGCGGGGGCGGTGGCGACCGTGTACTCCCCGGCGCTGACCGCCGCGACCTGGGCCGACGAGCAGCCGGAGGCCCCCTGGCAGATGCGCGAGGTGTGGCTGCTGACCGCCGAGGGCGGCATAGGCCTAATCGAGAGTGCCGCCCTGGAGGAGAACGAGGCGCGCGAGCTGCACCACGAGTTCCGCTTCATTCCCTCGGAGCCCATGGGCGAGGGTGAGGAGCTGGGAGAGAAGGAGTGGGCCATCGGTGGCATACGGTTCAAGGTCTGGGCCACCGACCTGCCCTTCACCATCCTGGAGCGCGCACGGCGCTCTGCCCTCTCGGCGGAGGACCGCCGGGACTGGCAGGTGACGCTCTCCGACCAGGACCGCTCGCCGTTGCACGTCGCGCTGGACCCGCCGGCGGAGGGCCAGCCGAAGCCAGAGGTCAAGCTGCCGGAGACGCGCAGCTACCCCGCCGGATACAGCCGCTACAGCCTGGTGCAGGTCTCGCCGGTTAGCGGCCCGGCCTGGAGCGGCGTCTTGCGCGAGACGGAGGGCGACTTGGCGATCCTCCATGCCCAGGCCGGCACGCGGCATTACCTGGTGTTGCACAACGCCGGGAAGCGCCCGGCGACGTACCGCACGGCAGAACCGGCGCAGTACCTGGTGGCCTCCTGGCTCAGCAAGGCCGCGATCCCCTCGCGGGAGGGCGGCAGGGTGAAGGTGGAGCTACCGCCCGGCGGGGTGGGGATCTTGACGTGGTGAGGTCTAAGGGGCGAGTTAAGTATGGTGTCCCCCGAATTCCCCGAATTCACCCACGAAGCCAGCCGCAGGTTCTCCCCCCTGGCCCAGTTGGAGGAGTGAGAGGGAAGGGGTATCGCTCCCCCCGGCGAAATGTATCCCCGTCACCTGTAGCAGCCTGACTCGAGGAGGCAACGCTGATGAGGCGAGTCTTTCTAGTTGTGCTGTTTCTCCTTTCCCTCTCTTTA
>CAZEAU010000058.1:0-1699 GCA_964510515.1 uncultured Actinomycetota bacterium | reverse complement strand
GGCTGAGCCCTCGAAGTTCTGTAAATTCCCCTGAAGCCCAAACGGGCTTGCTTTGACCTAATGGGTCATCGCCCCCCAAGATGGGGTATAACCGTAACCCAGCAAGGAGGAACGATGACCAAGAAAAAGGTTATGACGATGGAGGAGGCATTGCAAGTAATGCTTGCCTCCGGCGACGACAACCCCCTGCGCATGATGCTGGAGTACATGGTTCAAATCGCTCTGGAAACCGAGTTGACCGCCCACCTGGGGGCGGGGTCCTACGAGCGCACGGAGCAAAGGAAAGGCTACCGCAACGGGCACAAGCCCCGTATCCTCACCACCGCGGTGGGCGACCTCCGCCTGCTGGTCCCCCAGGACCGGGACGGTACCTTCTCCCCCTCGCTTTTCGAGCGCTACCAGCGCTCCGACAAGGCTCTGGTGCTCGCGCTGATGGAGATGTACCTGCAGGGTGTCTCCACCCGCAAGGTGGCGGCGATCACCGAGAAGCTGTGCGGACGCTCATTTTCATCACAGCAGGTCTCCAAGCTGGTCGCCGAGCTGGACGAGAAGCTCCGCCTGTGGCGGGAGAGGCCCATCGAGGGAGACCATCCCTACCTGGTGGTGGATGCGCGCTACGACAAGGTGCGCGAGGGCGGACGGGTCATCTCCATGGGGGTGCTCGTCTGCATGGGGGTGAGCGCGGAAGGCAAACGGACCATCCTTTCCGTAGAGGTGGCCAACACCGAGAACGAGGGCACCTGGTCGGATCTGTTCCGCCGCCTGCGCGACCGGGGGCTTTCAGGCGTCAGACTGGTCACCTCCGACGACCACAAGGGCATCAAGGCAGCCGTTTCCCGCTTCTTCCAGGGAGCCTCCTGGCAGCGCTGCCAGTGCCATTTCGTGAAGAACATGCTGGACCTGGTGGGCAAGTCAGACAAGGCCAAGCTCCATGCCGACCTGCGTGCCGTCTTCGACGCCGCCGACCTGGAGGCCGTCTGCTCGCGGATGGAGGAGCTCATGGGCCGCTGGCTGTTCAAGCGGGAAGATGTGGCCGAAAGGATCGAGGAAGGGATCATCGACTGCCTGGCGGTCTTTCACATGCCGCCCGCTCACCGCGTGAGGCTGCGGACCACCAACGCCTGCGAGCGCTTCAACCAGGAGCTGAAGCGCCGCACCCGGGTGGCCAGGATCTTTCCCAACCGGGCATCTCTTTTGCGCCTGGTGAGCGCTCTGGCCATGGAGCAGGCCGAGGAGTGGGAGACCGGGCGGCGCTACCTGGACATGGGCCAGCTGGAGGAGTGGGACAGGCAGCGGGCAAAGGACGAGGGCAAGATGGACTTGCTCGATGCTTGGCGCCGCCGCCAGGCTCCCACCACCGCTTCGGCTTAAAAGGGAGGAGCCCAAAGCAATGGTCGACCAAGGTTCTCACCCGAAGGACGACTGATACCACACCGCCAGTGGCGAAAAGACAACGGCTGAAAAGACCATGGGTTACGGGATGCGGGTTAGCGCAAATGATGAGGATAGACATGGCGGTGCCAATGTGGCCTGGAGTGAGAGGGGGTGACGCCTGCCCTGAAACAGTGTTGGACGCAGTCCGTGAGCATCCGGCCTAAGCCTTGAAGCGGAACGGGCAGAGAGTGTATCGTGATTGTAGGTTCAGACGTGAACCCTTACCTTGGCGGGTGGGGATTTACAGAACCTTATGGGCTTAACC
>CAZEAU010000057.1:0-2339 GCA_964510515.1 uncultured Actinomycetota bacterium | reverse complement strand
GGCTGGCCCAGTCCATGATGGCGACGAGATAGGCGTACCCCCTGGCCATGGGCAGGCAGCAGTAGGGTCGGATCGGGGCGCGGTGCCGGTGTTGCCACCGGTCCGTTTCCCCGAACCGCCCTCCGAACCGGACGTGCGCGTCTCCGCGCATCCGGCTCTCCACGGATTCATGCCGAAGGTTCGGGTGATCCAGGCCCGTCGCTCGTCCATGGTGTGGGGATGCGCGTGCCCCGGTAGCGGTAGCGGGTAACCGCGACCCTTTGTGGCCGGAACATCTCGATCTTGCCGTCCCGAATCTCCCATCCCGGGAGATAGCGGCGGCTCAGCGTTCCCCAGTTCAGCCCGTGGTGCCGTTTGCGCAACCAGCCCACGATTCTCCACCACACGAAGTGGTCGAGGTAGCTGAAGGTGCGCGAGGACACCCCGTGGCGGAAATAGTTGCACCAGCCCCGCAGGATGCGGTTGACCTGGCGCAGCAGTTCGGCGAGCGTTCGATGACGTTGGCGGCGAGTCGCTCTGCGCACCTTGTCCTTCACCGAGGCCAGGGCCTTCTTGGATGGGTAGGTGCAGGCGGCTCGCTTGCCGGGCCGGCCTCGCCGGGTTCTCCGCTGAATGTGAAAACCCAGGAAGTCGAACCCCTCGTCCATGTGGCACACTCTCGTTTTCTCCTCCGACAGGCGCAGGCCCATCGGGGCAAGCACTGCCCCGACCTCATCCCGGAGCGCCTCGGCGTCGGCGCGGCTGCCACCTACCATGATCACGAAGTCGTCCGCGTAGCCGGCGAGGCGGTAGGCCGGCGCCCCGGCACGGCGACGTTTGATGCGCATCCAGTACGGACCGAGCTCTTCCCACTTGCGTGTGAAGTGCTCGTCCAGAACGGATAGGGCGATGTTGGCCAGCAGCGGCGAGAGCAGCCCCCCTTGAGGAGTACCGGTGATCGTGTCCCGGTTCAGGCCGGCTTCAGTTAAGATGCCAGCCCCAAGGAACGCCTTGATGAGCCTGAGGACACGTCTGTCTCCGATCCGGCGCCGCACTCGCTCCATGAGGGCTGAGTGCGATATCTCGTCGAAGCAGGCCGTGATGTCCGCCTCGAACACCCAGTCGTATTTGCGATTGGGTGTTCCAAAGAAGTGGATCTCGGCAATGGCGTCCTGGGCTCGCCGCTTCGGACGGAAGCCGTAGCTGCACGGCTTGAAGTCCGCCTCGAATATCGGCTCGATCACCAGCTTTAGCCCGGCTTGCACGACGCGGTCAGCGGCGGTCGGGATCCCCAGCCGGCGGACCTTGCCGCCCGGCTTGGGGATCGCCCTCTCCCGCACCCGCGTGGGGAGGAACCGGCGGGCCTTCAGCGCCTGTCTGATCCCGTCCAGGAACTCCCCCTCGGCCCGGACGGATCGCGGTGCGATTCCATCGCTGCCGGCCGAGCGTGCGCCCTTGTTCGTCTTGACCCGGTTCCACGCCACGACCAGGAACGCCGGGTCATAGACGAGGTTGTACAGGTCATCGAAGATGCGGCCAGGATCCTTGACCGCCCAATGGTGCAGTTTGCTCTGCATCGCGTGTACCCGCTGCTCGGCCTCCTCAAGGTCGGGCCACGACGCGCCGGTATTCACCGGCGTCCTCCACGGTCGGCTTCGCTCCTGCGAATCCGCTGGACCCCTTCGCCATGTAGCCGGCTTTCCCGGCCTCGGACTACTACGGGTCCTCCGCCCCATCCCGGCGGCATCAGCCGGCGACAGGCCTTCCCGCCGGTCAGCGGAACGCTGGCCGGGGAGGGGGCCGCCGGGACAGCTCCCACGTTCATCCTGCACCGCTCGGCGGGTTAGGTGCCCAACTTTGCCCCTGCAGCATCGCCACGGTTACGCCGCAGTCCTTCACCGTGGCCTCCCTGCCGGCGACATCGACCGGCTCAGGAGTTCTCCGCACCGCGGCGCGGATGCGCGCTGCTCCCCAGCCCGAATCCGCCAGGTTAGAGCTGGTGGGCTTGTCTTGAGGAGCTTTCGAACGCTGGTTTCTCACGTACACCTTCCCGTCTTGCTTGCCGGACCCGGCTCGTCTGGCGGTACCGGTCCGTCCCGTCGTTGTCGGGGCTGCTTCCCGCCCTTTCCGGTGTCCCCTCGGATCGGGCTGCCCCCAGCTTCTCCCGGCCCGCTGCGACGGGCCGGGGGCGGTGTCCTTTCATCACCGCACGGTTCAGGACGCCTCGTGGCGCTCGATATCTGTCGCCCAGACATGGTTGGCCCGGTCGATGGAGAGGCCCCTCAAGAGATAGGGATAGACCTTATGCTTGGCATCGGGGATGGTGGTGCGGGGCCGGCGGTAGATGGCGCGGATGCCCA
>CAZEAU010000056.1:0-2815 GCA_964510515.1 uncultured Actinomycetota bacterium | reverse complement strand
GACGCGAGGAAGGCTTACTACGAGGGGATTGCTGCATGAGCTATAATCGGCGGCGTGACTTAACCCAAAGTTATGTCCAAGGAACCGGGGCCGCAACAACCTTATGTCCAAGGAGGTGGGAAGATGCCGGATGCTGGAAGCGAGAAGGAGACGCAGGGAGAGAAGGAGACAGGAGCCAGGCTGGGCGAGGTAACCGTCATAGCCGGGGAACTGCACCAGGGCCCCGTAGGGCCGAAGGGACGCTGGAGCAAGAAGAGGAAGGCCGAGGTGGTCAATCAGAGCTGGCGGGGGAAAACTGGACAGATGCTTAAGTGGTAAACTGCTCCCGATGGAAGAAAGGAGCAGTAAGGATGGCGAAGAGACCGAGAAGGAACCACACACCGGTCTTCAAGGCCCTGGCGGCCGTGGAGGCGTCCCTGCAGCGCAGGGAGGGAGATCCCCTGCAGGTCGAACTCGATCAAGCCATGCGCAAGATCGGCGAGCTGGCCATGGGAAGCGAGCTTTTGCGTAAGCGCTGTGAGGCCAAGGAGTCTTTACGGCAAAGGAGGCCGCTGAGATGAGCGCAGCCATATCCCCCTCGACCGGGAAGCCGTACGGGGTGATGAGGACCTGCGCCGCCTGGGGCATACCGCGCTCCTCCTTCTACGCCCGCATATGCCCCGGATCCTGCCCAGGCGATGAAACGCCTGTTCCGACGAAGCAAAAGACCGGCCCCAAGACGGAGATATCCGACGATGAGCTGCTGACGCTTATCCGAAAGGACCTGGCCACCTCTCCCTTCACCGGGGAGGGCCACCGCAAGGTGTGGGCGCGCCTGCGCTTCGCGGGGGGCATCCCGGTATCCAGAAAGCGGGTGCTGCGCATCATGCGGGAAGCGAATCTCCTCTCCCCTCACCGCATGCCCCAGAAGCCGGAGTATGAGCATACCGGGAAGATCACAACCTCCGATCCCAACGTCATGTGGGGCACCTGGCGGCGCCCGGGTGTTCACGCTTCAGGACGGCTGGGGATGGGTATTCGCCTGCACAGGCCACTGGAACTCGGAGGTCATGGGCCACCATGTTACCAAGCGAGGCTGTCGCTTCGCCGCCCTGGAGCCGGTGGCCCAGGGGCTGATGACAGAGTTCGGGTCGGTGGAGGCGGGCTCGGCCCGCGGGCTCAGCTTGCGCACAGGCCACGGCAGCCAGTATCTCTCGAATCATTTCCAGAAGCAGATCCGCACCTGGGGGATCGCCCCCAGCTTCGCCTTCCTAGAGCAGCCTCAGGCGGGCGGGGCGGCTGAGAGGTTTTTCCGCACCTTGAAGGAACAGGTCATCTACGGCAGGGTATACGAGAACCTCGAGGAGGTAAGGCAGGCGGTATCGGAGTTCGTTGATCTCTACAACAACCAGCCTCTCATTCCGCACATCTCAGAACAGATATCTCCGAATTAAGTTCCCAGCTCAGCTAGGCTTTTACTTGCTCTTCCCTAATACCACCTCGGCGGTAATCCGCTCCCAGTCCTTAAGGAGGGCGTCGATCACCCTGCGATTGGCGATACCTCGAGACAGCTCCTTCGCCTGCTCGGCAGAGACTATCTTGTGCAGCAGCCTTCCCCCGACCCGGCGGTTCCATTCGTAGTAGGGACCGTGCAGGTCTTCCTCGCGTCCCGAGGCGCAGCGGCAGTTGGGCCGGCCGCAGGACTTCAGGCGAGAATAGAGCGTTCCCGAACAGAGGGGGTCCATTCCGGCCAGCTTGCGCTTGATCTCCGAGGCCGGGTCCGTTTTCTTCCCCCCGGCCATCCCTGGCTCCCTCCCGTATTTTGTGGCCAAAAAGCTTGACAAGCACTATATCTAGCGTTAGAAATAAACGCAAGATATCGCGTTTGTCAAGAGGTGGGAATGAAAGAGGGACCTTTCGAGCTTCGGAGCGAACGCCTGGGGCCGCTGCCCCTGATCAACCATTTCATCGAGAGATTGGGGCTTCCTGAACTGATCGATACGGAAGTTCCCACCTCAGACGGGCGCTGCCGCCTGGCCTACGCCAAGGCCACCGGAGTCCTCATCCGCTCCATCGCCACCGAGAGGGAGCCGGTCTACCGGCTGGCAGAAGCGGTATCTTCCTTTGCACCCGAGGGCTTCGGACTTGACCGGGAAGAGGCCGGATCGCTCACCGACGACGCGGCATGCGGGCACTCGACCGGCTCTTCGATGCCGACCGGGCCTCGCTCTGCTCGCAAGAGGCCATGGAGTACATAGACCACGGGGGCGGACGCTTCGTCTGTGTGCTTCCCCGCAGCCGGTCCGAGGATTCGGAGTTCAGGCAGTGGATCCAGGTCCGCACCCCGGCTTGGGAGAAGGTCAGGGACCGGGAGAACCCCAAGGGCAAGGGAGGCCCCCGGGACCGCTTCTTCGTGGTGCGCTTGCGCGTCTGCTCTCAGGAGGGCTGGCCGCTCATCTGGGTATTCAGTACTCTTCTACGCTTAAAGCAGGCCCAGTCCCGCCAGGACCGCATCAGCGCGGCCGAGCAGGACCTGGCCGACCTGGCCTGCACCTTGGCCGGCCCCCGCTGCCGGATGCGCTCCCGCTTGCGAGGTGAGAAAGAGGATAGACCAGATACTGGAGCGTCACCATGTCAAGCGCTACCTAAAGGTGAACTTAGAGCAGGTGACCGAACATACCTACCGCCAGGAGAGGCGGGGACGGCCTGGTCCCGATACCAAGTACGCGCGGCAAGACAAGAAACACTTCAGCCTCACTTGGACCTTAGATGAAGAGGCCGTCGCCTACGACCATAAATCGGACGGCATGTACCCGCTTATCACCAACGACCGCAG
>CAZEAU010000055.1:0-3622 GCA_964510515.1 uncultured Actinomycetota bacterium | reverse complement strand
CCTCCCATCGCGGGAGGCCCTCTCGCATGCGTGGGTGCCGGGCGAGCGGGCGGCCACAAGCGAATCGCGGCGGACAACAGTTCTTTTACCTGCCCCGAGATTCTCATCCTTCGCGCCGGGGCTTTTAACCTGCTCTCGCGAGGCATGTTCCCAGCACATGAAACGGGAATGGCCCACCTGTTTTCAGCGTCGCGGAGATGGGGTTCTGCCCTTCGTGTGCCCCGCTATCCTCTCGGCTCGTGCCGCAGGTTTTGCGTCTCTTTGGCGATAGCGGGGGCCCCGGAAAAGACCCGGTGGCGGGCGTCTCCTCCGCTCCACCGCCGACCCGCCACTGAGCTCCGGGGCATGAGCGCCCGCTGGGTTCTTGATCCGAAAAGAGCGCAGGAAGCGGGAAGGACCATGTGTCCGCGATGCGATGAAGCAGGACGGGTTCTTGCATGCCTCACCCCGAAGGTGCTAGAATCATCGCAACTGAACAGGCGGGCTGACGCTTCACATGCGAACAAGGGCAATGGGCAGACTTAGGGAAACTACATCCGGAAGGGCTGCAGCGCTATTCCTGACGCCATGAAGGGGCGCATGAGCGCGGCGGGCTGGACTGGAAAGGCACGGGAGCGCCCGATATAGCGACGGACGGAGAAGCAGGAGACCTTTTCCCGGCAGGGGAAGGCCTCGGTGAATCCACGGGGGGTGGTCGCGATCAGGGTAAGCAGATACATACCTTGCACCTTATACTCTTTATATCCTGCATGGGGTCTCATGCTTTGTATGCGCTTCCCGGCACCGCCTCTTTCACCGTCCGCTCAAGCCGCCACCCGCAAAGAGATTTATTCCGGCTCTTCGCCGCCCCCCGCGCGCGGTGTGCGAGGGGAGGGGATAACCCCCTGATATCGAGTGGTGAAAGTTTTTGTTTATCCAGGCAAGAAGGCGCAGAGACTGAGAGGAGTGTTCGGATTATGGGCATGATGCGGATACCTTCCCAGAGGGCAGGAGGCGGAAAGAGGACTGCGCTGGTTGTGCTGCTCTCCGCGCTGCTCATCCTGGCCATGGTCGCGGTCACGCCGGCCTTCGCCCAGGAGGACCCCGGAGAATGGTACAAGGCGGCCACCGGGGGCTTCGGCGAGGGCGCCAAGACCTTCTCCGCGCGGCCGATGGCTGTCTATGAGGGCGAGCTCTATGCGGCGGCGGCCAATTTCGACGCCGGGGGCGCGCTGTGGAAGAAGGGGGCGGGCGACACCTGGACCAAGGTGAGCACTCCCGGGCTCGGCAGGGGCAAGGACAACCGGGCCGTAGCCACTCTCACCGTCTATGACGGCTGCCTCTACGCGGGCGTCATCAACACCGGCGACGAAGACAAGGGCGAGAAGGGCGGCATGATATACCGCTACGATGGCAGCGCGTGGGAGACCGTGGTCGGCATCGGGGCCCCCACGCCCCCCGGCTTCGGCAACCCCGACAACTCGGCGGTGACCTCCCTCGAGATCCACAACGGCAAGCTCTACGCCGCGGTGGCCAACGCCTGGACGGTGACGCACAGCGTGCTCCCGCCCGACATCGAGGTGGGCAGCGACGGAGCCGAGGTCTGGGAATACGACGGCAGCGGCTGGACCAGGGTGGCCGAGGGCGGCTTCGGCGATGTCGGCAATCTGGCCATCGCCGCGCTGAAGAGCCATGGCGGCAAGCTCTACGCCGGGACCCTCAAGGCCGACCTGGACCTTGACGCCAGCCTCTCCGGCCTCACCGTGCACATCGATGTCACCCTGAGCAGCATGGGGGCCGAGCTGTGGGCCTATGACGGCTCCACCTGGAGCAAGGCGGGCGGCGACGGCTTCACCGACGTGCAGAACATCGGGGTCACCGCCCTGCACGAGCACGCGGGAGAGCTGCTGGTGGGGACGGCCAATATCGACCCTCAGATGGTGCATTTGAGCGGCTCCGCATTAAGCACCGACGCCCTCTTCGAGGAGGCGGCGCGCATGGTGGCCAAGGTGATGGCCATGGACTTCTCGGAGTTCACGCCCTTCACCGGCACCAACGGGGCCGCCATATTCAAGCTCGGCGGCGGCGGCCTCACGCCCATGATAGAGGGCTTCGGCGTGGGGGACTTCGGCGTACTGGCCATGGAGAGCTTCGGCGCGGGCGCGGAAAGCAGGCTCCTCGCCAGCCTGGGCTGCAACGACGACCTCGCCCGCCTCATGTCTTATGACGGCGCGGCATGGGAGGAGGGCGCGCCGGCGGCCATGGGCAACGACAAGAACAAGGCCTTTTCCTCGCTTCGGGCCTTCGCCGGCAAGATATTCGTCGGCACCTCGAACGACTCCCAGGGCTGCGAGGTATGGCTCTACCCGGCGGTCTTCCACACCATCACGGCGGAGGCGGACAGCGGCGGCTCGATAAGCCCCGCCGGGGAGGTAAGGACGCTGGACGGCGAGAACGCCGTCTTCGACATCGTCCCCGACCCCGGGTACATGGTATACGATGTCTTCGTCGACGGGGAATCGGTGGGCGCGCTCGACAGCTACACCATCGAGAACGTGACCGGTCCGCATACCATATTCGCCACCTTTATAGAGTTGGGAGCCAAGACCATCACCGCGACGAGCGGTCGCGGAGGCTCCATCGACCCCGAAGGAGAGGTCAAGGTCCCGCTCGGCACCGATGCCACCTTCAACATGCTACCCGACCACGGCTGGGAGGTAGCCCTCATCATCGTGGACGGGGTGTCCGGGGGCAGCGCGGACAGCTACACCTTCCAGAAGGTCATGGGAGACCACACCATACATGTAGTGTTCGCCCAGGTCACCGCCACTCACATCATAACGGCGACGGCGGGCGAGGGGGGATCTATCGACCCGGAGGGCGAGGTCGAGGTCTTCGAGGGCGACTACGCGGTCTTCGACATCGTCCCCGACCTCGGATTCGGAATAGCGGACGTGCTGGTGGACGGGGAATCGGTGGGCGCGGTCGATAGCTACAGGTTTGAGGATGTGGCCGGGCAGCATACCATTCACGCCACCTTCAGTCCGCTGCCGACCTTCGCCATCACGGCTTCGGCCGGCCCTGGAGGATCCATCGACCCCGTGGGCGAGGTCGAGGTATATAAGGGCTATGAGCAGGCCTTCGAGATCACTCCGGACCCCGGCTACGGCATACTTGACGTGCTCGTGGACGGGGAATCGGTGGGCGCGGTCGATACCTACGTGTTCACTGGCGTGGCGGATGACCACACCGTAGAGGCCTCCTTCCTTCCCCTGGACTGGACCATCACCGCGACAGCGGGCCCCGGAGGGTCTATCGAGCCAGCGGGCGAGACCTCGGTGACGGTGGGAGGGGACGTCGAGTACAGCATCCTGCCCGACCGCGGCTGGGCCATAGCCGCGGTGGTGGTGGACGGCCTGTCCGTCGGCGCGGTTGGCACCTACAAGTTCAAGAACGTCACGACCGACCACGCCATAAACGCGATCTTCAAGCCCGCCCCCATCCTCTGGACCATCACCGCAAGCGCGGGCGCGGGCGGCAGCATCGATCCCGAAGGAGCGGTCGAGGTCACAGAAGGCGATGACCAGGCCTTTGCCATCGCCCCCGACGCGGGCTGGAGGATAGCGGACGTGCTGGTGGACGG
>CAZEAU010000054.1:0-4126 GCA_964510515.1 uncultured Actinomycetota bacterium | reverse complement strand
CGGATCCCTGCCACACGCATCCTCGCCTCGCGGCTCGGAGGCAAAACGCGAGCCCTGCCTGCGGGCTGGAGAGAGAGCCGGGGTGGGCTGGGGGGAGTTATTTTATCTCAACCTGGGCGCCCGCCTCGCGCAGCTGCTCGGCCACGCGGTCGGCCTCGTCCTTGGACAGCTTCTCCTTGACTGCCTTGGGGGAATCGTCGACCAGCGCCTTGGACTCCTTGAGTCCCAGGCCGGTGATGGCCTTTACCTCCTTGATGACCTGGACCTTACGGTCGCCAGCCGCCAGCAGCACCACGTCGAACTCCGTCTGCTCCTTTTCCTCGCCGCCTTCCTCCCCGCCCGCAGACGCGGCCGCGGCGCCAGCCATAACGGCCATGGGGGCCGCGGCGGTCACGCCGTACTTCTCCTCGAGCGCCTTGACCAGCTCGTTGAGCTCCAGCACGGTCATGGAATCGATGGCCTCGAGCATTTCCTCCAGGGTGGTCTTCTTCTCCGCCAATTCTCACACCTCCACGTATTCTATCGCCTCGATCCGCGCCCCCCGCGAGGGCTGCGCGGCATCAGGCGGCCTCCGACCTTGCCTCCGCCACCGCCTGCAGCGCGTACACCAGCTTACGACACGACCCCGAAAGCACGCCGTGCAGGCCGTAAAGCGGCGACCTGAGAGCGCCGCCGACCTTGGCCAGCAGCACCTCGCGCGGCGGCAGCGTCGCGATACTGCGCACCTCCGCCGCCTCCAGGACCGTGCCCTCCATGAAGCCGCCCTTGATATCCATTTTCTGGCTCGTGCGTGCTACGGCTATGAGTTCCCTGGCCACCGCCATGGGGTCCCCGGACACGAAAGCGGCGGCCACCGGGCCCCTCATAAGCCTGCCCATGGGGTCGTAGTCCGTGCCCGCGATGGCCCGCAGGGTCAGGGTGTTCTTGAGCACGCGATACTCGGCCCCCATGTCCCGCAGCCTGAAGCGCAGGTTGTTAATCTCCTCCACGCTCAAACCGCTGAAATCCGTGAGGAAGATGACCTGGTGTTCGAGGAACATCCGCCTGATCTCCTCTACCCTGGCCACCTTTTCAGGTTTCGCCATATCCTCCTCCTATCCGCCCGCAACCTTCCCGCCCGGCAAGAGCGGTCATGCGCAACCTCCGCCGCCGCGCCGCCTGCGCACATAAAAGGCCCCCTCGCGAAGAGCAAGGGGGCGCGTCCTTTCGACGACTCCAGCCTCCGCGGGTATCGTATTAAGCCCTCACGGGCGCCCGTTTCTCAGGCCCGACAGCGATCAAGCTACCACGGGCAGGCGCATGCGTCAAGTCGACCGGATCAGGCCGTGGCCTCCTCCTCGGCCAAGACGTCCTTCACCACGTTCGAGTCCACCTTCACCCCCGGCCCCATGGAGGTTGAGAAGGTGATGCTCTTGATGTAACGCCCCTTGGCCGCCGCCGGCTTGGCGCGAATGATCTCCTCCAGCACCGCGATGTAGTTCTCCAGCAGCTTCTCCGCCTCGAAGCTCTTCTTGCCCAGGATGAGATGCAGGTTCCCCTGGCGGTCCACGCGGTATTCTATCTTGCCCGCCTTGACGTCCCGTACCGCCTTTTCGACCTCGAAGGTGACCGTGCCCACCTTGGGGTTGGGCATGAGGCCCCGCGGCCCCAGCAGCTTACCGAGCCTTCCCACCTGCGACATCATATCCGGGGTGGCGATCACGACGTCGAACTCGAACCACCCCCCCTGTATCTTCTCCAGCAGCTCCGCTCCCCCCACGAAGTCCGCGCCGGCGGTCTCGGCCTCACGGGCCTTGTCGCCCTGGGCTATAACCGTCACCCGCATCTCCTTGCCCGTGCCGTGCGGCAGGCTTACCGTGCCGCGTATCATCTGGTCAGCCTTGCGGGGATCGACGCCGAGACGGAAAGCGACCTCCACCGTATCGTCGAAGCGGCTGTCCGGCATCTTCTTGGTGATGCCCAGCGCCTCCTTGGGGTGGTAGAGCTGCTGGCGGTCATAGAGCTGCAGCGCCTGCTCGTACCTTTTGCTCCTCTTCTTCAATCCGTTCACCTCCGTGGTGCTCGCGGGTTTTCACCCTCCCACAACCGGGCGCAAGCAAGGGTGTGCTTCCCATGTCATGTATGCAGGCGGGCGGGCGGGCGGGGTCCTCGCGGTCGTGGCGGCGTGCGGCCGCCGCGCCTCCGTGGTGCTCGCGGGCCCGCGGGCCCTCCCACCTCAGTCCTTCTCGTTCCTACTTTTCCACGACAACGCCCATGCTGCGGGCGGTGCCCTCGATGATGCGCGCGGCGGCGTCCGCGTCCCTGGCGTTGAGGTCGGGCATCTTCTGCTCCGCGATCTCCCGCACGTCCTTCGCGGTCAGATGGGCCACCTCCTGCACGTTGGGCTCGCCCGAGCCTTTCTCTATGCCGGCCTTCTGCTTGATCAGCACCGCCGCCGGCGGTGTCTTGGTGATGAAGGAAAAGCTCCGGTCCTCGTAGACGGTTATCTCCACCGGTATGATCGTGCCCATCTGGGACTGGGTCTGGGCGTTGTAGGCCTTGCAGAACTCCATGATGTTCACGCCGTGCTGGCCCAGGGCCGGGCCCACCGGGGGTGCCGGGTTCGCCTGCCCGGCGGATATCTGCAGCTTTATCTTGGTTATGACCTTCTTGGCCATCTCTCTCCTCTTCCTCCTTACAGCCTGGCCACCTGGTCGAAGGTGAGCTCGACCGGGGTCTCGCGCCCGAAAATGGATACCATTACCTTGAGCCTGCTCTGGTCGATATTTATCTCCGAAATGGTCCCGCTCATGTCCGCGAAGGGCCCGGCCACCACCCGCACGCTCATCCCCTCCTCGAACTCGGTCTTGGGGCGGGGCTTCTCCGTGGCCGGGCGCTTGAGCAGCTTGACCGCCTCGGCCTCGGTGAGGGGAGTGGGCTTGGCGCTGGAGCCCACGAAGCCGGTGACCCCGGGAGTGTTGCGGACCACGTACCAGCTGTCGTCGTCCAGCTCCATGTTCACCAGGATATATCCCGGCAGCATCTTCTTCTGCACCACCTCTTTCTTGCCGCCCTTGATCTCCATCACGTCCTCGGTGGGCACGACCACCCTGAAGATCATCTCCCCCATGTCCATGGAGTCGATGCGGCGCTCGAGGTTGCTCTTGACCTTGTTCTCATATCCGGCGTATGTGTGGATCACGTACCACCTGGGATCCATGTTTCTCTCCGCGCTCTAAAAGATCACCACGTCCACCAGCTTGGTGAAGAGGATGTCGGCGAGATAGATGAGTCCGCCCATGAGGACCACCGTCACCAGCACCACGATGGTGTAGGAGACGACCTCGTCCCGGGCTGGCCAGGTCACCTTCTTCATCTCCGCCTTGACCTCGGTGAGGAACTGGGAGACGGTAACCCTCTGCTTCTTCGGTCCGCTCTTCCTGCGTCCGCCGCGGGACTTCTTGAGCTGTTCGCGCTTCTTCTCCATGCCCAGCTTCTGCTGCATGCGGCGCATCTCTCGACTCGGCACTTCGCCTCCTCTTGCTCACAAAAATAATGGCAGGCCTGGAGGGATTCGAACCCCCAACTTCCGGTTTTGGAGACCGGCGCTCTACCAGTTGGAGCTACAGGCCTACGCTTATCCCTTTAGCCGGGTGCTCACTCTCCGGGCGGTCTAAGCACCCTCCTCGCTTACAATATATTAGCCTAGCGCGTCTCCCGGTGCAAAGTATGGGAGCGGCACCAGCGGCAGTACTTTTTGAGCTCGATGCGGTCGGGGTCGTTGCTCTTGTTCTTCTTGGTCGCGTAATTCCGCCTCTTGCACTCGGTGCAGGCAAGCGTTACCAGTATCCTCATCTCTGTCCACCTTCTGTTTGCAAACCAAAGACTGACGCTACCAAAACACGCCGTCCCTGTCAATCGGGCGGGCGCAGCCGCACCCACCGCCAAAGCGGCGGCTCCGGCGCCAGGGCGGTGACGCGGCGTCCCGACGCTCCGCCGGGGCCGAGAAGGCAGGTCCCGGCGCGCGCCCGTTCGCGCCCCCTCCAGGCCCCCGGTCTCTGCCGCCCTCTATTTCTTTATCTCCGTGACCCGCCCCGCCCCCACGGTGCGGCCGCCCTCGCGGATGGCGAAGCGCAGACCCTCCTCC
>CAZEAU010000053.1:0-4160 GCA_964510515.1 uncultured Actinomycetota bacterium | reverse complement strand
CTGTATCTGCATCATAGCCGCGATGGCCTTCAAGGACTGGAAGGAGGGGCGGTGATTTACTGTTCCCCGCAAGAGGAACAACTTATCCGCATCCTCAAAGGACGCAAGACGGCCCTCTCCGGCCCGGAGCTGGCGGCCATGCTCAAGACCTCCGACCGCCAGGTACGGGCGATGATTAGCCACCTCCGCAAGGACCACCATATCCCTATATGTTCTACCCCGGCGGAGGGCTTTTTCTATCCCTGGACGCGCTCGGCAGCAAGTCATACCATCGCGCAGCTCAAGAGCAGGCGGGCCGAGCTGCAGGCGGCGATCGACGGGATAGAAGAGGGCCTGGAAAAGGAGTTCGGCTGGCCGTGTCAGATGGAGATGGAGGTGAGCGCGTGACCATAGATTTACCCTTCCCCTACAACCTCCTGCCCGACCGCCTCAAGCCGGATGGGGTGCAGCATGGCGTGGCCTTTTGGAGCGGGAGGGCTCTGACGAATGAAGAAATCATAGAGATAAACGATCTGATGGGAATTGATACCGCACGGGAATGGGTATGCCCCAAGTGCAACGGAACGGGGTACACCATCAAGGAGTTTGCTTATGATAATAGGCTGTTGATTACCCTCTGTGAAGGATGTTTCACAGGCGGCAACGAGAGGGGGATAGATGGCACGAAAGAGAATGATTGATCCCGACTTCTGGTCTGATGAAGAACTTGCCGACATGCGTTTCGAGACCCGGTTGCTGTATATAGGGCTCTGGAATTTTGCAGACGATAACGGCAACCTTCCATTTAAGCCGCGACAGATCAGGGCCCAGGTCTTTCCGTACAATCCCGAGATTGACATCGACGATAGTCTGGGCGAGCTACTGGGGGCCGAGAAGATAATCCCCTATATGGTCAACGGCGCTTACTTCATCCATGTTCTTAACTTCTTGAAACACCAGACTATTCAGAAACCGACCTGTAAATACCCGGAATTCCGAGAGGAGTATCGTACCACTACAGGACCACTACAGGACCACTACAATAGTAACGCTCTGAACAGGGGAAATAATAGCAGTCTAGTAGGAGTACAAGAGGAGTACAGTACCCCTCTCTCTGAATGGAATGGAAAGGAAGTAATAGAAAAGAAGGGAGGGGAACGCGCGCGCGCGCGCGAGGAAAACCCCCCCTCCCCCGATTTTAAATATCCCGCAGGATGGAAGCCGACGGAAGAATCCCGGGATAAGGTCGATGGGCTTCTCCACAAGATTGAATCCATCTTTGGAGTCTGGCCCTTCAACTCGAAACAGATCGGGAATGGTGAAGCGGCCGTGGTGAGGGAAGAGCTCGCCGCCATCCTCAGACTGCTATCAGCCGATGAGGTCGTGGAGATCGTCAGGCGGGAGATGGAAGCCAGGGTGATCGAGACGAAAGGCGTGGACAGACCCGTAAACCTCAAGTTCTACATGCGAGCGATAAAGTACGCCTTCTATGCCCGTGATCGTCAGCTCGAGGATGAAGAGCGCCGCAGGGATGAGGAAAAGAAGCGAAAAAGGCGGGACCCCGCTGATGAGCCTGTTTCCATAGGCAAGGTGCTCGAGAAGGAGCTGTCACCCGAGGAACGGGCGGCCAGGGCGGCCAAGTTCAGGGAGATCAAGGAGCGGATAGCGAAGGCAGGGAGGGTTTAATCCGTTTTAGACGGGATTGAAAAAGGAGGTAGATGATGGCGAAGGGTGGAGTAGATACGGTGACACTATCGGCGAAGGACAAGTCGGTGACCATGACCGGGCAGCAATTTGACAAGGCGACCGGGGAGATCCTGGGCGGTCAGCTTGAACTCTTCGAGGGCCACCGCGTGCAGATGATTCAGAACGCGGTCAAGGGCGGCGAGGTGGTGATTTTCAACGAGGATGGGACCGGTTTTAAAGACGTCCTCAAATTCGGTGAGAAGATCCGCATTGCCGCTACCGCGGAAGTAGTGAAGGTCACTCACACCCGGGATAAGGACGGTGCATTGATAAGGGTTCAAACCCTCGCGGTCAACATGGCGGACCTCGAGTATAAGGTGGAGTGATGGCAACGGAGCTCGCCCGCGCCATGAAGGAGGACCAGCTCCTCGAGGCCATCCGGGACTACGCCAGACTCAGGGGCTGGCTCTGCTATCACACCCACGACAGCCGCAGGAGCGAACCCGGCTTCCCGGATCTCGTCCTGGTCCGCGGCGGCCGGCTGATCTTCGCTGAGCTGAAGAAGGAAGGCGAACACCCAACAAAGGAACAACGTAAATGGCTGCTGCAGCTGGATAAGGTTGCGAACAACTGGAATGAAAGCGTTGATGCGTACGTCTGGTACCCGTCGGACTGGCTGAGCGGAAAAATCGAGGAGGTGTTGAGGTAATGGCAAAAAGCGACCCACTCCCCGAAAAAGGGTCATACTACGTTGAGGTAAAAATCGGTCAGATATTGCACCATATAGACGAAAACGGTGACATAGTGCACACGACATTTGCGCCACTCGTAACCAGCTTCCAAAATATATTTTCCGAGGAGCTCTATAACAGCCTTATTGACAAGGACGAGGCGACTATACGACTGATAGCGGACCTGGTGGTGGAAGCGTTGAGGAATGCAGATACGACAGGAGTGATTAGGGAAAAGTGACCGACTACACCGCCTGCCGGCCGCTCGAGTGCAACGCCTCTCCTTCAGGGGAGTGTGAGCTCAGCCGCGCACAGGTGGAGATGATACGCAAGATGGAGCTGGTGGAGATTTTAGGTAGCCACAAGGGGGGTGTAATAGACGGCTTTTATAAGCCGGGTGAAGGCTGGAAAATAACGTATAAGTTGAGATAGACCGAGCCGCAGCTGAGAGCAAGGCTCACCGCGCCCTTCGGGGCCTGGTGGGCCTTTTTCAATGGAGGTTGAACATGATTAGGAAAGACAAAGCAACAGTCATATGCGTCATCATCCTGGCGCTTACCCTGGCCCTGGCGATAGGCCTGGCCCTGCTGCAGAGGTGGCAGGAAGCGGAGAGGGCGCGGCTGCAGGCTCAAGAGCAGGCGGAGGAGGCACGGCAGCAGGCCGCTGAGATCCGCGAAAAACTCGACCGCTTGAAACAGTGGATGGGCGAGCTCGGCCTGCCGATCACGATTGAGGAAGAGATACCCGCCGCAGAGGATGAAGGGGATCCCCCTGCCCCCGAGGAGGTAACGCCGGCCTCCGACTTCTCCGCGGCGGGCCTTATATATCCGTCCGGCTATGGGCCGGAGACGAGGGATCGGTGGTTTCCCCAGGGTATACAGCCGGTCATGGAGATCTACCTCGGCTGGCGGGAGAGGTACCCGGAAGGATACGCGCGGCTGATCGCCTGGGGCCGCGGTGAGGTCCCGCCCCGTCAACTTGACCCCGCCATGCAGGAGGCCTCGAGGATAGCGGCCGCCGGCCAGAACATAGACGACTACATGGCCCATTGGCCCCACTCCCCTCTCGGCGGCTACGGCCAGGAGTTCGCCTACGCGGGGTGGCGGCATGGGGTCAACCCCTACCTGCTTATCGCGCTGACCGCCGCTGAGTCAACCTTCGCCACCGACGGCAGCCTATGCCGCACTCACCACAACGCCTGGGGGATGAAGGGGCCGAACAAGACGGGGCTCTATGCGGAGAACGGCTGGATGTGGTGGCCCGATTGGCCCAGCGCTATAGATGGCGCGGCCTACTTCGTCTCCGTCTACTGGCCCGGCGCGCAGACGGCCTATGATCTCAGGGGGTACTGCGCCGGCAACCCTCCTCCGTGGATCCGCAACGTGGAGGTCGTGAGAGAAGGAATGGGAGGTGTGATGTGATGGGCGAAATCAGGCACCTGATCCGGCAGTGGCTATGCGGCAGGAAGGGGCACGGTGAATTGCACCCAGGAGATGGCGGGTTTTTTTGCACCCTCTGTGGCAAGCAAACCATGACCTTCGACGAATTTGGGGAGACGGTAATGAAGGCGATTGAAAAAGTCACGGGAGGACTAATCGCCTATCTCGATGCCCAGAAGGCGAGGATGGAAGAACAGGTAAAGGTCAGGCGCGAGCTGGACCGCCAGGCGGAAAAAGATGAACAGGCTAACATCGAGAAGGCAAGGGAAATACTCGGGGGTGAATGATGGCCGAGAGATTAAAGCGTGGCGGGGCGACTATCGAG
>CAZEAU010000052.1:0-4984 GCA_964510515.1 uncultured Actinomycetota bacterium | reverse complement strand
CGAGTGCGGAGCGAGGGCCGTGCCCACGGATCCCTGCCACACGCATCCTCGCCTCACGGCTCGGAGGCAAAACGCGAGCCCATGCGGCGGGCTGGAGAGAGAGCCGGGGGCCTGCCCGAAGCGACCTTCGCGAGCAGCCAGGGGCGCGCATCATTATGGTGACGGGAATACGTCCCCGCCCGGGTGCCGCCCGTGCAAAAACACGCTTACCGGGCACACAACCCTCAACCCCTGCCGGCGATCATCACGTTCTCGATGGCCACGGTGGGCGCGCCCAGGCTCCCCCCGAAGGGCATGAAGCGCAAGTCCTCCCCCACCGCCACGACGTCGCGCAGGAAATCGAGCGCCTTCCCCGCCAGGGTGATCTCGCGCAGGGGCCGCACCGGCTGCCCGTTCTCGACCAGCAGCCCCAATGCCCCCAGGGATATCTCGCCCGAGACCGGATTTGCTCCCGCATGCGCCCCGACGACCTCGAGCACGAGCACGCCGTCGCCGACCTGGCCCAGGATGTCGGCGCGGCTCCCCCGGCCCGGCTGCAGGAACAAGTTGGTCGCCCCCACCCGCGGCCGGCCGCGGAAGCTGGCGCGAGCGGCATTGCCGCTGCTCGTCGTCCCGGCGCGCGAGGCGGTGTAGGTGTTGTGCAGATAACCCGCGAGCACGCCCGCGCGTATGAGCTCCGTGCGCCGCGAGGGCACGCCTTCGTCGTCGAAGGGGGCGGTGGAGGGGCCCCCCGCGAGCAGCCCGTCGTCCACCAGCGTGACCAGGGGGTCGGCGATGGCCTCCCCGACCTTGCCCGCCAGGAAGGAGCGGCCCTTGAGCACCGCCTCGGCGGAGAGCGCGGAAGCCAGGATGGCCAGGAACTCCGCCGCCGCGAAGCTGTCCAGGACCAGGGTGGTGCGCCGCGAGGCCATGCTGCTCGAGCCCAAGAGGCATACGGCGCGCCGCGAGGCGTCCTCCGCCACCGCAGCGAGGTCCAGCTGGGAGGGCCCGACCCCGAGGCCGAAAGAAAAACCGGTCTGATATTCCTCCCCTTGGCGCGCGATGGGAAATACGTAGCAGTAACAGTCCGAGGAGCGGAAAAATCCATCCACCCCCGCGGTGCTGGCCACGGCGACCCGGGCTACCGTATCCGCATATACGGCGGTCTCCACCCGGGCGACGCGGCGGTCGGCCTCGAGGGTGAGGGCTTCCAGCTCCAGGGCCATTTCCACCTTGCGGGCCGAGTCGGTCTCCTCCACCTCCGCGGCGTAGATGCCCAGGTCCTCACCGCCGTATTCGGCGCCTCCGGGAAGCAGGTTGTTTTCGTCGGGCGCGCTCGCGAGCGCATTGGCCGCCGCCTCCTCGACCGCCCTGCCCACGCCCTCCCAGTCCAGCCCGGTGCAGTAAGCGTAGCCCAGGCGTCCGCCGCGCAGTGCCCTGACCCCGACCCCCCGGTCGTGCGAGTAGCGCAACCCCTCCACCTCGCCTCCGAAAGCCTTCACGGTGAGGCCGCGGTATTCCTGCACGAAGAGCTCGAGCTCCACCCCCGCGCCCGTCAGCGCCCGCCCGCGCTCGACCCACTCCCGCGCCAGTGCCCCGATGTCCGCATAAGGTTCCATCTACATCGCCTCCGAGGTGCCGCCGACCACCAGTTCCCGCACGCGCAGAGTGGGTTGGCCGGTGCATACCGGCACGGTCTGCCCATCCTTCCCGCACATCCCGGTGTCGAAGTCGAGGTCGTCCGCAATAGCGTCGATGTCCATGAGCACGCGCGGGCCGTTGCCGATAAGGGTCGCCCCCTTCACCGCCTCGGCCACCTCGCCGCTCCTTATCATGTAGCCCTCGGTGACGCTGAAGATGAAGTCGCCCGTCACCGGGTTGACCTCCCCGCCACCCAGCTTACGCGCATACAGCCCCAGTGGGGTATCTGCGATCACGTCCTCTCTCGCCGCTTCCCCCGCCTCTATGTAAGTGTTGGTCATGCGGGGAACGGGGACGAAGCGGTAGGACTGACGGCGGCCGTTTCCCGTCGGAGCCGTGCCGTCGCGCAGGGAGCGCTTGCGGTCGTTGATGAAGCCCCTGAGCACCCCGCCCTCGATGAGGGGAGTACGCTGCGCCCTCACCCCCTCGTCGTCGTAGCAGAAGGATCCCCAGCGGTTGGTCAGGGTGGCATCGTCATAGGCGTTGAGCAGCGGCGAGGCCACCTTGCCGCCCAGCTTGTCCATGAAAACCGATGCCTGCTTGTGAACCGCGTCCGCCTCCAGGCTGTGCCCGCATGCCTCGTGGAAGAGCACCCCCCCGGTGGCGTTGGCGATGACCACGGCCATGGGCCCGGAGGGGGCCGGCCGCGCATCCAGCATGGTCAGGGCCTGCTCGGCCGCCGTCCTTCCCGCCTCCTCCGGCGGGAAGATGCGGAAGAGTTCGTAGCCGCCCAGCATGCCCGGAGCCTCATGCCCGGTCTGCATCTCCCCGCCGCGCGCCGCCACCGCCTGCACCACCATGCGTACGCGCAGGCGCGTGTCCCTCACCATCTCTCCCAGGGAACTGGCGACGAGCAGTTCCTGCCTGGTTTCGCCCAGCGCCGCCACCACCTGGACGACGTGCGGGCCGGCATCGCGGGCCGCCTGGTCCGCCCTGGCCAGCAGCGCGAGCTTCTCCTCGCGCGCAAAGGCATCCGCGTCCACCTCCACCGGGTGTTCCGCGAGCAGGGGCAGGACCCGCAGGGGTTTCTCCAGGTCCACGGCCCGCTCCTCCCCCGCCCGAGCGGCGGCGGCGGCGACGCGTGCCGTCTCCAGCAGCGAGGGCCCGCCGAGGTCGTTGGTGTAGGCGTAGGATACCGTCTCCCCGCGCAGGACGCGCACGCCGGCGCCGACCTCGCACCCGGAGCTGACGTCCTCTATCTTCTCCTCCTCCAGGCGCAGGCTGCGAGAGCGCCTCTTCTCCACGTAAAGGTCGGCGTAATCGCCCCCCCGCGAAAGGGCTTCAGCGATCACCCGGCGCGCCAGCGACTCCTCTATCATTTATCCTCCTCGTTTCCTCATCCCGAAATCCCGGGTCCGGCTCGAGGGCCGAGGCCTCCCGGCCCCGCCTCAGGCCGATGCCTCCACCTCTCCCGCGCCCAGGGGCAGGGAGAAGGCTATCACCGTCCCGAAGCCCTCCTCGTCCTCCAGCCACACCTCCCCGCCGTGCGCCTCCACGAAGATGCGCACGATGTAGAGCCCCAGGCCGAGGCCGCGCTCCACCCCCTCGGCCTTGCTCTGGGTAAACTTCTCGAAGAGCCGGTCCTTTTTCTCCGCGGGCACGCCGGGCCCCATGTCCTTGACCCTCACCACCGCCCTGCCGCCGGCGGCGTCGCCGGTGACCAGGACCTGTGAGCCGGGGGGGCTGAAGCGGAAGGCGTTGTCCAGCAGGTTGATGACCACCTGTTTGACCTTGTCCCAGTCGGCTTCCATGTCCAGGCGCCGGACCGAGGTGACCATGCGCGTAAGGCGGGCGCCGGGGGCCATGGACATCTCCCGCGTCACCTCGCCGAGCAGCTCCACCAGGTTCCCCTCCCGGCGGTGCAGGAAAAGGCGTTCGGACTCGATGCGGCTCATATCCAGCACGTTCTCGACCATGCGGTTGAGCCGGTTGCACTCCCTGAGCACGTGGTCAATGCACTCCAGCTTGCGCTCCTCCGCCATCCTTTTCCAGTGGTCCTTGAGGGCCGCGGCGTAGCTGTAGATGACCGTCAACGGGGAACGCAACTCGTGTCCGACCACGCCCACCAGCTCCGTCTTGAGGTTGTCGAGCTCGCGCAGGCGGCGGTTGGCCTCCTCGAGGAGGATATTCCTCTCCTGCAGGACGCCCTCCATCCTCCTGGCCTCGGTGACGTCGCGGGCGATGACCAGGGCGGTACGCTCCTGCCCCCGCAGGCGCGTGGCGGTGATCTGCAGGATGAGCGGCCTGATGCCGGGCTGGACAAGAGATACCTCCAGGTAGCGTATCTTCTCGCCCGCCATCCCCCTGAGCACGGCGTCCGCCACCCTGGCCTGGTCCTCGGACGAAAGGAACCTCACGTACCCTTTGCCCTTCAGCTCCTTGACCTTGAAGCCCGCGATCTCCTCGACCTCGGCCGAGAGGGCCTGCACGTTGCCCTCCATGTCCACGGTGAAGAGGATGTCGAAGCTCGTCTCCATCAACCTGCGGAAACCCTTCTCCGCCATCTCCAGCTTACGTTCCCTGAGTCCCAGTTCCTCCAGCGCAGTCATGTGCCTCATGCGCTCCCGCAGCAATCCCGCCACCATGATGTCGTAGGCGAAAGAGGCCTCGAAGGCCAGCATCCCATAGGTCTGCAGTCGCCACGACTCCAGGCCGAAGAGGATGGCGACGAGATGCGCGCCGGTCCCCAGCGCGATGGAGAGCGTGCCGATAAGGGCCCAGATCAGCTCCCGCCGCCTCCCCTTGAGGTAGGAGCGCACGGTCATGGCCACGATGCCTCCCACGCCCCCCAGGAAGTATGCGGCGAAGAGAACCTGATAGGCCGTGCTCTGCCGCAGCGAACCCAGAAAGGGGAGCACGGCCAGGAGCGCCGCCGGGGGGTAAAGGCAGGCCCGCAACAGGCGCGGCTCATCCGCTGCTCGATAGGTGTAGGAGACCACGAAATGCCAGGCCAGGGCCAGGGTGAGCGCCCCCAGCGCCCATCCGGTTGAATCGACCCATGCGGCCGTGGTCAACACGGGGTCGGCGAACTCAAAGAGCTTCCACGAAGCCATGGCCAGGGCGACAACGCCGAAGAGCCTGCCGCTGCGCTCCCGCCCGTACATAGCCAGGACGATTATGCCCAGCAGCAGCGAACCGGTCATGGCGAGGAGCTCTATCACGGTCTGGTAGGTGACCGGCAGAGTCACTTCTTTCGTCCTCCCAGCATCTCTCCTGGAACCGCCACTGCGCCACTGCGACCATTTTACCCGATAAGGATGGGGTCAGGTCTTGTTCTTTGCCTGCTCCGCTATCTTCCCAGTTC
>CAZEAU010000051.1:0-5583 GCA_964510515.1 uncultured Actinomycetota bacterium | reverse complement strand
TGGCATCCTCGCCTCGCGGCTCGGAGGCAAAACGCGAGCCCATGCGGCGGGCTGGTCAAGAGAGCCGGGAGGGCAGACGCTGAGGTCTATAGAGATTGTGGGGCAGCGCAGACATTGCGGAAGGTGGAAAAGGCAAGGTGGGCAGACGCTGCGGTCTCTGGAGCGGGCGGGGGTATAATCCAAGGCATGGATATATTGCTCTACGCCGTGATCGTCATCGGGGGGCTTCTGCTCCTGGCCGTGGCTCTCCTCTTCAACCACATGATAAGGCTGCGCAACAAGACCAGGAAGGCCTGGCGGGACATAGACGTGCAGCTGAAGCTGCGCCATGAGCTCATCCCCCTCCTGGCCTCGACGGCGGAGGGGTATGCGCTGCATGAAAAGCAGGCCCTGGAGAAGGTGGCCCGCATGCGGGCGGAGGCCGAGGCGGCGTCCGGGGTGAGGGAGAGGGGCGACAGGGAGCTTTCGCTGACCGCCGCCCTGGGCGAGGTGTTGGTGCTGCGGGAGCGCTACCCGGAATTGAAGGCCGACGAGGGCTTCGAGCGCCTCTTCCGGGAACTGACCACGGTGGAGAACCACCTCGCCGCCTCGCGCAAGTACTACAACGGCTCGGTGCGCATCTACAACACCCTCATCCAGAGCTTCCCTCAGCTGCTGCTGGCGCGCATCCTCCGCTTCCGCGCGGCCGAGTTTTTCCAGCAGGAAGGCGCCGGCTGAGCACCCCCTCCCGGTCTCCCGCCTCCCCCGCGCCTCCCCCGCTCTTTCATTTACAGGCGCCGGGGACAAAGCGTCGCGTCCCTGCTCTATAATGATGTTGATTCGCGCGCGAAAAGGAGGGCGAATGGCCGGGCTGAGGCTTCTGCATACCGCCGACGTGCACCTGGGTGCCCCCTTCGCTTTCCTGGGAAGGCGTGGCAGGGAACAGCGGGAGCAGCTCAAGGCCACCTTCTCGCGGGTGATCGACCTGGCACTGACCTCCGAGGTGGACGCCCTGCTCATCGCGGGAGACCTCTTCGATTCCGCCTATCCCCACCCCGGCCTGGTGGGGGAGGTCGTATATCAGCTGCGGCGTCTCGACAGCCAGGGCATCTGGACCATCATCTCCCCCGGGACCCATGACCGCCCCCAGCCCGGCGGGGCCTACGATGGCGCGGAGCTCTCCGCGCTGCGGCACCTGCACGTGTTCCGTGACCGCGAGCTGGCGCCGCTCTCCATCGGCGGCCTCGACCTCGACGTCTATGGCATGGCCGCGAGCGGCGAGGGCCGGGATGTCCTCGCGGGTTTCCAGGCCGCGGACAGCTCGCGCTGGCGGGTGGGGGTCGTGCACGCCTCCTTCGTGCTCCCGGGCAAGGTGGAGAGGGACGAGATGCTGGTATCCGCGCAAAGCGTGGCGGGAAGCAACCTGCACTACCTGGCCCTGGGGCACTGGCATTCTCTCGGGGACTACAGCAGCGGAGGCACCACGGCGTTCTTCTGCGGCTCGCCGGAGCCGCTGGCCATGGGCAAGGGCGAGGAGGGGAAGGTCCTCCTGGTGGAGCTGGAGGAGGGCGCGCCCCCCGCGGTGAAGCCCATCAGCGTGGGGCGCAGGCGCATGTCGCGCCTGGAGGTTGACGTGGGCGAGGTGGGCGGCCCCGCCGAGCTCTACGCCCATCTGCGGCGGTTCGCCGACCGCGACCTGGCGCTGGAGGTGGGTTTGCGGGGCATCTGGGGGGATGAATGGGCGGCGTGCGACTGTGAGGGGCTGGAGGAGGAGCTCGCCCCCCTCTTCTTCCACTTGCGGCTGGAGGCCATGCCCGCCGGGCGGGAGCAGCACGACCTGGAGGCCTATGCGGAGAGGACGGCCATCGGTCGCTTCTTCCGCATCGCCCGGGAGGAGATGGAGGGCCTCGACGGGGAGGACCTCCTCCTCGCCGAAGAGGCGCTGCGTCTCGGGCTTGCCTACCTCACGGGGGGCGGTGGAAGATGAAGATAAGCCTTCTCTCCCTGCGCAGGTTCCGGCGCTTCGCCGAGGTGGATATAGAGCTGTCGGAGGGCATCAACGTCGTCAAGGGTCCGAACGAATCGGGCAAATCCACCCTGGTGCAGGCACTCCTGGCTGCCTTGTTCTGGAAAGTCGACGCCACCCGCAAGGAGGTGCGGGAGAGCGTGACCTGGGGGGAAAGGGACGGCTTCGTGCTCGAGCTGGAGGGGGAGGCTTCGGGCAGGCCCTTTCGCCTGAGCAAAGACTTCTCCGCCAGGCGCGCCTCCCTGACTTGGGGCGACGCGGAGACGGCGGACCAGGCGCTGATCGAGGAGAGGGTGCAGGAGATGCTGGGCCTGGGGTCCGAGGCCGCCTTCCGCTCCACGGCTGGGATCCGGCAGGACGAGGTGGCCGCGATCTCGGCGGGGAGAAAGGAGCTGAGCGCGAGCCTGCAGCGTACGGTCGCCGGTAGCGAGACGGGCCCGGGGTCCATGGAGGCCCTGGAGGCGATGGGCCGCGAGCTGAGCGAGCTCATGCGGGGGGCGCGGGGGACCGCGAAGAGCCCGGGCCCCATCGTCCAGGCCCAGGAGGAGCTGGGCAGATGGAGCCAGGCGCGGGAGGAGATGGCCGGGAGGGTCGAGGAACGCATAGCGGCGAGGCGGCGCCTGGAGGAGATAGCGAGGGAGGACGAGAAGGTGGCGCGCCGCCTGGAGGTGCTGCAGAGCCTGGCCGACGATTCCTCCGAGCGAGCGGAGATAGAGGAAGACATCGAGGATTTCCAGCGCCGCTACCGCCAGCTGGAATCGGCCGCTTCCCTCATCAGGGAGGATGCCGGGCTGGAGAGGGAGGAGCGCGAGAAGTACCGCGGCCTGAAGTCCGTCCTCGAGGCACGTCGCGACGAATTGGGTGATATCGAGCTGCGGCGGGCGGGGGTGCTCGAGAGCCTGGGGGTGGTGAGAGGCAGGTTGGCCGAGGCCAGGGAAGCCCGCTACCGGCCGTGGGCCCCGTATGTGCTCGTGCTGGGCATCACCCTCGTCCTGGTGGGCCTGGCGGGGATAGCGCTGTCCCCCTACCTGCTCGTCCTCACCCTGGCCGGGCTGGCCTGCACGATTGCCTCCCTCACCACGGGCCGCTACCTGGAGTTCCTGCGCCGGGGGGGTGAGCATGCCGCCCTGGAGGAACAGGCGCGGGAACTGGAGGCGCGGGAGAGGGAGATAAGCGAGCGGGCGATGGCGGTTCTCTCCTCGGCCGGATGCGACTCCCTGCAGGGCTTCATGGAGATGAAGCTGGGGTACCTGGAGTTGTTGGCTCGCCGCAAGGAGATAGCGGACAAGCTGGAGGTCCTGGTCCCCGAGGGAGACAAGGCTGCGGTGGAGGTAGAGGCGCGCAGCCTCGCCGCCGAGGTGGGCATGCGGGAAAGAAGGCTCAAGGAGCTGAGGGGGCGCAGCGTGGATGCGCTGCGTCTGCAGGAGGTCCTGCACGAGGGAGAGGCCTTGAGGTCCCGGATGGAGGACCTCAGGGAGGAGCGCATACGCCTGGAGGTGGCGGTGAGCGATGAGGGGGTGGAGGAGGAGTACCTGCGCGCGGGCGAGGAGATAGCATACCTGGAGGAGAGGGCCGCCCGCCTGCAAAGGCGCGCCCGCGCCCTGGAGATGGCGAGGGAATGGCTGCAGAGGGCATCCAGCACCACCCTCTCCTCGGCGGCGCGGGCACTGGAGGAGATGATCGGGGGATACATCGCCCGCATCACCGATAACCGCTACCGCCGGGTGAGCGTGGACGAAGGGAGCTTCGAGATCGGGGTGTGGTCGGACGAAAAAGGCGAGGAGGTAAACCCGGGGGTGCTCAGCCGCGGCACCATCGACCAGCTCTACCTGGCGGCCCGCATCTCCCTGGTGGAGGTCATCTGCGGCGAGCGGCAGCCGCCGCTGCTGCTGGACGACCCCTTCGTCGCCTTCGACCCCCGCCGCCTCGAGCGGGCCATGGAGCTGCTCCGGGATTTCTCCCGCGGGCGGCAGGTCATCGTTTTCACCTGCGGCGACCATTACGACGCGTACGCGGACAACCTGGTACACCTTTAAGAAAATGAACATACGCGACAGGTTCGAGGATTACCGGGGGCGCATCAGGTTCACCGACCTGGATTTGGCGTCGCGCTCCATGGCCATCCTCTGGCTGGAGCTCTTCCGAGAGCGCGTGGTGCGCAACTGTTTCCCCCGCGTGGGATCGCGCAGCCTGATCGAAGATGTGGCCCGCATCGTCAATTCCACCTTCCTGGAGGGCTATATCCTGGCGCGGGCCGCGCAGGGTGGGGGCTGGGAGCCGGTCGCCTTCACCGACCCGGAGCGGCCGGCCTCGGTGGAGGCGGGCCTGGATCGCTTGCGCGTCATGTACGAGGAGGAGGCGGTGGAGGAGATCCCCTTCGAAAGCGAGCCCCTGGGGGTGGAGTCGATCGCGCAGGCCCTGGTGCGGAAGACCGCCTATTCGCCGCAGATGATGAGGTTGGAGGAAAGGGAGCTGCTCAAGGTACACTTGATATATGCCATGTGGGCGGGTTACAGGCTGGCCCGTTTCGAGAGGAGGTTGCGCGGTGAAAGAGCTTAAGGGACCCTCCACCCCTGGTATGGGCCCGGCGCGGGCGCTGCGCCCGGAGGAGGGTTGCGCGGCTAAGGAGGGGGCCATGCTCGCCGAGGCCTTCCGCCCCCCGGCGCTCAACCCGCGCGAGTACTGGTTTGCGGGGAAGGGGATAGGCGGCAACGGGGCCGCGGCGGCGGGCCTGGAGGCCATGTCGTGAGCCGCTCCGGCCTCTGGGACCGCCTGCGCTTCGCCGCCCTCCACCCCGGCATACGCCATCACCAGTGGCAGCTGCGGCGGGGCGGCGTGGAGTGCGGGCCCTGGGTGTGGATAAGCGCCAGGCCGGATGTGGCCCTGTGCGGGGATTCGACCTGCTCGATAGGCGACGGCACCTTCATCCCCACCCCCATACAGATCCGCGGCAACGACCGGGGGAGGATCAGGGTGGGCAGCAACTGCTCCATCGACACCCTGGCCCGCCTCTTCGCCGCCAACGACGCTTTTCTGGACATAGCCGACGGCGTCGGCATCGGCCCCTACAACATCATCAACGCCTTCGACGATTGCAGCATCGGCGCCAACACCATGCTCAGCCCCTTCGTCAACATCAACTGCGCCGACCACGGCATGGAGTGCGGCAAGGGGCCCATGCGCTGCCAGTACGGCACCTACGGCCCCGTGGTCATCGGGGAGGACTGCTGGATATGCTCCCATGCCGTCGTGCTCAAAGGGGTGACCATAGGGGACGGCGCGGTGGTGGCCGCCGGGGCGGTGGTCAACGAGGACGTCCCCCCCTATGCCATCGCGGCCGGTGTTCCCGCCCGCATCGTCGGCGACCGCCGCGCCTGAAAGATGGGGTCAGGTCTTGTTCTTTGCCTGCTCCGCTATCTTCCCAGTTCGCACCAGGGGTTTTACCTCAAGAATGCAAGACGTGACCCCGCGCGGGGGCGCTCGCCCCTTCAGCCCGCCGCGGCCTCGCGCAGCGGCAGTTCCATGAAAGATGGGGTCAGGTCTTGTTCTTTGCCTGCTCCGCTATCTTCCCAGTTCGC
>CAZEAU010000050.1:590-6983 GCA_964510515.1 uncultured Actinomycetota bacterium | reverse complement strand
CCTTTGCCATCGCCCCCGACGCGGGCTGGAGGATAGCGGACGTGCTGGTGGACGGAGAGTCCGTGGGCGCGGTCGCCAGCTACACCTTCGAGGGCGTGAGCGAGGACCACGAGATAGAAGCCTCTTTCGAGGAGATACCCTCCGTGACCTGGGCCATCACCGCTTCGGTGGGCGCGGGCGGCAGCATCGATCCCGAAGGAGCGGTCGAGGTCACAGAAGGCGATGACCAGGCCTTCGCCATCGTTCCTGCCCCCGGTTACAAGATAGCCGCGGTGCTGGTCGACGGCGAATTCGTGGGCACGGTGGAAAGCTACACCTTCGAGAGCGTGACCGCGAACCACACTATCCACGCCGCCTTCAGCCGCATCAAGTGGACCATCACCGCCACGGCTGGCGCGGGCGGCAGCATCGACCCCGAGGGCGCGGTCGTGGTCAACGAGCTCGAAGACCAGGTCTTCGACATCGCCCCGGACCCCGGCTACGGCATACTCGATGTGCTCGTGGACGGAGAGTCCGTGGGCACGGTCGCCAGCTACACCTTCGAGAGCGTGACCGGGGACCATGAGATAGAGGCCGTCTTTATCAAGGTCTGGACCATCGCGGCCACGTCGGGACCCAGCGGCTCCATCGACCCGGCGGGCGACATCGTGGTCAACGAGGGCGACAGCATCGCCTTCGACATGGTTCCGGCGCCCCTGGGCTGGAAGGTCGGCGCCGTGCTGGTGGACGGTGTCCTGGTGGGCACGCCTTCCAGCTACGCCTTCGAGAACGTGAGCGAGGACCACGCCATTCACGTGGCCTTCATACCCTGGGAGGTGTTCAGCATCGAGGCCACGGCGGGCGAGGGGGGCTCCATCGACCCGGCGGGCATCGTCGAGCTGAACAGGGGCGACGGCGCGGCTTATGCGATAGCCCCCGAGGAGGGCTGGAAAATAGCGGACGTAGAGGTGGACGGGGAATCGATGGGCGCGGTTGACAGTTACAACTTCACCGACGTGGCCGCCGATCACGCCATACACGCTTCGTTCGAGCGCATAACCTACACCTTAACGGCCACCGCGGGCCCCGGCGGCTCCATCGACCCGGCGGGCGAGGTGGAGGTGAACGAGGGCTTCGACCAGGCCTTCGACACCGCCGCGGAATTCGGCTACAGGCTCGCCTTCCTGCTCGTCGATGGGGAATACGTGGACGCGGGCGCGGACTACACCTTCTACGCCGTTGATGCCGACCACGCCATACACGCCGTGTTCCTCCGCGCGGGCCACGTCATCGCGGCCAGCGCGAGCACCGGAGGCTCCATCGACCCTGAAGGCGACACTCTGGTCAAAGAGGGCGACGACGCCACCTTCGTGCTCACCCCCGACCCCGGCTACGTGGTCAAAGACGTGCTGGTGGACGGAGAGTCGGTGGGCGCGGTGGACAGCTACACCTTCAGCGGCGTCATCGAGGGCCACGCCATACACGCCGTGTTCTCCAAGCTCTGGACCATCACGGCGTCCGCGGGCGAGGGAGGCTCCATCGACCCCGAGGGCGACATCGCGGTCTTCGACGGGGAGGATCAGGCCTTCACTATTGTCCCCGATGATGCCTGGAGGATAGCCGACGTCATCGTGGACGGGGTATCGCTGGGTGATGTCGACAGCTACACCTTCACCGGCGTGAGCGAGGACCACACCATAGAGGCGGTCTTCGAAAGGATACCCGCCTTCACCATCGCCGCATCGGCGGGCGAGGGAGGCTCTATCGACCCCGAGGGCGACGTCGCGGTCCTGGAGGGCGAGGACCTCGCGCTCCAGATAGTTCCGGATCCCGGCTACGGCATCGCCGATGTGCTCGTGGACGGCGTCTCCGTGGGCGTGGTGGACACCTATACCTTCAGCGGCGTCACCGAGGGCCATGCTATACATGCCGAGTTCGCCGTGCTGTGGACCATCACGGCGACGGCGGGCTCCCACGGAGCCATAACGCCCGCGGGCGCACTGGAGGTCGTGCAGGGCCATGATGCCACCTTCTACATCACCCCCAACTGCGGTTACGGAGTGTCCACCTTGCTGGTGGACGGCATCTCGGTGGGCGTGGCCTCCAGCTATACCTTCAGCGGCGTCACCGAGGACCACACCATATACGCCGAGTTCTCGGTGGTATACACCGGGGGCGACTGGGACCTGCTCGCGGACGAGGGGTTCGACGGGGCCAACAACATTTCCGCCTTCCCCATGGCCGAGTACGAGGGCGAGCTCTACGTAGGGGTGGAGAACCACGTGGACGGCGCCGGGGTCTGGAAGCGGGATGCCGGCACCGGCGAGTGGGAGCAGGTGAATACCGCCGGGTTCGGCAAGGCGGGCAACCGGGAAGTCGGTGTCCTCGCGGTCTATGAGGGCGACCTCTATGCCTCCACGGTCAACGTGGCCGGATGCGAGGTGTGGAGCTACGACGGCACCGGGTGGACGCAGAGGGTCGGGCAGAGCACGTCCGGGGCCACGGCGCCCGGTTTCGGCACCGGCTCCAGCACTTACAACGCCCGCTCCAACTCCGCCGCCAAGGCCATGGAGGTCTATGATGGCAAGCTCTACGTGGGCACCACCAATGCCCAGTTCACGAACATCAGTCGCAGCATCTTCGGCAGCTGGACCCTCACCCTGACCAGCACCGGAGGCGAGGTCTGGTCCTACGACGGCAGCGCCTGGACCAGGGTGGCGCAGGGGCTCGGCAACTCCGACAACATCGGCATCACGGCGCTGAAGGCCTACGGCGGCAAGCTGTATGCCGGCACCCTCACGGGGACCCTGGGCCGCACCAACACCACCGGAACCACCATCGACCTGACCATCAACATAACTCCGAAGGGAGCGGAGCTGCACGCATACGACGGCAGCAACTGGAGCAAGGTGGCGAGCGGCGGCTTCGGGAGCGCGGCGAACGTCTGCGTGAGCGCGCTGCACGTCCACGAAGGCGATCTCTACGTGGGCACGCATAACGTGGGCACGGCTCTCATCGAGACCGGCACCATTCGGGGCACTCAGGCCCAGCTGCGCGACTCGGCTCCCCCGCTCCTCTCCCTGGTCACGGCCTGGGACGCCTTCGCCTTCGCCCCCTTCACGGCCACTCAGGGCGCCAGCCTCTTCCGCCTGGAGGGGAACGAGCTCGCCCCGGTGACCACGGGAGGGTTCGGAGCTGGGGACTTCGGCATACTGAGCATGGAGACCCATGAGGACGGCGGTGAGGCCTTGCTGCTGGCGAGCCTCGGCTGCAACAACAGGCAGGCCATCCTCATGATCGGATGTGCGCAGGCTTCGCTTGCGGGGTTCGGCAACCCCGATAACTATGCCTTCGCATCCCTCAAGTCCTTCGGCGGCAGCGTGTTTGTCGGCACCTCGAACACCGCCCAAGGCTGCGAGATATGGAGCGGCGCTCCGACCGGCGGGCTGCTGCAGTGGACCATCACGGCGACGGCTGCGGAGGGAGGCAGAATCTCCCCGCCCGGAGACGTCAAGGCCGGACAGCACGCCGCATCCGTCTTCACCATCGTCCCCGATCCCGGCTTCGGCATAGCCGACGTGCGGGTGGACGGGGCGAGCGTGGGCCCGGTGGACACCTACACCTTCACCGGCGTGACCGCGGACCACACCATAGAGGCCGAGTTCGCCCAGCTCTGGACCATAACCGCCACGGCCGGGGAGGGCGGCTCCATCGATCCCGAGGGCGACGTCGGGGTGACGGAAGGCTTCGACCAGGACTTCACCATCGTCCCCGATCCCGGCTACGACATCCTGAACGTGCTGGTGGACGGGGAGCCGGTGGGCGCGGTCGATACCTACACCTTCGCCGCCGTCAGTGAGGAGCACACCATAGATGCCGTGTTCATCGAGCTCTTCACCATCACCGCCTCGGCGGGCGCGGGCGGCTCCATCGACCCGGCGGGCGATAGCGTGGTCGCAGACGGCGGCAACCAGGAGTTCACCATTGCAGCGGATGCCGGCTGCGCCATACGCGAGGTGCTGGTGGACGGGGAGTCGGTGGGCAGGGTCGACACCTACACCTTCGAGGGCGTGAGCGAGGATCACACCATAGAGGCCATGTTCGCCACATTGTGGACGGTCAAGGCCACCGCGGGTCCCGGCGGCTCCATCGATCCGGCGGGCGACATCGCGGTCGTCGAAGGCGACGACGCCGTCTTCGACATGGTCCCGGCGCCACTGGGCTGGAAGGTGGGCGTGGTGCTCGTGGACGGTGTCTCCGTGGGCGCGGTCACCAGCTACACCTTCGAGGGCGTGAGCGAGGACCACACCATACACGTCGCCTTCAGCCCGGTAGCCGTCCATAATATCGCCGCCTCGGCGGGCGCGGGCGGCAGCATAGACCCCGAGGGCGACATCGGGGTGAACGAGGGAGGCGACCAGTCCTTCACCATCACGCCGGATGCGGGCTGGAGCATAGCCGATGTGCTCGTGGACGGTGAGTCCGTGGGCCCGGTGGACACCTACACCTTCGAGGATGTGAGCGAGGACCACGAGATAGAGGCCCTGTTCAGCCGCATCGAGTGGACCATCACCGCCAGCGCGGGCGAGGGCGGCTCCATCGACCCCGCGGGCGACATCATCGTCGCCGAGGGAGAGGACCAGGACTTCACCATCGTCCCCGATCCCGGCTACGACATCCTGAACGTGCTGGTGGACGGGGAGCCGGTGGGCGCGGTCGATACCTACACCTTCGCCGCCGTCAGTGAGGAGCACACCATAGATGCCGTGTTCATCGAGCTCTTCACCATAACCGCCAGCGCGGGCGCGGGCGGCTCCATCGACCCCGCGGGCGACAGCATCGTCGCCGAGGGAGAGGACCAGGCCTTCACCATCGTCCCCGATCCCGGCTTCGGCATACTCGATGTGCTGGTGGACGGGGAATCGGTGGGCAGGGTCGATACCTACACCTTCGAGGATGTGACCGCTGACCACACCATAGAGGCGCAGTTCGCCAAGCTGTGGACCATCACGGCGGCGGCGGGACCCAACGGCTCCATCGACCCCGCGGGCGACATCATGGTCGTCGAGGGCGATGACGCCGTCTTCAACATGGTCCCGGCGCCCCTGGGCTGGAAGGTGGGCGTGGTGCTCGTGGACGGCGTCTCCGTGGGCGCGCTCGACACCTACACCTTCGAGGGCGTGAGCGAGGACCACACCATACACGTCGCCTTCATCGCGGTGGACCACTATAACATCGCCGCCAGCGCGGGCGAGGGCGGCTCCATCGATCCCGAGGGCGACATCGGGGTGAACGAGGGAGACGACCAGTCCTTCACCATCACGCCGGATGCGGGCTGGAGGATAGCCGATGTGCTCGTGGACGCTGAGTCCGTGGGCGCGGTGGACACCTACACCTTCGAGGGCGTGAACGCTGACCACACTATAGAGGCGCAGTTCGCCAAGCTGTGGACCATCACGGCGGCGGCGGGCACGGGCGGCAGCATCGATCCCGAGGGCGACATCATCGTCGCCGAGGGAGAGGACCAGTCCTTTGCCATCGCCCCCGACGCGGGCTGGAGGATAGCGGACGTGCTGGTGGACGGAGAGTCCGTGGGTGCGGTCACCAGCTACACCTTCGAGGGCGTGAGCGAGGACCACGAGATAGAAGCTACCTTCGAGGAGATACCCACCTGGACCATCACCGCAAGCGTGGGCACGGGCGGCAGCATCGACCCCGAGGGAGCGGTGGAGGTCACAGAAGGCGATAACCAGGCCTTCGCTATCGCCCCCGACGCGGGCTGGAGGATAGCGGACGTCGAGGTTGACGGAGAGTCCGTGGGTGCGGTCACCAGCTACACCTTCGAGAACGTGACTGCCGACCACGAGATAGAGGCCACCTTCGAGCTCATCGAATACACCATCACCGCCTCCGCGGGAACCGGAGGGAGCATAGATCCCATGGGCGCGGTCACGGTGAAGCATGGGAAAGACCAGTCCTTTGCCATCGCTCCCGATGCGGGCTATGAGATAGCCGATGTCAAGGTGGATGGCGCGAGCGTGGGCGCAGTCACCAGCTACACCTTCGAGAACGTGACTGCCGACCACGAGATAGAGGCCACCTTCGAGGAGATATCCACCTGGACCATCACCGCAAGCGCGGGCACGGGCGGAAGCATCGACCCCGAGGGCGCCGTCACCGTCACAGAAGGCGATGACCAGTCCTTTGCCATCGCCCCCGATGCGGGCTATGAGATAGCCGATGTCAAGGTGGACGGCGCGAGCGTGGGCGCGGTCACCAGCTACACCTTCGAGAACGTGACCGCTGACCACGAGATAGAAGCTACCTTCGCCAAGGAAGCCCCGCCCGCCGCATACAAGTGGTACCTCGCGGAAGGCTGCACGCAAGGAGGCATGGAGACCTTCGTGCTGGTGC
>CAZEAU010000050.1:0-490 GCA_964510515.1 uncultured Actinomycetota bacterium | reverse complement strand
GGGCCATGTACGGGAACGAAAGAACCTGGGCGCACGACTCCATCGGGGTGAGCGAGCTCGCGAGCGCCTGGTACCTCGCGGAAGGCTGCACGCAAGGAGGCATGGAGACCTTCGTGCTGGTGCAGAACCCCGGGGATGAGCCCGCGAACGTGAAGCTCACCTTCATGACCTCGGAGGGTAAGGTGGACGGGCCCGTGGCCGTACTCGCCCCCGGCACCCGCGCCACCTGGGAGGTGAACGGGTACGTGACCGACTGGAACGTCTCCACCCAGGTCACCTCGGACAAGCCGGTGGCCGCGGAGAGGGCCATGTACGGGAACGAAAGAACCTGGGCGCACGACTCCATCGGGGTGAGCGACATAGGAGCCAGTCGCTAGAGAGCGAAACGGGCGCCCCCTCCGGCGGGACGCCCGGACAAAGGGCGAAGAAGGAGGGCCTCCCATCGCGGGAGGCCCTCTCGCATGCGTGGGTGCCGGGCGAGCGGGCGGCC
>CAZEAU010000049.1:0-8197 GCA_964510515.1 uncultured Actinomycetota bacterium | reverse complement strand
CAAAGCAAGCCCGTTTGGGCTTCAGGGGAATTTACAGAACTTCGAGGGCTCAGCCCCTGGTGAAGACGCCTAAGGTCTTTTTCACAGATACCGGAACCCTATGCAACCTGACCGGGCTGAAAGATCCCGAGCATGCGGCCTTGGGACCCATGGGCGAAAGCATAATGGAGACGGTAGTCGTCGCGGAGATATATAAATCACTACTCAACCGGGGTGAGGAACCAAGGATCCATTTCTGGAGGACATCAACGGGCACGGAGGTTGACATCGTCGCGGAGTGGGAGCAGAAGCTCATCCCCATCGAGGTAAAGCTGTCCTCCACGCCAAGGCCGGACATGGCCGCCGGCATCAAGGCATTCATGACTTCACTCGGCGATCGGGTCGCCCCGGGCTACGTGGTCCATCCCGGCGAGGCCCACCTTCCCCTGGGAGATGGCGTGGTGGCGCTGCCTTTTTCTCAGCTCTTATAATATGAACCGTAAGGCCATTCAGATGAGCTTGGGGGGTTGATTGAAATGTTCGAGCTGATCTCCATGAAGAAGCTCCCGCCCTGGGAGTGGCCGGACAACTATGAGCAGATCCTCACTGGTGTTCTCAACGACGTCAGTGCAGACGCATCCGACCGCCTTCTCGCGGCGGAACTGGCGGGAGAGCTCCCCGCGAGTACGGATGAGCTTGCGGGAGCGCTGCTCTCCATCGTGCAGAGCGGCGACGAGCCAGGCGAGCTCCGCGCCATAGCGGCGATCGCCCTGGGGCCGACACTTGAAAATACATATCTGTCTGATTTCGAGGACCCCTACGATGAGACGATCACCGAGGGTATGTACACGATGATCAACGAAACACTCCGCGAACTCTACCTGGACGGCAACGTACCGGAGGAAGTGCGGCGGCGGATCCTCGAGGGATCCGTGCGCGCACCCCAGGAATGGCACAGGGACGCCGTCCGCGCCGCCTACGCGAGCGGCAAGGATAACTGGCATCTGACAGCTGTCTTCTGTATGCGTTTCATCAAGGGATTCGAGGACCAGATCCTGGAGGCGCTGGGTAGCGAAGACCCGGACATGCTCTATGAAGCGGTCACCGCGGCGGGCAACTGGCAGCTGGATGCAGCCTGGCCCCGGCTGACCGAGCTCCTGGCTTCGGAGGAAACCGGCAGGGAAGTGTTATTCGCCGCCATCGAAGCCGTGGCCGACATCCGTCCCCAGGATGCGGGGGTCATTCTCGTAGAACTGGCTGACTCCGATGACGAGGAAATCGCCGAAGCGGCTACCGACGCTATGATGCTGGCGGAAGATCTATCGGACGATTCCGACCTCTATGAAGAGTAGTCATCCCCCGGAGGTAACCAATTGCATAACGAGGAGGACGAGCCGATCGAGGCATGGGCTGAGCCGATCATCGCCCGCGGCCCGCGCCGGCAGTACGAGATGGAGCAGGTGATACCCGGCGAGGACCCCGACGATCCTTTCTCGGACCCCATCATCGAATCCAACGACCTCAAGCATGCGGGCTTTGCGGCGGAGGCATATAAAGTGCTCATGGAGCTGTGCAAATCCGACCTGCGCTGCCTCGACGCCCATGCCCATCTCGGCCATTTCTTCTTCGACCGGGGGCCAAAGACGGCCCTCCGCCATTACGAAGTAGGCGTACGTATCGGTGAGTTATCCCTCGGCGAGGGATTCGACGGAGTCCTGCCCTGGGGGCTCACCGACAACCGCCCGTTTCTGCGCTGCATGCACGGATACGGACTGTGTCTGTGGCGCATGGAACGTTTCGACGAGGCTGGGCAGGTTTTCGAGCGCATGCTGTGGCTGAATCCTTCGGATAATCAAGGCATACGTTTCCTTGTCGACGGCGTTAGGGTGAGGAAAGCGTGGGAAAACCGCCAGGCCGAGTAAGAGCACGCGTCTGAAGATGGGAGATGGGATGAACTCCTATTCAGCCTGACCCTCCGAGTATTTCGCCCAGAAGCTTCGCTTGCGACCGTGGGCAGCCTGTAACCCCCCCTTGTATTCCGCGTGAGGTTGCAGGCCCTTCCAGTCGTCGACTCCGGCCCCTAGCTGGTCGAGCTTTTTCAGGTACCTAATCCCGTGGTTATAGTATTTGGAGATAGCCCTTGTCGTCGATACGTTCCGCATACTCAGAGAAGAGCACGCCGGCAGAATACCTGAAAAAGTCGCCTACATTGCCGTATGAGTCATCACATCTCTCGAAGATCGAGGAATCGCATTTGAGCAAGTCGGCAACAAGTCCTATACCGGTCATGGCATCAGTATCTGCTGAATCTAAGTCTGCCAGCATATCCTGGAGTTTCTGTGCCAGCCGTCTCGCGTCCCTCCGCTCGACGAAGCGCTTGGACCTCTTCAGCCCTGAGAGCTGGGCTCTGAACCGCTTGATGATTTCCTCTTTCGAGGACGTCAAGCGCTTTACGAGCACTTCTGCGCCGTCACTTCTATATGCCAGTTCCAGCAACGCATCCGCGAGCTTCTCAGGACCCAGCCCTATAAGCTTCTCGCGCCTGTCGTCCTCTCCCATGGGAGCATCCTTTACCGTTTAATCGAGTTTTTATATCAGCCTAGCTTATTCTGCTGATGACCACGAAAAGGGTCGCGTGTCTTTTATTTGGGTCAAGACCATTAGAAACCAGGTCTCGATCATAGGCCTCCAGCGACAGTCTATCTTTTTGGGGAATGGCAAGCCAAACACTTTTTCGCATTTCTGATAGCGCGGCCGCAAGGACATCCAGATAAGCCTAAGGGTTGCCCTGGCTCTATCCACCTGAATTCCAGCGCTTTGTTCCCCTCCCCCTGTTGGGATCTCTTACATATTCTGTCTTAAGTCAGATTCCCATATAGCCAAATCTACCTCTTGCGCTGGAGGCTCCCTCATTCAGAAATCGATGCTAGTCATCATGCCCACCGATGGTGTCGGTGCCGGCGCCGCGTGAGTTCCAGTACATGGCCCGCTCGACCATGATCTTCTTGCCCGGCGTTATGGAAGTCACTGCGATAGCTGCGCGGCCCACAATACCTGAGTGGTCCGCCATGTTGAAGGTGCGGCGGGAGTTCGCAGGTATGGTCTCTGTCTTGGCGACGTTGCCCGCCCCGCTCGGAGTCATGTAGGTAATTTTAACGGTGACCGAGGTGTCGTTGGGATTCTGGACCAGGGTGAAAGTCTCCCTCCCCTCGGAGGTCTGGCCATCCGCCAGGTACCAGGTGGTGTGGGGTTGATCAAGTCCGATGGAGTCGTGGCAGGCCTCTCCTGCGTCCGGGCCCCCGTGCCAGTACATGGCCCGCTCAGCGATGATGGGCTGGCTGCCGTGCACGTGGGTGGAGAAGGAGGGGTCGGGCCCGGGGATGGCGGTGGAATCGTTCACGCAGATGGTGTGTCGGGAATTCGCCGGCATCTGGAAGGAAGGTCCGGGGACCGGTCCCCCCGCCGCCTGGTAGGTGATGATCACGTCGGTCGGGGTGTTTTGCGGGTTCTGGACGAGCACATAAGTGGTGAAGCCGAAGCCTGTGCACCCCTCGGCCAGGTAGTAGTCGGCCGCAGCAGCGGTAGTACCGGTGGAGGCGTGGCCCTCCCGGCGGTTGTTTCTGTACATGGCACGCTCGGGAATCACCGGTCGGTCGGATACCACCCTGATGGAGGCATCCTTGGAGCCAACGAAGTCAGCCATGTTGAAGGTGGAGCGTGAGGAGGCGGGGACGGTGACGGGGAAGGTCACCGCGCTCTCCCCTTGGATCATCCACGTTATCTGGCAACTGGCAGGAGCAGGGTTCGGGTTCTGGATGAGCAGGTAGCACTCGAAGCCCCAGTTGGATGAACCCTCGGGCATGTACCAGGTGGTAGCGGCTGAGGTCACGCCGGTGGCGCAGTGGGCCTCCGCGCAGGCAGCGCCGGGTCCGGTCCAGTACATGGTGCGGTCCACGCCTATGGGCTTGCCCTCCACGCACTCTACCTTGGTGGAGAAATCGGAGGCACCGAGTGTGCTTGAAGGATATATGGTGGCCTGCGACTTGGGCGGCATGTTTAAGGTGGGGCCGGTAGCCGTGCCCGCTGAGGTCATGTAGGTAAGTTTCACATTTGTCGCCGTATCGTTGGGATTTACGATGCTAACGTAGCAGTCGAAGCCCCAGTTGGTGGAGCCCTCGGCCAGATACCACGTAGAGGCTGCGCCGTACTTGGTGAAGGTAACCACTACGTCGTGTTTCTCCCTCACATTTGCTATCACATAGGGGTTTGCCACCGCCTTGGCCACACCGTTGTCGGTGATGGCGGCCACGCGATACCCCGAATCCGGTATTAGGTCTATGGAGACGTTTGCCCCGTAGTTAACCGCCTGCGCCGCCGGGCTCACTTGCCCATGCCCCCCTGACACTGATGCATTTACTGCATAAGTATTGGTTGCAAAGGTCACCACTACGTAATGGTTTTCATTTATTGCGGCAATGGTATATGGATTGGCAATGGGTTTGTTGTTACCATTATCTGTTATGCTTCCGATGTGGTAGCCGGCATTGGGAGAGATGCTGATCGACGCCGACCCTCCCTGGTTTATCATTTGGCTTGTGGGCGAAACCGAGCCGTGTCCCCCTGAAACAGATGCCTCGACTTTGAAGACAGGTGGTGTATTCAGCAACGCCTGATATGCATTGATTCGCCCGTATCCATAATGCGGATCCCATCCCGGAAGGCCTTTATCATCTGCGCTATTGATAATCCCTTGTTCTACCTGGCTTGGGGAAAGAGTAGGGTTTCGAGAAAGGATTAGTGCCCCGAGCCCGGCGGCCATAGGGCAAGACATAGATGTTCCGCTCAAGTAAGCATAGTTCTGGGGGTATCCAAAGATTGTAGAGCTTGTAGCATATGTCGGCATTGTTGAATAGACGTTAACGCCTGGCGCCGAGATATCTACGGTTGAATTGTAATTCGAGAACGGGGCATATGTATCTTGGTTGTTTGTAGCAGCTACTCCAATAACATAGTCGTATCCGGCAGGGTAGTTGATGGTTGTGTCACCATCATTTCCGGCTGCTGCGAACATAGCAACACCTTTTGCGCGGGCATAATCGACGGCATTTGCTGTCGTAGAGGAATAGCCTGTGCCACCGAAGCTCATGCTGATGATATCGGCACCATTGTCGGAGGCATACATTATGGCCTGCGCTATCGACCAATCCTGCAGATAACCGGCGCAATCCCCCGCCTTGAGCGGCATTATCTTTGCACCTGGGGATGTGCCAGAAACACCTGTGCTATTGTTGGTTTCAGCCCCGACAATCCCAGCGCAATGCGTCCCGTGTCCGTTATCATCTCTGGGGACATGGTTGGGGTTGGTAACAAAAGACAAATCGTAGCCGGAATAGACGTCCCACGAAGAGCCGTTCCACAGATATTCTTGTCCATCAGCATACACATTGTCTGCATCACAAAGAGCATAGTAGTTGGTTGTACTGTTCTGGGCCGTATCAAGGCCAATGTAATAAGTGCTTCCCGAGTTTAGCTTTACCGAAGAAGACAATGGACACCAGAAGAACTCCCTGTCGGGATACGTGGGAATACTTCCCGGGTAGACGCTGCATTGGGCAAGGTAGGAACCGGATAAGGTCGAGCGCACACTCACGGTTATAGGCTGGGTGGGACTTCCCACCTTGCTCAGGGCTACTCCGATATGGGTAAGGTCTCCCCCGGTACCCTTTATGGATTGTGCCCAGTACTGGGAGCCGGAGCTAGCGCCGAATGCCCACTCATAGTCAATTGCATACTGCGAAATCCCCGCCCAGTTATAGCCATTGTAATCATCAATATATCCGTTTCCATCATCATCAATGCCATTACCCGGGATCTCTCCTGTGTTCGTCCAGAGTTTGTTCTTCAGGTCTGGGTGGCTGAGGTCTATTCCAGAATCAATAACTGCCACGGTAACCGGATTGCTCTGGCCACGCTCTATATCCCATGCCTCTACGGCGTCGATGTCAGCATCGGGGGTTCCGGGAACACCCTGAATGGTCTGCCCTGTATTGTTGAAACCCCACTGGTTGGCAAAACTGGGGTCATTCGGGGTGTAAGAGGACTTACTGATATGGTTTGGCTCTGCATATTCCACAAAAGGAAGTACGGAGAGCTGTTCCACCATAGCATCAACAGAAACGTTCGGGAGAAGATCCAGCAGCTGTACTTTATTTTCATCCGAAAGTCTCATCTCATCTAAAACAGAGTTGATGCTTTCCAAGCCAATCAAAGCTTGTAGAAGTTGCTGACTAGCCGAACTGGTCTTCAGTTTTAAGATAATTTGTCCAGGCACATATTCTAAATCCTTTGCTTCTTCGGAAATGAGGATTCGGGCTGCGGCTTCTCCGGCTGAGCTCTCAGCGGAAAAAGCCGCCGAGCAAACTCCAGAAACAATAAACAATGATAGAACGAGGAGCGGGATTACGCCTAAACGGGCTCTCTTGCTGTTGCACATAGTATTATCCTAAAAGCCGATGGTTAACTCCCAAAGCCCTCAAGATTTGCATTGCCATAAATATCGGCTGTTGCCAATAGAAGCTTTACGCAAATTCTGGGTTGCCTCAGGAATGCGGCTATTCATGAACATTGAAACGGCTTCTTTGCCCGATATGCTTCGGGCTTCCTGGAGCCTTCCCAAGAGAGACTAAACCATTGGAATAAATAGAGGGGCTCTCTGAAGGCTCTCAGTGCGTCTGGAGACATATTATCGGCATAGTGAACCAGTTAACCTGTACTAGTTCTTTCCCAACTCGTTCAAGATCAACTGCCAATTATCCCTGAACCTCTCCAAGGAACTAGGCCTGATAGCGGCATGGGTGGATTCAGGATTCTTGGGCCTCCTGCCCCCCTGAACCTCCAAGTTCTTCTTGTAGTGCCTGAAAATAGCATTCTGCAAATCCTTGAATTTCATAATGAAGAATTCATCTCTTCCCCGCCCTCGGAGCTTCACAAGAATATAGATCAAATTCTCATATGCGGGTTTGGTCTTTCCCAGAACTGCCTGTACGCCGTCTTCGATATCTATCTTGATGTACTTCCTGGCATCGAACTGCCAGCTGGCGCCCTTAGTTGCCTTCACCTGTATGGGGATGGTCTTATATTTCTCGTTTACAGCCAAGATGTCGAATTCTGGGACGTTCCCAGTGAAGGTCGTAGATATCAAACCCATCCTGCATAATTCAGCAGCCACGAGATATTCTCCGACCTGCCCAGTTAGTCTGGTTTCTCTACCTGTTGGCATTTTCCTCCATACACTAATCTCCGCTATCTATTTACCGCATACTACCAATCCATATAATCTGAATTGAGGTGTGTCTTATCGTCTAAAACCCATTTAATAATCTCAATATTTCTTGACGCTGTATTCCAATCCCCAAAATAGATAATCAACTCATGCGCTGAATCTGCACCACCCTTATAATTTGCAGAGACTTTCCAAAACTCATGTTTGCCTCTGTAGTGCTGATCAACGATTTTATTGCATGTCTCTATCGAATACGCCCTCATGTCAAGCTCCATAAAGAACCTCACTGATCTTGAATTCATATCTCCGCCACCCATGTTGTCCCCAACACTCATAAAATTCAGATACCACCAAGCATCTTTATCCAAATCTCTTGAGACCACAGCATCTAAGAATTCCCTCGCTACTTGCTCCGCAACATATTTATCAAAGCCTATGGCTAGTTTGGTCGTATCCTCTGGTATTGGTATAGGCTTTGTTCCCCCTGCTCCTTGGTTTATATGCTTGTTTTCTCCTATCATATAGATAGTAACGAACTTTCCTATTGTGCCTTCATCTGTCTTTGACCTGACGCCAATCTTGACTTTAGGATACCCTTGTGGAAGCGTGACAATCTCTGAAAAGTACCCGCTATTAGCAGCTATACAATCTACTCCACCTCCTCCACCTACACCTAATCTGATAGAGACCTCTGCCCCCGGTTCGGTCTTGCCTGACACTGTTATTTGAGAGCTTGCTACTCTTTCTCCTTCTTTGGGCCTGCTAATCGTGAGTGGTATTGCGTCTCTCGAGGTCTGGGCTTTCTTCTCGTTCTCCTGCTGCTTCTTATCTCCTCCGCCTCCTACTATGGTAAATAATACTATTAGGGTTATTGTGATTACTATGGCAGCAGCGCTAACAGCCATTGTCCAATTCCCGTATCTTCGCCACTTCCTA
>CAZEAU010000048.1:0-9706 GCA_964510515.1 uncultured Actinomycetota bacterium | reverse complement strand
GTTCCCACCTCGCAGCGGTCCGGCTCCCGACGCCTCACTCGACCAGGATGCGCCCACAGTTGCTGCAGGTAAAAACGCCCTCGGACTTGAGGAAGCGGTCGAGCTCCATCCCCGGCAGCTCCACCCTGCAGCCCTGGCATACCCCGTCGACGACCTTGACCACCACCAGGTTGTGCCTGTTCTTGCGCAGGGTATCGTAAAGCTCCAGGGCCTCTCCGCTGACCGCCACGCGTATCTCATCCCTTTCGCCCTCGAGCCGCGCCACCTCCGCCCTGATCTCCGCGACCTCGGCGTCCAGCACTCCCCTTTTCTCGTCCCTCTTCGCCCGCAGCCGTTCCCCCTCCGAGCGCAGGCGCTCGTATTCCGCCTTCAACTCGTCCTGCCGCTCCATCTCCTCGAGCAGCTCGGTCTCCAGCTCGTCCTTCTTGCGCTTGAGGGAGCGCACCCCGGCCTCCAGGCCGCGCAGCTCCTTGGGGTTGGTCACCTTGCCGCCGTAGAGCTTGCCCTCCTCGCGAACCAGCTTCTCGTCCATGGCCTGCACCTTGTCCTCCCGGGCGCGTTGCTTTTTGCGGGACTCCCCCAGGGAGCGTTCCGCCCCCTCCAGGTCCGCCTCCGCTGCGCCGCTCCTCTCCTCCAGCTCCCCCAGCTCCCCCCTCAGGGCGTGATCGGCGTCGCTGGCGCGCAGCTCCGTTATGCGGGTGTCCAGCTCCTGCACCCGGCACAGGGCCTCCAAATCGTTCAAGCGGCACCTCCATCCATCCGCGTGCAAAGTCATCACTATTATATGGGGTTAACGCATGCGGTCGATAGGGAATCGCGGAAGGCGCCTGCGTGCACGGTCTATGCTCCTTTTATGCAGGCTGATGACGTTCTCGTCGATAGGGAATCGCGAAAGGCGCCTGCGTGCACGGGCGCGCTCCGGGGGGGTTCGCCGGGAAGCGCCGGCGACCGCTCAGTTGCTCTCTATCCGCCCCAGGATGTCCAGGAGTTCGTCGATATTCCTGGCCCTCTCCTCCATGCGCTCCTCCATGGACCTGGCCAGGACCTGGCGCACGGCGGCGATGAGCTGCATGGGGTCGAAGGGCTTGGTGATCCAGGCGTCCGCCTGCTCCCTCCAGCCCTTGATCATATTCTTCTTGTCGGTGATCCCCGTGAGGATGATGACCGGCAGCTGTTTCGTCCTTTGCTCCTTGCGCAGCATGGCCAGGACCTCGAAGCCGTCCAGCTGGGGCATCATGATGTCCAGGAGGACTAGGTCGGGTAGGCCCTGCCCCATGATGGCGAATGCCTCTTTGGCCGAGAGGGCCTTGAGGGGCACCATGCCCTCCATCTCGATGATGGTGGCGAGGAGATTGACCACGGTTTCGTCGTCGTCGACGATCAGTATACGTTTCGTCATCTACCCCATGTCCTCCTGCAACTCGATGAAGGACCGGCGGCCGCCTCACGCAGGCGCAGCAAACCCGCAGGGATCCAGCACGCCTCCATCGGGGTCGTCTGGGTCGTCTCCACTCACAGCCACTCACAGCTATATTTCGGCAGAAACAGACGCTTACATTAGCATGGCACAGTGCCGCCGGCACGGTGCGAGGAAAGGAGCTTCACGGCTCGGGCCCAAGCCATGCCGAGCCGACCCCATGCTATGATGATGATGTATGGCCAAGACAAGATATATCGTGAGCGACCTGCATCTGGGTGCCGGCGACTACCTGGACGACTTCGACCAGGACGCCAGCTTCGCTTCCTTCCTGGACACCGCGGGCGGGCGGCGCGGCGCGGAACTCATACTCAACGGCGATTTCATCGATTTCGTCGCCGTCAGGCTGGAGAGGACCTCGGCCCGCCCCTTCTCCCGCTTGGGGAGCACGGAGGAGGAGTCGCTGTCCAAGCTGGAAAAGGTACTGGAGGCGCACGCCGACCTCTTCACCGCCATGCGCGTGTTCATGGAGAAGGGCCACCGCGTGGTCCTGGTGCCGGGCAATCACGACGTCGACCTCTTCTGGCCCCGCGTGCGCGACCGCCTGGTGGATGTGCTCGGGGGACCCGACGGCGACCACTTCCATTTCGAGGCCAGCGGCGTCTACCGCGCCGGGGGCCTCCACGTCGAGCACGGCAACCAGTATTACGCCGACAGCGTCTTCGAGGACTTCACCCATCCCCTGCTGCGCGACCCCAAGTCGGGCGAGCTGCGCCTGGAGCGCAGCTGGGGCAATTGCTTCATGGAATACTTCACCAACGGGATGATGAGCGAGCGCAACCCCTTCATCAACAACGTGCGCCCCATCCCCAACATGGTCTTTCTGGGCATGCAGGACGAGAGCTGGTGGTTCAAGACCGCCTACGCCTTCAAGCTCATCCGCTTCATGTCGAGGGTGGGCTTCCCGCCCTTCAAGGAGAGCCGCGAGCTGCTGCGGCGCAAGCGCGAGGGGCGCCTGGACTCCAGTGGTTATACGCGCAAGCGCTTCGCGGGCATCTTCTCCGGCCGCAGCCGGATAGAAGTCGAGGAGGCGGAGGACGCGGAGCAGCCCCCGCTGCGCTTCCCCGAAGAGGAGGAGGCGGAGGAGGCGGTGGAAACCGCCGCGGAAGGGCTGCTGCTGGACTCCCTCGCCACACGCGAGGACGCGCTCTCGATAGCGGCGCGGGAGATACTCCTCTCCGGCGAGGGCATAGACGTGGTGGTCTTCGGCCACGACCACCGCTACTACTCCAACGAGCTGCGGCCCGTGCTCGGCGGCAACAAGGGCAAGTACTACGTGAACACGGGCACGTGGATCCCCATGCTCTTCCTCACCCGCACCAAGCGCGAGCTGCGCTGGCGCGACCTCGAGGACGAGAGCCTTTACGAACATCTCCTCACATACGCCGTGGTCCGCAGGGGCCTGGGCGGGGTGTCGGCGTCGCTCCGCCGCATAGCCTGAAAGGCGGCGGGCCGGGCACCGCACGGGCGCAAGAAATGCGGCCCCAGAGAGGCTTCCGCGCATACCCTGAGCACGGCGAGCCGCGCGCGCCCTCTACGACTTGGTACAGACGAGGTGGACGAACTTGCCGATGCCCTTGAGGTGGGCTTCCTTCCCGGCGCGCTCCTCCAGGGCAAGCATCCCCTTGAAGCATTCCCCCTCGTCGAAGAGAGAGCAGTCGATGAACCCGGAGAAGGCCAGCAGGCCATACTGGCCCTCGACATTGTAGCCCAGCGGCTCCAGCAGGGCGGTTATCTCGCGGTCCGAATAGAGGTGGCCGCGCCCGCCATGCAGCTCGGTGTCGAACTCATCCACCTCGAAGGTGTCCATGGCCGCGTCCGCGTCCCCATCGACGATGACCTTGCGCATGACCAGGCCGTAGCGGTTGAGAAAGACCAGCGAGAGCGTGCCCCGCGGCCTGAGTACGCGGGTGATGACGTTGAAGGCGCGCAGGGGGTCGTCCACATACTCGATGGTCTCGTGACAGGTGATGAGGTCGAACTCGTCGTCTATGCTTCCCTCCAGGTCCTCAATACGCTCGTTGAGAAACCTCATCAGTCCGCCATGGTCCGGGAGCTGCTCGCGCGCCCTCTCCTCCGCCGTGCGCAGCAGACAAACCTGGGGCTCGAGCATGGTGACCCTGTGGCCCAGTGCGGCGAAGCGCAAGGCCAGGTCCCCCAGTCCGCTCCCGACGTCCAGCACGTTAAGCTCCCCCAGGCGTTTGATATCGGACTCCAGGTGGGGGTAGAGGAAGCGAAACGCCAGCTCCGCCACGAGGCGGGTCTCCGGCGCCTCCGCCATCTCCATGAGGAGCTCGGCTTTATCCTGCGGTATCTTCTCCATTCTCCGGCCTCCGTTGATGTCGAATCCCGCTTCAGCCATCATCATAGGACCGGGCGCGCGGGGCGGTCAACGCGGGCGGCGGCGGGAGGCGTGGGGACGGCGAGAGACGGAACGGCAGGGAGGGGATTTCCCGCCTTTTTATCCGTTGGCCGGCGCCGCCCGCCGCGGCACCGATGCGGCGGGGAGGGAAAAGCTCGATGCGCCCTGCCCGCCACGGTCGCCGCTTCCCTACAGCCAGCGGAAGAGGCGCTCCTTGAGTGCATCGGTGATGAAGAAGGCCGCCGCGGCGTAGGCCCAGATGAGCAGGGCCCCACTCCAGCCGATGGGGGCCATGAGCACACCGTAGACGGCGAACAGGGTGGCGACGACCTGGGTGGACTCCGTGGCCAGGACGAGATGCGGCGAGGGAAAGGGCCTCGCCCAGAACGGTCGCCGCCCGCTGCGGGTGAGGTAGATGGTGAGGTGGCCCCCCACCGCCAGCTTGAGGAACATGAGGGTCTGCAGGGTGTCCCGCTCCAGATGGAACCCCAGTCTGGCGATTAGATAGAGCCCGAAGCTGAAGGCCACTCCGACGAAGCCGAGGAAGGAGGCGATGGACAGCACCTCGCGCATCTCCCAGCGTTCGGGGCGCGGGCCGGCCTCCGCGTTGTCGTAGGCGATCATCATGATGGGGATGTCGTTGAGCAGGGCGAGCAGGACGATCATGATGGGGGTCAGGGGATAGAAGGCGAAGATGAGGATGGAGAGGGTGATGAAGAAGAGCACGCGTATGGTCTCGGCGATGCGGTAGGCGGCGTAGCTGGTCATGCGCCGGAAGATCTTGCGGCTCTCCCGCATGGCGTCGACGATCACCGACAGCCCCGGCAGGGTGAGCACGATGTCCGAGGCGGACCTCGCCGCATCGCTGGCCCCGGCGACGGCTATCCCCACGTCCGCCTGCTTGAGGGCGGGAGCGTCGTTGACCCCGTCGCCGGTCATGCCCACGATATGGCCCTTGCCCTGCAGGAGCTCTATGATGCGGTACTTATGCTCCGGGAAGACCTGGGCGAAGCCGCCCGCTTCCTGCACCATGGCGGCGGCCTCCCCGTCCGGAACGTCCACGAAGGCGGAGGCGGGCCGGATATCGCTGCGCAGGTTCACCTCGCTCGCCATCTGCCTGGCGACGGCGACGTGGTCGCCGGTTATCATCTTCACTTCCAGCCCCATGCCCCGGGCGGCGGCTATGGTGCGCGCCGAGTCCTCGCGGGGCGGGTCGTAGAGGGCGAGGAGGCCGACCAGGCTCCACCCCTCTCCGCCCTGCGTGCGCGCCATGGCCAGGGCGCGGAAGCCCCGGGCGGCGCATTCGTCCACATAGCGCGACACCTCGGCGGAGACCTGCTTCCCTTCCCGCGTGAGCAGGTCCAGGATCACCTGGGGAGCTCCCTTGGCGACCCGGAACGCCGACCCTCCCTCCTCCACGCCGGCCTCCGTCCGCTTGCTGACCGGGTCGAAAGGCGTGAAGCCCGTCACCCGAAAGGAGGGCAGCCTGCGCAGCGCCTGCGGGCTCTCGCGCATGCGGTCGAGGACGGCGTCGTCGATAGGGTCGCGGTTCTCCTCCCGCGATGCCAGCGCCCCCGCCACGAGCACGTCGTCCTCGTCGAAGTCCCCGAAGGCCCGCACCTCGGCCACGCGGACCTGGTTCATGGTGATGGTCCCGGTCTTATCCGAGCAGAGCACGTCCATGCCCGCCATCTCCTCGATGGCGGTCATCTTGCTGACGATGGCCTCCTTTCTGGCCAGCGCACTCGCCCCCACGGCCATGGTCACCGTCATCACCGCCGGCATGGCGACGGGGATGGCGGCGATGGTGAGCACCAGCGCGAACTGCAGCTCCTCCAGGAGGGGGCTGTGCCTGATGAGAGCGACGACGAGGGTCGTGCCGATGAGCACGGCGGCGGTGGCGATGAGGAAGTCGCCGATTCTGACCACCGCCCTCTGGAAGTGGCTCCGCGTCCTCGCCTCCTCCACCAGGCGGGCGGTGCGCCCGAAGAAGGTATGCATGCCCGTGGACACCACCAGCGCGTTCATCTCTCCCTGGCGGACGATGGACCCGGAGTAGGCCACGCCGGAGGGGCCCTTCTGCACCGGCAGGGACTCTCCGGTGAGGGCCGACTCGTCCACCGACAGGTAGTCGCCCTCGAGCAGCTTGAGATCGGCGGGGACGATGTCCCCCAGGCGCAACCGCACCACGTCCCCGGGCACCAGCTCACGCGCGGCCACCTCCCCCCACGCGCCATCGCGCAGCACCCGCGCCCGCAGGGCCAGCCTCTGTTTAAGCATGGCGATGGCGTTGCCCGCCTTGCGCTCCTGATAGAAACCCACCAGGGCGTTAACGACGAGCAGGGCCAGGATGACGGAGAAGTCGTCCCAGTGCCCGATCGCCGCGCTGAGCCCCAGCGCCACCTCTACCATCCACGGTATGGGCCCCCAGAAATAGCCCAGGAACTTGAGCGCGGAGTTGCGTTTTTTCTCCACTATCTCGTTGGGGCCCGCCTCCCGCAGGCGCCTCTCCGCCTCGGGGCCGGTGAGCCCCTCCCGGCCGGCGACGAGGCTGGCGAAAAGGGAGTCCGCGGGAAGCCCTTCGGCTTGCCGGGCATCTATGGCTTGCATGGTGTCCTGCCCGTTGCTGTCGCGGCGGCGGAGAAGCGGCGTCTCGGAAAAGGAGGGCTCGCCGGCAGCTCTCGTGCTTTACGAACGTCTATGCCCCCCATGGCGTCCTGCCCGTTGCTGTCGCGGCGGCGGAGAAGCGGCGTCTCGCGTATAGGCCTGCAGCTCTATCTTTCCCTCCAATGCCGCGAACGCTCTTGCTCCCCCGCGGGCATCTCACGCGCATGCGCCCCGCCGCCGCCTGCCCCGAGCCTCGCGGCGGCCGTGCGGGGTGCCCCCTCGAGCTTTTCCGAAGCAGGGCATGAGGGGAAGGGGTCCGGAGGAGTACCCGGGGCCACGTCTTGCGAACCCGAGGCAAAACCCCAGGTGCGAACTGGGAAGATAGCGGAGCAGGCAAAGAACAAGACCTGACCCCATCCTGGAGCCCGCTCCGGACGCGACCCCCGTAATGCGTAATGCGATGGTATCCGGTTGCAACATTCTTTCGGGTAGCGCTTGACCACCTCTTCGCCGCCTCCGCACCTGACGGTCATGGCCACTTTTTTACCCCAATTACCACATCGCGATGTAACGCCCGAGACGGGGATTGCAGCAGATTCCCTTGGGGTTATATAATGTATATACATAATAATGACATCAAGGAGGCTGGCATGGTGAAGAGGATGACCAGGCACGGGAACAGTATGGCCCTGGTGATAGACAGGCCCATACTCGAGCTGCTCAATATCGACGCCGACACGCCCCTGGATATAAGCACCGACGGAGAGGCATTGATAATCACGCCCGTGCGCGATAAGAAGCGCCGCCAGGCCTTCGAGGCAGCCCTGCAGAAGACCAACCGCCGCTACGGCAGGATGCTCAAGAACCTGGCGGACTAGATGGCCGAGCCCGTATTCCTTACCCTGGCCGAGGTATTGGAGATACACCAGGACCAGATGCGTCGCTATGGTGGCAGCCCCGGCAGCGGAGACCTCGACCTTCTCAAATCCGCCTTGGCCATGCCCCAGGCGGGCATGGGAGAGCAATACTTCCATGCAGACATCGTGGAGATGGCAGCCGCATACCTCTTTCATATCGTACGCAACCACCCTTTCGTCGACGGCAACAAAAGGACCGGGACCGTTGCGGCCCTGGTTTTTCTGGCGATGAACGGCATCGACATCGAAGCGGATGAAACGGAGTTCGAGCTGCTGGTCAGAAAGGTGGCGGAAGGCAAGGCCGGCAAGAACGACATCGCCAACTTTCTGCGAGCGGGCGCGAAGTGACCCCGGAAGGAAATCGCGCCCTCGAAACATCTGGGTCTCAATCATAAGCAGGTAAGATCAAGCTCAAGCAGCGCAAAGCCGGGCACTGGGCCCGGCTTTTAATGCGCCGGTGGGCGTTAAGGGCCTTGACTACCGCACGCCCGACGAGGTCTACTGGGATACGCTCACTCAGAAACCAGAGGCAGCATGATGATGGACATGATGAGCAGTGCACCACTTAAGGATCACGAAAAGCTGTCCAACAAACCCCGGCCACCTCTAAACATGGGGTATTAACCCCAACATTTTTTATCAGTTCCTATATTCGTTCTGATACAATATCTCTCCCGTTTTTGCGTCAACTATGTATGTAAAACGCTTTTCCAGATGTAGGTTTTCGGCAGTAACGCTTTCATTGTTGGGATCCACCTCAGTGGCAATGCGTTCATATATAATATCGACCCTCCAGGTTAGATGCGCTTCCCCTTTGACCAATTCATAGTACTTATTCACGTTCTCCTTGACCACCAAATCTGACTTGAGAAGATATGGAGAACTCAATAAAGGCGCTGACTCTAACCATGCTTCTGGAGTTGGGATTTCTGCCCTGACTACCTTAATAGCATCATCGCCTGTCATCCTTGGTTTGAGGGCTTCTTTCGATTCGGGAAGAGGGCAATCGCTTTCTACCTTATGCCATGACAAAACCTCTCCATTGCCTGCATCTATTGTCATATAGACACAGTCAAACGTCAGGGCATCATCAATACATTTATGCCATGTAAACTGATACTGATAGAATTGGCGATTGAGGCCATCCGTCCAATCACTAAATACTTCCTCCCTTGTGAGCTTGTAGTCTCTAGTCAACTCCTTGTTCCTCGCCTTGAGGTAGTCCTCTGCCTCATTTCTTGCATCTTCAGAAGATAACTTTGGTTCGCCTGGTTCCCTCGTTTTTTCTGTGTAATAGATCGAATTGACCTCTCCCGTTTTCGTATTAAAACTAAGGATTCCCAAAGCCTTGTCGTCTTTGTCTTTAGGCACACAGGTCTTATACTTATCTCCATTTTTACTTTCAATGCCCTCGTTAAAACCAATATGGTCTAACCCCTCAAATTCACCTGATACCTGCTCCTTTATCTTCTTCTCGAGTCTTTTTTCTGCACTTGCGGGCAGTATGGAGATCAGGATTATTGATATTGAGGCGAATAAGACAACAGCAATAATAACCATACTGTATCTTTTGTACTTACCCGCATCTGCAATTTTCTCTAACACTTACACCACCCCACAATCCCCCCCTGCACTAGATATCATATTTTACCCAGGGTCGCCAAATCGAGGATTTGTCAATTTGATCTTAGCGTAATTGGGATTATTCGGATCCCAATCTCTGCTCCATAGCTCTGCTCCTCCTACGCCATAAATATATCCTTGGCAACTATTTAAGGTTGCTTGGATAGCGGCATTCCTCGCCCATCCCGACTCCTTGCCTTGTTTACACGTATAGGTATAAAAGAAGAAGTGTTGCGGCCCCGGTTCCCTGGACATAAGGTTATCCTTATTCGGTGTCCAAGGAAATCGGGTCCACCTTAATGATAGCGCCAAGGAATCTGTTTCCATGGCTCTAGCCGTATCCATTTTTATCCCCCTGTATCGCTGCTGCCGCTGTTCTGATAGCTATTTCAGCAATACAGTTGCAGAATCCTTGCTGGTTTATGCGAGAAATCCCAGGTATTTAACGCGGGGGCGGGCAGTGCCCACCCCCCACAAATAGTCGGTGCCTATATACGAATTACTTCTCGAAAACGCGCGGTGCTATTTCGATGCGTGCTCCAGTATCTTCTCTGTACACAACTACTACAGAGGTATAAATCTCGTGGTCTTCTGGTGAGATGGCGTGCCAGTTCATATCCGTTTGCACACCATCAAAAGTAGTCGCAGAACCTGAAGGCTCGCCTAGCTTTTCGGTGTAAAACGCAACTACATCCTCGTAAGCGTCTTTGGTGGTAAACC
>CAZEAU010000047.1:0-10285 GCA_964510515.1 uncultured Actinomycetota bacterium | reverse complement strand
CGTCTTGCAAGCCCGAGGTAAAACCCCAGGTGCGAACTGGGAAGATAGCGAAGCAGGCAAAGAACAAGACCTGACCCCATCTGCTCGGGCAGGCCCCCGGGTCCCGGGGCAGGGCGCGTTAATGGAGGCGACAACCGAAACGCCCCTTGCCCTTGCGTGCCGGAAGGGGGCAGATGGGTGTTTTTTAGCACAGACTTTCGCGGTTCACGCAGTACCATGAGCTATAATGTTGGCGCGGGAGCCCCGCATGCCAGGAGGAGAAGGAGGGAAGTTGAGAGTCCTCCCCAACGCCATGACCCTCGAGGACCTGACCCGGGTCGACCCCTTTCTGGGCATCCTTATGCCCTTGCTCGCCGCCCTCAGGCCGGGCGAGGTTTACCTGGTGGGAGGCTACCTCAGGGACTATTTCCTCGGCGAGGTCCCCGCGGACGTGGATTTCATCACCACCGCCGACCCCGGGGAGTTGGCTGCGGAGGTGGCATCGCGCTGCCGGGGAAAGGAGTTCCTGCTGCATGCGGAGGAATGCATGCACCGCGTGGTCGTCGACGACAACGGCAGCAAGCGCACCCTGGACTTCTCGCCGGTGAGGGGCATGAGCGTGGAGGAGGACCTCTCCTACCGCGATTTCACCGTCAACGCCATGGCCGTTGACGTGGAGATGCTGATCAAAAGCGGGCTGCGCCTCCCCCGGGATATCATCGACAAGCACTACGGCTGGCGGGACCTCTCGCGGGGCATCCTGCGGGAATGCTCCAACGAGTCCTTCCTCATGGACCCGGTCAGGCTGGTGCGGGCCATGCGCCTGCGCCACGTGCTCGGGTTGGAATACGAGGAGCGCACCCTCAACCACATGAAGAAATACGCCCCCCTGGTGAGCAGGGTGCCGGGGGAGAGGATAAGCGAGGAGCTGATGGAGACCCTGCTCTACCCCGAGACCGCGCACATCTTCGCCGAGCTGGAGTCCACGGGCTTGCTGCAGTACTTTTTCCCGTGCCTGACGGATACCGTGGGGCTGGAGCAGAACGCATATCACCACCTGGACGTGTGGTCCCATACCCTGCTCACCCTTGAGGAGCTGGACCGGCTGCTGGCCGAACCGGGGACCCTTTCCCGCCGTCATTCCCGCAGGATCGAGGAGCACATGCGGCTCACCCTGCAGGACCTGCAGCCGCGCAGCTCCTTCCTGCGCCTGGCCGCGCTCTATCACGACGCTGGCAAGGTGGATACCTTTTCGCGGGACGCCACGGGCCGCATACACTTCTATTCCCACCAGAAACACAGCCAGGAAGCGGTGCGGCGGCTGGCCGAGCGCCTGCGCCTCTCGCGCAGGGCCGCGGACTACCTGGCGGCTGTGGTGGGCAAGCATATGGATATCACCCTCGCCGCGCCCGAACGCAAGAGCGAGCGGCGGGCGAGGAAGATCATCGCCGGCATGGGGGACGAGCTGGTGGACGTGGTCCTGCTCTCCGTGGCCGACCGCCGCGCCACCCGGGGACCTCTCTCCACCCCGGCTGAGCTCGAGGAGTACGTGGCTTTCTGCAGCCTCCTCCTCGACTCCTATTACCGCGAGAAAGAAGTGGCCCCGCTCATCGGGGGGCGCGACCTCATCGAGGAGATGGGCTTGGCGGAGGGGCCCGCCATCGGGGAGATCCTCAAAGAGGTGCGCATGGCGCAGATGGAGGGCGCGCTGAGAAGCCGGGAGGACGCCCTGAGGTTTGCGGGTGACCTCATCCGTTTCGGAGACTAGGTCCGAGATGGCGCGGGGGAGCGCAAGGTAGAGGAAAGGAGCGGGCTTTGAAAAGGCTGTCTGTGGGAGTTGCGGCGCTTGCCCTGGGGCTGGGGGTGATGCCCGCGGCAGTGCGGCGCCTCGATCATGCCCGGTCGCGCGGCGCCGAGGAGGGCGGTGTCGCCGCGGGGGTCGAGGGGGTCGCGGAGGCGGTGACCTCGCGGGACGGGACCGTCCTGCACGCGGAACGCTTCGGCGACGCCGGCCCCACGGTCGTATTCGCGCACGGATGGACCTGCAACCGGACCATATTCCACCACCAGATATCCCACTTGCGTGACCGTTACCGGGTCGTCGCCTATGATCAGCGCGGTCACGGCGGGTCCGCCATGCCCGTACACGGCGACTTCGGGACCGAGCGCCTGGCGGAGGACATGAGGGCTGTGGTGGATGCGTCGCAACCCGAGGAGTTCGTTATCGCGGGCCATAGCATGGGCGGTTTCACCGCGTTCAAGTTCCACCAGCGCTTCGGGGAGGAGTACCGGGGCAGGTTGAAGGGGATGCTGATTATCAATTCCACCGGCACCGATCTCCTGCAGGGCATAATCGCCGGCAGCCTGCTCAGGCATCTCTACCCCTTCCCCCTCTCGCCGCTGCTGCTCCTGGGCGGGCGGGAGAGTGCCCTGGCGGAGGCGGGAAGGGAGCTGCTGAGCGACACCGCCTTAGCCTATCTCATCTGCCGCTGGGCCGCCTTCGGGAAGAAGCCGCCCGCGCAGGAGGTGGAGCTGCAGCGCGAGATGACCTTCTCCACCCCGCTGCCGACGATATCCCTGGCGGCAAAGGCATGTTTGGACTATCATGTGTGCGAGCATTTGCCCCGCGTCGACGTGCCGGTGCTCATCCTCGTGGGCAGCAGGGATAAACTCACCAGCGAGAGATCGAACCGGCGCACATGTGAACTACTGCCTGACGCCCGCCTGATCGTCTACAAAGACGCAGGCCACTCGACGCACCTGGAGCGGACAGAGGAGCTGAACGCGGAAATGGACGCCTTTCTGGCGAGCTGCCTGGGGGCTTGAGGGAGGGCGGCAGGACGCGCATTGATGAGCCGGGGCGTATAAGCCGGCAGGAAGGCGGGGGAACCATGTCCTTTGCTATCGACGGGGTGAAGGTGGGTCATGCGCAGGACGCGGTGGGCCTGACCGGCTGCACGGTGGTCCTGCTGCCTGCGGGGAGCAAGGGGGGCGTGGACGTGCGGGGCGGGGCGCCCGGAACGCGAGAGACGGACCTCTTGAACCCCGTGAACCTGGTCGAGGAGGTGCACGCCTTCGTGCTCAGCGGGGGGAGCGCCTTCGGACTCGCCGCCAGCGTGGGCGTGGTCAGGTACCTGGAAGAAAAGGGAATAGGGTTCGATACCGGGGTGGTACGCGTGCCCATCGTGCCCGCCGCGGTCATCTTCGACCTCGCTATCGGAGATGCGGCGGCGCGGCCGGACGCCGAGATGGGTTACCGCGCCTGCCGGGACGCCTCGCAGGATATGAACAGGCAGGGCAATGTGGGGGCGGGAACGGGGGCCGCGGTGGGCATGCTCTTCGGCGCCGCGGGTTGCACCAAGAGCGGGCTGGGGACCGCCTGTTTCGAGAGCGGCGAGCTCAAGGTTTACGCCCTGGCGGTGGTGAACGCCTTCGGCGACGTGGTGGACGAAAGGGGCGAGGTCATCGCGGGAGCCCGCGCGGCCGGGGGCGGGTTCGCGCGCACCGAGGCCTGCCTGGAAAAAATGCTGGGAGCGGCCGCGGGGCCCCCTCCCCTCACCAACACCACCCTGGGCGTGATCGTGACCAACGCCAGGTTGAGCAAGAGCGACGCCAACTGGGTGGCCCAGAAGGCCCATGACGGCTTCGCCCGGGCCATAAACCCCTGCCACACCAAGCTTGATGGTGACCTGGTCTTCGCCGCCGCCACTGGCGCGGTGGAGGCCTCAGCGGACATGGTGGGCGTGCTGGGAGCGACGATCATGGCGCGCGCCGTGCGCGGCGCCGTCCTGCACGCGCGGTCGGTGGCGGGCATTCCCGCCTGTGCGGACCTGGCCTGAAGGTCGGGGATAAACGCTCCCGCCCCGGGCGGTAGCGCAGCCCCCCGTCCGCGCCCTCCATGACGGGTTTCATTGCCCGCCCGAGCCGTCTGCGCTTAAAATGGGCTTGAGAAGGAAGATGAAGGAGGAGGGCGAGAATGCCTTTTTACGAATATAGATGCGAGGCTTGCGGCGAGAGGTTCGAGCATTTCGCGCGCAGCATGTCCGACGAGGCCGAATGCTGTGCGCTGTGCGGGGAGAAGACGATCAGGAAACTTCTCTCATCCTTCGGGTTCAAGAGCGGAAGTGCCTCCGCGGGGGACCTCCGCTCCTCGGCGGGTTCCTCTTCCTGTGCCTCCTGCACCGCGGCGAGCTGCAGCGGCTGTTCCCACTAGGTGAGGCCATGACGGAGGAATGGGAGAAGGCGGCCACTCTCGCCGAGCTCTACGAAGCGATCAGGAAGTGCGGACGCTGCGAGCTGGGCGCGACGCGGAACAACCCGGTGCCGGGGGCGGGAGACGAGCACGCCGAGATCATGTTCGTCGGGGAGGCCCCGGGGTTCCACGAGGACCGGCAGGGCGTGCCTTTCGTGGGCCCGGCGGGCCGGCTGCTCGACCAGCTCCTGGGGTCCATCGGGCTGTCGCGTTCCCAGGTCTATATATCGAACACCTTGAAATGCCGTCCGCCCGAGAACCGCGACCCCCTCCCCCAGGAGCTCTCCACCTGCACCCCGTTTCTTTTCAAGCAGATCGAGTTGATCGCACCGCGTATCATCTGCACCCTGGGCAATCACGCCACCAGGACCCTGCTTGGCGGCGGCACCGGGATAACCCGGATACACGGCAAATTGATGCGCAAAGGGGGTCTGGCTTACGTGCCGCTCTTTCATCCCGCGGCTGCGCTGCACAAGCCCCCGCTGAAAAGCACTCTCCTCGAGGACTTCCAGCGCCTGCGGGAATACCTGGATGCGGAGAGAAAGCGCTGGCGGGAGGAAGAGGAGGTTGCCGCGGAGAACGCGGCCGCGCCCGCGGAAGAGCCCGAACAGATGGGCCTTTTCTAGCCCTTCGCCGCTCACGGCATGCAAGCTCCAGGAAGGAAGCCGGGTGAAAGAAAATATGCGATTCGACCGCTGCGACCGCGTGTATTTCTCGCGCAGCGCCGGGGAGACGCAGAGGCTGGGGCAAGCCCTGTCCTCGCTCCTGCTTCCTGGCGACGTGGTGCTGCTGGACGGGGGCCTGGGGGCGGGAAAGACCTGTTTCGCGCAGGGGGTCGCACGCGGATTGGGGGTGCGCGAGCAGGTGGTGAGCCCCACCTTCACGCTTCTGCGCGAGTACCGCGGCAGGATGCCCCTCTATCACCTCGACGCCTATCGCCTGCAGGGCGACGCCGACCTCTTCTCCATGGGCATGGAGGAGTACGCGGAGGGAGATGGCGTGCTCCTGGTGGAGTGGGGAGCGCGCGCCCCCGGCTTCTTCGCCATGGAGAGGCTGGAGGTGCGCTTCGAGTTCGGCGCGGGCGACGACGACAGGCGCCTGGTGTTCACCCCGCGGGGGGACGCATGGTCTCGCCGCATATGTGAGATGCCGCGGGAGGGCGGGGAGGATGGGAAAGGATAAGCCGTGGCTGCTGGCCTTCGACCTTTCCACCCCCAGGGGGGTGGTGGTCGTGGACGGGCCCGGAACATCGCTGTGCGGGGAGGTGGAGGGGGCTTCCCGCGTGTCCCGCCTCTTCGTGGTCGCGACGATGCTGGCCGGCGAGGCGGGGATCGAGGCGCGGGACATCTCCCTGCTCGGTGTGGGCAGGGGCCCGGGTTCTTTCACCGGGATCAGGGTGGCGGTGACTGCGGCCAAGGCGCTGGCCTGCGCGCTCGCCGTTCCCCTGGTGGCACCGGACAGCCTCATGGTCACCGCGGCGGGCGAGCCCGGGGGAGACCAGGCGGTGTTTGCGGCCATCGACGCCCGCAGGGGAGAGGTCTATCATGCCATCTACCGCATGCGCGAGGGTTATCCCGAGGCGGAGGCGCCGCCCCGCGCCGCCCCGCCGCAAGACGCCGCGGCTGCCCTCGCGGAGTGGATGCGGGCGCATGGCGGCGCCGTCGGCATCGGCAACGGTATAGCGGCATATCCCGGCGCCTGGCCCGAGGGGATGCGGGAGTCGGGCCGGGAGGCGCCGCGGGCGGAGGGCCTCGCGCGGCTGTGCCGGATGGCATACCGGCGCGGCGAGGTGGTGGACCCCTTAGCGCTCATGCCCCTCTACCTCCGCAGACCGGATGCGCGCGGGCGCAGCGGGGAGGGAACGGGATGAAAGGGCTGCACATCGGGCCCATGGTGGTCGAGGACCTGGACGCAGTGATGGAGATCGAGGCGCAGGCCTTCAGCACTCCCTGGACCAGGGGGATGTACCTGCATGAGCTGGAAAAGGGGGATGGGTGCTACCTGGCGGCCCGCTGCAGCGGCCGCCTGGCCGCCTACGGGGGCACGCTGCTCATCCTGGAAGAGGCCCACGTCATGACCCTGGCGGTGAGGGAGGACATGCGGAGGCGCGGCCTGGGAACGCGCCTGCTGCTCGAGTTGATGACCGCCTCCGCGGGCATGGGGGCGCGTTTCCTCACCCTGGAGGTCAGGGAGTCCAACCGGGCGGCCATCGGGCTCTACGGGTCTCTCGGATTTCGGGTGACGGGGGAACGCAGGCACTATTACCTCGACAACATGGAGAACGCGCTCATCATGTGGACGGAGGACCTAACCTCGCCTCGATACCGCAGGTTCCTGGGAGATATCCTGGAAAGGGGCGGAGATGGCGGGTAGGGTAGGGGAGCTGGTGCTGGGTATAGAGACCTCGTGCGACGAGACCTCTACGGCGCTTCTGCGCGGCAAAGACGAAGTGCTCTCTCTGGTCATATCCTCCCAGGCGGAACTGCATGCGCGCTACGGGGGAGTGGTGCCGGAGCTGGCGAGCCGTGCTCACCTGGAGGCCCTGCTCCCGGCGCTGCGGGAGACGCTGCGCGAGGCGGGAGCCTCTTGGGACGACCTCGAGGCGGTGGCGGTCACCAGGGGGCCGGGCCTGATCGGAGCCCTGCTCGTGGGCTTGACCGCCGCCAAGGCCCTCTCCTTCGCGCTGGGCCTCCCCCTGCTCGCCGTCAATCACCTGGAGGCGCATATCTACGCCGACTTCCTGCATTTTCCGCAGCTCGAACCGCCCCTTCTCGCTTTCGTGGTCTCGGGGGGACATACCCTTCTCGCCCATATGCCGGCACATCGTGTTTACCACGTGCTGGGGGAGACCCTGGATGACGCGGCCGGAGAAGCCTACGACAAGGTGGCGCGTTTCCTGGGCCTGGGTTACCCCGGGGGGCCGCTCATCGACCGCCTCTCGCGGCGCGGTGACCCCCGCGCCGTCTCTTTCCCGCGTGCCCTCATGCACGACGGCACCTATAACTTCTCGCTCTCAGGGCTGAAAACGGCGGTCATCAACCACGTCAGGAGGATGCGGGAAAGGGGGGAGGAAGTGCGCGTAGAGGATATGGCCGCTTCCTTTCAGGCGGCGGTGGTGGAGGTTCAGGTGCACAAGATAATGCGGGCGGCCGCCGAGACCGGCGTGGACAGAGTGGCGCTGGCGGGCGGGGTCGCGGCCAACCGTTGCCTGAGGGAGGCCCTGGGCGCGGCGCTGCGGAAAAAGGGCATAGCGCTGTATTATCCGCCCCCCCGCCTGTGCGCCGACAACGCGGCCATGGTCGCCGCCCTGGGGCGGCGTATGCTCGATGAGGGCGACATCTCGCCGCTCGACGTCGACGCCGCCGCCGTGCTCCCGCTCGGGAGCGGCTGAAGGGGGCCAGAAGCCCCGGGAGCACGGTTTTTCCGGACCCGGGGGAATGCGGCTGGCGGGGGTTTTCGGGGCCGGAAAAAAAGCGAAAAAAACCCTTGCGTTTTTGCAAACGGTATAATATTCTCGTTCTTGGCACTCAAGCATGGAGAGTGCCAGTAATTTAAGCCGGCAAGCGCCAGCACTCATATGTTTTGAGTGCCGGGGAGGATTCGCTGCCGGTTGTGTACTGGCGGGAGGAGACGAGGATTGGAGGGATGTGTAAATGAAACTCAGGCCTTTGGGTGACCGGGTGATCGTCAAGCCGGGCGAGGGAGAGGAAAGAACCCCATCCGGACTGGTGATACCCGATACCGCCAAGGAGAAGCCCCAGGAGGGCACGGTGATAGCCGTCGGTCCGGGGAGATGGGAGGAGGGCAAATACTATCCCCTGGACGTCAAGGAGGGAGATACCATTATCTACTCCAAGTACGGGGGCACGGAAGTGAAGATCGGGGGAGAGGAGCACCTCATCCTCAGCGAGCGCGACATCCTCGCCGTGGTCGAGAAGACGGGGAAGAAGAAGTAAAACCCATCCTGGGCATAGGAAAAACCCTTAAGAGGAGGAGAATGAGGAAATGGCCAAGGATATAATGTACGACGAGGAGGCCAGGCGTTTGCTCGAGGAAGGAGTGAACAAACTGGCCAACACGGTCAAGGTGACGCTGGGGCCCAAGGGACGCAACATAGTGCTCGAGAAGAAATTCGGCGCTCCCGTGATCACCAACGACGGTGTGACCATCGCCCGCGAGATCGAGGTGGAGGACGTCTGGGAGAACTGCGGCGTGCAGCTCGTCAAGGAAGTCGCCACCAAGACCAACGACGTGGCCGGTGACGGCACCACCACCGCCACCGTGCTCGCCCAGGCCATGGTGCGCGAAGGCCTGCGCAACGTGGCCGCCGGGGCCAACCCCCTGGCCCTCAAGCGCGGCATCGAGAAGGCCGTGGACATGGTGGTCGAGGACATCAAGAAGAACTCCAAGGAAGTGGAGACCAAGGAGGAGATATCGCGCGTGGCCGCCATCTCCGCGGACAATGACGCGGTCGGCGAGATCATCGCCGACGCCATGGACAAGGTGGGGAAGGACGGCGTGATCACCGTCGAGGAAAGCCAGACCTTCGGCATGAATTTCGAGGTGGTCGAGGGCATGCAGTTCGACAAGGGCTACCTCTCCCCCTACATGGTCACCGACCCGGAGCGCATGGAGGCGGCGCTCGAAGACCCCTACATCCTCATCGCCAACCAGAAGATCAGCGCCATCGCCGACCTCCTGCCCGTGCTGGAGAAGGTCATGCAGGCGGGCAAGCCCCTGCTCATCATCGCCGAGGATGCGGAGGGCGAAGCCCTGGCCACCTTGGTGGTCAACAAGATCCGCGGCACCTTCCAGTCGGCCGCGGTGAAGGCCCCCGGCTTCGGTGACCGGCGCAAGGCCATGCTGGAGGACATCGCCATCGTCACCGGCGGCCAGTCCATCAGCGAGGAGCTGGGCATAAAGCTCGAGAACGTGACCCTGGACATGCTGGGCAGGGCCCGCCAGGTCAAGGTGAGCAAGGAAGAGACCATCATCGTCGAGGGCGCGGGCACCGCTGAGGACATCAAGGGCCGCGTCAATCAGATCAAGTCGGAGATTGACCGCTCCGATTCCGAGTTCGACCGCGAGAAGTTGCAGGAGCGTCTGGCCAAGCTCTCGGGCGGCGTCGCCGTGATCAAGGTGGGGGCCGCCACCGAGGTGGAGCTCAGGGAGAGGAAGCACCGCATCGAGGATGCTCTCTCCGCCACCAAGGCCGCCGTCGAGGAGGGCATCGTGGCCGGCGGAGGCGTGGTGCTGGTGAACGCCGTAGCGGCCATCAAGCCCGATTCCCTCGAGAACGACGAGAGAACTGGCGCAGAGATAGTGCGGCGCGCCCTGGAAGAGCCTCTGCGGCAGATAGCCAACAACGCCGGCGCCGAGGGCTCGGTAGTGGTGGAGAAGATCAAGGGCCTCAAGAAGGGCCAGGGCTTCAACGCCATAAACGGCGAGTACGTGGACATGATGAAGGAGGGCATCATCGACCCCGCCAAGGTCACCCGCTCAGCCCTCCAGAACGCCGCGTCCATCGCGGGCCTGTTGCTCACCACCGAGGCCGTGGTGGCGGAGCTGCCGGAAGAGGGCGGCGGCGGCATGGGAGGAATGCCGGGCGGCGGGATGCCTCCGGGCATGATGTAAGTTAGAGTAACTTCAAAGGGGAGGGGCTTTGCCCCTCCCCTTTGCTACCCCTCCCTTTTGCGTGCGGCACGGGACCGGGGGCGGATGTGCTTGTGGTGAGATCCGGGGGCGCGGCCCTCGCTCCGCACTCGCAGGTCTTAAAGGACCGGCATCTGCCTTCTCTCGCGCACACTGCTCGCGAATGTCGCTTCGGGCAGGCCCCCGGCTCCCGGGAATTGCTTGTGGCGTAACCGGGGGCGCGGCCCTCGCTCCGCACTCGCAGGTCTTAAAGGACCGTCGTTTGCCCACCTTGCCCTTTCCACCATCCGCAGCGTCTGCCCTTCTCCGCTCCCTCTTACTCTCTTCATATCTCAACGTCTGCCCAGCCCGGCTCTCTCTTCAGCCCGCCGCATGGGCTCGCGTTTTGCCTCCGAGCCGCGA
>CAZEAU010000046.1:0-11944 GCA_964510515.1 uncultured Actinomycetota bacterium | reverse complement strand
GAACTGGGAAGATAGCGAAGCAGGCAAAGAACAAGACCTGACCCCTTCTGCCCACTCCGGCTCTCTCTTCAGCCCGCCGCATGGGCTCGCGTTTTGCCTCCGAGCCGCGAGGCGAGGATGCCAAGACCGAGCCCACACTCGCGCATCGCGGCGGAGGGCGCGTAGCGCTGGGGTCCGGTCCCGCGCTTTTTGCGCCGCAGGCGAGGAGCCGGAGGCGTGAAAGGCCGGGACCTGACAACAAGTGCTGCTACCTGGAAGAGCCCGTACCGGTACCGGGCCTCACCTTCCGTATGCGAACCGGCCCCTACGATGACACGTCCGGAAGAACATGTGGCGCCTGCGCATCGGAAGGGAGCGAGGAAGAACATGTACCACCCGCGTCCCGAAGGAGAGAGGGGAAGAACATATACCACCCGCGCTCCGAAGGGACGCCGGAAGAACACCTGCGACCCGGTTCCTACAAGGGCCGACGAAGGGAAGAACGCCTACGAACCGGCGCCTTTGATGACACGCTCGGAAGAACACGTACCACCCACGCCCTGAAGGGGAGCGGGGAAGAACATGTACCACCCGCGCTCCGAAGGGGAGAGGGGGAGAACATGTACCACCCGCGTCCCGAAGGAGAGAGGGGAAGAACATATACCACCCGCGCTCCGAAGGGACGCCGGAAGAACACCTTCGACCCGGCTCCTCCAAGGGCCGAGGAAGGGAAGAACACCTGCGAACCGCCTCCTGCAAGGCGCACACTTGAAGCATGAGAGAGCCCTTTTCTCCAGGATCAGCTGCGGGGAAGAGAGCATGGAGCAGGCGCGGGGAGGAAAGCATGGGGCCACGTCTTGCAATCTTGAGGTAAAAGCCCAGGTGCGAACTGGGAAGATAGCGAAGCAGGCAAAGAACAAGACCTGACCCCATCTGGTTGGGACCCCATCCGGTTGGGGAGGGTGTTATGATGGGGTTGAGGAGCGACTCTGTAGTTTGACACCATTCCGACAATTGTTATAATATAGTGTTTTGCGTATACGGAGGGACTATCTGTGTCTTGCGAGGAGAAGGAGTGAGGGAAAAGGTGGACCAAACCCATGGCGGTCGCGTGAGAAAGAACTTCGCCAAGATCCCGGAGATCCTGACCGTGCCCAACCTCATCGACATCCAGACAAAATCATACGAGTGGTTCCGCACCGAGGGCCTCAGGGAGGTCTTTGAGGACACCTCCCCCATCGAGGACTTCAGCGGAGACCTGGCGGTGGAGTTCGGAGAACATCAGTTCCAGGACCCCAAGTACGACGTGGATGAGTGCAAGGAGAAGGACATGACCTACTCCTCCCCGCTCTTTGCCACCGTACGCTTCATCAACCGCAAGACGGGCGAGATCAAGGAGCAGGTCGTCTTCATGGGAGACTTCCCGCTCATGACCGACAAGGGCACCTTCATCATCAACGGCACCGAGCGCGTGGTGGTATCGCAGCTGGTGCGCTCCCCCGGGGTCTATTTCGACAAGGAGTTGGACAAGGCCTCGGACAAGGAGCTCTATTTCGCCAAGATCATCCCCTCGCGCGGTGCCTGGCTGGAGCTGGAGACGGACAAGCGCGACGTCATCGGGGTGAGGATAGACCGCAAGAGGAAGCAGCCGGTGACGGTGCTGCTGCGCGCCCTGGGTTACGAGTCGGACGACCAGATACTCTCCTTCTTCGAGGGCTCGCCGCTCATCGAAGCCACCCTGGAGAAGGACAACACCACCGGCCGCGAAGAGGCCCTGGTGGACATCTACCGTAAGCTCAGGCCGGGGGAGCCTCCCACCGCCGATTCGGCCAATACCCTGCTGGATAGGCTCTTCTTCGACCGCAAACGCTACGATCTGGCCCGCGTGGGCCGCTACAAGCTCAACAGGAAGCTGGGGCTGGATGTCGATCTGGAGACCACCACCCTCACCGTCGATGACTTGCTCCAGACCATACGCCACCTCCTGAACATCATGGACAGCGACATCGAGGAGGCTGACGACATCGATCACTTCGGCAACCGCCGCGTGCGCTCGGTGGGGGAGCTCATCCAGAACCAGGTGCGCATCGGCCTGTCGCGCATGGAGAGGGTGGTGCGCGAGAGGATGACCACCCAGGAGGTGGAGGCCATCACGCCGCAGAACCTCATCAACATCCGCCCGGTGGTGGCGGCCATCAAGGAGTTCTTCGGCTCCAGCCAGCCCTCGCAGTTCATGGACCAGACCAACCCGCTGGCCGGCCTCACCCACAAGCGCCGCCTCTCCGCCCTGGGCCCGGGGGGCCTCTCGCGCGAGCGGGCGGGCTTCGAGGTGCGGGACGTGCACCCCTCTCACTACGGGCGCATGTGCCCCATCGAGACCCCGGAGGGGCCGAATATCGGGCTCATCGGGTCGCTGGCCACCTACGCGCACGTCAACGAGTTCGGCTTCATCGAGACCCCCTACCGCAAGGTGGTCAAGGGCAGGGTCACGGACAAGATCGAGTACCTCACCGCCGACGAGGAAGAGAAATATATCCTGGCCCAGGCCAACGCCCCCGTGGACAAGAGGGGGCGCTTCGAGGGCTCAAGCGTTGACTGCCGCATCAGGGGCGGCAACGTGGTGGCGGCACACCCCGAGGAAGTAGACTACATGGACGTCTCCCCGCGGCAGATCGTCTCCGTGGCCACGGCGCTTATCCCCTTCCTCGAGCACGACGACGCCAACCGGGCCCTGATGGGCTCCAACATGCAGCGCCAGGCGGTCCCCCTGCTGCGCTCCGAGGCCCCCCTCATCGGCACGGGCATGGAACACCGCGCGGCCAAGGACACCGGGGACGTCATCATCACGCCCGCCGCGGGCACGGTGACCTACGTGGACTCCGAGCGCATCGAGGTCAAGAGGAGCAACGGCGAGACGGACACCTATAAGCTGGCCAAGTTCAGCCGCTCGAACCAGGGCACCTGCGTCAACCAGAAGCCCATCGTGGACGAGGGGCAGAAGGTCGCCGCGGGTGAGATCATCGCCGACGGCCCTTCCACCGACCAGGGGGAGATAGCCCTGGGCAAGAACCTCCTGGTGGCCTTCATGCCCTGGGAGGGCTACAACTACGAGGACGCCATCATCGTCTCCGAGCGCATGGTGCACGACGACCTTCTCTCCAGCATCCACATCGAGGAATACGAGGTGGACGCCCGCGACACCAAGCTGGGGGCGGAGGAGATCACCCGCGACATCCCCAACGTCAGCGACGAGATGCTCAAGGACTTAGACGATATGGGCATCATTCGCGTGGGGGCGGAGGTCATCCCCGGCGACATCCTGGTGGGCAAGGTGACTCCCAAGGGGGAGACCGAGCTCACCGCGGAGGAGAGGCTGCTGCGGGCCATCTTCGGGGAGAAGGCGCGCGAGGTCAGGAATACCTCGCTCAAGGTCCCCCACGGCGAGTCCGGCAAGGTCATCGACGTCAAGGTCTTCACGCGCGAGGCGGGCGACGAGCTGCCGCCGGGCGTGAACCAGATGGTCAGGGTCTACGTGGCCAAGGTGCGCAAGATCTCCGATGGGGACAAGCTGGCCGGACGCCACGGCAACAAGGGGGTCATCAGCAAGATCCTCCCCCTGGAGGACATGCCCTTCATGGAGGACGGCACCCCGGTGGACGTGGTCTTGAACCCCCTGGGCGTGCCCTCGCGCATGAACATCGGGCAGATCCTGGAGACCCACCTCGGCTGGGCGGCGCATGAGGGCTGGCCCAAGAAGGGGGCGAACAAGGCGGAGGGAGCGGTGTATGTGGCCACGCCGATCTTCGACGGCGCCGAGGAGGAGGAGATCGCCGAGGCGCTCAGGCAGGCCGGCCTGCCCGAGTCGGGCAAGACCACGCTCTACGACGGCGTCTGCGGCGAGCCCTTCGATGCGCCGGTCACCGTGGGCTACATTTACATCATGAAGCTGCTCCACCTCGTGGACGATAAGATACACGCCCGCTCCACCGGCCCCTACTCCCTGGTCACCCAGCAGCCGCTGGGGGGCAAGGCCCAGTTCGGGGGCCAGAGGTTCGGCGAGATGGAGGTATGGGCGCTCTACGCCTACGGATCCGCCTTCACCCTGCAGGAGATGCTCACGGTGAAGTCCGACGACGTCATGGGCCGGGTGAAGGTCTATGAGGCCATCGTCAAGGGGGAGAACATCCCCGAGCCGGGCATACCGGAATCCTTCAAGGTTCTGGTCAAGGAGATGCAGGCCCTGTGCCTCAACGTGGAGGTGCTCACCGAGGAAGGCGTGGAGATCGAGATGCGCGAGTCCGACGAGGACCTCATGCGCACCGCGGAGGATCTGGGCATCGACCTGCGCAGCGCCTCGGCGGCGCTCCTCTCCACGCGCAGGAAGGAGGAACCCGGCGAGGAAAGGCCGGAGGATTTCTGATGAGCGACATGCGTGCGCCACGGGCGAAGGAAAAGGCGACGTTTTAAGGAGGTTGGTCACTTGTTGGATGTCAACGACTTCGACAAGCTGAAAATCGGTCTCGCCAACCCGGACCAGATCAGGAGCTGGTCCCACGGCGAGGTGAAGAAGCCGGAGACCATCAACTACCGCACCCTCAAGCCGGAGAAGGACGGGCTCTTCTGCGAGAAGATATTCGGCCCCACCCGCGACTGGGAGTGCTATTGCGGCAAGTACAAGCGGGTGCGCTTCAAGGGCATCATCTGCGAGCGCTGCGGGGTTGAGGTCACCCGCGCCCGCGTGCGCCGCGAGCGCATGGGGCATATCGAGCTCGCCGCGCCGGTGGCCCATATCTGGTATTTCAAGGGCGTGCCCTCGCGCATGGGCTACCTGCTGGACATCGCGCCGAAGGACCTGGAGAAGATACTCTATTTCGCCTCCTATATCGTCACCAGCCTGGACGAGGAGAAGCGGCACAAGGACCTCCCCATGCTGGAGGAGGAGCTGAGCGAGGAGATCTCCGAGATCGAGGAGACGACGCGGGAGAGGATAGAGGAGCTGCGCAATCCCCCCGAGGAGGAGGAGGAGGGGGCGGAGGCGGAGACCGCGGAGGCTGGCGAGGAGGCCGCGGAGGCCGCGGAGGCGCCGGTGAAGCTCACGCCGCAGCAGCTGGAGAAGGAGATCAAGTCCGTCGAGGACAAGGCCAGGCGCCGGGTGGAGGAGCTGAGGCGGGTCCTCGAGGAGTTCAAGGCCCTGGAGGAGAGGCAGCTGGTGGGCGACGAGATGCTCTTCCGCGAGATGCGGGAGCGCTACGGCGACTATTTCCGCGGCGGCATGGGCGCGGAGGCCATGCGCGATATGCTGGCCTCCCTGGACATGGAGGAGGAGACGGCGGCGCTCAGGGAGACCATACGCACCTCCAAGGGACAGAAACGGCAGCGCGCCACCAAGCGTCTCAAGGTGGCCTCGGCCTTCCTCAACACCGTCAACGACCCCACGGCCATGGTGCTGGGCTGCATCCCGGTCATCCCCCCCGATCTGCGCCCCATGGTGCAGCTCGACGGCGGGCGCTTTGCCACCTCGGACCTCAACGACCTCTACCGGCGGGTGATCAACCGCAACAACCGCCTCAAGAGGCTGCTGGACTTAGGGGCCCCGGAGATCATCGTCAACAACGAGAAGCGCATGCTGCAGGAGGCGGTGGACGCCCTCTTCGACAACGGGCGCCGCGGGCGCGCGGTGACCGGACCGGGCAACCGCCCGCTCAAGTCCCTCTCCGACATGCTCAAGGGCAAGCAGGGGCGATTCCGCCAGAACCTGCTGGGCAAGCGGGTGGACTACTCCGGGCGCTCGGTCATCGTGGTCGGCCCCAACCTCAAGCTGCATCAGTGCGGCCTGCCCAAGCAGATGGCCCTGGAGCTCTTCAAGCCCTTCGTGATGAAGCTCCTGGTGGACAAGGATTACGCCCCCAACATAAAGAGCGCCAAGCGCACGGTGGAGCGGCAGCGCCCCGAGGTGTGGGACGTGCTGGACGAGGTCATACGCGAGCATCCCGTGCTGCTCAACCGCGCCCCCACCCTGCACCGCCTGGGCATACAGGCCTTCGAGCCGGTGCTGGTGGAGGGCAAGGCCATACAGATACACCCCCTGGTGTGCACGGCCTTCAACGCCGACTTCGACGGCGACCAGATGGCGGTGCACCTGCCGCTCTCCTCCGAGGCGCAGGCCGAGTCGCGCATACTCATGCTCTCCTCCAACAACATACTCTCGCCCGCCCACGGGCGCCCCATCACCACCCCCACCCAGGACATGGTGCTGGGGGCCTCCTATCTCACCGTGGTGAGGGAGGAGAACGGGGAGGGGGGCAAGGTCTTTTCCTCCCCCGACGAGGCGATCATGGCCTACGAGTTCAAGGAGGTGGGCCTGCACGACGCGGTGAAGGTGCGCATCCGCAAGAAGGGGCGTCCGGCGAGGATCGTGGACACCTCCGTGGGTCGGGTCATCTTCAACGCCGCGCTGCCCGATGACTATCCCTACATCAACGAGCCCATAAACAAGGCCAACCTGCAGAAGATAGTCACCGAAATCGCGGCCCGCTACGATACCGTGCAGATCTCCGAGATCCTCGACAACATCAAGCGCGTGGGCTTCCACTACGCCACGCGCGCGGGCATCACCATCTCCGTGGGGGACATCACCGTGCCCGAGGACAAGGACCTCCTCCTCTCCGGCCCGGAGGAGGAGGTGGATAAGATAGAGGAGAACTACCGCCGCGGGCTGATCACCGACGAGGAGAGGCATCAGCGGGTGGTGGAGCTGTGGACCGAGGCCACCGACGAGGTCACCGAGGCCATGGAGCGCAGCTTCGACCCCTTCAACCCCATCTTTCTCATGGCCGATTCCGGGGCGCGCGGCAACATCAAGCAGATCCGCCAGCTGGCGGGGATGCGCGGCCTGGTGGCCAACCCCAAGGGCGAGATCATCGACCGCCCCATCAAGAGCAACTTCCGCGAGGGCCTCACCGTGCTGGAGTACTTCATCTCCACCCACGGGGCCCGCAAGGGGCTCGCCGACACCGCGCTGAGGACCGCCGACTCCGGCTATCTCACCCGCCGCCTGGTGGACGTCAGCCAGGAGGTCATCGTGCGCGAGCTCGACTGCGGCACGGACAAGGGCATTCCGGTCAAGGTGCTCAACGAGCAGGGCGAGATCAACAACTCCCTGGCGGCCAGGGTCTCCCTGAAGAGGGTCTCCAACCCCAAGACGCGGGAGGTCATGGTGGCCAAGAACGCCGAGATAGACCTGGAGGCGGTGGAGAGGCTGGCCAAGGCGGGCATCGAGGAGGTCATGGTGCGCTCGGTGATGACCTGCGCGGCGCGCAGGGGGGTGTGCAGCCGCTGCTACGGCACCATGCTGGCCACGGGCAGGCTGGTGGAGATGGGCGAGGCGGTGGGCATCATCGCCGCCCAGTCCATCGGCGAGCCCGGCACCCAGCTCACCATGCGCACCTTCCACACCGGCGGCGTGGCGGGGGAGGACATCACCCACGGCCTGCCCCGGGTGGTCGAGCTCTTCGAGGCTCGCAAGCCCAAGGGGCAGGCGCCCATCGCCGACATCTCCGGGCGGGTGGAGATCGAGGAGTCGGAGAAGGCGCGCAAGCTGACCATCTTCGGCACGGGCAACAAGGAACGCGCCTATCAGGTGCCGCGCCGCTCCCGCCTCAGGGTGCGCGACGGCCAGGAGGTTGCGGCGGGGGACCAGCTGGTCGAGGGCTCCATCAACCCCCACGACAAACTGCGCGTGCAAGGGCCCCAGGAGGCCCAGCTCTACATGGTGCGCGAGGTGCAGGATGTCTATCGCAGCCAGGGCGTGGACATCCACGACAAGCACATCGAGCTCATCGTGTGCCAGATGATGAAGAAGATGGAGGTGGTGGAGGCCGGCGATACCGACCTCCTGCCGGGAGAGAAGGTGGACCGCGAGGTCTTCGCCGAGGTCAACGAGGCGGTGGCGGCGGCGGGCGGCGAGCCCGCGACGGCGCGCCAGATGCTGCTGGGCATCACCAAGGCCTCCCTGGCCACGGATTCCTTCCTCTCCGCGGCCTCCTTCCAGGAGACCACGCGCGTGCTCACCGACGCCGCCATATCCGGCAAGGTCGACCCCCTGCTGGGACTCAAGGAGAACGTCATCATCGGCAAGCTCATCCCCGCGGGCACGGGCATGAGCTGCTACCGCAACATCAAGGTCAAGCCGAGGCACGTGGGCATGGGCCTGCTCGAGGAGGTGGAGGACCTCATCGGGACCGAGGCGGTCAAGGCGGCGAAGCTGGCGGACGAGACCGAGGTGGCGGAGCTGGGCCTGAGCGCGCGCACCCTGAACATGCTGGAGAAAGCGGGCGTGAACACCAAGGGCGACCTCATGATGCTGGACGAGGACGACCTGCTGGACGCCGGCCTGGGCAGGGGCAACGTGGAGGAGCTGAAGAAGGTCGGCCTGCTCAAGGGCCTCGAGACCCTGACGGACGAGAGCGCCATCACGGACCTTGGCCTCAGCGCGCGCACCCAGAACATGCTCGTTGGGGCGGGCGTGAACACCAGGGGCGAGCTCACGAGCCTGAGCGAGGACGACCTCTACGAGGCCGGCCTGGCCAAGGGCAACGTGGAGGAGCTGAAGAGGGCGGGCCTGCTGTCGCAGCCCGGGCCGGAGGCGGTGGAGGAGCCGGAGGAGCCGGCCGAAATGGAGGAAGCCGGCGAAGCGGGGGAAGCGCCCTAGCCCTCTCCGGCGGATTCATTGACACCCCCAGGGGGGGGTGGTAGACTGTCGCTTTGGCACGCTTTTTGTAAAGAAGCAGGTAGAATCGAGTATTATTCGCTGGAGGAGGTAGATTTGCCGACCATCAACCAGTTGGTGCGCAAGGGTCGTTCCGACAAGCGCAAGAAGACCAAGGCGCCGGCGCTGCAGGGGTGCCCGCAGAGAAGGGGCGTATGCACGCAGGTGAAGACGTCGACTCCCAAGAAGCCCAACTCGGCCCTGCGCAAGATAGCCAGGGTCAGGTTGACCAACGGCATCGAGGTCACCTCCTACATACCGGGGATCGGACATAATCTGCAGGAACACTCCATCGTGCTGGTGCGGGGGGGCCGGGTCAAGGACCTCCCGGGCGTGCGCTACAAGATAATCCGCGGCACCCTGGACGCGGCCGGAGTGGTTGACCGCAAGCAGTCCCGCTCTCGTTACGGGACGAAGAAGACGGCCGGCCTTTAAGGGGCCGGAGAGCAAGGAGAGAGAATGCCCAGGAAAGGATCAGCGCCCAAGCGGGAGACACCCCCCGATAACAGGCATCACAGCGTCCTGGTGGAGCAGTATATACGCAAGATAATGCTGGACGGCAAGAAGAGCGCGGCGGAGAAGGTGGTCTACGGGGCGCTGGAGATCATGCACGAGAAGACGGGCAACGACCCGCTGGTCATACTGCGCAAGGCGACGGAGAACGTGCGCCCGGTTCTGGAGGTGCGCTCCCGCCGCGTGGGCGGCGCCAGCTATCAGGTGCCGGTGGAGGTGCGGCCGCGGCGCAGCACCACCCTGGCCATCAGGTGGATCATCACCTTCACCCGCCAGCGCAGGGAGAAGACCATGAAGGAACGCCTGGCCAACGAGCTGCTGGACGCGTCCAGCGCCATGGGGGCCTCCATCAAGAAGAAGGAAGAGCTGCACAGGATGGCCGAGGCGAACAGGGCTTTCGCCCATTACCGGTGGTAGCATGAAGGTCACGACCTCGAGCAGGGTGGAGAGATTGAGCGGGGAGGAGGAACGCTTCCCGCTGCCGCGCGTACGCAACATCGGCATCATATCCCACATCGACGCCGGCAAGACCACCACCACCGAGAGGATACTCTTCTATACCGGCAAGACTTATAAGATGGGGGAGGTTCACGACGGCTCCACGGTGATGGACTGGATGGTACAGGAGCAGGAGAGGGGCATCACCATCACCAGCGCCGCCACCACGTGTTTCTGGAGCGACCATAAGGTCAACATCATAGATACTCCCGGCCACGTGGACTTCACCGTAGAGGTAGAACGCTCCCTGAGGGTGCTGGACGGGGCCATAGCCATATTGGACGCCGTGGCCGGGGTGGAGCCGCAGACGGAGACGGTGTGGCGGCAGGCGGACAGCTATGGCGTGCCCCGCATATGCTATGTCAACAAGATGGATCGTCCCGGCGCCGACTACTTCGGCTGCATAGAGATGGTCGAGAGGCGTTTCGATCTGCGGCCGGTGGCGGTGCAGATACCCATAGGCGAGGAAGGCGGGTTCAACGGCTTCGTGGACCTGGTGGAGATGAAGGCCGTGGTGTACGAGGACGAGCAGGGTACGCGGTGGGAAACCCGGGAGATCCCCGAGAGCCTCGCCGTGACGGCGGAGCTCTACCATCACGCCCTGGTGGAGATCTGTGCCTCATACGACGACGAGCTCATGGAGAAATACCTGCAGGGGGAGGAGAAGGTGAGCGTCCAGGACATCAAGCGCGGCATGCGCGCGGGGGTGCTCGCCTGCGAGATCGCGCCCGTGTTCTGCGGCTCGTCCTTCCGCAACAAGGGCGTGCAGCCGCTCCTGGACGGGGTGGTCGACTACCTGCCCTCCCCCCTGGACATCCCCCCCGTGGAGGGGGTGCGCCTGGGCAAGGAGGATAAAAAGGAGGTGCGGGAGACCGCGGACGACGCGCCCTTCTCCGCCCTCGCTTTCAAGGTGGTGTCCGACCCTTACGTGGGCAGGCTGATCTATCTAAGGGTGTACTCGGGCACCCTGCGCAAGGGCTCGGCCGTTTACAACAGCACGCGCAGGAAGAAGGAGCGCGTGGGGCGCCTGCTGCAGATGCACGCCAATCACCGCGCGGAACGGGAGGCCATCTACACCGGGGACATCGTGGCCGCCGTCGGCCTGCGGGAGACGCATACCGGCGACACCCTCTGTTCCGCCCACCGTCCCATACTCCTCGAGCCCATGCACTTTCCCGAGCCGGTGATCTCGGTGGCCATCGAGCCCAAGACCAAGGCCGACCAGGACAAGCTCAGCGAGGCCATGCAGCGTGTCTCGGACGAGGACCCGACTTTTAGGATCAAGCTGGATCCCGAGACGGGCCAGACCATCATCTCGGGCATGGGAGAGCTGCACCTGGAGATCATCGTGGACCGCCTGTTGCGGGAGTTCGGGGTGGGCGCCAACGTGGGGCGCCCCCAGGTCTCCTACCGCGAGACCATACGGGGGAACGCACGCGGCGTGGAGGGGAAGTTCGTGCGTCAGACCGGAGGGCGCGGGCAGTACGGGCACGTGGTCATAGACGTCGATCCCCTGCCCCCCGGGGAAGGGTTCCAGTTCGAGAAGAAGATAACCGGAAACGCCATCCCCAAGGAGTTCATCCCCGCGGTGGAACAGGGCGTGAGGGGGGTCCTGGAGTTCGGCGCCCTCGCCGGGTACCCGGTGGTGGACGTAAAGGTCACCCTCAGGCACGGCTCCTATCACGAGGTGGACTCCTCGGAGCTGGCCTTCAAGGCGGCGGGGTCGGCCGCCTTTCGCGAGGCGTTGCGCAAGGCGGACCCCGTGCTGCTGGAGCCGGTGATGAAGACCAGGATCAACGTCGCGGAGGAGTACCTGGGGGACATCATAGCCGATGTCAACGCCAGGCGCGGCAAGGTGGAGGGCATGGAGTCGAAGGGAAAGCAGCAGGTGGTGACGACGCTGATACCGCTGGCCGAGACCTTCGGCTACGCCACGGATATCCGCTCGCTCAGCCAGGGCAGGGCCACGCACCACATGCAGTTCTCCCATTACAGCGAGGTGCCGTCGGGGATAAGGGCGGAGATCGTGCGTCGCATCAGGGGAGAGTAATGAGTCTTGTAACGGGGCCTCCGGGCATTTAGAATAGGGAAGTTGTGTCCAGAGCACGGCACCAGTGATTTAGGAGGAATATTCAAATGGCCAAGAAGAAATTCGAGAGGACCAAGCCCCATGTCAACGTGGGAACC
>CAZEAU010000045.1:0-12894 GCA_964510515.1 uncultured Actinomycetota bacterium | reverse complement strand
GAGCTTTTGCGTAAGCGCTGTGAGGCCAAGGAGTCTTTACGGCAAAGGAGGCCGCGGAGATGAGCGCCCGCACGTCCCCCACTACCGGGAGGCCGTACGGCGTTCTGCGCACCTGCGCCGCCTGGGGCATACCGCGCTCCTCCTTCTACGCCCGCACATGCCCCGGATCCTGCCCAGGCGATGAAACGCCTGTTCCGACGAAGCAGAAGACCGGCCCCAAGACGGAGATATCCGACGATGAGCTGCTGACGCTTATCCGAAAGGACCTGGCCACCTCTCCCTTCACCGGGGAGGGCCACCGCAAGGTGTGGGCGCGCCTGCGCTTCGCGGGGGGCATCCCGGTATCCAGAAAGCGGGTGCTGCGCATCATGCGGGAAGCGAATCTCCTCTCCCCTCACCGCATGCCCCAGAAGCCGGAGTATGAGCATACCGGGAAGATCACAACCTCCGATCCCAACGTCATGTGGGGCACCTGGCGGCGCCCGGGTGTTCACGCTTCAGGACGGCTGGGGATGGGTATTCGCCTGCGCAGGCCACTGGAACTCGGAGGTCATGGGCCACCACGTCACCAAGCGCGGCGACCGCTTCGCCGCCCTGGAGCCCGCAGCCCAGGGCATCATGTCCGAGTTCGCATCGGTGGAGGCGGGAGCGGCCCGCGGGCTCAGCTTGCGCACAGGCCACGGCAGCCAGTATCTCTCGAATCATTTCCAGAAGCAGATCAAGGCCTGGGGGATCGCCCCCAGCTTCGCCTTCCTGGAGCAGCCCCAGACCAACGGGGTGGTGGAGAGGTTTTTCCGCACCTTGAAGGAACAGGTCATCTACGGCAGGGTATACGAGACGCTGGAGGAGGTCAGGCAGGCGGTATCGGAGTTCGTTGATCTCTACAACAACAAGTGGCTCATCGAGAAGAACGGATACCTAAGCCCTCGAGACGCGAGGAAGACTTACTACGAGGGGATTGCTGCATGAGCTATAATCGGCGGCGCGACTTAACCCTAAGTTATGTCCAAGGAACCGGGGCCGCAACACTCCTTTCTACAGCTAAAACCCACCTTGGCGTTCCATGCCTTACGCTCAGGCAAAATACCGAACGGCCAGTTACTATCAGCAAGGGGACAATATGTTGCTCGATGAAGAGTCGTAGATGATTGCGGGGGCAGTAGCCGAGGCGCTGGGAAGAAGCTCGAGGAAAGGCATCATACCTGACCTGTGGGACGGGAACACCGCCGAAAGGATTATAGAGACACTACTGGAATAGTCATGCGCGCGGGGCGGGGTATGCTGGTGCATGAGAGAATCCGGCGCCATTTTCTTATCCTGGCCATAGGGGGGCATCGGCCTCAGAACGCAGCGGGGATGGCTGCAAGCCCCTTCGATCCGAGAGCGCCTTACCTCCCCACGAACCTGGCTTTTCCGGGGCCCTCTTCCAGGAAGGAGCGCATGCCGATCTCCTGGTCCTCGGAAGCGAAGCACAGAGCGATGCCCTGGGCCTCCATAATCAAGCCTTCCTCGATGGAGCACTCGATGCCCTTGTTGATGACATGCTTGGCCATGGCCAGGGCTATTGCCGGACCCCCTGCATAGCGGGCAGCTGTTTTCCGGGCCACCTCGATAACCGAGTCATCGCCGTTGATTATCTTCTGGACGAGGCCCATTTCCAGGCACTGCCGGGCGGTGTAGATCTTCCCGGAGTAGATGATTTCCTTGGCCCACGCAGGTCCCAGTAGGCGAGGCAGCCGGTTGCATCCGCCGGCCCCGGGAATGACTCCGAGGAGTATCTCCGGCTGGCCGATCATGGCGCCCTCATGGGCGAAGCGGAAGTCACAGCATATGGAAAGTTCGCAACCTCCCCCCACCGCGAAGCCGTTGATGGCGGCTATAGTAGGCTTGGGTATGTTCTCCACGTCGCAGAAGCTTTCCTGGACATTGCGCACGTGCCTAGCTACCTCGAGTGGTCCAGCCTGGATCAATTCACTGATATCGGCACCAGCGGAGAATACCTCTCCCCCCCCGGTGATGACCACCGCCCGCACCGCGTCGTCGGCGGCAAGTTCTCGCGCGCACTGTCCGATCTCACCAAATAGCTGCTGGTTCATGGGGTTCATGGGGGGACGGTTGAGGATCATGGTTGCGACACCAACCTCCACCTCCACCTTGATCAGTTCGTAGTCATAGGACATGTTCTAGACCTCCCTCAGCAGTTGTTCCTTGAGCAGCCTCTTCAATATCTTGCCGCTGGGCGAAATGGGCACTTCGCTGGTGACAAGAACTGTCTTAGGCACCTTGTACCCGGCCATATTCTCCTTGCAGTAGGCAATGATCTCCTCCTCCGTTACCTCCATGCCCGGATAAGGCACCACTACTGCCGTAACCGCTTCCCCCCAGTACTCGTCAGGCATGCCCATCACCGCTACCTGCATGACTTTGTCGTGCTTAATGATTACCCCCTCTACATCCAGGGAGGAGACATTTTCCCCTCCGCTCTTGATCATGTCCTTCTTGCGATCCACAAAGTAGAGGATCCTTTCCTCATCGAAGCGGCCCAGGTCCCCGGTGTGTAACCACCCTCCACGCAAGGTCTCTGCGGTCTTGACCTCGTCGCGGAAATAACCTTTCATCACGAAGGGTCCGCGCATCACGATCTCTCCCACCTGGCCGGCTGGGAGTTCCACATCGTCTTCATCGCAGATCTTGATCTCCGTGCCGATGTGAGGGTTGCCAATGGAGGTGATCTTTGTCTCGAACTCCTCCGGCTGCAGGGTGGAGCCCAAGCAGAACGACTCCGACTGACCGTAGTAGTTCCTCCACTCCGCTTCGGTCACTATTTTCTTCCACTGTTGCAGCAGCGCCGCCGGCATGTAAGCACCAAAGACGATGCATTTCCTCAGCGAGGAGAGGTCGTATCCGTCAAAGTCGGGAATGGATGGCAGGATCTGGTACAGGGAGGGAGGGTACACCCAGTAGTTGACGCGGTGTTTCTGTGTGAGCTCGAGGATCTCGACCGGATTCGGAGCATACTCGAAGATCATGGTCAACCCAACGTTCATCGCGGTCAAAAAGAGGTACTGGGCAGCTGCGTGGTAGAGGGGGATGGAGAGCAAGACTACGTCGTCCCGACGTACGTTGAGATCGGCGGGGGAGCTCATCAGGGCGAAGAGATGGTTGGCGTGAGTGAGCATGACCCCCTTGGGTTGAGCTTCGGTCCCGCTGGTGTAGATAATGGTAGCTACATCGTTATCGTCAACCTCCACCATCGGTTCGGAGGTGTCGTCGCAAGCCGCAAACAGGGCGCCCAAGTCCAACCATTCCGCGGGTGCCCGCCCCACGGAGGTCACGGGAATGTAGATCAGTCTTTCCACCGCAGTAAGCGAGTCCGCGATCTCCTGCACCGTGGGAACGAGGATGTCCTCCACGCAGAATAGGCGCGGTTCTGCGTGGTTGATGATGTATTCGATCTCCGGACCCTTGAGCATGAAGTTGAGCGGGGTGGCTATCGCGCCGATTTTGCTCAATGCCATCCAGGAGTAGAGGAACTGCAGGCAGTTATGGGTCATAAAAGCAACCCGCTCCCCATGCTCCACCCCTAAATCCAAGAATACGTGGGCCATACGATTGCAGCGTTCGTTGAACTCCCGGAAGGTTATGGCCTCGTCAAGGCAGACGAGAGCGGGCTTGTTCGGGTAACGAAGGGCTATCTTGCGGGGAAGGTCTCCGATGTTCGCACGGCGCAGGAGATTGGTCTCCAGTGGCGTCAACTCAGCCATTACAATCACCTCCTCGATCGTGGCGCCCTCAAACGGGCGTGAAGTAGGCGAGGTCGGCCAGGGCTCCCCGGGGTTTGTCGGCCCAGACGGCTTTGACACGCATGCCCACATGCAGATCCTTCTCGGAGCTATCCTTGAGCTCAACGAGGAGATGGGTATCAGCCCCGTCGGGCTGTACCAACACGAAGATCCTCCTCTCCCCCGGGGACAACTCTCGCAACCCCCCAGGCGAAACGTCGGCATATAAAACAGTGTACGTAATGACCGTACCCCGCTCGCTCATGCGCAACCAGTCCTCGTCCCGTTCCAGTCGCATTGCTGAGTGGCAGCGAGCGCACATCGGTACGGGAGGCACATATATCGTTCCGCACGCGGGACAGCGCAAGCCTAGTAGCTTCTTCTCCTTCATCGCCTGCACATAGCGGTCCATGAACCGCTCGGTCTTCCAGCGGTAGGCACTCAGAGGCCAAGTGCCGGTTGTGACCATGTGCTCTTTGCCCTGATTCACGCCCATCACCCCCTGTTTGGCCGATCACCAAGAACGGTGACCACGTTGAGGTTGGCGGCGCCCCCCAGCCCGTGAGCTACGGCGTTGTGCACTTCTCTCGGGATTTGGTGTTCCCCCGCCCTGCCCATGATTTGTAGGGCGCATTCGCCGATACGCTCCATGGCGCTGGCGCCAATGGCGTTTGTGGACATCACCGCACCGGACGGGCAGGTGGGAAGGGCGCCCTCTATCTCCATGACGCCCTCGTCGAAGAGGCGGGGCGCTTCGTTCTCAATGCATAGCAGCAGTCGCTCGAAGTAGATGAAGAGCAGGTGGGCGAAGGGGACGTAGGGCTCGGCCAGGTCGATCTCCCTCGCAGGATCGGTGATGCCTGCCAGACTATATGCCTTGTTGGCCGCCAGCTTGCATGAACGCTGTTCTGCCGGATCTATGTTGATGGAGCCGCCGCCGAAGTGCCCGATGGCCGTCGCTTCCTCGCTGGCGGAGGAGCAGCCCTTGATCCACGCCGGACGGCTGGTGAACTTCGCGGCCCGGTCCTCAGTGGTGAGGATTAAAGCGCAGGCCCCATCGGAGGCGGGGCAGGTGTGCCCATAGCGCAGGGGATATGAAATCATCCGGGTGGCGGCGATATCCGCCGCGGTCACCCCCTTCTGCTGCAGGTGCGCGAAACGGTTCTTGCATGCGTTGGAGCGCAGCATGGCTGCGGCGCGATCGATGTGGTCAACGGTGCACCCCGAACGGTGCATATAGACCATAGCCTGGTAGACATACAGTCCGATGGCGCCTCCCAGGGAAGCGGTGAGCGATGGTATGTCTGCGCCGTAGGCGAACAGGCTGGCAAAATCACCTAGAGCGACTGAGTTGAGGCCCATGGTCGTGTCGCCATCCGACTGCTTTTCGAAAGCCAAGGCGAGCACTGTATCGCACAAGCCTGACGCCACCATATAGTATGCTCCTTGCGCCACCGAGGAGCCGGTAGTGCCGCCGGTGGTGATGCGGATCACGGGCTTGCCGTAACCGCCCCAGTAGCCGGCTCCCCACAGCTCCGGCATATTGATTCCCTCGAAGCCAGGCATGTTGCCGGTGACTACGGCATCAATGTCATGGGGAGTGAGCCCGGTTTCGTCGAAGGCCGTCTTAACCGCCTCATAGACCATCTCGGGGATATTCACATCGCGGCGCTTCGAGGTATGTTTGTTCATGCCCACGCCCACTATGGCTACGTTGTTCACTTTCTCACCCCCTCCGCCTCGGATGAACGCAGGATAAAGACGATGTTGTGTTGAGCGCACAAGCCGTTCTGGCCGTGGGCCAAGGCGGTGTTGACGGAACGTGGCAGCTGATGCCCGCCCGCCTCGCCGCGTATCTGCAGGGCGGCTTCGGCGACGCGGGCTAGGCCGGTTGCGCAGACCGGGTTGGCCGCGATCGCGCCCCCGGAGGCATTCACCGGGAGGCCCCCGTCCATGCGGGTAATGCCGCTGTCGAAGAAAACGCCGCCAGTACCCCTGGGGCATAGACCCAGAGCCTCGTAAAAGATGAGCTCTTCGTGGGCAAAGCACTCGGAGAGCTCACAGAGATCCAACTCCTTCGTCGGGATGGTAATGCCGGCCGCCCTATAAGCCGCTGCGGCCGCCTGCTCAAGGGAGGGAACGGAGGAGAGGTCGCGGTCCCCCAGGAAATAGGAGTCGGAGGAGCACCCCATTCCAGCCAGCCATACCGGCTTGTCGGTTAATTCAAGCGCTTTTTCTTCGCAGGCCAACAGGAGGGCGCAACACCCGTCGGTCAGGGGGAAGGCCTCCAGCTCGTGGATGGGGGAATAGATGACCGGAGAGGAGAGCACGTCTGCGCTGGAAGCTCCTGGTATGCTGCGAAGGGCGTAAGGGTTACGCGATGCGTTATCCAGGTTCTTGGCCGCCACGTCCGCTATCTGCTCCTCGCTGGCGCCACCTGACTGGATATAATGCGAAGCCTGCAGGGCTGCGGCCGAGAGTTCGTTGAGCATGCCCAGGGGGCGGTCGAAGGTGGTGTCGAGGGCCATGACAGAGGGAATGTAGGGGGGGTAGCACGATGCCATGCTCTCGCCGGCCACCAGGGCTATGTCATGGTTGCCGGAGAGGATGCGGGCCCAGGCGTAGAGTAGGGCCCAGGCACCGTCCATCTCCACCTTGGACTCGTCCTTCAGGTAGGACGCCAAGGGGCCGACTGTACGCATGTTGGAGATGGTGCGCCCTTCCATGAAATCATTCTGGGCGCAGATGACCGTATCTATGTCGCGTCTAGAGACACCTGCTTTTCTGAGAAGTCCGTGGACGACGTCGAAGACCATCATCTCGCGGGAACTGTCCATGGGGTACTCGTAGGTGGACTGGGCGGTCGCCACTATGGCAACCCTGCGGCCTTTTCCCGTGGTGCTGCCAGCTATGTCTTCACCTTCTTCTTCACTTGGGGCGGAAGCCGAGGAGATCGGTAAGGTCTCCGGAGGGTTGTGCTGTCCACATTGCCTCCAGCCTGATATCTTCGCGCATGTCCTCAGGCAGGATTTCGAATACCCGGTGGACGAAGGCTGAGTCGGCTCCGTCGGGCTTAATGAGGGCAAGGATCTCGGGCCGATCCAACTCGAGCAGGCCACCTGCCTTTGCGTCCACCCGGACGAAGGCCGTGGTGCAGGCGACGGTGCTGGCCATAGGTCCCACCTCTACCCATTCCTCGGTCTCGGCGAAGCAGCGCTCACAGATCATACGAGGGGGTACGAAGACGCGGTCGCAGCGTGGGCAGCGGATGCCCAATAGCTTGCGTTTGCCCAGCCCACCTATGAACGTTTCCATGCAGGCACCCACCGACCAGCGGAAAGTGGCATCCATCGGAATCCCCAACTCCCGCGTGTTTTTAAGTTCCGGCATAGTAAATCCCTCCTCGGATACTGATCTCTTTCCGGCTTGAGACCTCGATTCGGGCTCCGCGTGCCTGCAGTACGGAACCTACGATTTTCGTTCCAATGTCTGCTGCAGGGAGGCGATAGCCGCCTCGGCCTGCTCCTCGATGGAATGCAGCAGTTCGGCTACGCTAGGGATGTCCTTGATGCGGCCGACCGACTCACCACCAAAGTAAATCGACCTGTCCGGGTCCTTGCCCTGCATGGAGAGGACGATACCGTTGGCCTCCAGCTCAACCCCCCTTTCGTAACCCTCCTGGAAGCCCTGCATGAAAAGATCGTGGAGCTCCACCGACACCTCGTTCTTCAGGTAGCGGGCTGGGCCGAAGACGGAGATGCCCACAAGGGTGTCCATCTCGGTGCATTCGAGGACCTTGTTCTTCCACATATCCAAGAAATCGCTCTCCGCGGTGGCTATGAAACGAGTGCCCATCTGCACGGCAATCGCGCCCATTGCCAGGGCGGCCACCAGGCTAGCACCGTCACTGAACCCTCCTGCTCCGATTACTGGGATACCCACGGCGGCGATGACCGAGGGTAGGAGCACCATGGTGTGGATAGGCTCGAAGGCCACGTGCCCACCGGCTTCGCGGCCGGAGGCGATGACCACGTCCGCCCCCGCCTTTTCCGCCTTGAGGGCATGGTAGACGGAGGGGGCCACGTGAAACCAATAGGCCCCGGATTCCTTGATGGCATCTGTCCACGGGGCAGGGCTGCCAGCTGAGGTGATGATGACCTTGAGACGCTCTGCAAGCCCCGGGGATTCCTTACGGGCATCGGTGACCGCTCGGATCAGGTCCTCAACCATATCCTTGAATTCGATGGCAAGGGGGATGTTGGCGCCGAACACCCCCTTGGCGGCAGCGGTCTGCTCGCCGACGGATGTGATGATCTGCTTGAGCACATCGTAGGGGGGGTGTGGTTTTCCGTCAGGGCTGAAGATCGAAGGCTGCACCGATTGGTACCCGATGCCTATGGTGCTGATGATTCCCAGGGCGCCAGCGTTGGCCGCGGCAACACAGAGCTTGTCGGTGTTCCATGGGCCCATGCCCGCCTGGATGACGGGGTAGCGGATGCCCAGCATCTCGGTGAGTTTAGTCCTTATCATGGCGTGTCATCTCCCTTCAATTTCCAGGATACGTGTAATATAGGAATGAAGTTTCATTCTATGGTGCTAAAATGCTTGGCTCTGTATCGGACTTTGTGAAATTGCCGGGTGCCGGTCTATGATGCCCTATACCCTTATATAATAGAATTATATGCGGAAGGTGTCAAGCCTGCGCCGGGAAGACTTGAGCTGCCTGTTTAAATATATAGCTTGATAGTTACCTTACAATTACATTATAATAGGTGTCATCATGGAGGACATACTAGAGGAACGCCCGCTGCGAATGTCGGACCTGGTACGCATCACGGGTCTCCCCCGCAGCACCATCCACTATTATCTTGAGGAGGGACTGCTTTCGCCTCCGCAGCGCACCGGCAAGACGATGGCCTATTACGGCGGGACACACGTGGAGGAGCTGCGAAGGATAAGGAGCCTGAAGGAAGAGGGATATCCTATACGGCTCATCATGAGAACGATCACCAATCCCCAGGATGAGAAGGCTGCGGTTGCCGGCAAGGGCACGGCCACCGGAGAGATCGAGGCGGGGCCGTCGGGGAGGAAAGAGCAGCTCATCGATGCCGCTGTGCAGATTTTCGCCCGGGTTGGTTACCACCAGGCCAAGGTAATTGATATCGCGCGGGCGGTGGGGGTCGGAAACAGCACTTTCTACATCTACTTCCCGAGCAAGAAAGCCCTGTTCATGGAGTGCCTCGATCGCGTCTTCCAGGCTATGTTCCTGGACGTAGCGGAAGAGTTGAAGACGGTGGAAGATCCGCTGAGAAGGCTACTCCTGAGGGGGCAGGTTGTGCTGGAATCGCACACCCAGTTTATCGATATCCTGCAGGTGCTCAGAGGTCCTTTCGAGGGCGACCCTCGGATGGAGAGAAAGCGTAAGGAGATATATTCCCTCATACTTGAGCCCTTGAAGAGGGATCTCGAGGAGGCGATAAAGAACGGTACCTTTCCGGCCCTGGACGTGGAGACTGTGGCTTATATGTTGCTAGGCATGCTGGAGACCGCTTCATTCATGCTTAGCCTGGAGGGTGTTTACACTGTGGAGGATCTGCTCGCTACGGTAGGCCACATGGTATTCTACCGCTAGCTGTAAGCCCCATCATGCAAAACCTCGCCGCTCGGCCTACATTCCGCACTTCTTTCCGATGATTTCTCCTTAACAAAATGCATTCGCCACCCTTGCAGGCGGCGAATGATCTCCTTCTACCATGGGTAGATGAGTCAACATAAGCATAGCATTGATCGAAAGTGTTGGAAAGTACTTTGAGCTGGGATTATGCATTGCTGGCTTTGCTTCAATCCCATTATATGCATTTCATGCAGGAGTTCATAAGCAGGAGTTCAAGGCGGAGCGTGTCAACGATTATGAGACACCTGCCTTCGGAATTTAGGGAGCAACCACCCCCTTTCCGGCCGTGACCAAATCATCCTGTGCGTCTTTCGGTTTGTTGATCCATACCGCCAGCGGCAGCGCAGGTGGCTGCGGCACGCTGTTTGCGAACCTCTCCGGGTGGGCGGCGAAGGCATCCAGCAATATCGCCGGCCTGTACGCATGGAGCGTCCTTCGCCGCACCCGCACCATGCCGAAAAATACCCAGCCTCTCATTCCGCACATCTCGGCGATGATTTCTCCGAATTATCTCGGGGCCCTCATCGGCCCCGGCAGTAGGCCGAAAGCGGCACGCCGAGAAGGGCTAGGACCTGCTTCTGCAGGTCGCTAAGATCGGGGTCGAATGACTGAATGAGTTCACCCTCACGGGTAAGGGTATGCCTCTCCGCCAGGCTGAAGAGGCGGAAGATCTGCTCCGAAGTGGGCCGGGAGGTTACCCGTTCCTCGGGATAGAGGGGAAGATCGGAGATATCCTCCCGGGCCATGGCCAGGCGCAGTTCCCGCTCGATGAGCGCGCAGAGAAGCAGTGCCAGGAAGTAGCAGAAGAAGAGCGCTTCCACCCGGCCCTCGTTTTTAAAAGCACCGGGGCGATCTCCAGGCCTGACTTGGCGCAGCAGAAGCGCTTCTCCACCTCGGGCTGGCGCTTGTGGGCGCAGAATAGCTCGGCCGCGGTCAGGCTGCGGTCGTTGGTGATAAGCGGGTACATGCCGTCCGATTTATGGTCGTAGGCGATGGCCTCCTCGTCCAGAGCCCAGGTGAGGCCGAAGTGCTTCTTATCCTGGCGCACGTACTTGGTGTCGGGCCCGGGGCGTCCCCGCCTCTCCTGGCGGTAGGTATGTTCGGTCACCTGCTTGTGCGCTTATCTTCAGGTAACGTTTTTGCATGATGGCGCTCCAGGATGCCGTCTATCCTCTTTCTCACCTCGTAGCGGGAGCGCATCCGGCAGCGGGGGCCCGAAAGGGTCTCGGCCAGGTCGGATAAGTCCTGCTCGGCTGCGCTGATCCTCTCCCGGCGGGATTGCTGCTGTTTTAGGCGCAGAAGCGTGCTGAATACCCAGATGAGCGGCCAGCCCTCTTCTGAGGGAACGCGGTAGCGCACCACGAAGAAGCGGTCCCGGGGGCCTCCCTTGCCCTTGGGGTTCTCCCGGTCCCTGACCTTCTCCCAAGCCGGGGTGTGTCCCTGGATCCACTGCCTGAACTCTGAATCCTCATGCCGGCTGCGGGGCAGCACGCAGACGAAGCGTCCGCCCCCGTGGTCTATGTATTCCATGGCCTCTTGCGAGCAGAGCTTGGAGTCGGCCACGCAAGAGAAAGTCGGGGCTGCCCACCGCCAGGCGCAAAGCCTCCCAGCTCTCTTCGTGGCTGCGGGTGCCCGAGGCGTTGCCTGCCTCGCAGCGGAACTGCACCGGCACGGCCCCGCCTGTGGTGGTGGTGAGGATGAAGAGCAGCTGCCCAAAGATCGGGCCTTCTGTCCTTGGAGTAGCCGTAGGTGATATAGGGGGCCTTCTTGCCCCGGATGCTCCTGCCCTTGGCTTTAGAATACTGCCCGGAGAACTTGACCGTGGTGGAATCGTTGTGCAGCTCGGATAGAGCAAGGGAGAACCCCTTCTGCGCGGCTATCACCACCTCGGTCGCGAGCGAGGCCCGGTCGGCATCGAAGAGATGGTCGAGCGCCCGCATGCCGCGCCGCCGGTGAGAGCGTCCTGTTCGTCCCGCTTGAGTCCGAAGCCCTCGGGTCTCTCATTCCGCACATCTCGGCGATGATTTCTCCGAATTATCTCGGGGCCCTCATCGGCCCCGGCAGTAGGCCGAAAGCGGCACGCCGAGAAGGCCCAGGACCTGCTTCTGCAGGTCGCTAAGATCGGGGTCGAAGACCTGAACAACCCCGCCATCACGCAGCAAGGTATGCCTCTCCGCCAGGCTGAAGAGGCGGAAGATCTGTTCCGAAGTAGGCCGGGAGGTTACCCGTTCCTCGGGATAGAGGGAAAGATCGGAGATATCCTCCCGGGCCATGGCCAGGCGCAGTTCCCGCTCGATGAGAGCGCAAGATGATACAGCGCCAGGAAGTAGCAGAAGAAGAGCGCTTCCACCCGGCCCTCGTTTTTTAAAAGCACCGGGGCGATCTCCAGGCCTGACTTGGCGCAGCAGAAACGCTTCTCCACCTCGGGCTGGCGCTTGTGGGCGCAGAATACCTCGGCCGCGGTCAGGCTGCGGTCGTTGGTGATAAGCGGGTACATGCCGTCCGATTTATGGTCGTAGGCGATGGCCTCCTCGTCCAGAGCCCAGGTGAGGCCGAAGTGCTTCTTATCCTGGCGCACGTACTTGGTGTCGGGCCCGGGGCGTCCCCGCCTCTCCTGGCGGTAGGTATGTTCGGTCACCTGCTTGTGCGCTTATCTTCAGGTAACGTTTTTGCATGATGGCGCTCCAGGATGCCGTCTATCCTCTTTCTCACCTCGTAGCGGGAGCGCATCCGGCAGCGGGGGCCCGAAAGGGTCTCGGCCAGGTCGGATAAGTCCTGCTCGGCTGCGCTGATCCTCTCCCGGCGGGATTGCTGCTGTTTTAGGCGCAGAAGCGTGCTGAATACCCAGATGAGCGGCCAGCCCTCTTCTGAGGGAACGCGGTAGCGCACCACGAAGAAGCGGTCCCGGGGGCCTCCCTTGCCCTTGGGGTTCTCCCGGTCCCTGACCTTCTCCCAAGCCGGGGTGTGTCCCTGGATCCACTGCCTGAACTCTGAATCCTCATGCCGGCTGCGGGGCAGCACGCAGACGAAGCGTCCGCCCCCGTGGTCTATGTATTCCATGGCCTCTTGCGTGGTGAGCGAGGCCCGGTCGGCATCGAAGAGCCGGTCGAGCGCCCGCATGCCGCGCCGCCGGTGAGAGCGTCCTGTTCGTCCCGCTTGAGTCCGAAGCCCTCGGGTGCAAAGGAAGATACCGCTTCTGCCAATCTGTAGACCGGCTCCCTCTCGGTGGCGATGGAGCGGATGAGCACCCCGATGGCCTTGGCGTAAGCCAGGCGGCAGCGCCCGTCTGAGGTGGGAACTGCCGTATCGATCAGTCCTGAAAGCCCCAGCCTGGAGGCGAAATGGTTGATCAGGGGCAGCGGCCCCAGGCGCTCGGTTTGAAGCTCGAAAGAAGCCATGGTAAAAGTCAACCCCTCAGACCTCTGTCTGTCAGCATGC
>CAZEAU010000044.1:0-12911 GCA_964510515.1 uncultured Actinomycetota bacterium | reverse complement strand
CCGGGGTCAACCCTCCGAAGTGCCACAACCGCACCGGCACACCTAGGGTCAACCCTCCGAAGTGCCACAACCCAACCCCCCACGGCACACCTGGCACTTCCGGGGTCAACCCACCAAAGTGCCACAACCCCACTTTCTTCCCCGCACGGCACCTCCGGCACTTCCGGGGTCAACCCTCCAAAATGCCACAACCGCACCGGCACACCTGGGGTCAACCCACAAAAGGGACATAAGCGGAGCGGAGATAAACGCCCGCAACGCCTTGCTTTTAATCCTGCACACCCCACGCACGGAGCCGTTTCCCCATGTCCCTTTTCCGGGATCGACCCCCCAGATCGACCCCCCACGTCCCTTCCGGGGTCAACCCTCCGAAGTGCCACAACCGCACCGGCACACCTAGGGTCAACCCTCCGAAGTGCCACAACCCAACCCCCCACGGCACACCTGGCACACCTGGGGTCAACCCACAAAAGGGACATAAGCGGAGCGGAGCTAAACGGGCCTAACGCTTTGCTCTTTATCCTGCACACCCCCCGCACAGAACCGCCGTTGCATGTCCCTTTTCCGGGCTCGACCCCTTTGGCACATTTGGGGTCAACCCTCCGAAGTGCCACAACCGCACCGGCACACCTGGGGTCAACCCTCTAATGGCACTTCTGGGGTCAACCCACAAAAGGGACATTGGCGTAGCGAAGACAAACGGCTGTAACGCCCTGCTTCAAATCCTGCACATCCCACGCGCGGAATCGACGTCGCATGTCCCTTTTCCGGGCTCGACCCCTTAGATCAACCCCCCACGGCGCTTCCGGGGTCAACCCACAAAAGGGACATAAGCGATACCGGGTGTGGCACGAGAGGGCTTCTTAAGCATGATCCCCCGCAGAGGTGGTCGGGGTTCGCTGGATAGCTCTCGCCGCCTTCAAGTGCAAGCTTCTGCCGTCATCAAGTGGAGTTCCTCCAACCCCATAATCCAGCAGCATCATCCTTTTCACGTGATAAAGGAATGGCACTTTTCAGGGTTGACCCCAGAAGGGACATCGAAGCGAGTTCAGGATGTGGTGTTTGCCAGGGCCCTTCTGCCGGGCGAACCGGGGCTGATCCATGGTTGGGCATGAAGCGCTCAAGCAGCAAGACGATGAACCGCTGACAGCGGAGAAAGGAGCGGTGATCCTTAGAAAGGACGGGGAAGCGCAGACCAAGCTGGACAGTGATGGTCAAGAAAGGGGTCTGGCGTCGCTTCGCTCCGGGGGTGTCAACTTTTGATAATTCTCGGTGTCCGCTTTGATAAGATTACACAAAGGGCTACAATAGAGGCATCGGAAGGCGTATATGGGAATCTCAACATATGTGGACATGTGGGAAGCATGAAACCTAACATATCTTAGGAAGACGGGCGCCAGGGAGGCGAGAACATGCGAATGCGTCAGGCTCGTATTAGAAATTACCGTTGCCTTGGCGATATCGTGATTAACTTTGACGATATAACTACCTTCATTGGACCCAATGGAGTGGGTAAATCTTCTATCTTACGTGCCCTTGACTGGTTCTTTAACGGCCCAACATTGACCGAGGACGATTTGATGTCGGGTTCAACCGATAGGTGCATCACGGTCGAAGTCGAATTCGATTGCATTACCGACAGCGACCGGCAAAGATTAGGCAAGTATGCGATTCCTGGGAGTGACATGGTCACTATCTGGAAGCGCTGGGACGATGGTAACGAGAAGCTCTTCGGAAAAGGCCGCGCTATACTAGAATTCGCCGAGATTCGTAGCGGAGCAACTGCAACCGAGCGGAGGAATAGATACAAGGAGTTCAGGAAGAACCACCCGGACTTTGACCTACCCAAAGACACATCTGATGCACAAGTACAGGCCGCCCTTGATCAGTGGGAATCAGAACATCCCGATGAGCTTAAAGAGGTTGACATAGATAGCACGACTCACATCTTCGGGTTCGCGGGTCAGGCGATAATGTCTGGACTTTTCGATTTTGTACTGGTGACAGCTGACCTGCGGGCTAGTGAAGAGACAAAAGACGCACGATCTGCCATTCTTGGTCGAATTCTGGAACAGGCCATTGACCGGAGTGATGCCGAGGTTGACCTTGCTGAACTCGTGGATAGAATGCAGGCCGAGCAGTCTGGCATTCACAAGAGGCACTTTGAACAGCAGCTAGAGAGACTCTCGCAGGAGATGACGGATGCTGTCTCTGCTCTATCATCAGGTCGAGAAGTGAAGGTATCTGCCCAAGATCTTACAATGCAACCGCAGAAGCCTCAGTTCGAGGTGAGAGTGCTTGATGAGGATACTGAGACCCGCGTCGATAGACAAGGCCATGGTTTTCAGCGTGCACTTCTTATATCCGCACTCCGTGTTCTTGCCGAACACGGAAGAGGGCAGGGAGAACTGGGCACTATCTGCTTGGCAATTGAAGAGCCGGAACTCTTTCAACATCCCCTTCAAGCGCGCAACTTTGCCAGTGTATTGCGCAATTTGGCGAGTAGCCATGAGCGGGGAGTGCAAATAGCATACGCTACTCATAGTCCATATTTCATAGAGCCAAGGGCGTTTCACCAGATTCGACGCGTTAGCAGAGAAGGTGGTGGTAGCCAGGGGTTAGTACGAGTCGATGAATCAACGAGTGCCCAGGTAACGGAGCGCCTCCGTTCTTTTATCTCGAGTGATTCTGTCGAAAGGCAACTGGATAGTGTATGCACCGATGCCTTGGCAGAAGCCCTGTTCGCTGACAGGGTTTTACTCGTTGAAGGCACGACGGACCGGGGCTTTTATAACGGTGCTGCAGAGCGGTCAAGGAGTCTCTTATTGGATGGTGTTTGCGTTGCAGATTGTGGTGGCAAGAGCTGCGTGCTCCTTCCGTATACAATCCTAGACGAGTTGGGAATTCACGCCCTAGTAGTCGTAGATAATGACCGGCATCTTCTGGATGAGCTCGACAAGGCGAGAGAATCTGGGGACGATAAACGAGTTGAGCAACTCAACTCTGCCATCGCTGATGAGAAGACCTGGAATAGGAAGCTTCTGCAATATTTTGGCCTTAAGGAGACTGATTGGCCCGCAGACAATGTCGGCCCGAACCTAATTTTTTGTGATCCAACCCTAGAAACTGCTATTGGTAACACCTGGCCGGAATGGACGTCCGCGCGTGATGAACTCATCAAGCAAGGAATCGTCTTTGATAAGAAACATGGGTGGACATACCACACAACCAGCGTAATGGCGGGCGGAGATGTCCCTGACTTTTTCAACTCTGTGTTGCAGAAAGCAAGGACTCTCTAACCCGACTTATCTGCCCTCCAAGTAGCGAGATGAAGGCAGCAGCTCTTGCCCCTATGCTACGGCAGCGTAAACATAGACCCAGCTCCGCTCATCACTAACCTCATCTTGAACAGTTGGATCCCGATTTTAGCCCATATTGGGCATAGAGTCCGGGCAGATAGAGTAGCCTGAAAATCACGGCCGAAACTAGTGACACGATAAAGGCAAGCAAATGTATTCAACTCAGACCAGGGAGCACAGTTCACATCGGATGATTTCACCGAAGTTCTCAAGTCCCACGACGTAAGGACCAGCATGGACGGCTCCGTGGCCGCTGGGCCGGAAATGTGTTCGTGGAGAGATTGCGGCACATCCGGGGTCAACCCTCGAAAGTTCTACAACCAAATCTCCCACGGCACATCCGGGGTCAAGCCCCCAAAGTGCCACAAACCAACCTCCATGCAGTGCATTCGTATCCAGAAACCGTTGCACGTGTCTTCTTACTGCCGAACTCTGCGTTAAGGAAGGTGCGGGCCCCAAGGACCCTTGCCCAGCGCATGGACGTTCGCATCACCGTGGGCATCACCGGCATCAACCAACCGCTGGAGATAAGCCGCCGCCGTGATCCGCTAGCGCTTCAATAGCCGAAATTTATGAAGGGTGATTTCCTTAGTTACCGCCTGAAATGCCACCTCCACCGGCATCTCACATTCCAGCTCATCGAAATCGCAGTCGATGATGTTGCTCATAATGCGGTACCCCTCGTCCATGCGGATGATGGCCACACAGTAGGGGGTCGCTCCCATGAAAGCAGGTGGCGCTCCCTCATAGGTTACAGTGAAGGTGTCGATCACTCCCCTGCCCTTAGACTCCAGCCATTCCAGGTTATGGCTCATGCAGTTGGGGCAGAGATACTTGGGAAAGAAGATGACCTCATCACAGTCCCTGCAATGTTGGTAGAGTAGTTTCTCCTTTTTGCACCCATCCCAGAAAACTTTGCTCAGCGTGGTGATAAGCGGCAGCGGCAACGTATACTCTTCCATGTTCTACACCTCGATTCCCAGTATGCTGACGTGGAAGTCCATGCCTATGCCTCCTGAGGCGGTGTCCAAGGCATACTTTACGTCAGGCACCTGGCGCTCGCCCGCTTTGCCCATCACCTGGCGAGCCGCCTCCACCATCACCGCTATGCCACCGCCGGCTCCGGTATGGCCTTGGGCCATCATGCCACCGTTGGTGGTCACCGGCAACCTGCCTCCGGGGGCAGCATGTCCCTCTTCGAAGAACCTGCCCGCCTCTCCCTTCCCGCACAGCCCGAGCAGCTCCATGGAGATGAGGATAAAGGTGGGGAAGGCGTCGTAGATCTCTGCCACATTGATTTCTTCCGGTCCGATACCGGCCATGGTATAAGCCTCGTCGGCAGCTGGCGTCCAGGTCGTGTAGAAGTCGTGCTGCCCTTCCGTGGTGGTGAAGTTGGTGCAGCGGGAGCCGACCCCCAACACATAGGCCGGACGATCAGTGAGCTCCCGCGCTCTCTCTGCGCTGGTGACGATGAAGGCGGAAGCGCCATCCGCCAGCTTGTTCATCATCCTCTTTCTCACTGGGCTGGAGATGACCTTGGAGGCCAGCACATCATCTGTCGTCCTGATATCTCTCAGCATGGCGTTGGGGTTTATCGCTGCCCATTTGCGCAGGGTCTCCACTACGCTGGCGATCTGTCTCTCGGTGGTGCCAGTGTCGTACATATACCGCTGCTGCAGGAACCCCGCCAGCGCAAGTTGGCTGAACCCGAAGGGAGCCTCGTACTCCTGGCTGATGGAAACCACGGCGAACTGGGCGATGGCTGCGCCCATGTCCAGCCCGGTGCCCAGGCGGTCGGAGTGCACCACCAGCACCGCCCGAGATAATCCCGTAGCGATCAGTCCCATGGCAACCTTGAGGGCATTGGATGAACTAGACCCGCCCGACGCGCAGAGAAAGTTCGCTTTGCAGGTTTTACCCAGGCCCAATTCCTCCACCAGGATTGAACAGACCAGGTTAGCGTTGTCGATGCTGTTGGCAACAGCGAGAATGGGAATGACCGTATCGATCTCGCCTTTGGAGATACCCGCGTCCAGGATGGCCATCTCCGATACGGCAACTGCCTGCTCGATAAAAGAGCGTTCTGGATACAGACCTGTCGGCACTTCGCCGATGCCTACGATAGCAGTCTTTCCCCTAATGGACTCCATAACCCCAGAGCTCCTTTCGCTATTAGATCCGATTTATTATGGTTGCAGCTATTATGTGCCCCTTCTGAGTTAGTCTGCTTGCCTTGTTGCAATTGTGTAGGCTGGCCGTCCTGCTTCTCAGATTATCTCTTTTGGTATCTTCCATGCCCTTTGCTTCGAAGGAAGCAGGGGCCGGGTGTTATATCTCTTTATGTACTGCTCCTGGCCCATCTCGGGATTATTCACGCATCGCGAAGGCAAGCCGAGGACAAAGCGTTGGATGCAACCCTTGTTGCAGCGGGAGCACTTGACTATATCTTTCACCCTCCCCTCCCTGACTTTGTTGGGCCACTCCGGGTCGGCGATGAGGGCACGGCCTTGGGAGATGATGTCTGCCTTGCCCGCCGCCACCGTCTCGGCCGCCAGGTCGGGATCGTGCACCGAGGGACAGATTACCGGATAATCCTGTCCCATCCCCCTCCTGATTCCGCTCTTGATGACCCCGGATTCTTCCACCACCTGCCCATCGACATCCGGCAGGAAGTAACGCATAGACTCGTAACTGCCGTCAGAGAGATGAATGCCGTCCGCGCCCGCCCTAAGGGCCAGATTAGCGAACTCGATTGTGTCCTCGATGTGGAAACCGTCCTCCTGGTGCTCGTCGGCACTGATTCTCACCGTCACCAAATAATCGTCACCCACCGCTTGTCGGATGTGGGCAACGCACTCACACATGAAGCGAGCGCGGTTCTCAAGTGAGCCGCCGTACTCGTCGGTGCGCACGTTGGAGCGGGGCGAGAGGAACTCGTGCAACAGGTAGCCATGTGGTGCGTGGAGCTCGACCCCGTCGTACCCGGCTATCCTCGCCAGCCGCGCCGACTTCCCCATATCCTCCGCTAGGATCGCGATCTCGTCCTTGTGTAGCTCACGGGGAACCTCTGGGATGAGCGTTGACGATCCCCCCAGGAGACTCATCATTTTTACCATGTCCTCCAGCTTCACGCCTTTAGGCATCATTTCTTCCTGGGGCACCCAAGGTATGGAAGAGGGCGCTACGGGCAGTATGCCTGTATACTCTGAGCTTCCTTGGCGGCCCGCCCCCGGGGCGATCTGGCACACGACCTTTGCACCATGGATATGTATGGTCTCCACAAGCTCGGAATGTTCCGCCGCATGGGACGGATAGACCAGCACGAGATTGTTGTGCGCCTCGTAGGTCTTCACCGTCTCGTGTGTGGTGGCAATCACCGCCTCGATCACAATCAGTCCCACTCCCCCCATTGCCCTGGCGGCGTAGTAGGCCATCTGCTGCTTGCTGACGCTGTGGTTGGGGCCAGTGAAACATACGTTCATTGGAGCCATGGCGACCCGGTTCTTGAGTTCCACGTTCTTGAGTACCATGGGCGCGAATAGCGCGTCGTGCTTGCCCATTATTTCTCCTTTCACCTGCACGATAACGTACAGTTACACTTGGCGCTCCTTGCCTTCCCAGTAGGGGGCGCGCAGCGCTGTCTTGAGAATCTTACCCGCCATGTTCTTGGGCAAGGCTTCCATGAACTCCACTGTTTTGGGTTTTTTATAAGAAGCGAGGTTATCTTTGCAAAGGGCGATGATCTCATCTTCCGTCGCCTGCATGCCCGGCTTGAGCGCCACGAAGGCCTTTACCGTTTCCCCCCATGTCTCGTCTGGCACGCCGATGACCGCCGCCTCGAAGACCGCCTCGTGTTTGAAAATAACGTTCTCGACTTCCTTGGGATACACGTTGTATCCCCCGGTGATGATCATGTCCTTGAGGCGGTCGGCAATGAAGATGTATCCCCCTTCGTCCATATAACCGACGTCTCCTGTATAAAGCCACCCCCCCCTGAGAGACTGCGCCGTTGCCTCAGGATCACGCCAGTACTCCTTCATCACCAGGGGACTATTAACGATGATCTCTCCCATTTCACCCGGAGGCAGGGCGTTATCGTCATCGTCAACCACTCGCACCTTGGTATAGATGATTTCGCGGCCAGCCGAGCCCAGGCGCTTGGACTGCTCCTCACTTCCTCCAACTATATGGTCACTACGGGAAAGCATGGAGATTACCGGGCACTCCACCAACCCGTAAGCTTGGGCGAAGATGGTACCGAAGGTATCCAGAGCTTCCTTAAGCTTCTCTACCGCGATGGGCGCGGAGCTGTAAGGCAGGCTCTTCAGGCTGGATAAGTCGAAATTCGTTCGGCCAGGATAGGCAAGAAGGAAGTAGATGATGGTCGGAGCCAGCCACATGGTGGTCACCTTTTCCTTCTGGATGACGTCGAGGATATGGTCCACATCCAGATGGGCAATGAGTATGTTGGGTGCCCCAGCCATGAGATGGGGCGGCAGCAAGATGCCTGCACCGTGGTTGATAGGGGCCAAGTAGATGGCCACGTCACTATCCTGTATCCCCAGTTCGATAGCAGTGAAGGTGGCTAGAGCCCCGAAGCTCTTGTGTGTGTGCAACACTCCCTTGGCTTTTCCCGTTGTGCCCGAAGTATACATAAGGGCCACCGGGTCATCCTCTTCTATGTCGATGGCGGTCGCCTTATCGCTTGCTTTGCCCATGAGGCCTTCGTAGGAGTGCATGTTATCGAACCCCTCGCCGTCTACGATAAAGTACTCCACAGTTTCCAGCTCGTCCCGCACTGTAGCGATGCCCTCTGCAAACTGCTGCTGCATGATCACAGCCTTCGCGCCGGCATTGTTGAGGTGGTAGGCATGTTCTGCCGGGACATGGCGGAAGTTGAGCGGTGCCCAAATCATACCGCTCTTTTCTATACCGATCATGGCCTCGGCGGCGGTCATGGAGTTCTCGGAGAGCACCGAAACGCGGTCTCCTTTCTCGAGGCCCAAGCCGTAAAGCATGTTAACCAACTTGTTAAGGCGCGCCTCGAATTCCCTGTAGGTCACCCTCTGTTCACCGAAGATTACACACTCCCGCCCGGGATGGTACATGAACCCCCTCTTCATGATGTTCCACATACCCATGGTCCGCTCACCCCTCTCTACTAGCGCGGGGGCAACCCTCCTGATGCCCTCCGTTGTCGATCTCGCATCTCTTCATATTCAGCGCAACAACGTCCTGGCGATGAAGATACGCTGTATTTCCGAGGTTCCTCCGCCGATGAGCGAAGCCTTTGCCGGCCATAGGGTGCGGCCTACGTATTCATCTGTCATGCACCCGTATCCCCCGAAGACCTGGATAGCCTCCAGCGCGTTGCGCAGTGCTGCCTCGGTTGTGAAGAGTTTGGCGATGGCTGCCTGCAAGTGGATGACCTTCCCGGTATCGAACATCCATGCCAGCTTGTAGGTGAGCAGGCGCGCCGCCTCCAGGTCCACCGCCATGTCTGCTAGCTTAGCCTGGATGAGCTGGAACCTGGAGATGGCCCTGCCGAAGGCTTGCCGCTCCTTGGCATAGGCAATGCAGTCGTCCAGGTTGCAGGCCATAGCGCCCAAAAAACCGGCAAAAGCCAGCCTCTCCCACCCCAAGGAGGTAAGCATGGCGTAGAAGCCCTGTCCCTCCGCTCCAAGGAGGTTTTCCGCCGGTACACGGCAGTCATCGAAGGCTATTTCTCCCACGTCGGAGCCGACAGAAGGCATATACAGGCGCAACGGTTTGCCGCGCACGAAGCCCGAGAAGTCGCTCTCGACGATAAATGAGGAGATGCCCTCGCTGCCATCCTCACCAATGGTCTTGGCAAAGGTGACGAAGGTATCGGCGTAGGGTGCATTGGAGATGTAGATCTTGTTGCCGTTGAGCACATAGTAGTCGCCGTCCCGCACCGCCTTGCTCTTCATGGCGGTGGCATCTGAGCCCCCCTCCGGTTCAGTGAGTGCAAAAGCACCGATGCGGGTTCCCTCGCATAGGCCCGGTAAATACTTCCGCTTCTGCTTCTTGTTCCCCAGCACAACTATGGGCATGGCACAGATCATGGTGTGCGATCCCCACTCGATCATGAGGTCGAAGTCCCGGCAGTGCCGGGCGAAGACCTCATTTGCCAGCGTGGTAGTTACGGCATCTGCGCCGCCACCGCCGTATTCCTCCGGAACGGGGAGGCCCAGCAGCCCAAAATCGGCCATCTTCTTCCATATATCGTGGGGGAACTCTGCCGTCTGCTCCCTATCCCGCGCCCCAGGGGCTATCTCCTTTTCCGCGAACTCCTGCACCGATTTCGCAAGAGCCTTCTGTTCGTCTGTGAAATCGAAGTCCATGTCTCACTCCTTCGAGGGCAGGGCAACCACGGCTATCCCGTTTATCTTGCTGTCACCGTTCTGGTTAGTCACCGAGAGCTCGCAGTCGATGAGTCGCTCCCCTTCCTTTTCGTACTTGCTCGCGATCTTTCCCTTGCAGATGATGGTCTCTCCTGGCCACACCTGTCCGGTGAAGCGGATTTTGTACGACCTGATGTTTCCAACGCCCACCCAGTCGGTAAGGACACGAGCAAGGAAGCCGCCCTGCATCAAGCCCATGGCGAAGACGGAGGGCAGGCCGATGGAGGTGGCAAAGGCCTCGTCGGTATGGATGGGATTGAAGTCCCCGCCCGCTCCCGCATATTTCACGATGTGGGTGCGGGTTACCTCCAGGGAGAGCTCTGGGGACTCATCTCCCTCAGCCACGTCCTCAAAATAGAGTATATTCTCTGTCATATGCATCGCCCTTCAAGCCGTTGACTCGCGTTCGATAAAGAGCATGCGATCCTTCTGCACCAGCTCGCCGACCTGGTTGGTGTAGGTAGATTCGACGGTGATAAAGTTCATCTTCCCGCCGCGCTTGCCTCCCTTCTGGTAGTAGTCCTTAACCCTGATCCTCACCATCAACACATCTCCAGCACAGATGGGCGCGAGGTACTCGAACTCCGACTCTCCGTGCACGCTTGTGGCTACATTGATGCCTATCTTCTGCATCATGTTGAGGAGGAAATTCTCGTCGGGCACGTGGTGCAGAAAGGTCGCAGTGAAGGTGGGCGGAGCGGGGATAGACCTGAAACCGATGCTTTTCGCCAGTTCTTCATCAGTGTAAAGAGGGTTCTTATCCCCCAGGGATCTCGCGAACTCTTTGATCTTGCCCTTCTCGATAGGTAACTCGAAGGGCGGGAACTCCATACCCACCACAGCTTCGTTGACCATGCTTGTACCTCTCTCTTCTGCCACTAGAGCTTGAAGAGCTCAGTGGAGTTGCTCTCGGTGATGATCTCAATCTCCTCGGGGCTAAAGGCGATCTCCACTCTGGGGTTGGTGTGAACATCCAGCCATTCCTTCGGCGGCATGAGTACGTTGGGAAGAGGGGTGTCCGTCCCCCACAGGATTTTTTCTACCCCACAGTCGTCGATGAACCTACGCAGCAGCGTGTAGTATTCTTCTGCGTGCATGCCAAAGAGAAACTGCCAGTAGGAGCAATCGAAGTAAAGGTTGGGGAGCAGTCTGCCGAACATGATGGCCTCGGGCCACCAATCCATACCGAAATGGGCGGCGATGAACTTGGTATCAGGGAACTTACTGGCCGCCTCCGCGATCCACACCGGACGAGCCGTCTCCAACACCACAGGCGCCGCGGGTTGTGCCCCGGAGTGTATGAGAAGGGGCAGGTCCCACTCCGCACATTTTTCGTACACTGGGTACATCACCGGGTCCATGGGGTTGAAGCCGGCGGAGGGATGGAGTTTGATCCCCCTCATCTCCCATTCCTCGATGCACTGCACAATGTGGTCCATAGAGCCTTTGCGACGCGGGTCGATGGCGCAGAGGGCAACGAACCGATCGGGGTGTGCCTTGCACAGTTCCGCGTACATGCGGTTCATCTCGAAGATGGGGATCTCGGGTTCCCCTAACTCCTCGCCGAAGTCCACGCCGAAGAGTACCGCCTTGTCGATACCTGCCTCGTCCATGTGGGCAAGGTACTTCTCTCCCTTCTCGTCCAGAAGCATGGGGTAGAGCATCTCCTTGCCTTGTTCGTAGGTGAACTTCTGCCCCAAGGCCCTGCCTGCCGCCATGATCATAGTGCGTATGCATCCCTCCTCGTATGCAGGGGGCACCATCCCCGGCATCCAGATGTGCACATGGCAATCGACGACCATCTCTTTCTCCCCCTTTCGTGTCATGGATAATGTAGTTAATTACATTTTGTAAGTGATAACTTATGGTTGGATAAAAAGAATTGCCCTCTCCGTAGCCGTTACCCCCCCTTCGTATCCGTAAGCCGGCCGTCTATCTCTGCAACATCGCCCGCACGAAAGTGCGTATTCTTTCCTCGTCCAACATCTTTTTCATCCCCACCTCTTTAGCGACGATGAGGCTGTAATACTGACCGACGTAATCCCAAGCCAGCAACTCCGTATCCACGTTCTTCCCTAAGTTTCCCGCCGCTTTGGCCTTTTCGAGTGCCTTATGTACCGTATCCACGCTCGCCCTGAAATACTCCACGAACGGTTTCTTGAGTTCGGGGTCATAGGTACTGCTTAGCAGGTGCGAGAAATATTTCGAGCCGTCCTCCGAGGACTTGATGTAATCGAGATATACCACCGCGCTGTCCTCCAGGTATTGAAGCGGGTCATCCCTGTTGCGCTCGTAGCACTCCCGGTAGCGCTCCATGAGCTCTCTGATGATCTCCTTGAAGCAGGTGATAAACAAAAGCTTCTTGCTGTCGAAATGCTTGTAGATCATCGCCTCGGAGATGCCCGCTTCTTCGGCGACCAGGCCCATGGTGCCTACATCGTAGTTTTTCTCGGCGAATACCTTTATCGCCGCCTGGATTATGCTGCGGTGCTGCTGCTCATATTGCTCGTATCTTTCCTTTGCCTTCTGTACGATGCTCACAGAAAATCCTTTCTGCTAGTATATATATATGTTTCGTAAGCGGCGCCTCACAAACTATCATTGGTTATTCACGTTGTCAAGCAAGCACATTGACTCGCAATCATTCCCCTCTGCAATAGTATGCAGTAATAGATACAAGGAGGTGGCATCCATTATGCGCACCGGAGGTTCTGCTGCCGAAGTATTAGAAGACAGGCACAGGAAGGCCATCGATCTCTTGGGCGAAGGCAGGTCCCTGAATGAAGCGGGAAGGCTCCTCGGCTGCGCGCGCTCAAGCGTAATGCGCTGCCTGGGTTCTCGCGTTAGTCTATTGAGGTTAGTCTATTGAGTTAACACCACGCACATAAATCCAGGGAATCTTCCTTCAGAATAACGGCTATCTGAACGACAGTCGCAAGGTCTTGTCGCAGAGCCAGGATATGGGAACTCCGGCATCGGCAAAACCGGTGGAGACGAGAAATGGGTTATGCGCCCTTTTATGGAAGCGGAGCTGGACCCTTTCGGGGGTTGTGACGATCTGTGTCGTTACTTCGGTTAAGCCCATAAGGTTCTGTAAATCCCCACCCGCCAAGGTAAGGGTTCACGT
>CAZEAU010000043.1:0-13081 GCA_964510515.1 uncultured Actinomycetota bacterium | reverse complement strand
GTCGTCCGCTTCCGCGTAGCGCTGTTTGCCCTGGGGGGCTGCGTCGTTCATGTCCGGCGTCATGATCAATCCTCCGCCTGTTTCGATGCCGGCCCGGCCGCGATCCCCCACGGGGCGATACTCGAACCCACCCCTTCGCCGCTTTACGGCTTCCGTCGCTATGGTCCATGCTTCGCAGCACGGAAAAATCCGCAAACACTGAGCACAGCTTCGCCGCGCGGCAGGGGAGGGAAAGCCGCCGCAATAAAGAGGGGCGCCCCCTCAAGGAAAGGACGCCTCCATGCGCGTACGGCTCAGGTCTCCCTTTCCAAGCACGGGAAGCAGGGCCGTTTCCAACCCTACCCTGACGTCAGCCCTCCTTAGCTCGCGCCTTAGGTCGGACTGCTTCGGAAAACCATACGTAAGGATTGTTAACGGAAAAGAAAAGAGATGTCAAGGCGGCAAGCGGCATTGCGCATCCCTCGTGCGGGAAGCGCCGCGGGGCGATCGCGCGGCCGCCTGCCCCCATGCGAAGGCGCTCTGCCATCCTTTCGCGGACGCGCGCCAGGCCGCGGAGAGAGCTCCCGCCCCGGGAGGCGCTGGCGGCGGGAAAAGGCATATGCTATAAAAGGGAGCACATGCTTCCGCATCGAGCGAGACGACGAGGGGATACGATTGAGCAGGATCGCGCTGGAGCCCATCGGCATCATCCATTCGCCTTTCCGGGAGAACTGCGGCACCCCCATCCAGCCCGAGGGGGGCCGGGACGTCGAGGCGGTGGTGGAGGTGTACGAGGAGTTCGCCCCCGGGCTGCGGGACCTCGACGGCTTCTCCCATCTCGTGTTGATCTATCACTTTCACAGGTGCCGCTTGACCAGGCTCAGGACGAAACCCTTCATGGACGTCGTGGAGCGGGGCATATTCGCTACCCGTGCTCCGGTGCGGCCCAACCATATAGGCATGAGCGTGGTGCGCCTTTCCCGCGTGGAGGGCAACCTCCTGCACATCAGGGACGTGGACGTGCTGGACGGAACCCCGGTCCTGGATGTGAAGCCGCACATACCTCGGCTGGATTCCCCCGGCCCGGCCAGGATCGGCTGGTATGAGGGCAAGCTCCACGGCGCCGGCGAGAAGCGGGACGATGGCCGCTTCTCGCTGCAAAGCGGCGGTTGATGCCGGGTCCCCCGCCTAGCGGCCGCAATGGCAGAAATGGTTCAATCCCATCAGCCTTGCCATGCCGCTTATGGTCACTCCGTAGAAGACGGCGTTGGCCGATTCACAGAAGCGGCGCAAGGTGTCGTTCACGGCGGTGGTGCCGGTCACCAGCGCCAGGTCGCACCAGTCCAGAAATTCTTGCGCCTTGTCCGGGCCGTGAACGAGGCAGCCGAATTTCGTCTTTCCGATGTTCTCCTCGTCCATGTCGGTTACCCTCAACTCGAATGCGGGAGAAAGCGCCTCAATCATCCTGGGCTGAAACCCCACGAAAGCTATCTTGGGATCGCCATATGATTCCCTGACATGTCCTGCCAGCGCCAGGGCGCACTCCCTGGGCTCTTCATCCCGGCAATGGACCGTCTTCTCGACCGTTTCCAGGGACCTCATGACGGCATTGAGGCTCGACACGAACACGGCGCGGCGAAAATTGTTCTCCAGCTTCATCTCCAGGACATCCACGATGCTGCCCTCATAATTCCCGAACATATCGGTGAATGCCTGGCCCAGCTCGCCCTTGAACTCCGCCTGCATCAGGCGTTCCCGCCCCCTGATGAGCGGGTAGTCCCGGTCCTCCGGGTTCCCGATGGCCTCTTGCGGCGTCAGGGTCATGGCGCGTATCTCGATCTCCTCGTCGAGGATGCCGTGCTCCTCCGCCATCTCTCGGAAGCGGGACCTGATCAGTTCGTACATGGAAAGGCTCCTTCTCCTCCTGGGAACATCCGCAGGGACTCCTTAAGTCCTTATACCCCCTGGGGCGCGTCCGGCTCAAGCGCTTTCCCGGGCCGGGAGCAGGGGGAAGCGAAGCCGGGCGTCCCCGCCGGCGGCCAGGGGGCATGCGCGGATATACTTCCTTAAATTACCATGTACGCAGGCGCGCGAGTGCCCGCTTGCGGCGCCATCGTTGTTGACATCCTTTCGCCGATGTGCTTATACTGCCGCCTGTAAGTACCATTCTCCGAGCCTTCGTACCTAAGGCGCAAGCTAGGGGACGGAGGCCGATAGGGTGCAGATGGAAACGCCTGTGCCTCCCGTGCTTGGAAAGGAGAACACCGTGCACACCTCCGTTATCACGCGCCGTCACGACCCCACGTCACCCATGACCGCAAGACCCCCATCGCCGCCTGGGGCGGTGGCCGCGAGGCCCGGGGGGCGAATCCGATGAGGCCGGGAAGGCCGATACTGGCGGTCGCCGCCTGCCTGCTGGCGATGGCCGTGATGGCCGGCTGCGGTTCGCAGGCGCAGGACTCCGGGGATGAGATCGAGCAGCACGCCGAGTCCATCATGGTCTATTGCGGAGCCGGCATGAGGGAGCCCATGTTGGAGGTGGCGGCGGACTTCCAGGAAGAATACGGCACCAGGGTCGACTTCAACTTCGGCGGTTGCGGGACACACCTGGCCCAGCTGGAAACCACCCGCGAGGGTGACGTCTTCATGCCCGGCGATTCCTCGTATATCGACAAGGCGGCGGAGAAGGGCTTCATCGACGCCAGCGGGACGGTCGCATATCACATCCCCGTCATCATCGTCCCGACCGGCAACCCCGCCGGCATAGAGAGCCTTGCCGATCTGGCCAAACCGGGCGTCAAGGTCGTATGGGGCGATCCGGAGGCTTGTTCCATCGGCAAGCAGGGGAATCGGATCCTGGAGAATAACGGCCTCAAGGACGCGGTCTGGGCCAACGTGATCGCCACGACCGCCACCGTTGACAAGCTGAACGTCTATGTCGGCCAGCGCCAGGCCGACGCCTCCCTGAGCTGGACGGATGAGAGGACGGAGGGCGTGCAGATGATCGAGATACCCCTGGAGCAGAACCTCGTCCAGCTCATCTCCATCGGCGCCCTGTCCTTCTCCGGAAACGCGGACACCGCGAAGGCCTTCGTGGAGTTCTGCGCATCCGACGCGGGCAAGCGGATATTCGAGTCGCACGGGTTCGAGGCCTACCCCGACCCCAGGTATGAGAAGCGGGACTGAGCGAAGGGGAGCGGCGATGGAGACGATGGATCAGCGGCTGTGGACGGAGACCGGCCGGCATGAGGTCGCGGGCGAGCGCACGGAAAGGGCCGTCGCTCCGCCCCGGATCAGGATCTCCCCCTTCAAGACAGCCACGACCACGGTCGCCTTTCTCCTCGGCGCCTTCGTGGTGACCATCGTGGCCAGCATGCTCACCCACACCACTCTCGGAGACGTCCTGAAGGCCCTGGGCTCGGCGGAGATCCGCTTCGCGATCAAGCTCAGCCTCACCACCTCGGCCATCTCCACCATCCTGTGCATCCTGGTTTCGGTGCCCACCGCCTACGCCATGTCGCGTTACCGCTTCAAGGGGAAGACCCTCCTGGGCATCGTCCTCGACCTGCCTCTATCCATACCGCCCCTGGTGGCGGGCCTGGGGCTTCTCATCACCTTCGGCACCACCTCCTTCGGCAGGGGCCTCTCCTCGGCCGGCCTCAAGTTCATCTTCACGCCGGCCGGCATCGTCCTGGCCCATTTTCTGGTCAACGTGCCCTTCACCTTTCGCATCCTGCGCTCCACCTTCGAGGGCATCAATCCCAGGTACGAGAACGTGGCCCGGACCCTGGGGTGCGCAGACGGCAAGGCCTTCTGGCGGGTCACCCTCCCCATGGCCAGAAACGGCCTTTTCGCAGGCGCCATCATCACCTGGTGCCGGGGCATCGGGGAGTTCGGCGCGGCTTACATGGTTGCCGGGGCCACCAGCATGCGCACCGAGACCCTGCCGTCGGCGATATTTCTCAACATCTCCGATGGGGGGATGGGCACGGCCATCACCGCCGCCATCGTCCTCATCCTGATATCCCTGGTCTCCCTGTTTGTATTGGAGAAGCTGGCGGCCCGGGTGCGCCTCTTCTGATCGTGGAGGGCCATTGATCACCATCGAGGACCTGCATATCGACCTGGGAGAGTTTGCCCTCCGCGGCATCGACCTGGAGGTCGAGGACGGGGACTACCTGATGATCCTCGGCCCGACCGGGGCGGGCAAGACCATATTGCTGGAGACCATAGCCGGGATCTACGAGCCGGACCGTGGAAGGATATGCCTGGACGGAGAGGACATCACGGGCATCTCGCCTAAGAACCGCTACCTGGGCATGGTCTATCAGGACTACCTGCTCTTCCCGCACCTGACCGTGGAGGAAAACATCCTTTTCGGGCTCCGGGCCCGGAAGGTAAAAAAAGACGAGGCCGCGCGCAGGGCGAAGGAGCTCGCCAGGATGCTCGGGGTGTTCCACCTTCTCCACCGGCGCCCCGATACCTTGAGCGGCGGCGAGCAGCAGAGGGTGGCCATCGCACGGGCGCTGGCCGTGAAGCCGAAGGTTCTACTCCTGGACGAGCCCCTCAGCGCCCTGGACCCCGAGACCCGCGCCAGCCTGAGGGAGGAGCTGAGAAGGATTCGCGAGGCGACCGATACCATCATGGTCCACGTCACCCACAGCCTCGACGAGGCCTTTCTGCTCGGCAACCGCATGGCGATCATGGATGCGGGGCGCATAGTCCAGGTCGGAGAAGTCGGCGAGGTCTTCAAGCGGCCGAACTCGAGGTTCGTGGCGGATTTCGTGGGGATAACCAACATCTTCAAGGGCTTTTCATCGCGGGAGAACGGCCTCTCCTCCATCGCCGTCAACGGCAACCGGCTGGTGAGCGCGGCGCTCGCGGAGGGCGACGTTTATACGACCATCAGGCCGGAGTCCATCCTGCTCTCGCTCGATCCCATCCGGTCGAGCGCGAGGAACATGTTCCGGGGAAGGATAGCGCGGATCATGGACGAGGGCGGCATTGTCAAGGTGGAGGTGGACGCGGGCATGCGCCTGGTGGCCGCCATCACCAGGTATTCGTTCGACGACATGAAGCTCGACCGGGGCCGGGAGGTCTTCCTGGCCTTCAAGGCCACGGATGTCCACGTTTTCGGCGTTTAACGGAAAGGCGCGGGAGTGGGGAGCGGGCAAGGCAAGGAGGGCGGGCAGCGCGATGTTGCGCCCGCGGGTGACGGGCTGAGGAGGTGAAGACATGCGGGGAGAGGAGAGCGGAGCCGGCCTGAGCATCGTCTCCGTGAGCTCATCTTCGAAGAAAGCGGGAAAGACCACGCTCTCGGCTTACCTCATGCGGGAACTGCCCGGCGACTACGGGCTCAAGGTCTGCGCGGACCACCACGTGCCCCCCATCATGGAGGATATGGATATCATTGCCAAACCGGGCACGGACACGGGGGCATTGGTCGAGGCCGGGGCCAGGAAAGTGGTATGGGCGAGCTCCCGGACGCCCGAGGGGCTGGCGCGGGTGGTGCCGCAGGCCCTGGGCCTGTTTCCCGGGCGCGGGGTGCTGATCGTCGAGGGCAACAGCGCCCTCCTTCATCTTGTGCCGGATTTCGCGATATTCGTGACATCGGTTGCCGTCGGCGACTTCAAGCCCTCGGCGCTCGAGGCGCTCCCCCTGGCGGACCTGATAATGCTGGACATGCGCTGGAGCCTGCAAGGCCGGGATGTGCGCGAGGTCCTGGGCGAATTGAGGAAGATCGCCCCCGGCGCGCGCGCGCTCCTCTATCGCGACGCATGCGAACTGCGGGAGGCGTTCCCGCAAGCGGCGCGCATCGCCCGCGAAGCCCTGGCGCGGCCCCGCGCGTCCGGCCTTCTCGTCGGCGAGGGTGCGGCGCCGGGACGGATGTGAGGAGGGAAATGATGGCAACGAACTTGAGGAAGGACACCCTATCCACGCTGGGCTGCAGGATCGCACGCTGCAGCCTGGAGGGGGAACGGGAGGAGCACGAGGACCGCGTGGCGATCGAGCTTCCCCTGGAGATCGCCGTCAACGGGCGCCCGTTGGTCTCGCTCATGCGCACCCCGGGCATGGACGGCGAATTGGCGGTGGGTTTCTGCCTCACCGAGAGGGTCATAGAGGATGTCTCCCAGGTCAACCTGATCGAATACCGCGATGTCCCCAACGGCAGGAATGGAGGCGGCCAGGGGCATGCCCTCCATCTCGACCTGGAGGCGCCGCGGGAGCGCCGCAACTACTCAATCCCCTGCCTGGAGTACGCCGGACATGCCGCGGCGGACCGTTCCGACGGCCGGGACGCGTGCGAGAGGCCCATAAACTCTCGGCTCCGCATGAGGGAGGGTGTGCTCTACGGGTTGGGCGACAAGCTCACCAACGGACAGGAGGTTTTCCAGGACACGGCAGGGGCCCACGGGGCCGGCGTCTTCACCTCCACGGGGGAGTTGATCGTCGCGGCCGAGGATGTGGGCAGGCATAACGCCCTGGACAAGGCCGTGGGCTGGTGCGCCATGCACGGCATTCCCTTCGACGACAAAGTCCTCTTCAACTCCGGCCGCATCAGTTGTGCCATGACGGTGAAAGCGGTGAGGATGGGCATACCGGTAATGGTCTCCATGGCCGCCGTCACCTCCCTGGTGTTGAGCGTGGCGGGAGGCGCCGGCCAGACCGTCATCGGTTTTTCCAACGGCAGGAGGTTCAGCATCTATACCCACCCGGGGAGGATCGTGCCATGAGCGGAGCGCCGTTGCGGCCCGTGGCGGGAGAAGGTTTCGCCGCCGCCATCCTGGGCGGCGGGCAGGGGAAACGGCTGGGCATGAGCAAGCTCCACCTGGCGATAGGAGGCAGGACGGTGCTGGGCCACATCATCGGCTGCCTGCGGGACACGTTCCCCTCCATCCTCGTCATACTGAAATCGGACAACCATGTCCCGCACGGCACCGCGTGGCCGGGAGTGGAGCTCATACCGGACGCGCTGCCCAGCAGCGGACCGCTGGTGGGCATCTATACGGCGCTGCTGCACTCTCCGGCGCCCTATGTCTTCGTCATGGCCTGCGATATGCCCTGTCCCAACATGGAGCTGGTGAGCCGCATGCTGCGCGAGGCGGAGGGGTGGGAGGCGGTGGTGCCGAGGATGAGCGATCACCTCGAGCCGCTCTTCGCCGTTTACCGGCGGGATGTGCTCGGGAAGGTCCGCGACTTCCTGGACCAGGACCGCTTGAAGATACCGGAGCTCATAGCGCAACTGGACGTGCGCTACGTGGAGAAAGAGGAGGTTGCCGCGTGCGACCCGGAGTTCCGCTCCTTCTTCAACATCAACACCAGGAAGGATCTCGAGCACGCACAGCGCACGATGGGACGCTTCATGTCGCAGAGGTCCGCGACTATCGTCTCGAGCGGTTGACATCCCCGTGGCGATGGCCGCCGGGCAAAACGGCGAGCCTGTGGCCCCGGGGTGGATCGATTCCGGCGCGTGTTAGAATGCCCCTCGTGGTCATGCGGGAAGCGCCGCATGAAAGAGGAGAGAGACGGGAAGGTGATTGAAATCGGAGATTTCGAACTCAGGCAGCCCGAGACGACCAAGGCGCTCATCGGCCGGATGATCCGGGAATACGAGGCGCAAAGCGAGGGCATGGGGGAGGCGCTCAAGCTCTACCGGGAGGTCTTCGCCGCCCAGAAAAGGTACCTCAAAAAGCTGGCGGTCGCCATGCCCCGCCTGGAGGACGAGACGATACGGGAACGCATGATGGTGGGCGCCCCCCTTATCGACGCGGAGGTCATGGAAATCGACTATGTGCCCTTCAACGACCTGTTCCGGGAGCTGAAGGGGATAGTGGCTCGCAAGGGCAGGGCGGCCGGGGCGCGCGAGAGCAGGTTCCTCAAGGAGACGGAATTGAGCCTGGCGGAGGTGGAGGAGCTGGGCAAAGCATGGCTCGCGGGGCGTGAGGGTTTGCTGGAAAAGAAGGCGCAGGAATTGGATATCGAATACAGCCTGCTCAGTTTGCTGCTGCACAGCACCTTCGCCGCGGTTTTCCGCAAGCTCGCCCTGGAGCTGCATCCCCGCGTGGAGCTCGATCAGTATCCCCATGCCGGTTGCCCGATCTGCGGGGCCCTGCCGCTGATGGGCTTCAACCGTTACCGGGATGGCCTGAGGGTGCTCGAATGTTCCCTCTGCGGGAGCCGCTGGGGCACGCCGCGCATGCTTTGCATCTTCTGCGGCAGCCCGGATCAGCGTAAACTCAGGTATCTTTTCGTCAACGGGGACCAGGCGCGCCGCATCCATGTCTGCGAGAGCTGCCGCACCTACATCAAGATCGTGAACCGCAGGAAACAGACGGATGAGATCATCCTCCCCCTGGAGGATATCTTCACCGCCTACCTGGACGAAGTGGCGGAGAGGGAGGGCTACCTGCGGGGCTGCCGCACGGTTTTTTCCTGAGCCGGAGGCGGTATCCGCCCCGCCCAGGCGAGAGAGTCCCTGCGCCCGGTCCGCAAACCCGCCTCCCGTTTTGCCCGCATCGGGGGCCGAGAAAGGGGGCGGGTCCGCCGGGCGCGCGCCCGCGCTTCTCCCGCCGAGAAGGGGCGTCACGTCCTGCGGTGGGTTTGGCGTGAAGCCGCCGCGGGCGCAGGGCGGGGCTCCCGAATATGCCCGGACGACATCTTGACATCATGTTCTTTTTGGGTTATCAATCCTTACATATGGTTTTCCGAAGCAGTCCGACCTAAGGCGCGAGCTAAGGAGGGCTGACGTCAGGGTAGGGTTGGAAACGACCCTGCTTCCCGTGCTTGGAAAGGGAGACCTGAGCCATACATGCATGGAGGCGTCCTTTCCTTGAGGGGACGCCCCTCTTTATGGTGTCGTGTCGCTCTTTCCCGTGCCGAAAGGAATTCTGATGCGGAAAGACGACCGACGGCCCGGGGCGCCAGCCACTCCACTCCGCCGTAAGGGAGCCACTCTCAGGCCGTTGTTGCCCATATCTGCTTTGCGCCGCACGGAACCATGGGAAATGTAGAAGCGAGGAAACGGAAGAAAGTGGGGATGAGCATGGAGTTTACGAGACGGGGTTTTCTGAAGCTTTCCGCCGTAGGCGCGGGCGCGGCCGCCCTGGCCGGCCTGGGGTTCGAGGCATCGGCCGTGGCGGCGGGTGAACCCCTGCGCATAAGCAGCGCCACGGAGGTCACCACCGTGTGCAGCTACTGCGCCGTCGGCTGCTCAGCCATCGTCAGCGTGGTGGACGGCGAGGCCGTGGCTTTGGAGGGCCTGGCCGACAGCACCATAAACCGGGGCGCCCTTTGCCCCAAGGGCCTGGCAATGCGGCAGTATCCGACCAGCGAATTCCGCTTGAAGAAGCCGATGGTGCGAGAGCCCTATGCCAAGGAATGGAAAGAGATCGAGTGGGACGAAGCCCTGGACGACATCGCCAGGCTGATCAAGGATACCCGGGACGCAGATTTCGTGACCAAGGACGACAAGGGCGTGACCGTCAACCGCTGCGAGACCATCGCTCAACTGGGGTGTACGCAGCTCAACACGGAGGAGATCTCCCTCTACACGAAGATGGCCCGTTCCCTGGGCATCGTGTATATGGAGCATCAAGCCCGAATATGACACTCCCCAACCGTCGCCAGTCTGGCGGCATCATTCGGGCGCGGCTCCATGACCAACCACTGGGCGGACCTGCGCAACGCGGACGTCTTGATGATCCCGGGAGCGAATCCCGCCGCGAACCATCCCATCGCCTGGAGGTGGGTGGAAGAGGCTCGCGAAAAGCGGGGGGCAAAGGTCGTATGCATCGATCCCCGCTTCACGCGCACCGCGGCCAAGGCCGATGTCTACGCACCGATAAGGCCCGGAGGCAACATCGCTTTCGCCGGCGGCCTCATCAATTACGCCATCCAGAACAACTATATCCAGTGGGAGTACGTGATGAATTACACCAACGCTCCCCTGGTGGTCACCGATGAATACTCCTTCGACGCGGAGGCGGGTCTCTTCAACGGCTACGACAAGGAGAAGAGGGCTTATCCCGCCGACGACCGCAAGGCGCTCTGGAACGTCGTCTACGCGGACGAGGCCGGAAAGAGCGATCCCATCCGTGTGCCCCTGGTCGATGTGGAGGACATGGCCAACGCTCGGGGAAAGCCCACCGGCTGGAGCATCCCCGGCGACCCCAAGACCTGCAGGGTCAACCGCGACCACCCCGACTACCGGCGTACCGTTTTCGCCAAGCTGGAGGAGCATTATTCCCGCTATACGCCGGAGCTGGTGGAGATGGTCACCGGCATGCCCCAGGAGGCGTTCAGGAAGGCCGCCGAGGCTTACCTGGGCGGCTCCTACATGCCCGAGAAGTCGGCCAGCATAATGTATGCCATGGGGCTGGCACACTTCTCCCTCGGGGTGCAGAACATCCGCGGCTATTGCATCCTGCAGCTTCTCCTGGGCAACATGGGCATGCCGGGCGGCGGCGTGAACGCCATGCGCGGGGAATCCAACGTGCAGGCCTCGACCGACTTCGGCATGCTTTACGGCAACCTGCCCGGCTATCTCACCATTCCCATGGACAACCAGCCGACCCTGGAGGATTACAATTCCCCCTACGCGCCGGACAAGATCAGCGGCTTCTACGTCAACCGCAACAAGTGGATGGGAAGCCTGCTCAAGTCATGGTGGCCCAAGGTCTTCGACGAGCAGGGGGCAGATGCGGCCTATGACCTCCTGCCCAAGGTGGTCAAGGGCAAGAACTATTCCTGGATACCCCTGTTCGAGGACGCATACGCGGGGATAATCAAGGGCATCTTCTGCATCGGCATGAATTCGCCCGCGAGCGGCCCCAACACCAACCTGGAGGACGCCGCCCTGGACGGGCTGGACTGGCTGGTGGTGGTCGACCTCTGGCAGACCGAGATGATGGAGTTCTGGCGGCGCCCCGGGAGCAAGCCCGAGGAGGTGGCCACCAGGGTCTACGCCCTTCCCGCCGCGAGCAGCATCGAGAGATCGGGCACCATCGTCAACTCCGGCAGGGTTTACCAGTACCGCTGGAAGGCGGTGGAGCCCCCGGGGCAGGCCAGGAGCGACCTTTTTATCGTCGACGCCTTGATGGCACGCATCAAGAAGCTCTACGAGGAGGAGGGGGGGCCGGCAGCGGAGGCCATCACCGAGATGTTCTGGGACTATGAGCGCGATGAAGAAGGCCTGCCGGATGTGGACAACATCGCGGTGGAGATGAGCGGTTTCACCTGGCCCTCCGGCGCCAAGGACACGGCGGATTTCTGGGCGCAGGCCCGCGCCAACGTCTTGACCACCTTCGGGGACCTCAAAGACGACGGCAGCACCGCGTGCGTCAACTGGGTATATGGGGGCAGTTACGCGTCCCTGGCCAAGAACCCCGACGGCTCCTTCAAGGATTCCGGCCTCAACTACCTGGTGAACACGGCGAAGGTGCTGCCGGAAGCGGAGGCGGCCAAACGGGAGAACCGCTGCAAGGCGAAGTGGCAATACCAGATGGACCCCAACCCCATCTCGGAGAAGATCTACGGCAGGGAAAAGCCGGGGCTGGGGCTCTATCCTTACTGGGGCTGGGCGTGGCCGGTCAACCGCCGCGTCATCTACAACCGCTGCTCGGCCGACTATTCCGGCAAACCCTGGGCGGAGGACAAGGCCCTGGTGGCCTGGAACGGTTCCGCCTGGGTCAACAACGATGTGCCCGATTTTATTGCCGGCACCAGGGACGAGCCCAATACTCCGGCCGATACCGCCTCCGGCCTGAACAAGGGTCCGTTCATCATGATGGACTGGAAGGACAGCCAGTTGGGCCTGCTCTTCACCAACAAGCTGGCCGAGGGGCCCTTCCCGGAGCATTACGAGCCCCGCGAGAGCCCGGTGAAGAACAGCGTCAACGGGCAGCAGTGGAGCCCGGCCATTGTGTCGGAATGGCCGTCGGCGATAGAGGACCCGGACAGGTTCGGCTTCGCCGAGGTCGGCGACCCCAAATATCCCTACATCTGCACCTCTTTCCACGTCACCGAGCACTGGCAGGCGGGAACGCAGACCAGGAGCCTCTCCTGGCTGGGAGAGGCCATGCCCGAGAACTTCGTGGAGATCTCGCAGTCCCTGGCCGACAAAATCGGGGTCAAGAAAGGCGATGTCGTGGAGGTGGAGAGCTTGCGCGGCAAGATGCAGGCCGTGGCCGTGGTCACCTCCCGCCTGCGCCCCTTCATCCTGAGCGACGGCAAGGGCGGCACCAGGGAAGTCGAGATGGTCGGGACCCTGTTCCACTACGGGTTTACGGGGATGTATCCGGGCGGGAGACACCGGCCCAAGCCGGGCGGGATAAGCGACCGGAACTATTCCTGCAACCAGATGACGCCTCACGTGGGCGACGCCAATACCACCATCCCGGAATACAAAGCGTTCCTGGTGAACCTGAGGAAGGTGAAGTGATATGGCCATGGCGATCTTCTTCGACGCCAGCAAATGCACGGGGTGCCGCGCCTGCCAGGTGGCATGCAAGAGCTGGAATCAGCGCACCTACACTCACACCAACAACAACGGCACCTATGAGAACCCGCCCGAGCTGACCTCGCAGTGCTGGATGCGCATTCTCTTCAACGAGCCGGAGAAACGCCCGGCCGCGGACGACGGGCTCTACTGGTACTTCACCAAGTACCAGTGCATGCACTGCACCGACGCCACCTGCGTCAAGGTCTGCCCCTCGGGAGCCACCCGGAAGCACAAGGTCTCGGACGGGGACAAGGAGGCCTGGCTGGTGATGACGGACCCCGATAAGTGCATCGGCTGCAACTACTGCGTGGCCACCTGCCCCTTCCAGGCCTGCCGCTACGACGCGGCCGAGAAGGGCATCTTCCGCTGCCGCTTCTGCTTCGACCGCATCGGCAACGAGCCCGAGGCCTTCCCGGCCCATCGTACGCCCAGGCAGCTGTCGGATTTCGAGGACCTGCTGAAAGAGCAGGAATACGAGAGCTTCAACCGCAACCGCCCCGCCTGCGTTGCCACCTGCCCGGGGACCGCCCTCGATTACGGCACGCGCAAGGAGATGATCGAGAAGGCGGAGGAGAGGGCGGAGTTCCTCAAAAAGGAGCGCGG
>CAZEAU010000042.1:0-13791 GCA_964510515.1 uncultured Actinomycetota bacterium | reverse complement strand
GACCCCGGAAGTGCCGTGGGGGGTCGATCTGGGGGGTCGAGCCCGGAAAAGGGACATGCAACGGCGGTTCCGTGCGTGTGGTGTGCAGGATTAGAAGCAAAGCGTTGCGGGCGTTTGTCTCCGCTCCGCTTATGTCCCTTTTCAGGGTTGACCCCAGAAGTGCCATTCGAGGGTTGACCCCGGAAGCGCCGCGGGTGTGCCGTGCGGGGAAGAAAGTGCGGTTGTGGCACTTCGGAGGGTTGACCCCGGAAGTGCCGGAGGTGCCGTGGGAGATTTAGTTGTGGCACTTCGGAGGGTTGACCCCGGAAGTGCCGGAAGTGCCACGGGTGATTGGGTTGTGGCACTTTGGTGGGTTGACCCCAGAAGTGCCGTGGCACTTTGGAGGGTTGACCCCGGAAGTGCCATTAGAGGGTGTGGACGCGTATATCGCCGTCCTGCGCCATGCTCTCGGCCAGCTCCACCAGGCGGGCGTGATGGGTGAAGAAGATGACCTGCGTCCTCGCGGAGAGGCCCAGCAGAGACTTGAGGGCCGCCTCGGCCCGCTCGTCATCGAAGCTGATGAGGATGTCATCCACGATGAACGGCATGGGCTCGCCGCCCTCCAGATACTTCTCGACAGCCGCGAGGCGCAGGGCCAGATAGAGCTGATCCCGGGTGCCGTCGCTCATGCCGGGTATGCTCAGCCTCTCCCCGGAGGGCCGCACCCCGATGATAACCGGGCTGCCTTTGTCGTCGTAGTCGACCTCGAGATCCGAGAACGACCCGCAGGTGAGCTCGCCAAACAGCGCTCCCGCCCTCAGGAGCATGGGCCCCTGGTTCTCCCGCCGATAGCGCTCGACCTCCTGCTTGAGCAGGGCGGCTGCCGTGCGCAGCCGGAGGTAGCGCTCCACGCAGGGCTGGAGCGACGCCAAGGCCCCCTGCGCCCTCGCCTCCGCCTCCGCAGCCTCGTCGCCCCTGTCCATGTCGTTTATGGTTTGCCGTTCGCTGCCGATGGTGTGGCCAAGCGCAGACTTCTCCTTATCCAGTTCATTTATCTTAGCTTCGATATCGTCGATCTCGCCGGGAAGCTTGTCCGCCTCCACGCCCTCGGCCTCCCCGAGCAGGCCCTCCAGCGTACCGCCTCCGCTCAATTCCAGCAGCTCGCCATCAAGGGACTCGACGTCCTCTCTCAGCTTCGCGTACTCCGCGGAGCGCTTCTCGGCCGCCTCCAGCTCGTCGTAGCCCCCGCAGCCCGCCTGCCGGCAAAACCCATCGAGTTGCTTCTTGCGGGAGCTGATGGTTTCCCCGGCCTGCTCGAGGATCGCTTCCTTTTCCTCTATCTGTTCCCTCTTCTCCTTCGCACCGGCCTTATTCTCCTTCGCCTTCGCCAGGCGGGCGTTGAGCTCGGAAGCGGCCTGCTCCGGGGCGAGTCCTCCGGCGCCAGCCGTCCCAACGGGCAATCCGCCAACATCAGCATCCATCCCCCCGCCATTTCCCAGCGCGCCCTCCGCATCCGCAGGCCCACCAACCCCTGGGCCCATCCCCCCGGCGCCCGCGGCCGGTATTTGCGCGCCCGGGGCGAGTCCCCCGGTGCCAGCGGCCGGTATTTGCGCGGCCCCCGCATCCGCAGGCCCGCCAACCCCCAAGCCCATTCCCCCGGCGCCCGCGGCCGGTATTTGCGCGCCCGGGGCGAGTCCCCCGGTGCCAGCGGCCGGTATTTGCGTGCCCGGACCCATTCCCCCGGTGCCAGCCGTCCCAACGGGCAACCCGCCAACATCAGCATCCGGGGGCAGCACCGTAAGGTCCGGTGCAACCTCGGCGACGAAGCCCGCAACGTCGGCGGCGAACTGCGCGGCGTCCCGCTCCATGCCCGCGATGCGCCCGCGCAGAGAGGCGGCCTTGTCCACCCCGGCGAACAGCTCGTCCAGCCTGCCGACGAAAAAGGTCACCTCCTCCGGCAGGGCATCCGGCTGCATCTCCAGGGCGGCCAGGGCTTCCTCCCAATTCCTCCGCCACTCGGCCATCCTCTCTTCCTTCAGCGTCAGGTTTTGCGCGCGCCGCTCCAGCTCCGCCTTCCGCTCCTCCCACCTCTGCTCCAGGCCCTCGCGACGCCTCTTTGCCTGCTCCGCCCCCTCCACCATATCCCGCGCCCTCTGCATCACAGGGCCCAGCCCCGCCTGCGCCAACCCCGCGTGGAGCGCCAGCCCCGCCTGCGCATCGCCCGCATCCCCCAGCGAGGACATGGCGCCGAGCAGCCGCGAGCGGTGGCCCTCCATCTCCTCCTCCAGCCCCCGCAGCCTGCCGCAGGCTTCGCGGATATCCGCCGCCATTTGGGCCAGCTTCCCCTGCTTCTCCAGCCAGGGGCGCATCTCCCTCGGAGGAAGCGGCTCGATGCCGAGCGGCTGCCACAGGCCCGCCCATGCGAAAAGCAGCTCCTCCCGCTTCTCTTCCAGCTTGCGCTTGCCCGCCTCCCCGACCTTCTCTTCCTCCTCCAAGCGGACGATGCGGGAAGCGACCTCGCTCAGCTCGGCTACGCGGTCGGCCTCAGCCCTCATCGTGTCCGCCATCTCGTCGGCTAGGGCAACCCTCTCCTCGTACGCCTCGGGAAGCCCTCGCTCCGGGTCGTATTCCCTCGCCTGCCCGCTGACGTCCTCGCCTCCCAGCCATGCCCTGCGCACCAGGCCCCAGCCTGCCTCCCGCTCCTCCCTGGCCCCCGCCAGCTCCTCCACGCCGGGGACGCTGCCGCCGCTGCGCAGCTCCTCCTCCCGCTTGCGGGCCGCACCCAGGTCCTCCCCTATCTTCCCCAGCCCCTTAGCCGCATTTCCTATGCTCGAATCCAGCTCCCGCAGGTTCTCGTCGAACCTCTCCACGCTCTCCATCGCGGGAACCGGCAGGCGCTCCAGCTCGTACAGGGAACCCACCCACAGCGGCAAGGCCGCCAGCGCCGTCTCGGCCTCCCCCCGCTTCGTCTCGACCTCTTCCACCAGCTGCCTGCGCGCGGCGGCCAAATCGCCCCTCGCCGAGGCCTCCTCCAGCAGCAGCTTGAGCTCGCCCAGGTCGCGGGGGGCCTGCGCTTCCTCAAGCTCCTCGGCCGCCGCGGCAAGCTCCCTCTCCTGCTCCGCGACCCGCGAACGCGCCTCCGTCAGCTCGGCCTCGACCCCATAATGCCGCCCGGCCAGGGTCTGCACCCGCACCTTGCGCGTGCCGTCAAGCCGCAAACGCTCGACCTCGCCCATGGCGAGCCCCGGCCTGACCTCGTTGAGAATCGCCCGCGCCTCGACCATCAGTTCGGTATGCTGCCTCCTTAAGTCCCGCAGGTCTTCCGCGGCCTTGATGTGGCTCCCGGAGCGCTTGAAGAGATCGGTCACCGCCTCCTCCTGCGCGAGCAGCTCTTCGGGCACGTCCAGCCCCTCCAGCTCCGACTTGAGCCGCGCGAGCTGCGGCTGCGTCCTCTCCACGGCATCTCGAGCGGCCTCGAGGTCCGCGAGGGCGCTCCTCCTACTCTCCCCGAAGCCCTCGGGGAGCAGGACCACCTCGCCCAGCTCCGCGAGCCTCTCCAGGCGCTGCCTCCTCAAGGCCATCTTCGGCAAGGCGCTCCTCAGCCTCTGCAGGCGCTCTTTCTCGGCGCGCAGGGCCGTCCTCTCCGCCGCCAGTTTCCCCTCCTTGCGCACCATCTCCTCCAGGGCGAGGCTGCGCTCCGCCCACTCTCCCGCGGAGACGGAGACCTCCCGCACCACCTTCCTCGCCGCGTTGTATTCCCTGACGGCCAAGGCTACCGCCTGCTTGGAGCCGCGCGGCAGGTACAGCTCTTGCGCCGCCTCCTCCAGCTCGCGCATGGCCTTGCGCAGGCCGACCACGCCGGTGCCGGCGGCAAAGAGGCTCTCGCCCGCGCCGCCCTCATCCTCGAAGAGCTCCTCCGCGCCCTCGATGAGGGCCTCGTAGCTGAGCCCGAACTGCACGGCGAACTGCCGCTCGTCCACGCCGCCCAGATAGGCGTCCAGGGCGCCGTCTTCCAGCTCCTTCCCCTCCGGGGAAAGAAGGGTGCGCTTCGTCCCCTTCCTGCGCACGAAAGCCAGCTCCGAGCCGTTGGAATGCCGCAGCCTGCCGCCGATCCTCATGCTCTCATAACTGTGCAGGAAGCTGTCCGTCGTCCGCATGGGTATCCCGTAGAGCAGCCCCCTGAGGGCGCGCAGGGCCGAGCTCTTGCCGGCTTCGTTCAACCCGTAGATGATGTGCATTCCCGCCTTCTCGCCCGAGAGGTCGATGCGCTCGCCGCTGAAGGGCCCGAAAGCCGTGAGGTCCAGCTCGAGTATTCTCATGCCCCCTCACCCCCACGGAAGAGACGCTCGAGGACTATCTGCCGGGCATCCTCGATCACCGCATTCAGGACCGCGGGATCATCGAGGTCCGGGGGCCCCTCCACCCTCCAGAGCTCGGCGGGGAGGCTGGCCAGGAGGCCCCGGAAATCCGAGGCCATCTCCCTCCGCGCATCCTCGTCCAGGCCCATGCCGTGCAACGACTCGACCACGCTTGAGGGCAGGCAGCCATCGCCCCGGGCTTCATGTGCGGCCCTTTCGCCCTCAGCCTGCAGCTTGATCTTCTCCACCCACGCCTGCTCGCCGCTCTCCTCCATGACCGCCGAGCGGATCTCGTTCATCCACCTCTCCGGGTCGTGGGCCAAATCCGCGTAGGCGGCCCCCGCCCCCTCCACGAGGAAGCGCACGGCCAGGGTGCGCCCCCCGGCCTGCGGCAGCACCGCGGCGAGCGCCTCTTTGGCCAGGTCCACCACGTCGTAGCCGCCGGCCGCCCCGCCGATATCCACCGCGCACAGGGCCCAGCGCATCACGTCCAGGTGGAGCTCCTCGACCGACAGGACCCTGCCGCCCTCCACCGTCACCAGCGTACAGCCCTTGGCGCCCAGCTCGCGCGCATGCCTTCCCTGGATGTTTCCGGAAAAGACGACCCAGGGGTGCTCGTTCACCACTTCCCGCCGGTGCACATGGCCGAGCGCCCAGTAGTCGTAGCCCTTGGAGGTCAGCTCGGGAAGGCTGCAGGGGGCATAGGGCTGATGCCCCTCGCTTCCCGTAAGGCAGGTGTGGAGCAGGCCTATGTTGAAGCAGCCGGGCACGGCCGGGGGGTAGTGCACGGCCAGGTTATCCATGACCGCGGCGCGGGCAAAGCTCTGCCCGTGCACGACCGCCCCGCAGCTCTCCAGGAGCTCGGTCTGCGGCTTCCCGGACCCGAAGAGCGTGGTGTTTTCGGGCAGGCGAAGCTCTTTGGTTATCTTGCTGGCCGCGTCATGGTTGCCGGCGATGATGAAGACCTTGATGTCCGCCTCCTGCAGCCTGACGAGCTGCCTGACGAGGAAAAGCCCGGTGCTGTAATCTTTCCAGTCGCCGTCATAGAGGTCGCCTGCGATGAGGACGAAATCGACCTCCTTGCACATGGCCGCCTCGACCAGGTTCTGCAGGGCCCCCCTGGTAGCGGAGCGCACCTCCTCCACCGGCGCCCCCTCGTAGCGCTCCAGCCCGCGCAGGGGACTGTCCAGGTGGATATCCGACGCATGGATGAACTTCACCGCTCCTGCCTTTCTTTCTGCCCGCGGGCATCTTGCGGCCTCTTCCGGAACATATTACCATCCGCCGGCGACATGTCCCTTCCGGTGTCCCTTCTGGGGTCAACCCTCCGAAGTGCCATAGCCTGAACCCGCTTCGATATCTCTCCGCATCAAGCCTGAAGAGTGCCGCAACTTATGGCTCAGAAGGGATGGCGCCGATGGCACCGCCAGACGTCGATGTCGGGGAACCATACCCGGCGGGGCGGGCAATACTGTCAGGCGAAATCCCCTCGTGCCTCGTGCTATTCTCCGCGTCCCCTCCGGGGTTTGGCCCCCGGCGTGCCGTTTGGGGTTTGGATGTGGCACATCGGTGGGTTGACCCCGGGTGTGCCATGCGTGCCGCGGGATCAGTCGACGCTGCGGAGGTGGGGATGTTGCGTTTCGGCGCCAGGCTCCGCATGCGGCATTGGCGCATCGGCGGGCCGGCCCCCGCTGTGCCGCTCGGGAGGTTGTGGCACTTCGGTGGGTTGACCCCAGAAGGGACGCGGGCTGGAGGGCTTGTAGGTGGGGACCAGGCCCGAGAGCAGCGTGCGCACGAGGTCCTCGTCGTCGCGCTCCGCGGCCGCTATGAGCGCCTCTATGCGTTCCGGCAGGGACGATGATGGCGGCGATGATGTGGGCGCGTCGTCGCAGGCCGGAGGGTTGACCCCGGGTGTGCCAGAGCCGGTTCGTGGGTTGACCCCGGGCGCGCCGGGCGCTGTTGTGGCACTTCGGTGGGTTGACCCCAGAAGTGCCGGTGCGGTTGTGGCACTTTCGTGGGTTGACCCCGGAGGTGCCGTGGGAGATTTAGTTGTGGCACTTTTGTGGGTTGACCCCAAGTGTGCCGGTGCGGTTGTGGCACTTTGGTGGGTTGACCCCAAGTGTGCCGCTCCGGTTGTGGCACTTTGGTGGGTTGACCCCAGAAGTGCCGGTGCGGTTGTGGCACTTTGGTGGGTTGACCCCGGAAGGGACAATGGGGTCGATCCCGGAAAAGGGACATGTAAAACGGCTCCGTGCGTGTGATATGCCAGGCCTGAAGCGAAGCGCTACGCCCGTTCGTCTACGCCCCGCTGATGTCCCTTTTGCGGGTTGACCCCAGCCGCGCCCGGAAGTGCCACGCTGTGCCGCGGGATCAGTCGACGGCGCGGAGGTGGGGATGTTGCGTTTCAGCGCCAGGCCCCGCATGCTGCATTGGCGCATCGGCGGGCCGGCCCCCGCTGTGCCGCTTGGGGGGTTGTGGCACTTTGGTGGGTTGAACCCAGAAGGGACGTGTGGGGTTGCAAGGGGTCGATCCCGTAAAAGGGACATGCATCAACGGCTCCGCGCGCGAGATAAGGCCGAACTGAAGCAAAAACATTACGCTCGTGGCATGTGCTCTGCCAATGTCCCTTTTGCGGGTTGACCCCCGACGCGCCCGGGTGTGCCATGCGTGCCGCGGGATCAGTCGACGCTGCGGAGGTGGGGATGTTGCGTTTCGGCGCCAGGCTCCGCATGCGGCATTGGCGCATCGGCGGGCCGGCCCCCGCTGTGCCGCTCGGGAGGTTGTGGCACTTCGGTGGGTTGACCCCAGAAGGGACGCGGGCTGGAGGGCTTGTAGGTGGGGACCAGGCCCGAGAGCAGCGTGCGCACGAGGTCCTCGTCGTCGCGCTCCGCGGCCGCTATGAGCGCCTCTATGCGTTCCGGCAGGGACGATGATGGCGGCGATGATGTGGGCGCGTCGTCGCAGGCCGGAGGGTTGACCCCGGGTGTGCCAGAGCCGGTTCGTGGGTTGACCCCGGGCGCGCCGGGTGCGCCATGCGGAGAAGAAGACGCTCCGGTTGTGGCACTTTGGTGGGTTGACCCCGGAAATGCCGCTCCAGTTGTGGCGCTTTCGTGGGCTGACCCCGGAGGTGCCGTGGGAGATTTAGTTGTGGCACTTTGGTGGGTTGACCCCGGAAGTGCCACGGCGCGGTCTATCTTGGGGTGGGGGGTGCGCAGCATCTCCTCCACCGGGAAGCACAGCTCTTCGTGCAGCTTCTCCCCCGGGCGCAGGCCGGTCACCCTCACCTCCACCTGCCCCTCCTTGCCCATGAGGCGCACCATCTCGCGGGCCAGGTCCATTATCTTCACCGGCTCCCCCATGTCCAGGATGAAGACGTCCCCGCCGCGGGTGTAGGCCCCCGCCTGTATCACCAGCTGCGCCGCCTCGGGGATGGTCATGAAATAGCGCGTCACCTCGGGGTGGGTCACCAGCACCGGCCCGCCCCCCTCTATCTGGCGCTTGAAGGTGGGCACCACGCTTCCCCGCGAGCCCAGCACGTTGCCGAAGCGCACGGCGGCAAAAAGCACCCCGCTCCGCCCGTCCGCGCCCGCACCGTTGAATCCCCGCACCAGCATCTCCGCCACCCGCTTGCTGGCCCCCATCACGTTCACGGGGTGCACCGCCTTGTCTGTGGATACGAGGATGAAGCGCTCCGCCCCCATCGCCACGCAGGCCTCGGCCAGGTTGCGCGTGCCCGCCACATTGTTCTTCACCGCCTCGCAGGGGTGATACTCCATGAGGGGCACGTGCTTGAGCGCCGCGCTGTGAAAGACCACCTGGGGGCGGTACCTGCGGAAAACGCTAAGCATCCTCTGCGCATCCCTTATATCGGCCACGACGGCGGCGAAGGGCACGGCCACCAGCCTGCGCACAAGCTCGTTCTCCAAATCGAAGAGAGCGGTCTCGTCGTTGTCCAGCAGCAGCAGCCGATTGGGCCCCAGCCCCGCCAGCTGCCGCGCAAGCTCCGAGCCGATGGAGCCCCCCGCCCCGGTGACCAGCACCACCTTGCCGGTGATGTAGGCGCCGATGGAGGCGAGGTCGGTCTCCACCGCCTCCCGGCCCAGCAGGTCCTCCAGCTCCAGCTCCCTCACCGCCGCCACCCCTATATCCCCCGCCATGGCCGGCAGGATGCCGGGGAGTATCTTTATCCTCGCCCCCGACTCCTCGCAGAAGGGCAGTATCTCGCGCACCCTCCCGCCCGAGGCCGAGGGAATGGTGATGAACACCTCGTCTATCTCGTGCCGCTTCACCAGCCGGGGGATGTCCTCCCTGCCCCCCAGCACCGGCACCCCCTGCAGCAGCAGCTTCCTCTTCCGGGGGTCGTCGTCCACGAAACCCACAGGGCTGTAGCCGTATCCGGGATGCCTGATCATGTCGCGGGCCACCATCTCCCCCGCCTCGCCCGCGCCGACGAGCAGCACCCGCTTCTCGCCCCCGCCCCGCCGCCTCAGCCGCATCTCCCTGAACATGCGGTACTGCAGGCGCGCATAGGCCATGAGGAAGAGGGATACCGCCCCGCCCATCACCGCCACCGAGAGGGGCAGCATGGCCCTGGCGCCCGGCACCAGCAGGCAGGCCAGGGTGACCAGGGCGGTCGCCATGACGGACGCGCTGGCCAGGTTGAGCAGCTCGTCGAAGCCGGCGTACTTCCACTTCCCCCCGTACAACGCCATGCACAGGTTCACGAAGAGAAAGACGGCCACGAGCACCGGCGCGGCCAGCCAGAAGTCGGCGAAATATTCCGCGGGGACCCTGAACTCGAAGCGCACCGCAAGGGCGGCAAAGTAGCCCAGAAAGACCGCCGCCGCATCGATGACGACCTTCCCGTAGCGCTTCGCCGACACTAAGCCCCGAACCCTGCGCACCAGCTTTCTCCTTAAGACGGAACCGGGCAGCATAAAAACCGCTGCACCGCCCCACCTTGCGGGTTTTATGAAAGCCGAAACCTATGCCTTACACCGCTCCATGATACAACGATTCCCGCACCCCGCACAAACCGGCCTGCCGCCCTTGCGGCCAACTTCGCCGCCCCCCGTCCCCGCCATGTGCCCCTAAAAACCCGCGCCCCGGCCTCGGCGCCCGCACGCAGGGCCCGCGCCGCCCCTAGCGGGGGTTCTCCCGCAGGTATGCCGCGGCTATCTCCTCCGCCCTTTCGTGCGCCCCGCACACAGCATAAGATACGCGGTCCACCGTCTCCATCTCCATGTGCGACCAGATGGGCAGCGAAAGGGCTCGCTCGCTGAGCATATTGGTGACGGGAAGGCGCTCGTCGTACTTCCTCCCCCACCTCTCCCAGTAGGCGGATATCCTGTGCACCGCGGGATAATAATACTTGCGCGTATCGATGCCCTCCCGCTTGAGATGCCAGGCGAGGGCGTCCCGGCTCATGCCGAAGGCCTCCTCATCAACAAGCACGGTGAAGTCCTTGTAGGTGTGCCGGTCCCCCTCCTTCACCTTCTGGAAGCCTATGCCGGGAAGCCGCGAGAGATGCCCCATGTACCTGGCCGCGATGTCATTCCTACGCTGCACATTCATCTCCAGCATCTTCAGGCTCTCTATAGCCAGCGCGGCGTGAAGCTCGCTCATGCGCGCGTTGAGGCCGATAAAGGAGGGGTTGTAATCCCCGGCATTCCCGTAGTCCCTTGCAACCCTCAGCTTCTCCGCCAGCTCGCCATCGCCCGTGGCCACAATGCCGCCCTCCCCCGCCACCACCAGCTTGGTGGGGCTCAGGGAAAAGACCTCCGCGTCCCCGAAGCTGCCTATCGGTCTCTCCCCCGCCCTGCCGCCCATAGCGTGGGCGGAATCGTACACCTGGCGCAGCCCCCACTTCCCCGCCAGGCCCTGCAGGGCGTCCACATCGCAGGGGTTGCCGAAGACATGCACCGGCATGACCCCGCTTATGCCATCTTCCCCGGCCAAGGCCTCCTCCAGGCAGGCCACGGACATGTTCCAGGTGTCCTCCTCCACGTCCACGAACACCGGATCCAGCCCGTTCCATATGAGCGAATGGGCAGAGGCGAAGAAGGTGAAGCTGGGAAGGGCCACCTTGCCCTCCAGCCCCAGGCACTTGAGGGCGAGGATGAGCCCGCTGGTGCAGCAGGAGACCGCGACCGCCTCTTCTGTATGCAATTTCTCTGTAATAGTCTGCTCAAATTGCTTAACTAATGGACCGTTTGAAATATATCCGCTTTGGTAAGGGCCGTTTATCGCATCGATATATAATTTCCAGTTAGGCATAGTTGGCTTATTAAACGGAAGCATGGTGCGGCTCTCTCCTATCCAAAGATCTCCAGAAGCTCTTCCAGTACATCACATATAATGTCAGGCTGATATCCCTCTGGCACTGTACTCTCCCTTCTATCGGCCCAGTGCAGCAGTTGGACAGTAAGCATTCCGCAATCGTTGGCCCCCTTAAAGTCCTTCGCTGGATTATCTGCAACATAGCAGCATTTGGTCTTCTCCACATTTAGAAGCCGGCTAATCTCAGCAAAGCCTCTCTTGTGAGGTTTCCAAAAATCTTTGCCCCACTTATCCGTATAAACAATGGCATCAAAATATTCTTCAAGGCTAAAAGCCTCAACTTTTTTAGTCTGTGTTTCCAGATATCCATCGGTAACCAACCCCAACATCTTCCCCTTTCTTTTCAATGCGCCCAGAACATATGTGCTTGAATTGGGCAACGATATCAGTGGCTTATGCTCACGATAGGCAGCAACAAGCTCCTTGATCGCCTTATCGTTGTATTGAATCCCTTTCTCATCAAGAAGCACATTGAAATTAGAATTCCGCACGCCCTCCTTAAAAGCGGCCTCCAACTCCCCATATGCTTCCCCTGACTCGATGCCATACTTCTCACCGATGAGCTTTGCGACATGCCTGAATCCGCTGAATACGTAATCCTCCTCTGGATAAAGGGTGTCGTCCAAATCGAAGACGACAGCCTTGATGTCATTGGTCCTCAATCGTTCCCCCTGTGCAATCCCGCAGTTGTCGCGCAACGCCATCAACAACTACCCTAATTGCACGAACTCCTTCGTCGCCTTGTTCTCTCTGAGAAAAAAGGCATGATCATATCGAGTCATATAAACGTCTTCCTCATAGTCATCAATCTTGCCGCCGATATTCTCTCCCTTCATGATTGAAATCAGAAGTTGCGGAAAATCTGCCCCGGCTGCATGCGCCAATGGATAGCCTCCACCAAAACGAGGGTTGATCTCGCTGAATATGTAGCCGTCATCATCGCGAAAACACTGGATTGCTATCGGGCCATACGCCTTTAGCTCACTGGAAAGTCTGATTAGCAAATCTTTCAGCTTATTGTCTTTGAAGGTCTTCCCTTTGCTTGATTCGCCAGCCCTGATCTCCAGCCGTTCACGCGCCACAAACCGGACTAAGGCGCCTTGTTTATCAACCAGGCAATCGATAGTTATCTCTTGCCCCTTCGCCAGCTCTTGCAGCACTGGCTCTTCGATATCACGCATTAAGACATCGACGTCATCTTGGGAGTCAACAAAATGCACCCCCTCCCCGCCCGATCCCTTATCAGGCTTTATGACGGCGGGGAAAGAAATGCCGATGCTGGCTCTATCTTGCATTAATAGTGCAGTTTGAAGGGATCGAAGCCCAATGCTATTAAAGAAGGAGGCTGTCGCAAACTTGCTGCTGCATGTTCCAATTACTCCATAATCGCTTATGAGCACATCCGTTCCTATGCCTGCAAAGAGTTTTTTACTTTTTGCAAACATATCGAGCTCTGTATCGATCAATGGAATCACAGCATCAACATCTTCCTCGCTGCATAGCGCAAGAATATATGGGATAAACTCCTTGTCACGGCAACGTGGAACAATGCATTTTTTATCAGCCACCTGAAGCGCAGAAGCCAAGCGATCGATGTCACATGCAAGGATTTCGCCACCCCCAGCTCTATCCAGAGCGGCACGGAAACAACGCAGCAATTCAACTCGTCTACCACAAGAGGAAAACAGTATTTTCATTATTTCTGACTATCCGAATCCATAGCCGACATAGTCCTCACATAAGATATGTCGTCCGGAGGGGGCCCCTCTTCAACGTTCACCTTCCTTATCCTCAACAAGGCTAATGGCGTCAGGAGCATGGTCTTTATGTCCAGCCAGAGCGACCAGTTATCGATGTACCAGATGTCCAGCTCGATGCGCTCTGGCCAACTAATAGCCTTGTCTCCATGGATCTGTGACCAGCCGGTAATGCCAGGTCTTATGTCCAAGCGCCTCCGCTGAATTGCATTATACCTTTCTACCTGATAGGGCAGGGTCGGGCGGGGGCCGACCACACTCATATCGCCTTTGAGCACGTTGATGAACTGCGGCAGCTCATCGATGCGCCACTTCCTAATAAGCCTCCCGACAGGAGTCACGCGCTCCGCATCATGGAACAGACTCGCGCATGCGCCCTCCTCCCTCATGCTCCGAAATTTATAGAGGGTGAACGGTGCCCCGTTCCTTCCTATCCTTTTCTGCCTGAACAATGCCGGCCCCCGTGATTCCAGCTTGATGACTACGGCCAGAAGGCCTGCCGGGGCGCCGAGAACGAGCAGCGCGATGATGGAAACCGCGATATCCAACATCCTCTTGACCGCCCCCTGAGCCTCTTTGCCGCTTCCCATGGCATCAGGAGATGTGCACGGCCAGCATGAAGGCCTCGGCCGTCTCGAGGCCCGCCTCCATCCCCCGTATTCTCGCAAGAGCCCTTATGCCTTCGAGCGAGCGGGGGTGGGGATATTCCTTGATCTCCAGCCCATAGCAGGCGGCGGCCTCCAGCTTGCGCTCGATGGTGGAGCCGATATCGACATAGATGTTCGGCCTGAAGCTCGTATGCATGAACATCCGGCCCCACTCCGTCGAGGACAGGGTCTCGTAATAGAGCAGGCTTATTTTTCTCTTCGGAGTCGGGCGCGAGGCGATGGCGGCCGCGCGGGCTACTATCCCGTGGTCGGTGTTCAGGTCACCCGGAAAAGGCGAATAGGCGACCTGGGGATCTATGCTACGGAAGAAATCGGCCACTTTGTCATTTAGCTCTTTCCCCGGCACCACGTTCAGTTTGACGGTCGGGAAACCCAGGAACCTGACGCTCACAACGCCGAGAGCATTCAAGGCCTCCTCGGCTTGAGCGCGAGCTTTCTCTATGAGCCCTTCCTCCCAGTCCGGCGTGTATGCCTTGGTCACGATGCAGGCGTGCACCTCGTCCCCGTTTTCCACATGCCTCGCCAGTGTGCCTCCCGCCCCCAGGGTTTCGTCGTCCGGATGAGCGGAAATCACGGCCACGCGCCGCTTGCCCTTCTGCTCTTCAAAAAACATCCGAGTCCCCCATGGTGATATGCGGTTAAGCCCATAAGGTTCTGTAAATCCCCACCCGCCAAGGTAAGGGTTCACGT
>CAZEAU010000041.1:0-14994 GCA_964510515.1 uncultured Actinomycetota bacterium | reverse complement strand
ATAAGCCGGAGGCGTGAAAGGCCGGGACCTGACAACAAGTGCAGCTACCTGGAAGAGCCCGTACCGGTACCGGGCCTCACCTTCCGTATGCGAACCGGCCCCTACGATGACACGCTCGGAAGAGCATGAGGGGCGTCCGGAAGAACATATGCCGCTCACGCCTGTGGGGCCACGTCTTGCGAACGCGAGGCAAAACCCCAGGTGCGAACTGGGAAGATAGCGGAGCAGGCAAAGATCAAGACCTGACCCCATCCGGGTCGCGGAGCAGGCAAAGAACAAGACCCCCTGTCTATAGGCCTTTGAATTTTTTCACCAGGTCGTAGGCCTCGGGGTAGTAGCCGGTACGGGTGGAGATGGTCTGCCCCAGTTCCTGGTACTGGCCTGCCCCGCTGCTGAAAGCCGGCCACAGCGGCACCCCCTCGCCGTTGGGGTCTCCGCCGGCGGCGAAGTACGTCCAGTAGGCCATGACTGCCTCTGAGAGGGCATAGTCCGCCTCGCCGGCGCCCTCCATATCGACCTTGCCCAGGTTCCCGAACACGTACATTACCTCCAGGCCGTGGTAGACGCCCAGGTGCTGGGTGCGGGGGTCCTGAGGGGCCTGGTTGAAGAGATAGAGATAGGCGGGGGCGCCCACCCCGTCCATGCTGTCCGCGGTGAAGCGAGCGCTGGCGGCGAAGCCCATCTCGGTCACCAGCTTCTGCGCGGATGCGTTCGCCTCCGTGTCGGTCTGGGCGGGGTAGAGGGACTCCACCTCGCTTGCCATGTCGCCGTAAAGGGAGCTCATCACATGGCGGTAATAGTCGAGGGTGAAGTTGGACACGAAGCCGGTGCCCTCGTTTGCGTTTACCCCGGTGAGCAGGGGAACGGCGCACTGCCTGCCCGCGGCGAAAGCCTCGAAGGGCTGCTCGAGGAGTAAGTGCCCGTCCACGTTGGGGCTGAGGTTGATGGGGATGAAGGACATGCTGTCCCCCGCGGAGGCCTCCATCAAGGCCTCCGGCGTCACCTCGCGCAGGGCGGCCAGCTCGTCCCCCTCGCCTTCGCATCCCAGTTTCCTGCATATCGCCTCCCCCGTCTTCTCCGCCTGCTCCAGGGTGGGGAAGTCGCAGACGGGCAGGCCGAGGTCGAACATGGGGCCGCTCTGGACGGCGGCGCGGTGGAAAAGGCCCTCGGCCAGGGGGCTGGTCATGAGGTAGAGAATGCTCATCCCGCCCGCCGACTCGCCGAAGACGGTGATGTTGCCGGGGTCCCCCCCGAAGACGCCGATGTTCTCCTGCACCCATTCCAAGGCGGCCACCTGGTCCAGCATGCCATAGTTGCCGGATACGCCCCGCTCCGATTCCGCGGAGAGCAGGGGGTGGGCCAGGAAGCCGAAGGGGCCCACGCGGTAGTTGATGGTCACCACCACCACGCCCTTCTCCGCCAGGTAGTGCCCGTCGTAAATGGGCAGGGAGCCGGTGCCGATGATGAAAGCCCCGCCGTGTATCCACACCATCACCGGGAGCCTCTCGCCGGGGTTCTCCGCCGGCGTCCACACGTTGAGATAGAGGCAGTCCTCGTCGGTGTGTCCCACATCGGGTACGCCTTCCCAGTCCCTGGGCTGCGGGCAGGCCGGTCCGTATTCGTCGCAGGCGAGCACGCCGTCCCAGGGCTCCACCGGCTGCGGCTCCTTCCATCGCAGCTCGCCGGTGGGCGGCGCGGCGAAAGGGACGCCCTTGTAGGTCCATACGCCGTCTACGAGCGTGCCGCTGATCGTCCCGCTGTGGAGGCGGGGCTCCTCCATGGTCGTCTCGGCCACGGTTGCGCCGCCGCAGCCGGCGCAGAGCAGAGCTGCCACGGTGAACAGGCAAAGGGCCATGACCGACGCGAGCGTTTTTCTGTGCATATCCGTGACCTCCTATCCGTCACAGCCGCGTAGACCTCTACCGCCTCCCATGATAGATCAGAACAGCCATGGGATCAGCTGCGGGAGATCTCCGTGAGGGCCTGCAGCAGGCAATCAACGTGCTCGGCGGCGGTCAGGAAGCTGAAGCTGGCGCGCACGGTGCCCGGCGCCAGGGTGCCTATGGTGCGGTGGGCGAGCGGAGAGCAGTGCAGCCCCGAACGCACGCAGATGCCATAGGCCTCGTTCAGGCGCGAGGCCACCTCGGAGGAGTTCAGGCCGTCGAGGTTGAAGGAGACCACGCCGACGCGCCTCTCCCGCTCCGGCGCCCCATATGTCGTGAGCCCCGCGATGCCCGAAAGGCAGTCCAGCAGCCGCATGGGGAACTCCTCCTCGTGGCGGCGTATCGCCTCCACGCCTCTCTCCATGACGAATTCCACCCCGGCCCCTGAGGAGAGCCGGGAAGAACATGCGCCACCTCGGCCCCCGAGGAGAGCCGGTAAAAACGCCTGTGAAGCAGCTCCTGCAAGGGCCGAGGCAGGAAAGAACATCTGCGAAGCAGCTCCTGCAAGGCGATGACTTGAAGCATAAGAGAGTCCTTTTCCCAAGGAGCAGGCGCCGGGAGGAAAGCGTGGGGCCACGTCTTGCGAACCCGAGGCAAAACCCCAGGTGCGAACTGGGAAGATAGCGGAGCAGGCAAAGAACAAGACCTGACCCCATCCGGTCAGACCTGACCCCATCCGGTCGGGTTTAAAGGAATGGAGGGGCGCGGACGATGAATCAAGGGTAAAAGGAACAAGAGGGAATTGCATGGTTTACGAGTCACCGCGAAGGATGCTTGCGCTCATCGTCGCGGCAGCCATACTGGCGGCCGCCTGTTTGCCCTGTGCGGGCGCCGGGGGGGGGATGGCCCTCGCCCAGTCCTCCTTCAACGACATCTCCGGCCAGCCGGCCGAGATACAGCAGGCCATAGCGTACGCCTCCTCCAGGGGATACATGCAGGGATTCCCCGACGGAGGTTTCCACCCCGGCGAGGTCACCACCCGCATCGATTGTGCCCGCGCCCTGGTGCGAGCCTTCGGCCATGCGGGCGAGGCGGCCGACCCCTCCGTGACCTTCAGCGACCTGCCCCCCTCCCGCCCCGACTACATCTGGGCCAACCTCGCGGTCAAGCATGGACTCATGGACAGGCTCGCGGACGGATCCTTCGCCCCCGACCGCGAGGTCCTCTTCGAGACGGTGGCGCAGGGGGCGGTGGCGGGGGTGGGCATGGGCGACGTGGCGCTGAGGGCCGACGGCCTCATCGGCGGCACCCCCCGCTACGGCGGGGCCATGAGCGTGTTCATGGTCCTGCGCCTCAAGTACCGTTTCAGCAAGGTCTGGCCGGGGTCGCCCTACCCCCGCGGAGAGATGGCCTACACCCTCTATCGTATCGATAACATGGAGCCCGGGCGATCCTGGTATGTGCGCGACTCGCTCAGCGCCGCGCGCTGCTCCCTGCCCGCGGCCTCCCCCGAGCAGCTGCAGGCGGTGCGCTATGCCTTCGAGCGCCTGGGCTGCCCCTACGTGTACGGCGGAGAGCGGGAGTCGGAGGGGGGCTTCGACTGCTCCGGGTTCGTCTACAACACCCTTTGCATGCGCATGGGGCACCCTATGCAGCGCGTGGCCGACGACCAGGCCCGGGACGAACGCTATCTCTTCGTGCCGCGGGAAGCCCTGCAGCCCGGGGACGCCATCTTTTTCTTCGACGAGGCCAACGGCACCCCGGACAGCTATATCGGCCACGCCGGCATGTACGTCGGCAACGGGCTCTTCATCCACTCCGGCAGCTCCATGGGCGGGGTGGGCATCGAGTGCCTGGACAACAACGATTACTGGAATACCCATATCGGCTGGGGGCGGAGGGTGGTCCCCGGGCCTCATTACGACCGCTTCGACACCTGGCTGCTGCTCTACAACCCGCATGATGAGGAGATGGCGGTGGACGTGCGCTACCTGCGTCCTCAGGATACGCCGCAGACGCAGACCCACGTCCTGGCCCCCCGCAGCCGCTACACCATCGGCGTGGACAATTATTTCCCCGCCGACGAGGTCTCCATGGAGGTGTGCGCGCCGGCGCCCGGGGTGGTCGCCGAGAGGGCCATGTATTTCAATTACCAGGGCTGGGCCGACGGCGGGCATGCCGCGGTGGGGGTGGAGGAGGCCGCGCTGAATGGCTATTTCGCGGAGGGGTACACGGGAGGCGGCTTCCATACCTGGCTGCTTTTCGCCAACCCCGAGGACAGCGCCGCCGAGGTGGAGGTGACATACCTGCGCGAGGGAAGCCCGCCCGTGGTCGTGACCTACGAGATCGCGCCCGCGAGCCGCTTCACCGTCCTCGTCAACGACGTGGACGGGCTGCCGCCGGGGAATGTGGGCCTGAGCTATCGCTCCCTCAACGGGGTCAGGGTGGCGGCGGAAAGGGCGGTCTATTTCAACTACAAAGGCCGCCGCGGCGGGCATTGCTCCCAGGCCATCAGCGAGACCTCGCAGCGCCTGTACCTGGCAGAAGGATATACCGGGGGCAGCTTCGACACCTGGATACTGCTGGCCAACCCCAACTACGAGGCCGCCGAGGTGGAGGTCACCTACCTCGTGCAGGGCGGCGACAACGTGAGCGAGAAAAGGACCGTGCCGGCGCGCTCGCGCCTCACCATATTCGCCGAGGACATGGTGAGGGACGCCTCCTTCGGCGTCACCATCGCCAGCCTCAACGGCGTGGGCATCGTGGGGGAGAGGGCCATGTACTTCAGCTACGGCAGCGGGAAGCGAGGGGGGCACTGCTCGGAGGCGGTGACCGAGCCGGGGCGCAGCCTGTGCCTGGCCGAGGGCTACACCGGGGGCGACTTCGAGACCTGGATACTGCTCGCCAATCCCAACCGGGAGGCCGCCAGGGTCCGCCTCACCTTCGCCCGCGAGGGCGCCTCGGAGGTGGCCCAGGAACTCGGCATCCCCGCCCTCTCGCGCGTCAGCCTGCGCGTCAACGACGTCCCCGGCCTGCAGGCCTGCTCCTTCGCCACCCGCATGGACGCCGACCTCCCCGTGTTCATGGAGCGCTCGATGTATTTCTACTACAAGCTCTATTCCGGCGGCAGCAACTGTCCCGCCCTGAAGGGCCCCTGCGAGCGCCGCTTCTTCGCCGAGGGCTACACCGGCTGGTAAGGTGGCGCGCTGCGGACTGAGATATACTCGAATGATGATGCAGGATCCGCGCCCCAACCGCGAGGAATTCGTGGCACTGGTGGAGGAGGCCCTGGCCGGCTTCCCGGAGAGGTTCCAGCGCCTCGCCTTCGACAACCTGGCCATCGTGGTCGAGGACGTTGCCTCCCCCGCCGACGCCGCGCGGGCCGGCGTGCGCGACCCCATGCACCTCCTGGGCATGTATTCCGGGGTTCCCTACACGGAGTGGGGGAGGGACCATTTCGTGCGCGCTCCCGACGTGGTCAGGATATACCGCCTCCCCATCCTCGCCGACCTGAGGGAGGGCGAGGACCTGCGCGAGAAGGTGCGCAGGGTGGTGCGGCATGAGCTGGCCCACCGCGCCGGGCTGGACGACGACCGCCTGCGCGACCTCGGGGCCTACTGACATCGCATGGAAAAAGGCCGGCGGAAGGCTTCCTCCAGCTGAAGAATCATGGAATCTTCCCCGGAGCGGCGTCGCCATTGCATGTAAAACCCCATGTCCCTGATCTGGAGCCAGACAAGCCCTGACGGGGCTTGCCGGAGGGCGGACATATGCGCGTTCCTGCGAGAAAAGGGCCTGCTATCTGACCGCGGCCGACAGCGCGGCCCCCAGGGCACCGACCGTCTGCGGATCCTGCGGTATGAGCAGGGGGAGGCCGAGGCGGCCCTCGAGCAGAGAGCGCAGGCAGGGGTTGCGTGCGACCCCGCCCGCGAAGACCACCTCCCGCTCCACGCCGACGCGCCTGAGCAGGGACACGGCGCGGTCGCAGATGGCCTCGTGCAGGCCGCGCGCGATGTCCGGTCGCGGGATCCCGCGGGCGATGAGGCCGATGACCTCGGACTCGGCGAAAACCGTGCACATGCTGGAGACCTTGACCTCCGTCTCCGCCTCCAGGGCCATGTCTCCCATCTCCCGCAGGGTAAGTCCCATGGCGGCGGCCATCACCTCCAGGAACTTTCCCGTCCCCGCGGCGCAGCGGTCGTTCATCTGAAAATCGGCCAACTTCCCGTTGGGGGCCAGGGAGATGGCCTTGGTATCCTGGCCGCCGATGTCCAGTATGGTGCGGCATGCGGGGAAGAGCTCATGGCACCCCAGGGCGAAGGCCCTGATCTCGGTGATGGTGCGGTCGGCGAAACTGGCCTCGGCCAGGTGCCTGCCGTAGCCGGTGGCCACGAGGACGTCGAAGCTGCGGCCGCGCAGGAGGATGCGGCACTGCTCCACGGGGTCGAAGGTGGTCTCCAAGACCTCGCTGCGCACCACCCCCCCGCCGTCCATCTCCACCAGGGCGATGGTGCGCGAGCCGATATCCAGCCCGCCGACGCTCATAGCCGCCACGCGCTCCTCCCGTCCTGCCGCCATGCACCGTTAAGGATCTCCCGCGCCTCGGCCCACGCTGCCGGGGGCGGGCCCCTCAATTCTACAATAGATCGGGGGATACGCGGATCGTGTGCGCGGGCCGCACTCAGGCCGCTTCGCCGGGCAGGTCCTCCAGCGCCTGGGGGTTCTCGACCGAGGCCAGGTCCCCCAGTTCCTCGCCCATATACTTGGCCTTGATGAGGCGGCGCACGATCTTGGCGGAACGCGTCTTGGGCAGGGCCTCCACGAAATGTATCTCCTGGGGGCGGTAGGCCTTGCCCACCGCCTCGCATACCTTCGACCTGATGCTCTCCCTGAGCTCCTCCCCGGGCTCGCGGCCGCGCTTGAGGATGACGAAGCACACGATGGCCTCGCCCTTGGTGTCGTGGGGGACCCCGATGGCCGCCGCTTCGGAGACCGCTCCGTGCTCCATGAGGGCCGCCTCTATCTCGGCCGGGCCGGTGCGCCGTCCCGAGACCTTGATGGTGTCGTCGGAGCGGCCGTGCAGGAACCAGAAACCGTCCTCGTCCACCGATGCCCAGTCGCCGTGATACCATACCCCCGGCCAGCGTCTCCAGTAGGTCTCCAGGTAGCGGCGCCGGTCGCGCCAGAAGCCCCGGGTCATGGAGGGGGCGGGTTTGGTCGCCACCAGGTGGCCCTTCTCCCCCCGCAGCGGGCGGCCCGCGTCGTCGTAGACGTCTATGGCCATGCCCAGGCCGGGCCCCCTGAGGGTGATGGGCTTGAGCTCGGTGATGGGCAGGGGGGCAAGGAAGCAGCCCACGATCTCGGTGCCGCCGCTTATGTTGATGATGGGCAGCTTGCCTTTGCCCACCTTCTCGAAGAACCAGGTCCAGGACTCCGGGTCCCAGGGCTCGCCGGTGGAGCCCAGCAGGCGCAGGCTGGAGATGTCGTGTGCGTCTATCCAATCCTCCCCCAGGCGCATGAGCATGCGGATGGCGGTGGGGGAGATGCCGAAGGTGGTGATGCCGTGGCGCTCCACCAGCTCCCACAGGCGGTCGGGCCCGGGATGGTCCGGAGCCCCCTCGAAGATGACGAAGGTGCCCCCGAAGTTCATGACCCCGATAATCATCCACGGCCCCATCATCCAGCCGATGTCGGTGAGCCAGAAAAAGACGTCGTTCCGCTTGACGTCGAAGTGATAGCCCAGCTCCTTGCATATCTGTGCCAGGCAGCCGCCATGGGTGTGCACGGCCCCCTTGGGCTTGCCGGTGGTGCCGGAGGTATAGATCATCAGGGCCAGGTCCTCCGAGTCCATCTCCTCGCTGGGGCAGTCCCCGGGGAGGTTTTCCAGGTAACCGTCCATGGGCACGTCCCTGCTGGGATGGAGGGCCATGGGCAGGCCGAGATGGTCGAAGACCAGGACCTTGCGCACCGAGGGCACGCTCTTCAGCGCCTCGTCGGCGTTCTTCTTGATGGGGAACACGCGGCCCCTGCGCATGGAGCCGTCGGCGGTGATGAGCACCTTCGCCCCGGCGTCGCGCAGGCGTGCCGCCACCGGCGCGGGCCCGAAGCCGGAGAAGACGGGGATGGCGATGGCCCCCACCTTCAGGCAGGCGAGGAGGGAGAAGACGATCTCGGGTATCATGGGCATGTAGATGCCCACCACGTCGCCCCGCTCTATCCCCGCCTCGCGCAGCGCCCGGGCCATCCTGCAGGTCCAGGCGTGGACCTCGGCGTAGGTGTAGCTGCGCGCGTCTCCGCCGTCGCCCTCCCAGATGAAGGCGGGCTTGTCCCTGACCTCCGTCTGCATGTGCTTGTCCAGGCAGTTGAGCACGATGTTGGTCTTCCCGCCCAAATACCACCTCGACCACTCTATCCCGCCGGAGGTATCCAGCACCTGCCCGTAGGGGCGGTACCAGCGGATGTCCAGGTCCTCCATGATGGCGTCCCAGAACCATTCCAGTTCGCCCGTGCTCCTGCGCACCAGTTCCTCATAGTCCGGGATGGCGTGCTTGCGCATGAACCTCGCGATATTGGATCTTTCCAGGTAGTCCCCGTAAGGCCTCCATACGACCTCGCTCATGGGATATTCCACCTCCCCGTTTTCACCGTGCCGCATGACGGCGGGTCAGCGGGCGGCTCTCTCCTCCTCCTCCGTTTCCGCTTCGGCGGGGGCGGCCCCGGAGCGGGCCTCCCGCGTGCATCCCGGATAGCAGAGGAAATGAGCCAGGTGCACGCGCCCGCCCGCCTCGCAGGAGCCAAGGTTCATGCGCGCACGGTGGGCCAGCGAGCCCGCGGGCGCGACCGATAGCTTTCGCGGCTCCTCAGCCCCCTCGCGGCCCCCAGGACGCATTCAGGCCGCCATGAGCGGAAAGCCCAGGAAGAGCCGCTCCACCTCTTCGTCGCTGAAGCGCGGCAGCTCCAGTACTTCGTCCGCTCCCTCGCGTTCGCCGTCCACGAACGGCAGTCCCAGGTACCACCTCTCGATCTGGAAGTCGCTGTACATTTTCACCACCTGTTTCTCTAGAGAGTAACGTTTACTAACACAAAGATTACTCTTATATAATACGAATGTCAATAACATTACACTTAAAGATAATACCTATGATAATAAGCTAACGCACTACAGGGATATAGCCTGAACATACAGGTATGTTAGTGTATAGGCAAGGGATGCAAGCTTATATGCAACTCCGTTTACACGGCATGCGCTTGAGGCGGCCGTGCGGAGAACATATCGTGCACGCCGGCCGCATATCGTGCGCATATATAGCCGAGGGGGATGCTTATATAATAACCGGTCGCGTTTGTTTGCATTGCATGCGGTCATCAGGATATAGTCTCAGGTAATACGGCCTTCTCTATATACACCAAGGGGGCATGGCATGGAGGATATCGGCGCGAAACTGCGTGAGCTGCGGCAGGGCAGGAAGCTGTCCATGCGCCAGGTGTCGGAGGGCACGGGGTTCTCCGTCTCCTTCCTGAGCAGGCTGGAGAACGGCAAGAGCAGCATCACCATAAAGAACCTGATCAAGTTGACCAACTTTTTCGGCGTGACCCTCGCCGAGGTCTTCTCCGGCGAGACCACGCGCAAGATCGCCTTTCGCAGGGAGGACCGCAGGCGGGTGGACAGCCCCGAGTCGGTCACCCTGGAGCTGCTGGTGGGCGAGGCCAACGTGGAGATGGAGCCCCTGCTGGGGACCTTCCAGGCCAATGCCCGCTACCGCGACCCCATCGAGCATGGAGGCGAGGAGTTCGCCATGGTGCTGAAGGGCGAGTTCCGCTTCGAGCTGGGCGGCACCGCTCACCACCTGCGAGAAGGCGACTGTGTATATTTCCAGGGAGCGCAGTCGCATGGCTGGGAGAACCTCTCCGGGGACGAGGGAAGCCTGCTCATGGTGATAACCCCCCCCAGCGTGTGAGCCCCGCATATCCCTTGCGGGGTCAACCCCGCCGCGTGCGTCCCGTGCGGAGACGCGGCCCCCCGTCCCGCGGGAGGTGCGCGACCCGCAAGGCAGCCGCTCCCTTTCGCGGCCGTCCCGCGGCGGGCCCTCAGGCGAGGCGGTTGATGAACTCCACGCAGCGCTCGATGATGAGCTGCTTGTCGTGGTCCAGGGTGGCGACGTGATAGGAGTTCTCGAGCCACACCAGTTCCTTGTCGCTGGAGCCCACATGCTCCAGGATGTAGGGGGCGTTGGTGGTGGGGACGACGTGGTCCTCGCGCGAGGAGAAGACGAGCATGGGCGCGCTGATCCCCGCCAGCCCCTCCCTGGTCGCTTTCATGAGCTGATGCAGCTCGGCCGCCGCCGCCACCGGCACCTTGTCGTAGCACGACTCCACGGCTTCGGGGTCCTTGATGTCGCTGCCCACCCCGGGGATGGTCTTGAGCACGTACTTGGCGAGCGGCGTCAGCGGCAGCAGGGGATTGAGCCTGTGCACCGGGGCGTTGATGGGCATGAGGCCCGCCACCCTGTCCGCGTGGCGCTCCCCCAGATAGCAGGCGATGGTCCCCCCCATGGAGAGGCCGGTCACGAAGACGCGGTCGCATCGCCCCAGCAGCTCCTCCAGGCCCTTTTCCGCCTCCCCCGTCCATTCCCGCCATTTGCGGGTGCCCATGTCCCCGACCGTGGTGCCGTGCCCGGGCAGGCGCGGCCCCAGCACGGTGAATCCCGCTGCCGCCAGCCCCTCGCCCAGCGGCAGCATGCTCTGGGTGCAGCCGGTGAAGCCGTGCACCACGAGGACCCCCGTCCTGCCGCCCTCGAAATAAAAGGGCTGCGCGTCAGGCCATACTTCCTCCGCCATCTTCCCCTCCTTGCTCCCGCGGCGAATCCTCACCCGGCCGGGCACCAATACCCTCGCGAATGCCCTCATGCCGTGCGCAATATACCCCGCTCCGGGCTCCGCCGCCCGCCCGCCTCCTACTCGTCCAAGCCGCCGGCCATGTCCTCGCGCGCCCATTCCAGGCTGCGCTGCACGGCCCTTTTCCAGTCCCTGCGCATGAGGGAAACGCGTTCCCGCGCGCCGGGGTCGGGCAGGGCCTCGCGGTCCAGCTTCCAGCGCTCCTCGACTTCCCCCATGCTCTTCCAAAAGCCCGTCCCCAGCCCCGCCAGCAGGGCGGCGCCCAGGGAAGTGGTTTCGGTGATGACCGGGCGGCGCACCGGCACGCCCAGCAGGTCGGCCTGATACTGCAGGAGCATGTCCATGACGCTGGCGCCCCCGTCCACGCGCAGCTCCTTCAGGGGTATGGCGCTCTCGTCTCGCATCACCTCCAGCACGTCCGCGGTCTGCAAGGCCATGGATTCGATGACCGCGCGGGCGATGTGCGCCCGCCCCGTGCCCCTGGTCATGCCGATGAGCAGGGCGCGCGCCTCGGGGTCCCAGTGCGGTGCCCCCAGCCCCACGAAAGCGGGCACGAAATAGACGCCCCCGGTGTCCTCCACCTGCGCGGCCAGCTCGTCCACCTCGGAGGCCCTGGCGATGATGCCCAGCCCATCGCGCAGCCAGCCCACGGCGGCTCCGGTGATGAAGATGGCCCCCTCCATGGCGTAGGTCACCTCGCCGCCCATGGACCAGGCGACCGTGGTCAGCAGGCCGTTTTCGGAGAGGCGCGGCTCTCCCCCGATGTTCATGAGCACGAAGCTGCCGGTGCCGTAGGTGTTCTTGGTCATGCCGGGGTGGAAGCAGGCCTGCCCGAAGAGCGCCGCCTGCTGGTCGCCGGCGACCCCGGCTATGGGGGCGGCGATGCCCAGGAAGGAATCGGGGTCGGTCTCGGCGATGACGCCGCAGGACGGCATCACCTCGGGAAGCATGGACATGGGCACGGCGCACATTGCCGCCAGCTCAGGGTCCCAGGCGAGGTCGCCGATGTTGAAGAGCAGGGTACGGCTGGCGTTGGAGACATCGGTGGCGTGTACCCGTCCGCCGGTGAGGCGGTAGATGAGCCAGGAATCGATAGTGCCGAAACTCAGCTCGCCCGCTTCCGCCATGCGGGCCGTACGGGGCTCGTTCTCCATGACCCAGGTGAGCTTGGTGCCGGAGAAATATGGGTCCAGCACCAGGCCCGTCTTCCTGCGCACCATGTCCTCGAGGCCACCCTCGATGCAGCGGCGGCAGATGTCGGCGCTGCGGCGGCATTGCCACACGATGGCCCTGCGCACCGGCCGCCCGCCGTCGCGCTCCCAGATGACCGCGGTCTCACGCTGGTTGGTGATGCCCACCGCCGCCACGTCGGAGGGCGCTGCCCCGGCCTGCGCCAGGGCCTGCCGCGCGGCCTCCAGGGTGCGCTGCCATATCTCCTCGGCGTCGTGTTCTACCCATCCCGGCTGGGGGTAATGCTGCTCGAACTCCAGGGACACGCTGGAGAGCGGCCGCTGCTCGCGGTCGAAGCACACGCATTTGGTCCCGGTCGTTCCCTCGTCTATGGCGAGAATGAGCATGCGGTCTCGCCCTTTTCAGCCCTCGGCGGGCGTTTCACCGCCGCCGTGTTCCTCCGCTGCATCCTCCCGCCGTAGCATGTCCTCGAACTCCATCTTCTCCTGGGGCGTGGGCTGCTGCTCCGGCTCGCCACCGCCGTCCGCGGCCTCTATCCTGCGGTCGATGAAACGGCGCTCGCGTCCCTTGGTGTCCAGCCCCAGGCGCTTAAGCAGGCTGGGCAGCTCGTGGAAGACGATGCGCGTGGGGGCTACCTCCACCTCGCGCAGCAGCAGCTCGCGCAGCTCTTTCTCCACGTAGGCCTGGGACATCCCCTCGGCCGGAGTGACGTGGAGGTAGATCTCGTCGAGATCGAAGGGGTCGTCGTTGCGCTTCCTCATCTCCAGCTGCCATTCCAGCACGTCCTTATGCCCCGAGAGCAGGGGATAGAAGGCGTTGAGGTCGACCAGGGTCCCCTTGAGCTTGGTGAGTTCGAACTCCTTGTATTCCGAGGTGCGGGTGATATCCAGCCCCAAACGGGGCAGGGAGCGCCCGCAGTAGGGGCAGGGTTCGTGCACCAGGCCGCCGTTGATGAGGTCTCCGGTGCGGAAGCGCAGCAGCACGCTCCCCCTCCAGTCCAGGGAGGAGTACACCAGCTCGCCGTCCTCCCCCGCGTCCCTGCGGCGGCCGCTCACGGGGTCGATGATCTCCACGATCTCCATGTCCGGGAAGAGGTGATATCCCGAGCTCTCCTCCCTGGACATCGCGGACGGCCGGCACTCGCTCCACGCCACCCGCCCCTCGGTGAAGCCGTAGGTGGAGGCCACGGCGGCCTTCTCCGCCCCCACCTTCTCCAGCAGCTCGAGTATCTTCCCCTTGAGGCCCGTGGGCAGGCGGTCTCCGCCCATGATCAGGGTGTGCAGGTGGGAGAAGTCGCGTCCCTCGCCGGCCGCCTGGCGCAGGAGATAGTAGGCGTAGCCGGGGGTGGCGGTGAGCACCGTTCCCTGCAGGCGTTCCAGCGCCTCCAGGATGCGCATGGTGCCGAGGATGCGGCCGCCGCCGGTGTGCAGGACGGGAACGCCCGTGGCCTCGGCGGCGAAATAGGTCATCCAGAAGGCGAGGTGGGGGGCGAAGGGAAAGGCGTTGATGAGCAGGTCGTCGCGCTTCAGCTCCAGCAGTTCAAACAGCCTGCGCCCCGCCTCCCGCATGCGCCGCAGGTCGTAGGAGGTATAGAGGATCGGTGTGGGCAGCGCCGTGCGCCCGATGGTGAAATGGTAGTGTATGGGCAGGAACTCGTCGTCCATCAGGTTCGCGTAAGCCTCCCCGCCGCGGACCAGTTTCAGCGCTCTCTGCCTCAGGCGGAAAGAGGGCCCGGCTTCGTCCATGCGCCGCGAGGGCGCCTGCAGGAGCAGGGAAAAGGGTATGGCCGGGTCCTCCGGCAGGGGGGCGACATCGGCCTTGGTGGTGAAGGGGATGCAGGAAAGGTCCCGGGTCGATCTGATCACATTCGGCTTTATGCGGTTGTAGTCCAGGAGTTCGCGGTAGTAGGGGCTGCAGGGATATACCAGTTCGCGGATGAAGCGGGCCAGGTGCTGGTCCTGGGCTGCAAGATACTGTTGCGCCGGCAGGTGGTCCCAGAGTGTCTTCGGCATACGCGCTTTTCCTCCCCCCGTATCGGGCCGCATCGCATGGACGCCGAGGCCGCCTTCCGCTTTGTCCTTGAGTATCGATATTATCACGAAAACTGGGGGCCATGCAGCGCGGTTGCGGCCCTCCCGGCGGCGCCGCGGGCGGGGCCTGGCAGGGGGAGAGCAGGGGGGGAAGCGCGCGGCGCAAGGGCGTCCAGGCGGTCCTGTCCCCGTCCCTTCGGCGGTGGGAAACACGCGGATGAAACAGCTCCGGCCGTCCCTGCCCCGAGCCCCTCTCCCCTCCGCTGCCTCAGACCATCTTCACCGCGCCCAGTTCGCAGGCGTGGGCACAGTCTCCGCACAGGCGGCATTTCTCGAGGTCTATGGCGATCCTGCGCTTTCCCCCCCAGCCGTTTCCGCCCGGGACGATGTTGAAGGCGTCGTACTTGCAGAACCTGGCCGCCTTGCAGTCCGTGCAGCGCTCCGCTATCTCGCACCTCTCCACGTCCACCCAGGGCATCTTGCTGCGCATGCTTTCCCTCCTCCTGCGCCTGTGGGCATATTAGTCCGGATAAAACGGGGTATCGATGATATATATCAGCGGACATGCGGGGCGGGCGGGGAGAGGTTTAGCCGCGGCGATTGTGTGGTATATACAATGCTGAGGGGCAAAAAATCAGCTCCCGAGAGTAAGCGAAATTGCGGGGATCTCCGCGGCATATGCAGAGATAAGGCTTGTCTCGGGAGCTGTCTCTTTGGGGCCACCGAGGGCGCAGCACGATTCCTCTTCCGTCTGCTCCTCCCCCCCGCCCTTTCCAGAACCGCATAGCCTGCCCTCCACGGCTCTCTCCAGCCCGCCGCATGGGCTGGATGTGCTTGCGTCAGGGATCCGGGGACGCGGCCCTCGCTCCGTACTCGCAGGTCTTAAAAGACCGGCGTCTGCCCACTTGGCCCTTTACATTATCCGCAGCGTCTGCCCTCACCGGCTCTCTCTCCAGCCCGCCGCATGGGCTCGCGTTTTGCCTCCGAGCCGCGAG
>CAZEAU010000040.1:0-16291 GCA_964510515.1 uncultured Actinomycetota bacterium | reverse complement strand
ACGCGCCCTCCGCCGCGATGCGTATGACTGGGCTCGGTCTTGGCATCCTCGCCTCGCGGCTCGGAGGCAAAACGCGAGCCCATGAGGCGGGTGGGACAAGAGAGCCGGGGTGGGCAGAAGGGGTCAGGTCTTGTTCTTTGCCTGCTTCGCTATCTTGCCTGTTCGCACCTGGGGTTTTACCCCGGGCTTGCAAGACGTGGCCCCATGCTTTCCTCGCCGCGCCTGCTCCTGGGGAAAAAGGCTTTCTTATGCTTCACATCCAGCCAGGGGGCCGGGGGCCTGCCCGAAGCGACATTCGCGAGCAGTGTGCGCGGTAGAAGGCAGGCGCTGGTCCTTTAAGACCTGCGGGTGCGGAGCGAGGGCCGTGCTCCCGGATCCCGTTCCACATGCAGCACCTGCTGTCAGGTCCCGGCATCCTCGCCTCCCGGCTCGGAGGCAAAACGCGAGCCCATGCGGCGAGAGCGATGACAAGTCCGGAGGCTTCGGGCCGGAAGGCATGCCGGTCCGAGCGGCAAGAATCCGGGCTTTAGACGAACTCGATGATGGCCATGGGCGCCGCGTCGCCCTTGCGGGGCCCCTTCTTGACCACCCTGGAGTAGCCACCTTCTCGTTCCTCGTAACGCGGCCCTATCTCGTCGAAGAGCTTGTGCACCACGTCGCGGTCGTGAATTATGGACAGGGCCCGGCGGCGCGCGTGCAGGTCCCCGCGCTTGGCCAGGCCGACCAGCTTCTCAACCAGCGGTTGCATTTCCTTGGCCCGCGTCTGTGTGGTCTCCAGCCTCTCATGCTCTATGAGCGCCCTGGCAAGGTTGGACATCATGGCCTTATGATGGGAGGGGCTTCCTCCCAGTCTCTTCCCTTTTCTCGGCTGCGGCATCGATACTACCTCTCGTATCCTCAAGCGGATTTCAGCTCAGTCGCCCTTAGCGCGGAGCGAGAGCCCTTTCTTCTCCAGCTTTTCCTTCACGTCCTCGATGGAGCGGGCCCCGAAACTGCGCAGGGACAACAGGTCTTCCTCCGTCTTGTCCAGCAGTTGCCCCACGGTGCTGATGCCGCCGCGGTGCAGGCAGTTGAGGACTCTCACCGGCAGCTCCAGATCCTCTATGGTCTGCTGATATATCCCCTTGCTGTCCGGCGGCTCTCTATCGGGCCTGAATATGGTCTCGCCCGCCTCCTCCTCCCCCTCGGCCAGGGAGGTGAAGATGCCGACGTGTCCGGCCAGGATCTGCGCCGCCTTGAGCAGCGCCTCCTTGGCGTCCATGCTCCCGTCGGTGTTGATGTCCAGGACCAGCTTGTCGTAGTCCGTGCGCTGCCCGACGCGGGTGTTTTCCACCTGATAGGAAACGCGCACCACGGGCGAGAACATAGCGTCCAGGGGAATGGTTCCCGCCACGTCCCCGTAGCCTCCGTTATGCTCGGCGGACATGTAGCCCCTTCCCTTCTGCGCCGACATCTCCACCTTCAGGCGCGCCTTCTTGTTCAGCGTGCATATCTTGAGGTCCGGGTTCACGATCTCCACTTCCGCCATCGTCTCTATGTCTTTGGCGGTGACCGTCTTGGGCCCGGTGGCGTCGAGTTGCAGCGCATGCCCTCCCTCCCCCTCGATCTTCAATATCACGCTCTTGAGGTTGAGGATGATGTCCATGCTGTCTTCCTTGACGCCCTCTATGGTGGAGAACTCGTGCATCACGCCCTCGATGCGTATCGAGGTTATGGCCGCCCCGGGGATGGAGGAGAGCAGGATGCGGCGCATGGAATTGCCCAGGGTGTGCCCCAAGCCTCTCTCCAGCGGCTCGATGATGAACCTGCCGTAGGAACCCTCCAGCTCATCCACCACTATGTGTGGTTTCTGCATCTCAAAAACCAATGCCCATTCCCTCCTTGTACCGGCTCGCGAAGACGAGCCCTACCGGATACACCGTTTACTTGGAATAGAGCTCCACAATGAGGTGTTCCTTGACCGGTAATTCTATGTCTTCCCTCTTGGGCTGTGATATCACCTCGATGCGCCGCTTATCCGCGTCGACTTTTAGCCAGGCCACGACCGGGCGGCCCTCCGCGTACTTGACCGCCTGCAGGACCCTGGCCGCGTCCTTGCTCTTCTGCTTGAGCTCCACCGTATCGCCCTCTTTTACCTGGAAAGACGGGATATTGACCTTGCGGCCGTTGACGGTCACGTGGCCGTGGAAAACCAGCTGTCTCGCCTCCTTGCGCGACGACGACAGCCCTCCCCGGTAAACCACGTTGTCCAGCCTGTTCTCCAGGAGGAAGAGGAGGTTCTCGCCAGTGATGCCCTGCTGGCGCGAGGCCTTGCCGTAGTAGCGGCGGAACTGCCTCTCCAGCACGCCGTAGATGCGCTTGACCTTTTGCTTCTCCCGCAACTGCAGCAGGTACTCCGTCTCCTTGACGCGGCGGCCCCGGCCGTGCTCGCCGGGCGCGTAGGGGCGCCTCTCCATGGCGCACTTGTCGCTCTCACAGCGCGGCCCCTTGAGGAAGAGCTTATCCCCCTCGCGGCGGCACTGCTTGCAGGACGGTTCGGTATTTCTGGCCATTGGGGTTCCCTTACACCCTTCTTCTCTTCTTGGGACGGCAGCCGTTGTGCGGCTGCGGCGTCTCGTCGCTTATGCTGGCCACCTCGAGCCCGTTGGCCTGCAGGGTCCTGATGGCCGTCTCCCGCCCCGAGCCCGGGCCCTTCACGAACACGTCCACCTTCTTCATGCCGAACTCCTGGGCCTTTTTGGCCGCGTTCTCCGCCGCGAGCTGGGCCGCGAACGGGGTGCTCTTGCGCGAGCCCTTGAACCCTACCGTGCCCGAGCTGCACCAGGTGAGGGTCTCCCCGGCCTTATCGGTGATGGTGATGATGGTGTTGTTGAAGGTCGATTTGATGTGCGCCTCACCATGCAATACCGTCTTCTTCTCTTTTCTCCTGCCTCTTCCTCTGCCTTTCGTGGGTTTGACCAAGTCTCAACCTCCTGTCGCGCTCGGCATTTCTCCGCCTCGGGGGACGCTACCTCTTTCTCCTCACGCCTACCGTCTTGCGCGGCCCCTTGCGGGTGCGGCCGTTGGTGTGGGTACGCTGCCCCCGCACGGGCAGGCCGACGCGGTGTCGCAGGCCCTGATAGCACCCGATCTCCATCTTCCTCTTGATGTTCTGCGCGACCTCCCGCCTGAGGTCTCCCTCCACCTTGAGGTTCTGGTCGATATAGGAACGCAGTCGCACCACTTCCTCGTCGGTGAGGTTGCGCACCTTGGTGTTCGGGTCGATCTGGCAATTCGCCAGTATCAACCTGGAGGTGGTACTCCCGACGCCGTAGATATAGGTGAGGGATATCTCCACCCGCTTATCCCTGGGAAGATCAACACCCGCTATACGTGCCAAAACCGCATACCTCCTCAGGCTCAACCCTGCCTCTGCTTGTGGCGGGGGTTCTGACAAATGACCAGCACTTTGCCTTGGCGGCGGACGATCTTGCATTTATCGCACATCTTCTTCACCGACGCCCTTACCTTCATCTCCGCAACAATCCCTTCCGCTTTCGCCTCGCTTATTTATACCTGTACACGATCCTGCCGCGGTTGAGGTCGTAGGGAGATATCTCCACCACCACCTTGTCCCCGGGAAGGATACGTATATAATGCATTCTCATCTTGCCGGAAATGTGCGCCAGCAATTTGTGCCCGTTCTCCAGTTCCACCCTGAACATCGCATTGGGCAACGGTTCCAGGACCGTCCCTTCCACCTCTACGGCGCCTTCTTTTTTGGCCAATACTCACTCTCCCGCCGCGACCGCCCGCATCCGTGCGGTTCGCTATTGATTTTACGCACCAGCCTTACATTCTAACAAACTATATGGTGTCCGTCCACATCGGCGTCTCAGGGCAACGTGAGCACCTGGGGCCCATCCGCTCTCACCGCCACGGTGTGCTCGAAATGCGCCGAGAGCAGGCCGTCCAGGGTGCGCACCGTCCAGCCGTCGTCTTTGTCCACCTCCACCTCGAAAGTCCCCTGATTGACCATGGGCTCGAGGGCCAGGGTCATGCCCTCCTCCAGCAGCGGCCCTCTCCCCGCGGGACCGAAATTGGGCACCTGCGGCTCCTCGTGCATATCCTTTCCGATGCCGTGGCCGACGAACTGCACCACCACCGAGAAGCCCTTCCCCTCCGCCGTGCGCTGGATGGCGTTGGAGATGTCGCCCAGCCTCCCCCCCGGCCTGCAGGCCTCGATTCCCGCCCGCAGGGATTCCCGCGTCGCGTCCATGAGACGACGGGCGATGTCGGAGACCCGGCCCACGGCGTAGGTGCGGGCGGCGTCGCCGTGGTATCCCTCGAGGATGACCCCCACGTCCACGCCGATGATGTCACCCTCCCTGAGGCGGGTCCTGCCCGGTATGCCGTGTACCACCACCTCGTTGACGGAGGTGCATATGGAGGCGGGAAAGCCCCGGTAGCCCAGGAAAGAGGGTATGCCCCCCCTCTCCCTGATGTACTCCTCGGCCAGCTCGTTGAGGGTCGCCGTCCTCACGCCCGGCCTGATGTGCTCCTCCAGCATGTCGAGCACCTCGGCCACGACCCGGCCCGCCTCCCGCATCTTCGCTATCTCTTCCCGCGATTTTCTGATAATCATCTTATTATCATCTTATTCATCTTATTATCATCTTATTATTAAGTGAGGATATTAAGTGAGGACGGAACGGATGGCCTCGAAAACCTCGTCGGGCTCCGCGCCGCCGTCGATATCCCTCAGCAGGCCCTCGCCGCGATAGTAGTCCGTCAGCGGCCTGGTCTTTTCCTCGTACTCCTTCAGGCGGGCCCGCACCGTCTCCTCGCCGTCGTCCTCCCTGCCGTAGAGCTCGCCCCCGCATTCGTCACAGGCCCCCTCCCGCCGCGGCGGATGGTAGAGAAGGTGACAGACGCTCCCGCAGACGCTGCAGGTGCGGCGGGCGCTGAGCCTGGCCACCACGACCTCGTCGGGCACCTGAACGTTGAGCACGTGGTCGATGGGCGTTCCCGCCCGCGCCAGCAGCGCGCCCAGCGCATCCGCCTGCGCCACCGTGCGGGGAAAGCCGTCGAGGATGAATCCGCGCCCGCAGTCCTCGGCGCTCAGCCGATCCCTGACGATCTCGATAACCAGGTCGTCGGGGACAAGCTCCCCGCGGTCCATGTAGCCCTTGGCCGCGAGGCCCAGATCCGTCCCCCTCCTCAGGTTGTCCCTGAAGATATCGCCGGTGGAGATGTGGGGTATGCCGAAGGCGGCCGCTATCCTCTCCGCCTGTGTCCCTTTTCCCGCGCCCGGCGGCCCCAGCAGTATCAGGTTCATCTCTCCACCCTCCCCCCTAGCTTACCTCAAGAAGCCCTCGTAATGGCGCATCTGCAGCTGGGCCTCGATCTGCTTCATAGTCTCCAGGGCCACGCCGACGATGATCATGATAGCGGCACCGCCGAAGGGGATCTCCCTGGTGCCGAAGAAAAAGAACATCACCGCCGGCAGCAAGGCGATGGCCGCCAGCGCGATGGAACCGGGCAGGGTGATGCGGTTGATGACCTTGCTGAAATATACCGCGGTGGGCGTACCCGGCCGGATGCCGGGAACGAATGCGCCGTATTTCTTGAGGTGCTCCGCCTGGGTATAGGGATCGAATACTATGTAGGTATAGAAATAGGCGAAGAAGACGATCATGAAGGTGTAAACGACGAAATAGAGCCATCCCTTGGTGAGGGTCTCCGCGAAGCCCCGCAGGGCCGGGATGAACTGGGCCAGCATGGTGGGGAAGAATATCACCGACGAGGCGAAGATAATGGGTATGACCCCGGAGGTGTTCAGCTTGAGGGGGATGTAGGTGGTCCCGCCCATGGTCATGCGCCGTCCCCGGATCTGCTTGGCGTACTGCACGGGGATGCGCCTCTCCCCCTGGTCGAGATAGATGACGGCCACGATCACCGCCAGGGTCATGAACACGGTGATGAGGATGCCGTAAACCACGCTGCCGTAGCGGAGATCGGTCTGCTCGATGAGCGTCTTGAACTCCAGGGGCACGCGGGCGATGATGGAGACGAAGATGAGGATGGACATGCCGTTGCCGATGCCGCGCTCGGTGATGAGCTCGCCAAACCACATCAGTAGCGCCATCCCCGCGGTGAGGGTGATGACGATGATGATGCCCTTGAGCCAGGTGAACTCGAGTATCCCCTCCCCCTGCGCGCCCACGGTCTGATGCGAGAAGGTGTAAACGAGCCCGATGGATTGCATGAGCGCCAGCCCGAGGGTGAGGTAGCGCGTCACCTGGGTGATCTTGCGGCGCCCCGATTCGCCCTCCTCCTGCCACTGCTTGAGCTTGGGGATCACCGCCACCAGCATCTCCATGATGATGGAGGAGGTGATGTAGGGCATGATGCCCAGCCCGAAGATGGCCAGCTGCGCCAGCGCTCCCCCGGAGAAGAAGTTGAGGAAGCCGAGGATGCCGCCCTCGTCCACCAGCTGGGCAAGGGCCGAGGTGTTGACGCCGGGGGAAGGTATGGCGCAGCCGAGGCGGTAGAGGAGGATGATGGCGAGGGTGAAGAGTATCTTGTTGCGTAGCTCTGCTACCTTGGCTATGTTGCGAAAGGTACGGAGCAAGCTATACCACCTCTGTGTTTCCTCCGGCGGCCGCTATTTTGGCCGCCGCGCCGTCGCTGAAGGCGTGGGCCCTCACCGTCAGCCTGCGCTCGAGTTCTCCCTTTCCCAGCACCTTTACCTCGTGGTCCAGCCTCTTGATGATCCCTTTTTCCACCAGCTTCTCCGGGGTGACCGTCTCCCCGTCCGCAAAGTCGTTCAACCTCTCCACGTTCACCAGGTGGAAGACCTTCTTGTCGCGCGGCTTGAACCCGCGCAGCTTGGGCACCCTTCTCTGCAGCGGCATCTGGCCGCCCTCGAACCCGATACGGGTCTTGCTGCGCGCCTTCTGCCCCTTCGTCCCCCGCCCGCTGGTCTTGCCGTGGCCCGAGGAACGCCCCCGGCCCACGCGCTTGGGCTGCTTGACAGAACCTTCCGCCGGCCTGAGGTCGTTGATCTTAAAAGTCATCCGCATCCCGCTCCTCTTCCCGGGCCCGATCCGCCGCCCCCGCCCGCAGGCGGGAGCGCCGGACCAGGCCCCGCCTTACTCCCCGCCGCCCTCGCAGGGCTCCACCGCGAGCAGGTGGCTTATCCTGCCGATCATGCCCTTTATCTCCGGGGAATCCCTGTGTACCACGCTGTGGTGCATCCTTTTCAGCCCCAGGGCGCGCACCGTACGACGCTGCACGGGGGGGCGCCCGATGGGGCTGCGCACCAGGGTTATCCGCAGCATCTTCTCCTCCGCTTTCAAGCCCCCACCGCCTCCCCGGCCTTGCCCATCCGCGCCCGCCGCAGCTTGGCTATCTCCCGCGTGCGGCTGATGGACTTCAGCCCCTCCACCGTCGCCTTGACCACGTTGACGGGGTTGCGAGACCCGTAGGTCTTGGTCAGGATGTCCTGCACTCCGGAGAGCTCCATGACCGCGCGCACCGGACCGCCCGCGATCACGCCCGTGCCCTCGCCCGCGGGCTTGAGCAGAACCCGGGAGGACTCGAATCTGCCCACCACCTTGTAGGGTATGGTGGTGCCGCGCGTAGGGACCTTGAAGAGGTTTCTTTTCGCCCTCTCCACGCCCTTCTGTATGGCCAGCGGCACCTCGCGCGCCTTGCCGTAGCCGTATCCGACCATGCCCGCGTTGTCGCCGACCACGACCAGGGCGGTAAAGCTGAAGCGGCGGCCGCCCTTGACCACCTTGGCCACGCGGTTGATATGTATGACTCTCTCTTCCAGCTCCAGTGATGTCGGATCTATCTTGGGCATATGCAACCTCCGCGCTTCCTCTCTCTCTCGGGCATCAGAACACCAAGCCGCCCTCGCGGGCCCCCTCGGCCAGGGTCTTGACCCGGCCGTGATAGAGGTTGCCCCCGCGCTCGAACACCACCGCTTTCACGCCGCTCTCGCGTGCCCGGCGGGCGAGAACGCGTCCCACCTCGGCGGCGACGTCGCTTTTGGTCTTCCCCGCCGTGTCCATCCCCTTCTCCATGCTGGAGGCGCTGATCAAGGTGCGCCCCGCCCGGTCGTCTATGATCTGGGCGTAGATGTGCCGGTTGCTGCGGAACACCGATAGCCTCGGCCGCTCCGCGCTTCCCGTGACCTTTTTGCGCACGCGCGCCTGGCGGCGTTTCCTTCCCAGTTGCTTGGGGTCAGTCTTCTTCATCCCGCCTTCACTCTCTCCTGTCTCTTCCGCGGCATCACACCGCGGTCTTGCCAGCCTTGCGCTTGATGTACTCCCCGGCATAACGCACGCCCTTCCCCTTGTAGGGGTCCGGCTTGCGCAGGGCCCTAATCTTGGCGGCCATCTGGCCCACCTTCTGCTTATCTATCCCCTTGACCCTGATCCTGGTGGGAGTGACCAGCTCGAATTCGATGCCCTCCGGGGCCTTGACCAGCACCGGGTGGGAGAAACCCAGGGCCAGCTCCAGGTCCCCGTCCTTGGCCGTGGCGCGATAGCCCACGCCGTGTATCTCCAGGCTCTTCTCGAAACCCGTGCTCACGCCCTCCACCATGTTGGCGGCGAGAGAGCGCGTGAGCCCGTGCAGCGAGCGGTGCATGGCCGATTCGGAGAGCCGCCTCACCACCAGGCTTCCCCCCTCCATGGCAATGATCATGTCCGGGTGGAACTCGCGGGTGAGCTCTCCCCTGGGACCCTTCACGGTCACCTCTTTGCCCTCTATCTTCACTTCCGTCCCCTGCGGGATGGGTATGGGCATCCTGCCTATCCTCGACACCTCGAACCTCCAGGTCTTTCCGCTACCAAACGTAGGCTATGACTTCTCCCCCGATGTTCTTCTCCCGCGCCTCGCGGTCGGTGATCACCCCATGCGAGGTGGAGATGATGGCTATCCCCAGACCTCCCAGCACGCGGGGCACGTCGGTCTTCTTGCTGTAGACGCGCAGGCCCGGCTTGCTGATCCTCTTGATGCCGTTGATCAGCTGCTCGCGGTTGGGGCCGTACTTGAGGGTCATCTTCAGGGTATCGTAGCTCTCGCCTTTGACCACCTCATACCCCGAGACATAGCCCTCCTTCTTCAATATCTCCGCGATAGACGCCTTGATCTTCGAGTAGGGCATCTCCACCATCTCGTGGTGGGCGGTATTGGCGTTGCGGATACGCGTCAGCATGTCCGCGATAGGATCGGTCATGGTCATCTGCTCTCCGCCTCCTTACCAGCTCGACTTGGTCATGCCCGGGATCTCCCCCTCGTGGGCGAGTTCTCGCAGGCATATGCGGCAGAGGTCGAACTTGCGGAAGTATCCCCGCGAGCGGCCGCAGCGCCTGCACCGGTTATAGCCCCGGGTGCTGAACTTGGGAGGTCTCCTCTGCTTGACAACCAGCGACTTCTTTGCCATCAAGCCTCTCCTTATCATCTGCCGCGGAAGGGCATGCCCATGGCATTCAGCAGGGCCAGCCCCTCCTCGTCCGTCCGAGCGGTGGTGACCATGGTTATGTCCATGCCCCTCACCCTGTCGATAGCGTCGTAGTCGATCTCCGGGAAGACCAGCTGTTCGTCCAGGCCCATGTTGTAGTTGCCCCTGCCGTCGAAGGACCTGGGGTTGAGCCCCCGAAAGTCCCTCACGCGGGGTATGGCCAGTGACACCAGGCGGTCCAGGAACTCGTACATGCGGTCGCCGCGCAGGGTGACCTTGCACCCCACGGACATGCCCTCGCGCAGCTTGAACCCGGCCACCGACCTGCGGGCGCGGTTCAATCTCGGCTTCTGCCCGGTGATGATGGCCATGTCCTTCATGGCCCCGTCGATGACCTTGGGGTCGTGCGCCCCCTCTCCCACGCCCATGTTCACCACGATCTTCTCCAGGCGCGGGACCTGGAGGTCATTGACGTAGCCGAATTTCTCCCGCATGGAGGGGACCACTTCCCCCCGGTACTTTTCTTTTAACCTCGACACCATGTTTCCTTCCTCGGCCTCTTCCGCAATCCTAATCCAGGTCCGCGCCGCACTTGCGGCAGACGCGCCGCTTGGCCCCGTCCGGGTCGATACGGTATCCAACCCTGACCCTGCGCCCGCAGGAGGAGCAGAGGAGGGCGACGTTGGATATGTCGATGGGCGCCTCCCTGGTGACGATGCCGCCCTGGGGGTTTTCCTGGGAGGGGCGCGTATGCCTCTTGACCAGGTTGATCCCTTCCACGACGACCCGGCCGTCCTGCGGGAAGCTCTTCAGCACCTTGCCCTGCTTCCCTCGCGTCTTTCCGGAGAGCACCTCCACCTTGTCGCCCTTCTTTATCTTCATCTTCAGACCAGCCATCGTCTCCCTCTCCTCGCTCGTCGCTCACAATACCTCGGGGGCGAGGGAAATGATCTTCATAAACTTCTTCTCGCGCAGCTCCCTGGCCACCGGGCCGAAGATGCGCGTCCCCCGCGGGTCCTTGACCTCGTTGATGAGCACCACGGCATTTTCGTCGAACTTGATATAGGTCCCGTCCTGCCGCCGGCGCTCCTTCTTGGTGCGCACCACCACCGCCTGCACCAGCTCTCCCTTCTTGACCGCGCCGCCCGGCGTGGCCACCTTCACCGTGCCCGCCACCATGTCCCCGGCATAGGCGTAACGGCGCCCCGATCCCCCCAGGACGCTTATCACCAGGAGCTCCCGCGCGCCGGTGTTGTCCGCGATCCTTACTCGCGATTCCTTTTGTATCATGTCTCTGCCTCCGCATCGCGGCGCGAGCCGCTATTCCGCCTTCTCCACGACCTCCATCAGGCGCCAGCGCTTGCTGCGGGAGATGGGCCTCGTCTCCATGATGCGCACCAGGTCTCCGACGGCACACTGATTGTCCTCGTCATGCGCCGCATATCTCTTGCTGCGGCGGACGATCTTGCCGTAAAGCGGGTGAGGCATGCGAGTCTCCACCTTGACCACGATGGTCTTGTCCGTCTTGTCCGAGACCACCGTCCCTGTCCGCACCTTCCTGGTGCTCGTCCTCTCCGCCATTTTCCGCTTATCCTTCCTCTGAGAGCGGAGGCCGTGTGTCCTGCCCGCTAAGGGGAGCTAGGACGCCTCCTGGCTGAGCTCCTGTTCCCTTATCACCGTGCAGATGCGCGCGATATTCCTTTTCGTCTCCACGATCCTGGAGGTATTGTCCAGCTGCCCGGTCGCCGCCTGGAAGCGCAGGTTGAAGAGCTCTTCCTTGGCCTCCTTGAGCCTCACCTGCAGCTCCTCGTAGGAGTGATCGCGCAGTTCCCTCGCTTTCACATCATTCACCACCCATAGTGTCCCGTTTCACGAAGCGGCACTTCATGGGCATTTTATGCGCCGCCCTGCGCATGGCCTCGGACGCTGTCTGCTCGGGCACCCCCGCCAGCTCGAACATCACCCGCCCGGGTTTCACCACCGCCACCCAGTGGTCGGGGTTACCCTTCCCGCTTCCCATGCGCGTCTCCGCAGGCTTCTTCGATACCGGTTTGTCCGGGAAGATGTTTATCCACACCTTTCCGCTCCTCTTGACATGCCTGGTGATGGCCACCCTGGCCGCCTCAATCTGCCGCGCCGTCACCCAGGACGGCTCGAGGGCCTGCAGCCCAAAATCTCCGAAATGGACCCTGGTGCCGCCCTTGGAGCGCCCCTTCATGCGGCCGCGCTGCACCTTCCTGTGTTTGAACTTTCGAGGCATGAGCATTAGCCGTCAGACCTCCTCGACCTCTTCCTTCCCGCCTTCTTTCCCGGCGCCGGCCTCGCCTTCGACCTCTGCGGCCCCCGGCTGCGCCGCGGTCGCGGCCGCAGGCTCCACGGCCTCCGCAGGCTCCGCGGCCTCGGCAGGCTCCACCGCCTTGGCGGCCTCCGCGGCCTCGGCCGGCTCCACGACCTTGGCGGCCTCCGCAGCCTCGGCCGGCGCCGCCCCGGCGGGCGGGGCCTTTTCCGCCTCCCTGGGCTCCCTCTCCCTCGGCTTGCGCTCGGGCTCGGCTATGTTGCCCTTGTAGATCCAGACCTTGACGCCGATGATCCCCATGGAGGTGCGCGCGACGTGCGAGCCGTAGTCTATGTCCGCGCGCAGGGTCTGCAGGGGAACCTGTCCTTCGCGGTACCATTCCCTGCGCGCCATCTCCGCTCCGCCCAGCCTCCCTGCGCACGCTACCTTGATGCCCTTGGCCCCGCCGCGCATGGCGTTCTGCACCGACCGCTTCATGGCACGGCGGAAGGACACCCTGCCCTCCAGCTGCTCGGCGATGTTCTGTGCCACCAGGAAGGCGTCCAGCTCGGGGTTGTTGACCTCCTGGATGTTCACCTGCACTTCCTTCTGCGTCATCTTCACCAGGTCCCGCTTGATGCGGTCCACCTCCACGCCCCGGCGCCCGATGACTATCCCCGGCCTGGCGGTATAGATATCTACTTTCATGCGCTTGCTGGTGCGCTCGATCTCCACCCGCGACACGGCGGCGCGCCGCAGGTGGTCCCTGAGATAGCGGCGTGCGGCAAGGTCCTCCTGAAGGAGGTCGGCGTAGTCCCGGCTGGCGAACCAGCGGGATTTCCAGTCGTATATGACCCCCAGGCGAAAACCGTATGGATGGACCTTCTGACCCACGCTCTCATCCTTTCTTTCTCGCTGCGGCGCGCCGTTTCTTAGCGCGGCGGCCCTTGCTCTCGAGCTCTTCACGTTCGGCGACGACCACGGTGATATGGCTGGTGCGCTTGCGGATGCGGGTCGCCCTCCCGTAGGCGCGTGGCCGCCAGCGCTTGAGGGTCGCACCCTCGTCCACATAGCAGCCGACCACCACGAGGTCGTCGGCCCGCAGGCCGTTGTTGTGTTCCGCGTTGGCCACCGCCGACTCCAGGACCTTGCCCACCACGCGCGCGGCGCCGGCGGGGGAAAAGGCGGTGATGAACCGCGCCTCCGCGAGGTCCTTCCCGCGCACCAGGTCCGCTATCTGCCGGGCTTTATACGGCGAGATGCGCACGTGCCTGGCCACCGCGCGTACCCGGACTCCCTGTTCGGCTGCTTCCGCCATGTCTCTCTCCTGCCTCCTGCTCCTTGCCGGTCCGCCTACTTCAGGCGCGTGGGCCGCTCGTGGGCGTGGCCGTGCCTGGTACGGCGGCGCGTGGGAGCGAACTCGCCCAGCTTATGCCCCACCATGTTCTCGGTCACGTAGACCGGCACGTGACGCTTGCCGTCGTGCACCGCTATGGTGTGCCCCACCATCTCCGGAAAGATGGTCGAACGACGGGACCAGGTCTTGACTACCCGCTTCTCGTTGCGCCGGTTAAGCTCCTCGACCTTGAAGTAGAGCTTCTCGTCGATAAAGGGCCCTTTTTTCAGCGACCTGCCCAAGGGGCTACCTCCCTGTTCCTCAACTCTTCCTGCGCCGTACTATATATTTGTCCGATGGTTTGTTCTTCTTGCGCGTGCGATACCCCAGGGTCGGCTTTCCCCACGGGGTCACCGGATGGCGTCCCGCCGAGCTCTTGCCCTCGCCGCCGCCGTGGGGATGGTCCACGGGGTTCATCACCACGCCGCGCACGGTGGGGCGGCGACCCTTGTGGCGCCCGCGCCCGGCCTTGCCCTCGGAGAGCAGCTCGTGCTCCACGTTTCCGATCTGGCCGATGGTCGCGCGGCACTTGAGGCTGACCAGGCGCACCTCGCTGGAGGGGAGCCTGATATGGGCGTAAGCGCCCTCCTTGGCCACGAGCTGCGCCGAAGCCCCGGCGGAGCGCGCCATTTTGCCCCCCGCGCCCGGCTTGAGCTCGATGTTGTGGACGGCCGTGCCCGCCGGGATGGCCGCCAGCGGTAGCGCGTTCCCGGGCTTGATGTCGGCGCCCTCGCCAGACATGACCCGGTCTCCCACTTTGAGTTTGAGAGGAGCCAGGATGTAACGCTTCTCGCCATCCTCGTAATGCAGCAGGGCGATGCGCGCGCTGCGGTTGGGGTCGTACTCGATGGCCGCCACCTTGGCCGCGATGTTGTCCTTGTCCCTGCGGAAATCGATGATGCGATACCTGCGCTTGCTGCGGCCACCCTTGTGCCGGGTGGTCATCCTGCCCTTGTTGTTCCTTCCCGCTTTATAGTTCATGGGGGCGAGCAGGGTCTTCTCCGGTTCCTTCCTGGTGACTTCCGAGAATTCGGAGACGGAGGCGAACCTCCTCCCCGAGGAAGTGGGCTTGTATCTCTTGGTGCTCATAATCTTACCGTCCTCTGCTCGTCAGCCCAGCGGGCCCTCAAAAAACTCGATGCTGTAACCCTGCGCCAGGGTGACCACGGCTTTCTTGCGCGCCCGGGTCTGCCCCGAGGTCCAGCCCTGCCGCTTCGGCTTGGGGGGGACCTTGATGGTGTTCACCCCGGTCACCTTGACGTTGAATATCTCCTCCACCGCCTTGCGCACCTCCGTCTTGTGCGCCTTGGGGTGCACCTCGAAGGTGTATTTATTGTGGTCGAGGAGGGAGTAGCTCTTCTCCGATATGATGGGGCGGATGATCACATCATGCACGTCCTTCATCGCGCACCCCCTCCTGCAGCCTGTCCAGGGACGAACGGGTGAATATCACCCTGTCGCTGGCGAGCACGTCGTAGGTGTTGAGCTCCTCCACCCCGGTCACCGCCACGAAAGGGAGATTGCGCATGGACTTGATCACGTTCTCGTCCTCCTCCGCCAGCACCAGGAGGACGTAGTCGTCCACGCCCAGCGCCGCGAAGATCGCCTCCGCCGCACGGGTTTTGGGCTCGGGGAGGGTGAAGTCCTCGAGCACCATCACCCGGCCTTCCTGCGCGCGCACGCTGAGGGCTGAACGCAGCGCCAGCTTGCGCACCTTGCGGTTCACCTTGAAGTCGAAATCGCGCGGGCTCGGGCCGTGCACCGTGCCGCCGCCCCTCCAGATGGGGGAGCGCGTCGAGCCGGCGCGGGCCCTACCCGTGCCCTTCTGCCGCCAGGGCTTGGCGCCCCCTCCCCTGACCATGCTGCGGATCCTGGTGGAGGCGCTGCCGCTGCGCGCGGCCGCCAGCTGATGGCGCACCACCAGGTGCATGACCGGCACGTTCACCTCGCAGGCAAAATAGTAGTCGCGCAGCTCCACGCCGCCCCTCTCTTTGCCCTCGCTGTCGTAAACCTGTACTTCCTTCATCAGACTCTCCATCTATCAGGTGAGCACGTGCGCTTTCTTCCCGCGCTTCTTTACCGACTTGACCGACTCCCGGATGGTGAGCAGGCCGCCGCCCGCACCGGGTATGCTTCCCCTGAGCAGGAGCAGGTTGCGCTCCGGCTTGACGTCCACCACCTCCAGGTTGAGCGTGGTGACCCTCTCCGCGCCCATGCGGCCTGGCATGCGCGCTCCCCTGAACACCCGCGCGGGCGTGGCACATGCGCCGATGGCCCCGGTTGAGCGGTGGAAATGCGCGCCGTGCGAAGCGGGGCCGCCGCTGAAATTATGGCGTTTGACCACGCCCGCGAACCCCTTGCCCCGCGACCTGCCGGTGACGTCCACGCGGTCGCCCTTGCCGAAGGCTTCGACCGTGAAGACCTGGCCGAGCTCATACCCGGAGGGGTCGTCCACCCGTATCTCGACCAGGTGGCGGTGCGGCTGCACTCCCTTGCTCTCGAAGTGGCCCCTGCGTGGCTGGTTGAGCTTCCTCTCCCCCACCGCGGCAAAGCCCAGCTGCAGGGCGTTGTAGCCCTCCTTCTCCACCGTCTTGATCTGGGTCACCGTACAGGGCCCGGCCTCCACCACGGTCACCGGGATCACCTTCCCCTCCGCGGTGAAGACCTGCGTCATGGCTATTTTCCTGGCGATTATTCCCTTCAACTTTCCCACCTCTCGACGGCGCTGCCCGCCTCCTGCTTGCGGCGCCGTAAAAAGCTTACAGCTTGATCTCTATGTCCACCCCGGCCGGCAGGTCCAGACGCATGAGGGAGTCCACCGTCTTGGGCGTCGGCTCCATGATATCTATGAGCCTTTTGTGCACGCGCATCTCGAAATGCTCACGCGAATCCTTGTCCACGTGCGGCGAACGGATCACGCAGTAGACGTGCTTCTCCGTGGGCAGGGGCACGGGCCCGGAGATGGAGGCGCCGGTACGCCTCGCCGTCTCCACTATCTGCTTCGCGGAGCGGTCGATTATCTCGTGATCGTAGGCCTTGAGCCTGATGCGTATCTTCTGTTTCTGTTTGGCCATCTGCCGCCCTCTATTTCTTTATCTCCGTGACCCTCCCCGCCCCCACGGTGCGGCCGCCCTCGCGGATGGCGAAGCGCAGACCCTCCTCC
>CAZEAU010000039.1:0-17780 GCA_964510515.1 uncultured Actinomycetota bacterium | reverse complement strand
TTCCGGGTAGCAGCACTTGTTGTCAGGTCCCGGCCTTTCACGCCTCCGGCTTATCGCCTGCGGCGCAAAAAGCGCGGGACCGGACCCCAGCGCTACGCGCCCTCCGCCGCGATGCGCGAGTGTGGGCTCGGTCTTGGCATCCTCGCCTCACGGCTCGGAGGCAAAACGCGAGCCCATGCGGCGGGCTGAAGAGAGAGCCGGGGTGGGCAGACGTTGAGATATGAAGAGAGTAAGAGGGAGCGGATAAGGGCAGACGCTGCGGATAATATAAAGGGCAAGGGGGGCAGACGACGGTCCCTTAAGACCTGCGAGTGCGGAGCGAGGCCCGCGCCCCCGGCTCCTGCGCCACAAGCAGACGCGCCCTAGTCCCGGGTCCAGTAAACGCGGGCGAAATCGGAACGCTGCTGCCACTGTATGTCCAGGCGCCCGGAGAAGGCCTTCTCGAATTCCTTTCCCAGGCGTTCCGCCAGGGCGCGGTCCGTGGTCTCGATGACTATCTCGTCCTTCTTCTCCTCGATGTGGTAGATGCGCGCGGCGATGTTCTTGCCCAGTTTCTTCTGCGCCACGCTGCGGATGAGGTTCTTGGCTTGCTCACGATGCGCAGCGATGAAGTCCCCTTTTAGGTAAACCACGCCGTCCACCCGGCCCCTGGCCACCCTCTCACACCCGGGACACAGGCACTTCTCCCAGCCGTTGCCCTTCATGGCCCCGGCTCTGGCCGCCTCGTCGAAATCCCATTTCTGGTCAGCGCAAACAGCGTAGCAGGAAGGACATATCTTCATGACCCCGCTCCCCCCTCGGGTTCCCGGCATCACCACCCAGACATCAAGACCCCGCGCGTCGGCCCGCCCACACATAATCTACCCAGGCGACCGCCTTATAAACGGTTGAGGTGAACGCGGGGGACGCGCTTTCCAATGCCGCAGACCACCTCGTAATTGATGGTGCCCAGGAGCTCGGCCATGCGTTCCGCCCCGTTTGCTCCTCCCCCGTATGCGGCGATGAAGGTGACCTCCTCGCCCGGCTCGTAGCGGTCCTCCCCCAGGTCCACCATGCACAGGTCCATGCATACCGTCCCCACCTGCGGATAGGACTTGCCCGCTATCGTCACCTCCCAGCGGTTGGAGAGGGCGCGGGGGATGCCGTCTGCGTAGCCCAGCGGGAGCGCCGCTATCCAGGCGTCCCTCTCGCAGCGGTAGGTGAGCCCGTAACTCACCCCCTCCGCCTCGCTGGCCCTGAACACGTGGCCGACCTCCGTTTTCAGTGAGAGGGCCGGCCTCAGGTCCAGCATGCCGCGACAGGCTGCGCCGGGAAGAAGCCCGTACATGGAGATGCCTATGCGCACCATATCCAGGCGCGATTCCGGGAAGCATATGGCCGCCGCGGATGCCGCGGCGTGTCGCAGGGCTACCCGCAGGCCGCGCCGTTCCAACCCGGCGAGCACCCGCTTGAACGTCTCCCACTGGCGCGAATTGAAGGGGTCGCCAGGCTGGGACGCGTTGGCCAGGTGGGTATAGGCCCCCTCCAGCCTCAGCCCGGGAAGGGAGGCCACCTCCTCGGCCAGCCCGGCCGCCTCCCCGGGACTCGCTCCCACGCGGTGCATGCCGGTGTCCACCTTCAAATGCACGCCGAGCTCGCCGCCCCTGTCGCCTGCGGCTCGCGACAGGGCCCGCGCCCAGGTGCGGGTATAGACGCTGGGCGTCAGGCTCAGGTCGGCCACTCTCCGTGCGGCGGCGGGATGCGGTTCGAAGAGCAGGTGCACGGGCGCGTCCACGCCGGCTGCCCTCAGCTCCTCCGCCTCCTCCACCAGCGCTACGCCGAGGCGGCTCGCCCCCGCCTGCAGGGCCGCCCGCGCCGCCTGCACCGCCCCATGCCCGTAGCCGTCCGCCTTGACCACCGCCATGATCTCGCAGGAGAGGCCCACCATGCCCCGCAGGAGGGCGGTGTTGTGCCGGATGCACTCCAGGTCCACCTCGGCACGGGTCGGCCTCCAGGCGATGTTCCCGGACAAGGCGCGCTCACCCCTCCCGCGGGGGCGAGCTCGCCACCCCTCGCGCTGGCCTCAATCCCTGCAACCTCTCCCCCTCTCACGCAGCAGCCCCGACAAGGCCGGGGGCAGGTGGGAGACGATGTCCCCGGCCACCATTCCCACGGGCCCTACCATGTGGGCGGCCAGCTCCGCCGCCCTGCCATGGACGAAAACACCGCACAGCGCAGCCTCGAGCGGGGCGAGCCCCTGCGCGCACATGGCCGCCGTGCAGCCGGTGAGGACGTCTCCGCTACCCGCCGTGGCCAGGGAGGGCAACGCCAGCGCATGGAGGTGTATGGGCCCCTCCGCGCTCGCCACCAGCGTGTTCGCCCCCTTGAGCACAGCAATGCAACCGAATACGCGTGCCGCCTCCGCGACCGCTTCCAGGCGCGACGACTGCACGTCCGCGGCTTCGCGCCCCAGCAGCCGCCCCATCTCCCCGGGGTGAGGGGTGATCACCGTCCCCTTTTTTCTCCCGGAGAGAGCGGCGCTGTCCGCTGCGGCGCAGTTGATCCCGTCGGCATCGAGGATCACCGGCTTGTCCGCCTGCCGCAGCAGGCCGATCACCGCCTCGCGGGTGCCCGGCGACGTTCCCAGGCCCGGCCCCAGGGCGAGCACGTCGTAACCCTCCAGCTCCTCCAGGACGGCTTCGAGCGCCGCGGCGGCCAGGCTCCCCTCCCCCTCGTCCGGCAGGGGAAGGGTCATGACCTCGGTGAGCTTTGCCTCCATGATGGCGTTGAGCGTCGCCGGCACGCCCAGGGTGACCACCCCCGCCCCCGCGCGCATGGCCGCGCGCGAACACAGCGCGGCAGCCCCCGTGAGCCCCGTCGAGCCCGCCACCACCAGCACGCGGCCGCTGCTCCCCTTGTGCGCATCGGGCGCCCGGCGCGGCAGCATCGCCGCCACCTCTTCCTCCTCCATGGTGAACACCCTGCTCTTCACCGCCCGCTCCAGCAGGTGGGAGGGGATGCCGATATCCGCCACCACCAGCTCCCCCGCCATCTCCGCTCCCGGGAAGAGATAGAGGCCCGCCTTGGGGAAAGCGAAGGTCACGGTGCGCATCGCCCTCACCGCCGGGCCGGAGACGGCGCCCGTCTCCGCATCCACCCCGGAGGGCACGTCCACGGCCAGCACCGGCACGCCGCTCGCGTTAACCGCCTCGATGGCGCGCGCGAAGTCCCCCTCCGCCCTGCCGCGGAATCCCGTGCCGAACACGGCGTCCACCACGAGGTCCGCCGTGGCCATCCCCTCCTCGAGCAGGGTGGCGGAATGCGGGCGTGTCCTCCCCCCCTGCGCGGCGAAGCGGCGATGGTTGGCCGATGCGTCGGGGGAGAGCTCCTCCTCGCCACCCAGCAGAAACACCTCGACATCCGCGCCCCAGGACGCCAGGTAGCGCGCGGCGACGAAACCGTCGCCCCCGTTATTCCCTTTCGCGGCCACGATGCGGACGGCCTTCCCGGCACAGATGCCGCCGAGCAGGTCTCGCGCCTGCTCGGCCACGTGCTTCCCCGCCCTCTCCATGAGGTCCAGGGAGGGGATGCCGCCCTCTATGGCCAAGCGGTCCAGGGCGGCCATCTCGCGGGGGTAGAGCACCCTCACGACCCCGGCCTCCCCCGCACCGCCTGGGCCACGGCTATGGCCGTGCCGCCGCTATGCGCGATGCTCACCATGATCTCCCGCACGCCGAGGCGAGAGGCCAACTCGCGCGCCCGCCCCGAGAGCTCCACGCGCGGCTCGCCGCCCTCGCCCGCGAGCAACTCCAGCTCAGGCCAGGAAAAACCCCTCATCCCGGTGCCCAACGACTTGGCCGCGGCCTCCTTGGCCGCGAAACAGGCGGCGTAACGGCGTCCGGGCCTCGCACAGTCTTCGCATCTCCGGCGCTCGCGCGCGGAGTAAATGCGCGACACGAACCCCTCGTGCCGCGCTATCGCCCTCTCTATCCTCGCGATCTCCACCAGGTCCACGCCGATGCCCAGAATTTTCATAAGCCCTTTCTCTCGCCCCCCATGCGGCGGCCGGCGCCTTATCTCTTCGTTCTCATTCTCCACGCCGGCGGGGTTTCCTCCCCCTACTCCACCGTGACCGTTTTGGCCAGGTTGCGCGGCTGGTCCACGTTGCATCCCCTCAACTTGGCGATGTTGTAGGCCAGGAGCTGCAGGGCGGGGGCCAGCACCACCGGGTTGTAATGCGGCTTCACCTCGGGCACGAAGATGGTCTCCTCACAGCACGCCGCGACCTCCGCGTCCCCCTCGGTGGCAAAGGCGATGACCGGAGCCTGGCGCGCCCTCACCTCCTCGATGTTGCTGCGCAACTTGCTGTACACTTGGTCGCGGGGGGTGAGCGCCACCACCGGGAAGCCGGGGTGGAGCAGGGCGATGGGGCCGTGCTTCATCTCGCCCGCGGGATAGCCCTCGGCGTGGATGTAGGAGACCTCCTTGAGCTTGAGGGCGGCCTCCAGGGCCATGGGATAATTCATGTTGCGCCCGAGGAAAAGAAAATCTTCGCAGCGGCAGTACCTCTCCGCGCAGCGCTCCACCGCCTCCAGGTCCTGCAGCGCCTGCTCCACCTTGCCGGCCAGCGCCTCCAGCTCCGCGAAGGTCTTTCTCACGAACCCCTCCTCAAGGATCCCCCGCTGCCGGCCAAGGTGCAGCCCCAGCAGGTAAACCGCCGCGATCTGGGTGAGGAAGGTCTTGGTGGCCGCCGCCCCGATCTCCGGCCCGGCGTGTGTGTACAGCACGCCATCGGACTCACGGGCCATCATGCTGCCCACCACGTTCACGATGGAGAGGGTGTTCGCGCCCCTGGCGGCGGCACAGCGCAGCGCGCTCATGGTGTCGGCGGTCTCACCGGACTGGCTCATCGCGACCACCAGGCACGAGGGATCCAGGAGCAGTTGGCGGTGGCAGAACTCCGAGGCGATGTCCACCTCCACCGGCATGCCCAGCCAGGCCTCGATGATGTGGCGTCCGAGGAGAGAGGCATGATAGGAGGTCCCGCAGGAGACGAAGAGGATGCGGCGCACCGCCTTGAGGTCCAGCTTCGCGTTCTCCAGCTCCTCGATACGCAGCGTGCCCGACCTGGGCAGCCTGCCGCGCAGGGTGTCCGTCCAGGCCTGGGGCTGGTCGAAGATCTCCTTGAGCATGAAGTCGGCGTAGCCCCCCTTCTCCACCGCGGCCACGTCGGAGGGCACCAGGTAAGGTTCTCTCTCCACCCTGCGGCCCTGCGCGTCCAGCACCGCCCAGTCGCGGCGGGTTATGCGCGCCAGCTCGCCGTTCTCCAGGGCCACCGCCTGCCTGGTGCGGTCCAGCAGGGCGGGGGTGGCGGAGACGAAGAAGTTCTCGTCTTCGCCTATGCCCATCACCAGCGGATTTTCCTTGCGCGCCCCCACCAGCACCCCCGGCTCGCGGGAGCTCATGAGCACCAGCGCATAGGCTCCCTGCAGGTCCTTGAGGGCGCGCCGCGTCGCCTCCAGCAGGTCGCCGCGGTAGTATTCCTCCACCAGGTGGGCGATGACCTCGGAATCGGTCTGGGAGAGGAAGCGGTGTCCTTTTTCTTCCAGCTGCCGCCGCAACTCGCGGAAATTCTCGATGATGCCGTTGTGTGCCACCGCTATCTCGCCCTTGCAGTCGAGGTGGGGGTGGGCGTTTTCCTCGCTGGGCTGTCCGTGGGTGGCCCAGCGCGTGTGGGCGATGCCCATCTCGCTCTCACCCCGCAGGCTCCCCAGATGAGGCGCGATGGCGTCCAGATTCCCCTTGCGCTTGAGCAGGGCTATGCGCTCGCCGTTCAAGACGGCTATGCCCGCGGAATCGTGGCCGCGGTACTCCAGGCTCCGCAGTCCCCGCAACAGGGTCTGCGGCACATCGCGCCCTCCGACATAGGCGATGATGCCACACATATCAGCTCATCTCCTTCTCCACCACCTCGGCCAGAGACCTGGCCGCCTCCTCGGCCTGTGCCGGGTCCAGCGCCTCCACCATGACCCTCACCACCGGCTCGGTGCCGGAGGGGCGCAGAAGCACCCGACCCCGCTCAGCCAGCCTTTCCTCCCAGGCGCGCAGGGCCTCGTCTATCGCCGCCGACCTCCCAGCGGCCTCCCTGTCCCTTACCTTGACGTTCAAGAGCACTTGGGGCATCCTTTCCATCACGCCGCCGAGATCGGAGAGGGCCCTCCCCGACTCCGTCATCACCTCCAGCAGCTTGAGGGAGGTGAGGAGGCCGTCGCCGGTGGTCGCGTGGTCGGCGAAGATCACGTGGCCCGACTGTTCGCCTCCCAGGCTCAGCCCCTCCTGCAGCATCCTCTCCAGGACGTAGCGATCGCCCACCCGGGTGACCCGCACCCCTATGCCCTCACGTTGCATGGCGCGGTGAAATCCCAGGTTGGTCATGACCGTGGTCACCATGGCGCCGCCCTTCAGCGTCCCCTTGTCCCTCATGTGCAGGGCGCAGATGGCCATGATGAAGTCGCCGTCCACGAGCCCACCGCGTTCGTCCACCGCCAGCATGCGGTCGGCATCGCCGTCGAAGGCCAGCCCCAGGTCGGCGCCCTCCTCCAGCACCGCCCGCTGCAGGGGCCCGGTATGGGTCGAGCCGCACTCGCGGTTGATGTTCAGCCCATCAGGCGCGGCGTTGATCACCACGGTCCTCGCTCCCAGCCGCTGCAGCAGCATGGGGGCAAGGCGGTAGGCCGCTCCGTGGGCGCAGTCGACCACAACCTTCATGCCCGAGAGATCCGGGCTGGATGCGGAAAGCAGGTGCTCGAGGTACAGTTCCCCGCCCTCCGGAGCCGCGCTCACGCGGCCGACGGCGTCGCCGGGGGGCCGCCCGCCTGTCGCCCCCTCCGCCATCAGCGCCTCCATCTCCATCTCCACCTCGTCCGGCAGCTTGAAGCCGGAGCGGTGAAAGAACTTGATGCCGTTGTCTCGCGCCGGATTGTGCGAGGCAGAGATGACCGCGCCCGCGTCCGCTCCCTTGTGCGCGGTGAGATAGGCCACTGCGGGCGTGGGGAGCACCCCCAGCAGCTCCACGCGGCCACCGCAGGAGCACATCCCCGCCACCAGCGCCGACTCCAGCATGCTCCCGGATATGCGGGTATCCCTTCCGAGCACTAAAAAAGGCCGGGCGTTGTCCCTGGCCATCACCTTCACCGCCGCGCAACCGATGCGTAAGGCGAGCTCGGGCGTGAGTTCAAGATTGGCAGCTCCCCTGATGCCGTCGGTTCCGAACAGCCGGGTTATTCCCTCGGGCCTATGCATTACTCGCTCCCGTTCCATCCATACCAGGAATATAGCATCCCCGGTTTTATGCCATCAAGAAAAAGTGTGCCCCGACCCGCCTGAAACGGAAACGACCAGCCGCAGTCGACGATGAAACGCCCGGCGCCGAAAGCTCAGCGCTTGGAGAACTGCGGGCGCTTGCGTGCTTTCTTAAACCCGTATTTCTTGCGCTCCTTCATGCGCGGGTCGCGCCGGAGGAGGCCGGCTTTCTTGAGGTCCGCGCGCAGGGTCTCGTCGCAGTCCACCAGGGCCCTGGTTAAGCCGTGGCTCAAGGCTCCGGCCTGTCCGGATATCCCCCCGCCCTTGATGGTGGCGAATATGCGGTAGCGACCCGTGCTCCCGGACACCTCCAGGGCCTGCATCACCTGATAGCGGAGCGTCGGGCGCGGAAAATACTCCTCGAGGCTCTTGCCGTTGATCTCGAACTCGCCGTCTCCCGGGTATAGCCATACCCTGGCCACGGCCTCCTTGCGCCTTCCCGTTCCGTATCCCAGCTGCTGCGGCAAAAGAGTCACCTGCCTTCTATTTCGCGCCGGAAGCCAGGGGCAGCGTCTCCGGTTTCTGGGCCTTATGGGGATGATCGGGGCCGGCGTAGACGTGCAGTTTCTTGATCATCGCACGGCCCAGGCGGTTTTTAGGCAGCATTCCCTTAACCGCCCTCTTCACCACCATCTCGGGCTGTTTTTGTATGAGCACCCCGTAGGGGGTCTCCTTGAGCCCTCCCGGGTATCCCGAGTGCTGGTAGTGCACTTTTTTCTGGAGCTTGTTGCCGGTGAGCAGGACCTTTTCCGCGTTGATCACGATGACATTGTCCCCGACGTCCAGGTGGGTGGTGTAGATGGGCTTGTTCTTTCCCTTGAGAACCTTGGCCAGCTCCGCCGCCAGCCTTCCCAAGGCGATGCCCTCCGCGTCCACCAGCCACCATGACCTGGTTATATCCGCCTGCTTCACGCTGTAAGTCTTCATCTTTACCGGCGCCTTTTTCGTCCGTTTCTTTGCACAACAAACAATAATGATAGAGGTCGCATGGGGTGCTGTCAAGAAATATCCGCCCCCGCGCAGCGCTTATATCGCGGCATTGCCGCCCTGCAGGCTGGAACCCGGCCCAGGCCGGGTTCCAGTTTGATCTCTCCGATTCGGACGGCGCGTCGACTTACCTGCCCAGCCAGCCGTCCACGAGCCTGCGGTTGGCTGAATCGCTCAACCACTCCTCGACCGCCTCCTCCTCACGGCCGGTCCCGTAGTCCTCGATGACCAGTTTCTCCAGGGACGCCAGGGCGGCGTCCGTGAGCTCGAAGGCCTTCAGCCATTTCGTGACCTCCGCGAACTCCTCCGAGAAACCCAGCCTGGCGAGGATGTGCAGTTCCTCCGCGCCCCCGAACAGCCCCTCGGCGTCCTCGAGGTCCTTGAGGTCGAAAGCCGCGTAAGCCCAGTGGGGATGCCACAAGGTAACCAGTATGGGCTCCTCCATGCTGTAGGCGCGATCCAACTCGCTCAGCATGGTCGGGGTGCTCCCCTCGAGCAGGGTATAGCCATCGAGGCCGTAGCCCGGCATGACCGCCTCGCGCGTCAGGCGGGTGAGCCCCGCCCCGGGCTCTATCCCCACTATCACTCCGTCGAAGATATGCTCCTGCCCGCGCAGGTCGGCCACGGAGTCGAATTCCTCCATGTAGGCGGGCACGGTGAGCGCCAGGGAGCCCTGATCGTACCATACGTTGATGTCCTCGAGTCGGTCGCCGTACTCGCTCCAGTAATCCTCATGGGTCACCGGCAGCCAGGAATCGAAGAACAGATCGATGTCGCCATCAGCCAGCCCGGCATAAACCGGCGCCGCATCGAGCTGGGTGAGCTCCACCTTGTAGCCCTCGGCCTCCAGGATGTTCTTCCACAGGTAGGTCACGGCTATGTCCTCGTCCCAGGGTATCCATCCTATGTGGATGCTGCCCGCCTCCTCGGGCTTCGCGTCGTCTCCTTTTTCCTCGCCGCATGCCGCGAAGGTCAGCGGCAACGCGACCAGCAGCATGGCGGCCAGGACGGAGATGAACACCCGCCCGGCCGGGAGCCCGAGAGCCCCCCCTCTCCTCTTACACATACACTCCTCCTTTCCTCGCGGCTTATCTGTAAGCCCGAGTCCGGCCGCACCGCCTCAGGCGGTGCGCATTTTCTCCTCCGGGCGGTTCCTGCCCAGAGAAGCCGTCAGTCTGTCCAGGAATATCGCCAGGATGACTACCGCTATCCCGCCCTCAAAGCCCAGGCCGATATCCAGCCTGGTCACGCCCCTGAACACCACGGCCCCCAGCCCCCCGGCTCCCACCATGCCCGCGATCACCACCATGGAGAGCGCGAGCATGATCACCTGATTGACCCCCGCCATGATGGTGGGCATGGCCAGCGGCACCTGAATGCTCCTGAGCACCTTGAGTGGGGTGGCGCCAAAGGCCTCCGCGGCCTCCACCACCTCTTCATCCACCTGCCTGATACCCAATTCCGTCAGCCTCACCGACGGCGGCATGGCGAAGATGACCGTGGCCACGATGCCGGGCACCTTGCCGATCCCGAAAAAGAAGATGGCGGGGATGAGATAGACAAAGGCAGGCATGGTCTGCATGAAATCGAGCATGGGCTTGAATGCGGCGCCGGCAGTGCCGCTCTTGCCGGCCAGTATGCCCAAGGGTATCCCGATGGCTATGGCGATGATGCTGGCGACCAGGACCAGCGAGAGCGTGGACATGGCGTCCTTCCACAGCAGCATGCTGTCTATGAACAGAAAACCCAGGATGGCGAAGACCCCGAATTCCATGCGGCGCGCCCACCACCCCAGGAGGCCGAAGACGGCGCATATGGCCACCGAGGGCGGCCACAACAGCAATGTCTCCAGCCTGTCCGCCATCCACTTGATGACCGTACTTATGAAGTCGAAAAGACCGCCGAGGTTGATCCTCAGCCACCTTACCGCCGTTTCGATCCAGTCTCCCAGGGGAACGCTATGAACCGCGAGGAAATAGCCCAGGACGGAGGCGGCGGTCAGCAGTGCGACCGTTTTGATCACCATCTTCTGACGCCTGCCCAGCAGCGGCTTCTTCGCGGCCACCAGCTTTTCCATGGCCTCGAACGAGATGCTGCGCTCCGCTTTATCCTCCACGTTGTCTCCCTATCCGTCTTCCTCGACTCTCTCTTCCCCTTCCCCGCCCGGGCCGCCGTCCGCCGCGTCCCCGCCGACCGCCTTGTTGTCGTTGTTGACGGAAGGGGTCTCGCCCATGGCCATGAGCAACCTCACCCTCGGTATCACCCCCACCAGCCTCCCATCATCCACCACCGGCAGGGGCAGATGGCTCTCCGCCGAGGTCACCAGCAACTCGGAGACGGGCGTATCGGGCTTCACGTAGGGAACGTCGTAATGCAGGATGTTGTCCAGGGTGGTCTCCCCTTTTCTCACCGCCTTCATCACGTCCTCGTCCAGCGCCGTCCCGTAGAGCCTCCTCTGCGGCCCGACCACGAAGAGGGCAGAAACCTGTCGCTCGCGCATGGCCTTGATCGCCGCCGATGGGCCTTCGCGGGCCAGGATAAAGGCTATCGGCTCCTCCATTATCGAGGCTGCCGTGAGCACCCGGGAGCGGTCCACGTCACGGATAAAGGCCGCCACATATTCCGTCGCCGGATTGCGCAGGATGTCCTCGGCCGTGCCCACCTGCTCTATGCGCCCCTTCTTCATGATCGCGATGCGGCACCCCAGGTACATGGCCTCGTTGAGGTCGTGGGTGATGAAGACGACCGTCTTCCGCATCTTGTCCTGCAGGTCGATGAGCTGTTCCTGCATCTCGCTGCGTATCAGGGGGTCCAGGGCGCTGAAGGCCTCGTCCATGAGGAGGATGTCGGAATCGGTCGCCAGGGCCCTCGCCAGGCCGACCCGCTGCTGCATGCCGCCGGAGAGCTGTCCGGGGGCCTTATCCTCCCAGCCCTCAAGGCCCACGAGCTTGAGGGCCTCGCGGGCACGCGCGGCGACGGTGGTCTTATCCTCCCCCTTGACCTCCAGGCCCCAGGCGGCGTTCTCCAGGACGGTGCGGTGGGGAAAGAGCGCGAAGTGCTGAAAGACCATGCTCACCTTCCTGGCGCGCAATTCCCTGAGCTGTTTGGCGTTCAGGCTCGTGACGTCTATGCCGTCGATTATCACCGTTCCCGCCGTGGGCTCGTGAAGACGGTTAATGCAGCGCACGAGCGTGGATTTGCCCGACCCGGAGAGCCCCATCACCACGAAGATCTCTCCCTCCCTCACCTCGAAGGAGGTGTCCAGGACCGCGAGCACCACGTCCAGCCTATCCCGCACCTCGTCGTCGGAGGCCCCCGCCCGCAAGAGCTCGTGTGCGCGCTTGCGGTTCCTCCCGAATATCTTGTAGATGTTCCGCAGCTCCAGCTTGCCCCTAGAGGGACAGCGGCCTGGAGCTGGGGGGGTTAGCGGTTCAGGGGAGGGGAGGCTGTGCGGTCCGGCTGACTTCACGCATCCGTTTACAAAAAAGATGACTGATGCTCCTGCTTATCGCTTGCTATTTGCTCCTTTGGGCGGACGCATTCCGCGCAAAGGGGCCGCGCGTTCGGGCCTGGATCAACCTGTCTTCTCGAATCCCGAACAAAACGGCATTAATGCTACACTACTTGCGGAGGTTTGTAAAGAAGGATCGCCCTCATCTCGCCGGCATGCGTGAGCCCCAAGGGCCTCATTGCCACGATCCCGCCCAGGTGGCGATGACCTCCCGCAGCGCGGGCACGGCGTCCGCCGCGGCATGCAGCACCTCCCGGTGCGACAGCGGGCGGGGCCTGCTCAGGTCCCACGCGTTGGTGATCACACTCACCGCGGTCACGGAGATACCGAGATATCCCGCCATGAGGGCCTCCGGCACCAGGCTCATGGAAACGGCGTCTCCGCCGACCAGGCGCAGGTAGCGCAGCTCGGCGCCCGTCTCGTAAGATGGTCCGGACACCGCCACCAGCGTCCCCCCCTCCATGGGCCACCCGGACAGCTTCCCTCTCTCCATGAGCGCGTCTCCGGCCCCTTCGTCGTAAAGGGACGAGACGTCCAGAAAAGCGGGGTTTCCCTCCGCATCGCGCATGCCGCGCAGGGGGTTTGCGCCCATGAGGTTTATATGGTCGCGCAGCAGCATCAGGCATCCGCGCTCGTATGCGGGGTTCAGCGCGCCCGCCGCATTGGCCATGAAGGCCCTCTCCACCCCCAGGGAAGCCATAAGGCGCACCGGCATGGTCACCGTCTCCATGTCCAGCCCCTCGTAGAAATGGAGGCGCCCCAGCTGCACCATCAGGCCCGCCCCGGCGTAAACGCCGCATCGCATCATCCCGGCCTGGCCGGGAACGGCGCGCTGCGGCCACCCCGGCAGGTCGCGCCATTCTACCTCCAGGGCCCCGGGCATGTCCGGAGCCGCTTCCCCCAGGCCGCTGCCCAGCACCACCGCCGCGCGGGGCGCAGGAAGGCCCGCCTCGCGCAGGCGCACCTCCAGGTATTTGCGCGCAAGCTCCACCGCTCCCGGCCTCCCTTGCCTTGTCCCCTCCGCGCCGCGGCGGGCGTCTTCTCAGCCCTCCTGCGCCATGCGCTGCTTGAGCAGGGCGATGCTCTCCACGGGAGTGGGATCCACGCCGTTCAGCAGGGCCAGGTAGACGGAGACGTAATCGCCCAGGTGGATGGCGGAGAACAGTCTTTCCGTCCGCGTGCGCCCCCCCACGTGGATGACCGTCACTCCCCCCACCTTATCCCGCAGGATTTCGGCGCTGACCTGCACCCGCCTGGCGACGCGCGAGTCGTCCTCCTCCTCCACCAGGAACACCGCCTCCACCCTGCGGCTGAAATCGTCCAGGGCGTGCCAGCCGACGATCTCGTTATGGTTCATCTCCGGCAGGGTATGCGAGAAGGCGGGGACCTTGGAGTTCTCGTTGAACTGGCATTTCCAGCGGTATGCCGCCACCGACAGGATGCCCTCCGTGCCATAAACGACGGGAATCTTCCCCCGCAGGCGCAGGGCTAGCCTCTTGGCGAAGTTCCTGTCCGTCGGCGCGAGCCGCCCCCAGTCCTCCCGCTTGCCCGCGAGAAAATCCGCCGTCTCGTAAGCCACCTTGCCAAAGCCCTGCAGCAGGCCCATGCGTTCGAGTACCGCCGCGGCGGGGAGACAGAGATAGGCCAGCGCGGCACGCGGCTGCAGCCCGCCCGGCACCACCACCGCCGGCAGGCGGCGCGTGCGCACCCTCTCCAGCAGTACCCCGCCGGTGGTGATGGCCATGACCTTGCATCCCAGGTAGGAGGCGTCATCGAAGGCGGACAGGGTCTCCTCGGTGTCGCCGGAGTAGCTGGCGAAGATGGCCAGGGTATGCGGCCCCAGCATGCAGGGCAGGCGGTAGGAGCGGTGCACGCGGAACGGCATCTCCAGCGCGTCCTCCAGGAGAGAGCGCAGTATGTCGCCCCCGATGGCCGAGCCCCCCATGCCCACGTAGGCTATCCCTTGCAGGCCTTCCACGGACGGGATGTCGGCGAGGTCCTTCCCCAGCCGCAAGCCGTCCGCACAGTGCCTGGGGAAGGACTCGATGGCGGCGAGCATCCCGCCGGGGTCCCTCTCCTCCAGCGCCATCACGTCGTCGAGGTTTACTTCCTCCTGCATGAAAACCCCCTTCTCCCCTCCCGCCGCCCGTCCGCACGGGGAAAGCGCCGCCGCCCCCACCCGCACGCGCGGCGAGGGGGGCGTAAGGCTCGGGGGGCCGGCTCCGGCAAGGCGTTTTCCCCTCCCTCCCGCCGCCGGCCCTTCCCCGCGGCTGTGATAGAATTCTATCAGGTTACGCTCCCGGGGGCGCCTGCGCCGGCGCGCCGGAGCCGCGATGCAGTCCCCGGGCGGCATGCGGCAGGTAGAATGGCTTTCCCCGGGTGAAAGGCAGGTATGAGCATGAAAGATATCGACCCCGGGATATTCAAAGCCTATGACATCAGGGGCATCTACCCGCAACAGCTGGACGAGGATGTGGCCTTCCGCATCGGCAGGGCCTTCGTGACCTTCCTGGGCGAGAACAGGATCGTCGTGGGCAGAGACATGCGCCTGTCCTCGCCGGCGCTTTCCCGCGCCTTCATCGCCGGCGCCGTCGCCCAGGGGGCAGACGTAGCGGACATCGGGCTCTGCTCCACCGATATGCTCTACTTCGCCTCGGGCGTGCTCGACCGCCCCGGGGCCATGTTCACCGCCTCCCATAACCCGGCGGAATACAACGGGCTCAAGCTGTGCCGGCGCAAGGCGGGGCCCATCAGCGCCGACACGGGCATCTTGGAGCTGCGCGATCTGGTCGTGGCAGGGGCGTTCGAGGAGGTGAACGCCGCGGGCCGGGTGGAGGAAATGGACATGCTGTCCCGCTACGTCGATCACGTCCTCGGCTTCATCGACGCCTCCTCCCTGCAGCCTCTCACGGTGGTGGCCGACGCGGGCAACGGCATGGGCGGCCTCATCCTCCCCGCCCTCTTCGACCGCCTGCCCTGCAAGCTGGTCCCGCACTGCTTCGAGCTGGACGGCTCCTTTCCCCACCATCAGCCGGATCCCATCAACCCGGAGAACATCAAGCTGCTCTCCGGCTGGGTCCTGGAGGCGGAAGGCGACCTGGGCATGGCCTTCGACGGGGACGCGGACCGCGTCTTCCTGGTGGACGACCGCGGCGAGGCGGTCAGCGGCTCCCTCACCACGGCCATGGTGGCCAAGCGCATCCTGGAGACGCACCCCGGCGAGGACATCATCTACAACTGCATCAACAGCTGGGTGGTGCCGGAGACCATCCGCCTCTACGGCGGCAACCCCATCCGGGAGCGGGTGGGGCATTCCTTCATCAAGCAGACCATGGCGGAGACGGGCGCGGCCTTCGGGGGGGAACACTCCGGCCATTACTATTTCCGCGACAACTACCGTGCGGACTCCGGCCTCATCGCCGCCATGTTCATCCTGGAGATCGTGAGCCTGGAGGGCAGGCCCCTCTCCGAGATACTCGAGCCCTTTAAAAAATACCACGCCTCCGGGGAGATCAACAGCCGGGTCGAGGACATACCGGCCAAGCTGGAGGAGATCGCCGCCCTATATGCGCACGGGAAGTTGGACCGCCTGGACGGCATCTCCATCGAGTTCGATGACTGGTGGTTCAACCTGCGCCCCTCGAACACCGAGCCGCTCATCCGCCTCAACCTGGAGGCGGTCACGCGCGAGCTCATGGAGAAGAAACGCGACGAAGTGCTGGCGGTGATCCGCTCGTCATGACCGTCCCCATCCGCCTCCCCGTCGCGCTCGAGCTCGCGGCGTTGCCCCTGACCGCCGCGGCCCCGCCGGGGGGATGAGCCCTCACGGCCTGGATTTCAGCACCAGCACCGGGCGGTCGCTCTTGCGCATGACCTTTTCGGTCACGCTGCCCAGCAGATCCGCGCTTATCCCGCTGCTCCCGAAGGCGCCCAGGATAATGAGCGAGGCCTCCATCCTCTCCGCATAGGCGAGGATGGCATGCGGGGTGCTGCCGTTGACCACGTCTATCTTCACGCTCTTGCAGTACTCGCCGAGCTCGTAGCTCAGGTCCTCCAGCCTGTTCATCTGCCGCTTGGCCTGGCGCTTCTTGAACTTGTCCAGGGGGGCGCGTGCCATATCCACCTTCCCCTCGACGACGTGGAGGAGGGTCATGGGCGTGCACAGGGTCTTGGCGAGGTCGATGATTATGGGCTGCACGCTGTCGGAGTACTTGGAGAAGTCGCAGGCGATAAGGATGTTCCCGAAGAGGGAGGAGCAAGCGTTCTCGCAGGTGTACCCCCCGTCGCTCTTCTTCTCCCGGCAGTGCTGTACCAGCACCGAGCGGTCGGCGAGCTTCACCACTCTCTCACTCACGCTGCCAAGAAAGGCGCGGCTTATGAAGCCCTTGCCGCGGGCTCCCATGAAGATGAGGTCGACGTCCTCCTCCTTGGCGGCCTCCACGATCTCCTGGGCCGGGCTCCCCCACCTGAGGGCGCTTTTTACCTTCAAGCCCTCCGCCTCCAGCTCCCCGCTCAACCTGTCCAGGTGCCCCTCAGCTTCCTCCCTCTCCGCCTCCAGGGCCGGGTTTTCATCTTCGCCGTTGCCTGGGTGCTTCTTGCTCTCGAGCACGTTGAGCAGCGATACCTCGTTCATGCCGTACTCCGCCAGCTCGGCGGCGCAGCCCAGCAGCATCTCCGTATAGGGTGAGAAGTCCACCGCGAACAGCAACTTCTTGGCCATTACCTCTCCTTTCACAAGCCTTCTGTGTCTGCCAATATTATCACCCCGCGCAGGTTGTTCAAAACCCGCCGCCGCCCCGGCTTTCCCCCGCCCCGTAGCTCACCCTCTCCAGGAACAATCCCCGGGGAGGGAGCGCGGGCCCGCTCGCGGCGTTGTCCCCGCCCTCCATCACCCGGCGGAAACGCTCGACGGACCACCTGCCCCTGCCCACCTCGAGCAGGCTGCCGCAGAGCATGCGCATCATCATCCAGGCGAAGGCGTTGGCCTTCACCCTGATCGTCAGCATATGTCCGTGCGCCGTCACCTCCGTCTCGCGGACCTCCCGCACCCTCGATCTCCCGCCCTCGCGGCGCGAGAACGCCGCGAAATCGTGTGTTCCCTCGAGCGCGCGCAGGGCCTCCGCCATCGCCCCTTGGTCCAGTTCCCCGGGATAGTGCAGGGAGTACCTGCGCCCGAAGGGGGATGGGTGCCTGCCGCGGTCGATGTAGTAACGGTATTCCCGGGAGAGGGCGCTGTGGCGGGCGTGGAAACTCTCCGCCACCTTCTCGCAGCTCCTCACCACCACGTCGCGGGGAAGGAGGGCGTTGAGGGCTGCGGGCAGAGCGGCCGCCGTGGGCTTGATGATGCCGTGAAAGTTCACCACCTGTCCACGGGCATGTACGCCGGCGTCCGTGCGCCCCGCCGCGTACACGGGAGATTCCCGCGATGTCACCTGCGCCAAGGCCTCTTCCAGCGCACCCTGCACCGTGGGCAGGCTCGGCTGCCTCTGCCATCCGTGGTATTCCGTCCCTTCATAAGCCAGAACAAGCCGGTAATTTCCCATGCCGTCATTCTACGCCATACAGATGGGGTCAGGTCTTGTTCTTTGCTTGCTTCGCTATCTTCCCAGTTCGCACCTGGGGTTTTACCTCGGGCTTGCAAGACGTGGCCCCACGCTTTCCTCCCGGCGCCTGCTCTCATACGGATGGGGTCAGGTCTTGTTCTTTGCTTGCTTCGCTATCTTCCCAGTTCGCACCTGGGGTTTTACCCCGGGCTTGCAAGACGTGGCCCCACAGGGGTGAGCGGCACATGTTCTTCCGGACGCCCCTCATGTTCTTCCGGGCGTGTCATCATAGGGACCGGTTCGCATACGGAAGGTGAGGCCCGGTACCGGTACGGGCTCTTCTGGGTAGCTGCACTTGTTGTCAGGTCCCGGCCTTTCACGCCTCCGGCTTATCGCCT
>CAZEAU010000038.1:0-18870 GCA_964510515.1 uncultured Actinomycetota bacterium | reverse complement strand
GTCGTCCGCTTCCGCGTAGCGCTGTTTGCCCTGGGGGGCTGCGTCGTTCATGTCCATCTCCCATCTCCTCCCGCCGCCGCCTCATGCCCTGGTTGCGGGGAGCTTGCCCCGCTGACGGCCTCGGCCCGCGCCGCGCGCCGTCCGTGGCACCTCAGGCCGCCTGGTCGCCCCTTACAGCTCCAGGTACGAATGGGCGTACAGCGTCTCCTCGGTGAGCACGCGCCAGGTCTTGAGCAGCTTGAGGGTGAGCGGGTCGCTCTCGTCCACGGACTCGCCCTTGACGATCTTTTCCACGATGAGGTATTCCTCGTTCTTGGCGATGATGCCCATGAGCTCCTCGTCGTTGGGGTCCACGATGGCCGCCGTGAGCCCCTTGGCCATGAGCACCGCCAGCAAGGCGCGGTTGAGCAGGCTGCACAGCGACTCGTCGGGAACGCCGTTGGAGACGTTGGAGAGCCCGACCACCGTTCCGGGAGACGGGTCGAACTCCGCGAAGACTCCCTGCAGCATGTCCATGGCGTCCACCAGGGCGTGTACCTGGTCCTGGGTCACGCTGATGGGAAGGACAATGGGATCGATGAGGATCTTCTCCATGGGGATGCCGTACTCCTGGGCGGCCATGAGGATGTTGTAGGCCACCTCCACCCTCTCATCGGCGTCGCGGGGGACGTTGCCCTGGGCGTTGAGGGTGAGCCCGACCACCCAGGCATTGTGCTCCAGGGCCATGGGCATGAGCTTCTCTATGCGCTCGGGCCCGGAGGAGATGGAGTTGACCATCACCTCGCCCTTGGCCGTCTCCAGGCCGGCCTTCATGGCCTCGATGTTCATGGTGTCCAGCGCCAGCGGCAGGTCGGTGACTTCCTGCACGGATTCGACCACGAACTTCATCTTCTCCGGGCCTTCCTTGGTGGCGGGGCCCAGGTTTATGTCCAGCCAGTTCGCGCCGCCTTCCGCCTGCAGCAGGGCCATCTCCTGGATGGGCTTCTTTTCGCGATCCTTGATGGCCGCCCCGATGGCCTTCGTCATCACATTGACCTTTTCCCCGATGATCAGCATATCATTCCTCCTTGGTCAAACCTGTGGCCGACGAGCGGCCCTCCGTTCTTCCTGCTTATGCAAAAGCTCCCTCGCCCGGTAGGAGCTGCGCACGAAGGGCGCCGCAGCTACCATGGGTATCCCCGCGCCCTCCGCCTCGGCAGCGAGTTCCTCGAACTCCTGCGGGGAGAGGAACCTCTCCACCCTCAGCTGCTCCCTGGACGGGCGCAGGTATTGCCCGATGGTGAGCATATCACACCCCGCTTCCGCCAGGTCGCGGAAAAGGCGCCTCAGCTGGGGCCGCGTCTCCCCCAGGCCCACCATCAATCCGCTCTTTATGGCCGCCTGCGGGCGCATCTCCCTCGCCGTGCGCAGCACGTCCAGCGAGCGGGTATAGCCGGCTCCCGGGCGCACCCCGGGATAGAGCTCCTCCACCGTCTCCAGGTTGTGGTTGAAGACGTCGGGGCCCGCCTCGAGTACCGTGCGCAGGGAGCCCGCGTCCCCCTGGAAATCCGGCGTCAGCACCTCCACCGTGGCCTCCGGCAGGCGGGCTTTCACCGCTGCCACGGCGAGCGCGAAGTGGGCCGCCCCCCCGCCGGGGAGGTCGTCGCGCGTCACGCTGGTCATCACCACGTGCGAGAGGCCCATCCTCTGCGCGGCCGCGGCGACCCTCTGCGGCTCCCTCTCATCCACCTCCTGCGGGACCCCCTTGGCCACCGCACAGAAAAGGCAGCGGCGGGAACAGACCTCCCCCAGGAGCATGAAGGTGGCGGTACGGCTGGAATAACATTCCATGCGATTGGGACATTTGGCGCTCTCGCACACCGTGTGCAGTTCCAGGCCGCGCAGGATGGCGTCCACCTCGCGCATATCGCGCCCCGCGCGCAGCGGCTTATGCAGCCAGCGCGGCATGCGCTCGCCGTAATGCCTCTCGCGGCGCCCTCCCTCTGCGTGTCCCTCCGCCATCACTCCACTCCCATATCCTTCCGACTGCGCTCAAGCGCGCAGGCGCTCCGACAGCTGCGCGGTCAGCATGTAGGCCCTCTCCGCCTGTGCGGGCGAGACCCCCTCCAGGCCGCAGGCGGGGGTGACCATGGCCCGCTCCTCCAGGAGTCCGCGCGGTACGCCGCGCTCGGCCAGCTGTTCCACCCCTTGCTCGAAGCGACGCACGAGGCTGTCCGTGCTTTCGCCGTCGATGTCCGCGCTGTTGACGGCGAGCCCCCAAGCCAGGATGCCGCCGCCTTGCAGGAAAGCGGTGATCTCCTGCGGGTAGAGGGCCATGCTCTCCATGTACCCGCAGGCGTCGAAATTGACCACCCGCACCCCGGCGCGGAAGAGCAGCGGCCAGTCCATGTTGCCGCAGCAGTGTGCGCCGGTCAGGCAGGTCAGGCCCTCCCCGCATTGGCGCAGGGAGTCCACCACCGCTTCCTCGCTCACGCTCACCAGGGCCGACCCCACGGACACCAGGTAGGGTTCGTCGAAGAAGATGAGCACCTCCTCGGCCGCCCCCGTGTCGCGCAGGAACGCCTCCATCCACCTCGCCTTGAGGTTGAGCAGCTTGACCATGGCGTCGGCCAGTGCGTCGTTATAGAGAATGGGGCGGTTGTCCTGGTCGAGGACGGTCAGCCCGAAGCTTATCGGCCCCGTCACCTGCCCTTTGAGCAGCGGGTATCTCACCCCCTCCTCCCTGACCCTGGCGGCGAAGGCGTGAAGCCCGGCGGCGTAGTCCGCGCCTATGGCCGCGTAGGCGCAGTCGCCCTCGAGGTATGCCCGGTAGACCTCCTCCAGCTGGGGAAGCAGATCCGCGGAGGCGTCACAGTACACCTTGCGCCGCTGCGCATCCACCACCACCCCGGGAAGGCCCTCGCTGTACTGCGCGTACATGTTCTCGCGGAAATCGCGTCGCGGCAGCTGGGGCCAGGCCGGGGCCTCGCGCAGGTATGCGAGCGTCGCCGCGCAGGCCTCTTCGGGATCTGTGTGAGGGAGGCTGCCGATAGCCGTCGCCATCATATGTGGTTGCCAGTATCCCATTACCCTCCACCCACGCCTCGTTCGGTGATCGTGCCCTGCGCCGCAGGCGCGGGATGTCGGGACCTTGCCCTCACCCGCGCCTCCGGGCCGGCGGCGCATGGCCCTGCAGGCCGGCGGTCAGCCGACCTCGACTCCCATTGCCGCGCAGCGAGGTCGGCTTGGCGAAGCGGGTGGCTACATCTTGGTGATGTCCACTCCGGCTTCGTCGAGTATGCGCGGCACGACGTCTTCCTTGCCGATGGCCATGATGTGCACGCCGTCGCAGAGTTTTTCGTCGATGCACTGCCGTACCTGGCGGGCCATGATCCTGACCCCGGTGCTCAGGGCCTCGCCCTTGGGGGCGTCGGCCATCTCCTGCACCAGGTTATCGGGCACGAACACGCCGGGGACATTGGCGTTCATGTACTTGATGGCGCCCATGCTGGTGAGCAGCACCAGCCCGGCGCAGATCTTCACCTTGTCGTCGATCTTGCGGGCCTGCTCCATGAAGCGCTTGAAGTTCTCCATGTCGTAAACGGCCTGGGTCTGGAACCACTGGGCTCCTGCCTCGATCTTCTTGGCGAACTTTGCCATCTGGGGCTCGATGGGGTTGGCCTCCGGGGTGACGATGGCGCCCTTATAGAACTCCACGCCTCCCTTGAGCTCGTTGCCTCCGGAGTCCCTGCCCTCCTCCATGTTGCGGATGATCTGCAGGAGCTGCACGCTCTCGCAGTCGAACACCGCCTTGGCCTCCTTGTGATCGCCCACGGGTATGGAATCTCCCGTGAGGCAGAGCACGCTGCGCACGCCGCGGGTGTAGGCGAAGAGCAGGTCGGCCTCGATGGCCATACGGTTGCGGTCGCGGCAGGTGACCTGCAGGTTGGGCTCGCCGCCGTGCTCGAGGATGATGAGGGCCGTCCCCAGGGAGGGATAGCGCATCACCGATGACTGGTTGTCGGTGATGTTCATGGCGTGGACCTTGTCCTTGAGCAGGTCGATGTGCCCGATCATCTCGTCGATGTCCGTGCCCTTGGGGGGTCCGATCTCGCCGCTGACCAGGAAGGTGCCGGACTCGAAGACCTCCTTGATGCTGGGCTTGACATGCTTTTCCAGGAGCATGGTCATGCTATTCACTCCCTTCGCCGGGCTTTTCGAATATCACGCGCCCCGGCTTCATGATCGCCTGCCAGTTCTTGAGACCGTAGATGCGCTGGAAGCGATCCAGCTTCCCCATCTTCTCCAGCTGGTTGTAGATGAGGATCCAGCCGCAGTCCTTTTCCTTATCCGTTTCGCACTTGCTGTCATCGGTGCCGCCGCAGGGCCCGTTGAGTATGCCCTTGTGGCAGCGGGTCACCGGGCAGATGGCTCCGAAGTCCTCGAGCACGCAGTCTCCGCACAGCGAGCACTTCTCCACGAACTGCCCGTGCCTCTGGATGTTGCCCAGGAAGACGGTGTTGTTGGAGGTATGCACCCCCTTCTCCGTGGCCTCGCGCACCGACTGGCAGGCGGCACCGCAGGCCATGACCAGGAAACCGTCGGCGGCCTCCACCGCCTCCTTGTTCTCCCGGAACTTGCGCTTGGTGTTGAGCTCGTGGCAAACCTCGTCGTAAACGATGGCGCCGGTGACCGTCTTTCCCTCCGCCTCGAGCTTGGCCTTCATCTCCGCGACCTGCTCCTCCCCGCCTGTCTCACAGGTGGTGGCGCAGAGGCCGCAGCCGACGAGGAACACCTTGTCTTCGCCCTCGAGCTGCTTGAGCACCTCCTCGAAGGGCTTAGCTGTGGTGATGATCATCTTCTGCTTTCCTCCTCTATGCTCTTCTCGTTGCCGCGCCCTTTCCCATCGCTCCGGCGGGAGCGGATGCGCGCTGCTGCCTGCGCGGGCGCTCCCGCCGCCTCGCGGCCCTTATCCCATCAGGTGGTCGAGAACTGGCGCAGGAAAGCCGGCAAGTCCGCCGCTTCCCTGGTGCCGATGACGATCTCCCAGTCCGGGAGCTCCTCCTCCAGCTCGCCCGAGATCTGGGCCACGTAGCCGGGGATAATGATCTTGCGGTGCTTGACCTTGTCCGCTATCCCCGAGGTGTTGACGAACTTGGCGATGACCTCGGGCACGAACTTGCCCGCCGCCCATGCGGTGAGCACCGACTGGCCGTCCACGTCCACGATGCCCAGCCAGGCCGGTATCTTGCTCCCCTCGATCTCGCCGGAAACGATGAAGTAAGTAAGGGAGAAGTTGGTGGTCACCAGCACCGGGCTGTTCTCGTCCGGGGCGCCGATCTCGTAGAACTTGGCGTCCACGGCCATGGGCCTCTGGGGGTCGGTGTAGACGTTGAGGCCCAGCACCAGCAGCGGGTACATCCTCCACTGCTCGGCGTGGGAGAGCACCACGATGCCGCCGTACTTGCAGATGTACATGCCCGCGATCGTGGTCTCATAGAGCTCATCCTCCGTCTCCTCGCAGGGGAAGGTGATGGTCGGGTACCCGAAGGCGGTGAACTTCTCGTTCAGGGCCGCGCGGCGCAGGGCCACCAGGTCCTTGAAGGTCTCCCCCGGCTTGCGCGGCGCGGGGTCGAGGACGAGGTCCTTGAGGCCCATGCCGGCCAGCTTCTCGGAGAGCTCCGCCAGCGCGTCCAGGTCGGCCGCCTTCACCGCAAGCGGCAGGTCCTTCTCCTTGGCCAGGGCGCCCATGGCCTCGGCGTTGTCCTCGGTCGCGGCGTAGAGGAGCGGGCGGGAATCCCCCGCGGCCTCCACCGCGGCCTGCATGACTTCCACGTCCTCGGCCATGAGGATGAGGGGCTTGGCCGAAGCGCCCTTCACCTTCTCCACCAGGGCCTTGAACTTCGCCGCGTCGCCAGAGGCGGCCTTGAGGGCCAGGGCTCCCACCTTGAGGATGACCCCCACGCGCTCATGTTCGCACTCCTTGGCTTGCTGCAGCAGCTCGTCCACCCTGGCATCGTCCATGTCGTCGCTTATCAAGACGCTCAATACGGCCGGGTTGAAGAAGGTCTTCTCGTGGCGGAAGAGCACCAGCTCCTCGCCCACTTTGAAGGCCTCGTCTCCCGTTCCCACGGTGACCCCGCGGATGGGCGGGGCGCTGGCCTCGGCCAGCTCCGCTCGCACTTCGTCCGTGACGTAAGGACATTCGTCGAGCGCCGTCTGTCCCGCCGCCAGCTTCATGGCGAAAGCGAGGCAGGTCGGGAAGCCGCATTCTTTACAGTTGGTCTTGGGTAGCTTCTTGAAGATATCCAAGCCCGAAAGTCCCATCACAAGCTCCTTCCTACTAGGTCAGCGGTTCTCCCACCTCGTTATGCTGGATAAAGGAGGGGTGCAGGAGCGCCCCCGGCACCCCTCCTCTAAGTCCGGATATATCAGAACATGGGGTCCATGGAGAGCGCGGGATGCCCCTTCTCCTCCAGCCAGGGAAGGATCTCCTCCTCCGTGACCCCCACTGCCTCATCCGCTATCTTGCTCACGAAATCGGGGTCGCCCACGTCCTCATCCTCGCAGCGCTTGGCCAGCTGCTCGGACAGGGTCTCCTTGAGCTCCTTGGGCATCCACACCACCCGCTTGAAGCCGCCGTCGGCGGAGATGAACTTCTTGGAGGTGATGTACACCTTGCCGATGCCGATGAAGCCGGGGGTGACGTTCCCGCCCCCCACCGTATTGGCGAGGGTCGAGAAGGGCATGCCGCAGGGCGTCTCTCCCGTGTACTCGCGGTTGACGATCATGACCCCGTTGCACATGGGCAGGAAGGCGACGATGCCCTCGAAGCACCCGCAGGAGGTCATGGGGTCCTCCATCATGGAGTACATGAGTACCGTCTCCACCGTCCCGCCCGAATTGGACTTGACGAACTCGTTGATCGCCGGCCAGCTGCCCTTGACCTCGTCCACGCAGTCGCCCTTCTTCACCGGCTGGTTGGGCCCGGTGGGGTCGATCTCGAAGGCGGCCTTGCCGTCCAGCCAGTTGTAGGCACCGCACAGCCCCAGCCTCTCCGGGCTGATGATGCACACGTGGGTGGGGGCGAAGGACTGGCACAAGGTGCAGGAGTAGAAGGTGTCCACGGAGTCGTCGGTCATGCCCGCCGTCTTCTCGTCGCGGTAGCGGTAGGACTGGCGCGCCGTGGCCAGCCACTTTTCCACTTCCTCGGGGCCGGTGTAGATGGTCACCTTGACCTTGTCCACGATGGAGGGGAAGTCGTTGATGAGCTTGGCATGGATGATCTCGCCGTAGTGGCGGATCTTGAACCCCTTGGCCTGAGCCTTCTTGCTGATGCGCGTCCAAACGATGTCGCGCTGGCCCATGTGCCAGATGCCCTCGGCGCCGTTGATGAGGTGGTGGATCTGGCGCTCCAGGATGGACTCGAAGTCCTCCTGCATCTTGCGCCCGGCCACCTCCACCACGATGCCCAGAGGCAGGGCGCTGCCCTCCTCCACGTCGTCGATCTCCGGCCCCACCACCTGTATGTCGTGGTCGGAGATCTCGTCCAGCTCGCGCATGAACACGTACTCGAAGGCCGGGGTGATGTTCCCGCCGAACTGCAGGTACATGTCGTCCTTGCGGATGACCTCGCCCTCGAAGGCGGGGCCGTAGGCCATGGGGATGGGGATCTCGGCGATCTGTATCTTGAGCCCCCTGACCTCCACGCACTTCTGCACGATCTCCTCCTCGGGGATGTCCGAGACCACGTGCTCATAGGTGCACACCCCGGTGGGGAGGATCTCCGGTATCCTGGTGTTGGCGATGGTGGGGAAGCCGTAGTTGATGGCCCCTGCCGCGTAGGCATATTTCTGCTCGTCCACGTAGTCCAGCGCCAGCACGAAGGCGAAGATGCGGTTCTTGTTGTAGCGCAGCACCTTGTTGAAGTCGCCCGGCTGGGCGCCGCCGAAGGACATCGCCGCCCGGGCCGCGAACCCCAGGGAATAGACCGCGGAGGACATCTCCCTGCCGTAGGGCACGGTGCGCGTGTCCCAGCCCAGCTGGCGGTCCATCTCCGCCAGCTGTTCGCTGATGGTCTTGCCCCCGATGTGGCCGGACATCCATACGTAGAGGTTCTTCTCCAGGAGCTCCACCACGATCTTGTCGGCCATCTCGGCGGATGAAGCCAGCCCGACCAGGGCGCAGAACCCAGGCGCGGTCCCGTCCACGAACTCCACCCCGCGCTCGCGCATGATGACGTCGTCCGCCGCCCCCAGCCAGAGGTCGTCCACGGGCGGGGCGGTGACGTACTTGCACCCCTCGATTATCTCCCCGGCGAAGAGGGTGGCGATGCCCGCATCCAGGGTGTGGCCCAGGTAAGGGACCCAGCGGCTGCGATGGGGCACGGGGGGCAGGAGTTCCTTGGCCAGCTCCAGGGCCTTGGCCATGTCCTCCACCTTCTCCACCTTGTGGCCGGTGAGGGCGTAGATGATGGGCAGGTAATAACCGGTGTTGGGGAACTCCACCGCGGCGGTGGCGCCGGCCGCCTCCGCCGTCTCCTTCCACATGCGCTCGGCCTCGGCCACCTCCTTGTGGGCTCCCTTGATGGCTGCGGTTGCGATTATCCTACTCATCAGATCTCCAACTCCCTCCGCATGGCCATGTCGTACAGCACTCTCTCCCTCTTGGCGGAGATGCCGAGGGCCTCGCGCTTGCTGTCGATACGGCTCAGTATCTTTTCTACCATCTTCTCCGGGTCGGACTCGAAGTCCCAGCTGTTCTTGAAGAGCTCGTTGTAGCGCTCGAAGAGGAATTCGGTGACGTTCTTGCTTCCCGTGGTGGGCCAGCTCACGCCGAATATGGTATAGGCCCCGGAGGCCACGAAATACTCCCCGATGGAGATGGCCTTCTCGCTCATCCACTCCGGCGCGCATCCCGCCGCGGGCAGATCGCTGATGTCTTCTCCCAGCCCGCCCTCCTCGACCATGGCCGTGAGGGCCATGAGGATGCGGCTGTTGTCCACGCAGGAGCCCGCGTGCAGGACCGGCGGGATGCCGACCGCCTCGCAGACCTCCCACAGGCCCTGGGGGCATATCTCCCGCGCCACCTCTGGGAGCATGAGCCCGGCCTTGGCCACCGACTGCGCGGCGCAGCCGGTCATGACCACCAGGCAGCCGTTGGCGATGAGCCCGCGCACCACGCGCACGTGGATGTCGTCGTGCTTGACGCGCGGGTTGTTGCAGCCCACCACCCCCACCACGCCGCGGATGCGCCCGTCGATGACGGCGTCGTTGAGCGGGCGGTAGCTGGCACGGAACTTCCCGCCCAGCATGTAGTTGATGTATTCGTGGTTGAAGCCGGCGATGAGGGCTTCGGTCTTCTCCGGTATGGCCACCTTGCCCCGGTTCTTGAAGTTGTCGATGGCCGAGGCGATGATGTCCTTGGCCGTCTCCAGGGCGCGGTCCTCGTGGAACTCCACGTGCCTGGCATAGGGCATCTTGGCCTTGGGGGAGGTGGTGATGATCTCGGTGTGGATGCAGTTGGCGATCTGCCCTATACCCTGGTAGATGCACTGCACGTCCACCACCATGGCCTCCACCGCCCCGGTGAGCAGGGCCATCTCCTGCTGCAGCACGTTGCCGGCCACCGGTATGCCGTGGCGGGTGAGGATCTCGTTGGCGGTGCAGCAGATGCCGGCCAAATTGATGCCCTTGGCTCCCGCCTTCTCCGCCCTCTCCAGCATCTCCGGCAGGTTGGCGGCGAGCACGATCATCTCGGAGAGGATGGGCTCATGGCCGTGCACCACGACGTTGACCTGATCCTCCTCCAGCACCCCCAGGTCGATCTTGGCCTCGACGGGCACCGGGGTGTCGAACATGATGTCCTGCAGCTCGGTCCCGATCATCGAGCCTCCCCAGCCGTCGGACAGCGCGGTGCGGGCGCAGGCGATGAGGATGTTCTCGTAGTCCTGGTCCACGCCGATGTGGGTGCGATGCATGAGCTCGACCACCTCGCGGTCGATGCCGCGCGGGAAGACGCCCAGGTTGCGCCAGATCTCCTTGCGCTTCTCGGGGGCCCGCTGCGCGAAGGCTATCTCGCCCTCCTGCTGCCCGAACATGGCCAGGCAGCGCTCGCCCACCTCCAGGGCGATGTCGTTGATCTCGCGGTCGCCGATCTCCACGTCCAGGTCGGCGGCCACCTCCAGGAGCTTGATGCGGTCCTTGATGCCGTAGTCCACCGCCTCGCCCTTGGCCGCCATGATCAGCGTCTCCGCCACGGCGCGGCCGTGGTCGGAGTGGGCGGAGGCCCCGCCGCAGACCATGCGGGCGAAGTTGCGGGCCACGATGGTGTCCATGTTGGCGCCGCAGACCCCCCGGCTCTCGTCGGGCTTCCTGGGGTTGATGCGGCATGGCCCCATGTTGCATATGCGGCAGCAGCTGCCCGCCTCTCCGAAGGCGCACCCCTTCTGTTGCTTCACGCGGTCGAAGGCGGTTTCCTGCTCATCCTCCTCCGCTTTCCTCAGCATCTCCAGCGTGGTTTCGCACGCTGACATCTCCTCGTAATCTGCCATTTGCTCTTTTCCTCCTGTGCGATTACCTCTCGGGCCCTTCGTGAGCCCCGGATCGTCGGCGGTCGCGCCCCGGAACCCCGGGGCATGTCCCGTCTATATATAAAGCCTATCCCGACAGGTCGTCTATCAACTGCTTGACCATGCGGATGGTCTCGGGGTGCCTGAGCACCAGGATGTCGGCGCCGGCCAGCAGCAGGGACACCGCGGTCAGGGTCTCCCACATGATGCCCCGCCTCTCGGGGTCGCCCCACTCCGGGTACTCGTCCTCGGAGCTCTTGGCCTCCTTGGTCTTCCAGGACTGGAGTCCGATATTGGCCAGCATGGGCACCTGGGTCATGGAGTCGTCCTGCATGAGGCCCGCGATCTTCAGCCTCTCCATGACCGAATAGGTGTACTCAAGTCCGTAGCCCAAAGCTCCCGTGGTGGGGTCGATGACCAGCTTCTCCGCCTCCATGCCCAGGTTGGTGAGCAGGATGTTGAGCTGCTTGGCCAGGTTGACGTCGATGGGGGTCATGCCTGCGACCATCTGCTTGTAGCCGATAGCCGGGGCGCCCACCTTTTTGAAGTTCTCCTCCTTGGCCGGCCCCAGAAGCAGGTTCTTGCCCTCCGCCTTGGTGGCGATGACCCTGGCCAGCTCCGCGTCCTTGTCCAGGTCCTCGGTGCCGTAGACGATGACTGGGGCGCTCACCGCCTCCTCTACCTTGAGCACCGTCTCCGCCGCCGCCTCTGCGGAGGCGTTGGTGCCCTTGGGGTCGGTGGAGGAAAGGAGCAGGAATATGGCATCGGCTCCCCATTCCTCGACCGCCTTCCTGGCCCAGGCCACGGGGTCATCCTTGATCTCCCCCAGGGCCTTCTCCAGCGCCGGGATGAGCTCTCCGGCCTCGTCGTCGACCTCAGCGGCGATCAGGGGCCTGTTGGGCATCTCCCCTTCCCAGAGGTGGAAAGGGAGGACGTTCTGCCCGCCCACCTTCCTGACTTTGTCTCCAGTGCCCAACTCTACCTCGCGGACTTTGCCCTTGGCTTTCTCCGTCGGTAGACTGAATGCCATCTCATCTCTCCTTTCCATATCTTCTTCCCGCCAAAAAACATGTTAAGCTTCCTCGCGCGCCACTGCATTGTCGCCCGTCATGCGAGCTCGTGCTGTATCCTGCAGGCGCGCAGGGCGTTCTTCATCAGCATGCGGTTGGTCACCGAGCCCACACCGCCCGGGACGGGGGTGATGGCCTCGGTCATGTCCTTGACCGCGTCGAAGGAGACGTCCCCCACCGTCTTCGTCTTGGGCTTGCCCTTGTCGTTGAGGACCGGCTCTCCCTTCTCGTCCAGCACCTTGACGCGGTTGATGCCCACGTCCACCACTATGGCCCCCTCCTTGACCTGCTCGGGCCCGATGAGGTCCGCCTTGCCCGCGGCCACGATGAGGATGTCCGCCTGCCTGGTGTGCTTCTCGAGGTTGCCTTTCATGGAGGTGAATACGTGCACCACGGTGGTGGAGGCGTTGCGATTGAGCATGAGGAAAGCGAGCGGCTTGCCCACGATGTTGGAGTGGCCGACCACGCAGACCTCGGCGCCCTCGTAGAAGTCCTTGGGGTCCAACTTCTTCACCTCGCGGGCGTAGCGGTCGAGTATCTCCACCACCGCCGAGGGGGTCGCGGGCGGGAAGGTGGGCTCTCCCAGGGCCAGCTTGCCCATGTTGGAGGGGTGGAAGGTATCGATGTCCTTGCCTACGTCGATGGAGTTGATCACCGCGCTGTCCGCGATGTGCTCGGGAAAGGGGCGCAGGGGGAGAATGCCGCTCACCGCCTTGTCGGCGTTGAGCCTCTTGACGATCTCGACCACCTCTTCCTCGCTCACGTCCGCCGGCGGGTTCTCGTTCAGGTAGTTGAAGCCCGCCTCCTCGCAGAACCTCTCCACCTGTCCCCTGTACATCCGGGCCCCGAAATCGTCGCCCACCAGCAGAGTGGCGATGCCCGGGGTGATGCCTTTGGACTTGAGCGATTCTGTTTCCGCGACGATCTCCTTCATCAGCTCATCGCCGATGGCTACACAATCGATGACCAGGGCCATTTCCCTTGCTCCTTTCCTCGTCCCGCTTTGCCCAGCTCTTCGCGCAGCGACCCGCGCAGTTTTTTCAGCCCGCGGCGTCAACCCTCCAAGGCGTGGTTTCTGGAGCGGGATCGTCTCCTCGGCTTCGCCTTCGCTTCATTTCCCCGCGGGCACTCTCTCCCGCGCCACCCGTGGGGTCATCCCAGTTTTTCGTAGGTCATCTCGACCACACGTTCGCGCAGGTCCGCCGCCTCTTCCAGGAGCTCGCGCACGCGATCCCACCTGGCCTGCGCGAAATCCTTATCGTCGATGCTGTTGACGTTGATCTTCACGTTGAGCGCGGCGCTCTGCGCGGCGGCCTCGGCCAGCAGCACCGCCACCCCGGCGTCGCTCACCGCCCCCACGTTGCCGATGAGCGCGGAGGTCTCGGAGATGCGCGCCACCTCAAGGCACTTCTCGGCTATCTCGAAGGGGACCTCGGTGGCGAGCTTGAGGGCGTCCTGTACGCGCCTCTTCCTCTCCGCCTTCTCCTCCTCCGTCTCGCGGGGGAGCTTGAAGGCCGCGGATACGCCGGCATAGACTTCGGTGTCTTTCTGGATGAGGACCTGCAGCTCTCCGCGCAGCCCCTCCGAAGATGCGAGCAACTCCTCCACCTCGTCCTGGACATCGGCATATTTTTCCTTGCCCAGGGTAAGGTTGGCAACCATGGAAACAAGCGCGGCTCCCAGCGCAGCCACGAGCGCCGAAACAGACCCGCCGCCCGGCTCCGGTGACCTGGAGGCGAGCTTGTCCAAAAACGCGATCATGGGCTTCTCTACGTACATCGTGAGACCTCCCCGGTCCAGTTAATGATTATCTCATCATTTCCTGCAATACGCCATAATCTTTCCAAGATCGATGCCCGCCCCCTAGGGGCCGCCGGCGGGCGTCTCCACGTACGCGGCCAGGATCCCCTCCACCGCCTCCCGCGCCGGGCTGCCCTCGGGCAGATCGGAGAGCGCCCGGCCCGCCTCGTCGTAGTCCCGGATGGCCTCGTCGTCGGGCACGGCCCCGGCTATCTCCAGGTTGCCGCCCTCGGCGATGGCGCGCAGGTTTTCGGGCAGGCCATTGCGCACCCTCGAGACCACCAGGGCCATGCGCGCGATGTTCAGCTTGAGCTCGCGGGCCAGGTCCCTGATGCGCAGCGCCGTCTCCACCCCGCGCACCGTGGGGTCGGAGGTAATGAACATCATGTCCACGCCGGTGGTGGTGCGGCGGGAAAGGTGTTCCATCCCCGCCTCGTTGTCCAGGACCACGTAATCGTAATGGCCGGTCATGATGTCCAGGTAACGGCGGAAGATGTTGTTCAGGTAGCAGTAACAGCCGGGGCCCTCGGGCCTTCCCATGGAGATGAGGTCGAACCCCTTTTCCTCCACCAGCGACTGCTGCAGGAGCATCTCCACCCAGGCGTCCTTGGACATCCCCGCAGGCAAGTTCTTGATATTCTCGGTGAGGTACTCGCGCACCGAACCGATGGTCTTTTCCGCCCGCGTGCCCAGGGCGAGGTCGAGGTTGGCATTGGAATCGGCATCCACTGCGAGCACCGGCCGGGCCGTCGTGCGCACCAGCCAGGCCACGCCCATGGCCGCGAAGGTTGTCTTGCCCGTGCCCCCCTTGCCGGATACGGCGACGACGTAGGACATGTCAGTCTTCCCCCTCCCCGCCTTCCGCGGCCCGCGCGGCCCTGAGCTGCAGCGAGCGGTATGACTCCAGCTTCTCCTTCACGGTCGGAAAGTCGTCGATGTTGGTATGCGGGAAGAACAGCGCCGACATGTAGTGGTCCATGAAACCCGGGTTCATGGAGAGCTCGAGGTAGGTCATCTGGCGGGCGATGTCGTTGACCTTCTGCAGCATCTCCCTGGACAGCGCCGCCAGGTTCGCGCCCAGCAGGGAGCCGTTGCCCACGAACTTGATCTTGTCGTAGCCGATATCGGGAAGCAGCCCTATGGTCACCGCCTTGTCCACCTCGAGGTAGCGCCCGAAGGCGCCGGCGATGAGGAGCTCGTCGATCATGGAGGCGTCCATCTCCATGGAGGAGAGGAGGATCTCTATGCCGGCATACACCGCCGCCTTGGCGCGCATGAGGTTGTCGATGTCCACCTCGGTGATGACGATGTCCCGGCGCGTAGCCGAATCCTCCGCCCACACCAGCACGTATTCCGCACCGCTCTCCGTGCTGCGCACGCGGTCGGTGGGCAGCTCGGTGTCGATGTTCCCCTTCTCGTTCATGAGCCCGGTGAGGAACATCTCCGAGAGCAGGCCGATGAGCCCGGACCCGCAGATGCCGATGGGCTTCTTGTTCCCCACGGTGATGATCATGGGCTCGTAGCCGACCTTGTCGATGCGCACCTGCTCTATGGCACCGCCGGTGGCGCGCATGCCGTGCTTCACCCCGCCCCCCTCGAAAGCGGGGCCGGCGGAGCAGGAGCAGGAGAGCAGCCAGTCGCGGTTGCCCAGGACCATCTCCCCGTTGGTGCCGATGTCGATATAAAGGGTCATCCTGTCGGTGTTGAAGATGCCCGAGGCCAGGATGCCGGCGACGATGTCCCCGCCCACGTAGCTGGCCACGCAGGGTATGGCGTAGAGATAGACCCCCGCCGCTATACGCAGCCCCAGGTCCGAGCTCTTGATCCAGGGAAAGAAGGTGCCCGAGGGTATGTACGGCTCCTCCCGGATATACTTGGGGTTGAGCCCGAGGAGCAGGTGAGTGATGGTGGTGTTCGCCGCCACCACCACGTGGGTGATATTGCAGTACTCGATACCGGCCTCTTCCACCAGGTTCTTGATGAGGTTCCAGATGGTCCCGACCACCACCGACTGCAGCTTGGCCAGACCCGTCCCCCGCGTGGCGTAGATGATGCGCGTGATCACGTCCTCCCCGAAAGCCACCTGGGCGTTGTAGTCGGAGGCCCGCGCCGTGACCTCGCCCGTGCGCAGGTCGATGAGCTCCGCGGACACGGTGGTGGTCCCGACGTCGATGGCGATGGCCGACTGGCTGATGGTGGTGTCGCCCTGCTCGATACGCACGGCGCGCAGCTCCTCCCCGGAGTCGAGCACGGTCACGGTTATGTCCCAGTCGCTCTGACGTATCATGTTGGGCAGGCGCTGCAGCACGGGGTAGTCGATCACCGCGTCGCGCATGCCCGCCTCCACGGCCAGGCCGCGCTTGACGCGCTCCGCGTCGCTGGTGTTGTCGTCCAGGGTGGGCTCGGCAAGGGCCAGGTGCTCCTTGCGTGTGGGCGGGTCGAGCTCCCATGCGGGCAGGCGTTCCTCCCAGTCGGCCGCGGCCAGGAGGTAGCCGTGCGCCGGCTCCGGCTCCGCGCGTTCGAAAACCTTGCGGTCCCCGATGCGCGATTCCAGGGGCACCGCCACCTTGAGATCCGACATCACCCTGGCCTGGCAGGCCATGGCGTATCCCCGGGCGATATCGGCCTCGCTGAGCTTGGGGTTGGGTTCCCGCTCTACCTCCCCTTCCTCGATGACCACCCTGCATTTCCCGCAGGACCCCGCACCCCCGCAGGAGGCGTTGATATGCACATCGGCGTCCATGGCCGCCCGCAGCAGGTTGTCACCCCGGGAAACCACTACATAGCGGTTGTCGGGGAGGAACAGTACTCTGCAGTTACCCACCAATGTCATCCTTTCTGTCTCATGATTTCTGTCTCATGATTACTGCCTCATGATTTATGTCTCATGAGCGTCATCGTATAGATGCCCCGGTCCCTCGGACCGGGGCATCCTTTCTCCGTCATACTCTCATCGTGCGCGGCCTAGAACAACCCGAGGGTCTTCCCGCCCTCATCGATGTCCACGTTCATCGCCGCGGGGTGGCTGGGCAGGCCCGGCATGGTGCGCATGGCTCCGCACAGCGGATAGAGGAACCCGGCGCCCACGGAAGGCCTGATATCGACCACCGGCAGGCGGTAGCCCTTGGGCACGCCCTTGAGGTTGGGGTCGTGCGAGAGGGAGAGGTGGGTCTTGGCCATGCAGATGGGCAGCTTGTCGAAGCCCGCCTCCTCGAACCTCTTGATCGCCTGCTCCGCCTGAGGGGTATAGTCCACCCCGTCGGCCCCGTATATCTTGGTGGCAATGACCTCGATCTTCTCCTTGATGGAGGCCTCGAGGGGGTAGAGGAACTTGAAGTCCTTGGGCTCGTCGCAGGCGGCCACGACGGCCTCGGCGGCTTCCTTGCCGCCCTCTCCGCCCTTGGCCCACACGTCGATGGGCACACAAGCCGACACGCCCGCTTCATCGGCGAGCTTTTTCACCAGCGCGACCTCCGCGTCGGTATCGGTGACGCGGCGGTTGATGGTCACCACTACGGGGACGCCGAAGAGCTTCATGTTCTCGATCTGCTTGACCAGGTTCCCGGTGCCCTCCTCCAGGGCCGGCATGTTCTCCTTCTTCACCAGCTCCTCGTCGAGCTTCTTGCCCGGGCGAGCCTCGAAAGCGCCGCCGTGCATTTTGAGGGCGCGTATGGTGGCGGTGATGACCACGCAGTCCGGGGTTATGCCCGAGTAGCGACACTTGATGTCCATCATCTTCTCCGCGCCGCAGTCGGCCCCGAAGCCGGACTCCGTCACCACGTAGTCGCCGCACTTCAGCGCGACGTAATCGGCCACTATGGAGTTATTGCCGTGGGCGATGTTGGCGAAGGGGCCGGCGTGCATGATGCAGGGGTTGTGCTCCAGGGTCTGGATGAGGTTAGGCTTGAGCGCCTCCTTGAGGAGCACGGTCATGGCCCCGGCGGCCTTGAGATCCTCCGCGGAGACCGGCTTGCCGGAGCGGCTGTAGGCCACCACGATCCTGGAGAGGCGGTCTCTCAGGTCCTTGAGGTCGCTGGCCAGGGCCAGGATGGCCATGACCTCTGAGGCCACGCTGATGTCGAACCCGGTCTGGCGTGGATAGCCGTTCTCGCGCCCGCCGATCCCGATCACGATGTCGCGCAGGGCGCGGTCGCTGATGTCGCTCACCCTCCTCCAGGAGATGGTGAGGGGGTCTATGTCATGCGGATTGCCCAGCAGGATGCTGGTGTCGATCATCGCCGCCAGCAGGTTGTTGGCGGCGGTGACGGCATGTATGTCGCCGGTGAAGTGGAGGTTGAGGTCCTCCATGGGGACCACCTGCGAGTATCCCCCTCCGGCGGCCCCGCCCTTGATGCCGAACACCGGGCCCATGGAGGGCTCGCGCAGCGTCAGCACCACGTTCTTTCCGATCTTGGCCAGGGACTCGGTGAGGCCGATGGAGGTCACCGTCTTGCCCTCGCCCAGGGGGGTGGGGGTGATGGCGGTGACGTCGATGTACTTGCCATTAGGCCTGTCTTTCGTCCTCTCCAGGAAAGCCTCGAAGTCTATCTTGGATTTATACTTGCCGTAGAGGTCGATCTCGTTTTCTTCCAGGCCCATCTTCTTTGCGATCTCGATGATGGGAAGCAGTTCCGCCGCTTGCGCGATTTCCAGGTCGCTCGGAACCATGCTGCAACTCCTTTCTTCGTACGATGCTTTCTTGATCGGTCGTAACTTCCTGTTTTCGGCCTCCCTCAGCCGGGTTGAACGTATATAAAACCGATGGCTCGCGGTCCTCCTGCGAGGGCTCCAGAGACATCGGTGAAGTCCTCGTCGCAAGTGGCGAATGCTCAATATGCCCCTGCGGCACACCCAAAGTATTATATCTATAAGGTCCCTACATTGCAAACCGAAACGGCGCTGGGGCAAAACAAGTTTTAGCTGGTAGATGAGCTGTTTTGACCTCATCTCGGGGACATGGGACCACGAAGCCCACCGTACCGTAAGAGGTCTCCCGGATGGGGTCAGGTCTTGTTCTTTGCCTGCTCCGCTATCTTGCCTGTTCGCACCTGGGATTTTACCTCGTGTTCGCAAGACGTGGCCCCATGCTTTCTTCACCGTGCCTGCTCCATGCTCTCTTCCCCGCAGCTGATCCTGGAGAAAAGGGCTCTCTTATGCTTCAAGCCAGCGTCTTGCAGGAGGTGGATCGCAGGCGTTCTTCCGGCGTCCCTTCGGGGCGTGGGTGGTAAATGTTCTTCCGGACGTGTCATCATAGGGACCGGTTCGCATACGGAAGGTGAGGCCCGGTACCGGTACGGGCTCTTCCGGGTAGCAGCACTTGTTGTCAGGTCCCGGCCTTTCACGCCTCCGGCTTATCGCCTGCGGCGCAAAAAGCGCGGGACCGGACCCCAGCGCTTCGCGCCCTCCGCCGCGTTGCGCGAGTGTGGGCTCGGTCTTGGCATCCTCGCCTCG
>CAZEAU010000037.1:0-19628 GCA_964510515.1 uncultured Actinomycetota bacterium | reverse complement strand
ACTTAAAATCCCTCGGGGTAACCCGTGCGGGTTCGATCCCCGCCCCGGGCACCATCCTTGCCGGCGGGAGTCGTATCCTGGAGGCGGCCACCTCGCCTTCCAGTTCCAGGAACGCCTTCAGGCTCCGCGGCGCCCATGCTGACACGGCGCGGCCGGCGGCTCCGCCGCGGAGGGCGGCGTGAAGGTAAGGCGGCCCGCTCCTGCGTTCGGAGAGGTTCATATGGCCGGGAAGGAATGGCTGAACGACAAGGCGGGACCGTTCATGCGCCGCTACAACAGCGCCGCACGGTGGGCGGCCAGATCGCTCGAGCGCCTGGCGGAGAGATACGCCTGGGTGGCCGTGGGCGAGCAGGCGGTGCGCGGCTTCCTGCGCCACGGCATGACCCTGCACGCGGGGAATTTTGCCTACTCGTCCTTCCTGGCCGTCTTCCCGCTCGCGCTGCTTGCCGCCGCCGCCATCGGTTTCTTCTTCAACTACAGCCCGGAGATGATGCACAAGGCCACCGAGGCCATCAAGAGCCTGTTGCCGGACATGCCCGCGACGGTGAACGCCGCTTCCCACAGCCTGGTGCGCCTGAGAAACGTGGTGGGCGTGTTGGGGGTCATCGGGCTGCTGTGGTCCATCAGCAAGATCGCCTACGCCATAGAGGCCGGTTTCGAGGAGGTCTGGGAGACCCATAAGAGGTCCTTCGTGAAGAAGAAGTTGTTTGCCTTCGGTGTAATGCTGCTGCTGCTTCTGGTCGCGGCGGTCGGGTTTATCGCCACCTTCATCTCCTCGCAGTTCTTCTCCTGGCTCAGCCGTGAGGCCGGCCCGATCGTCTCGGCGCTGTCCGTGGTGTTCACCGCCATCCTGAACCCCATGGCCTCGGTGTTCATCTTCGCCACCCTCTATCGCAGCATCCCCCTGGACAAGCCGGGATGGAAAGAGGTGTTATGGGGCGCCGTCATCGCCGCGCTTCTCCTAAGCGCCTCCGAGTACGCCCTGGGTTTTTATTTCACCAGGATCTCCAGGAACCAGGCGCTGTATGGGTCGCTGGGGGTGGTGCTGGGGGTCGTGCTCTGGCTCTACGTGGTGGGCATCCTCGTCTTCATGGGGGCCGAGATCGTCCACGCGTTGCAGCTGCGCCGGGGCGGAGGCGGGGCGCGCCAGAAGCCCCCGGGAGTGCAGCTGAAGCTCCCCTGGGAAGAGGCATGATGCGGCGCGGGGGCCGGTCCCCGGAGGGCCCGCCTCCTCCGCCTCCATGTCACGCTCGAAATCATTGTTCCCGTCGCCCGCCGTGTTGGGCGTGAAGGGCGCGGGCGCCCGAGCCGGGGGCATGCGACCCGTCCCCGGTCTTGCGTTCACCCCTGCGCCGCGGGCGCAAACAGCCCTCGCGTGCGAGCCGGACGTTTCCCGCCCCGGCCCGGGTATCCCCGCCTCCCAAGCCTGCAGGAACCGCCTCCCGCGCTTCCGCCCCCGGGGCGGCATCATGGGATGGCAGCCTCTCCGCACGGAGCCGTGCGAGGTTGAGGCGTACGAGGATTGTGGTTAGAATGGGAGGCGGCTTAATCGACTTCGATGCTGGGGGCCAGTGATGCATTACAGCCGCTGCAGCACGTGCGGTGTTCCCAAGATGGTCAGCCGCTTGAACCGCTGGGAGGGCAACGGCACCATTGTCAGCAGGGGCGACCCGCGCATAAGGCAGGTCTTCTACGAGGCTGACCTGCTTCCGGAGTTGAGGCGACGCATCTCGCAGGGCCTCGGCTTCCCGGTCAATCGCATCTTCTACGAGGCGGAGCGCAACTCGGTGCGCATCGTCATCGCGGCCCTTCTGCAGTCGCAGGTCATCCGCATGGCCGTGCGCATCCCTCCCTTCAAACACGGCGCAGTGCGCTTCTTCCACAACATAGCCTGGATGACCGGCACGGCGCGCTCGCGCACCGTCGAATACCGCGCCGGAAGGTATGGCGTGGCGCGCATGCGCAATCCCTGGGACCTGGACCTCATGGCGGCGGTGGTGGTGGGCGCCTTCGAGGCCGTGGAGGGCAAACCGCTGCGCTCCTTCTGGAAAGAGGAGGACGGCGAATACCTGTTGCGGGTGGAGGTCACGGAGTCCAAGCCGGAGCTCTCCGAGCGCCTGGAGGTCGAGTTCCCGCCCGTGAAGGAAGGCGCTTACCGCCATCACCGCTGTCCACGCTGCGGCGTGCCCCTGGAGATCAGGCACATGGAATGGCGGGAGGACGCGGGCATCATCATCGACCGGCGCAGGGGGATACGCATGCTCAACTGGGAAGGTTTCGTCCCCTTGCTGGTGGCGCGGGAACTCATACGCGAACTGGGGGACGAGGTCGTCCCCATCATCGTCGACGCGGAGAGGGACTACACCCTGAAGATGCTCGGAGACCTCGGCCTGACGGGGATGCCCGAGGAATCGCGCGGCGACCTGCTGCAGGAGATGCTCTCGCTGCTGCCCCTGTACGGACAGGGGCTGGCCACGGACGTGGAGCATACCCCGGGAAGGGTGCTGCGGGTATGGGTGGATAACCCTCACAGCGATGTGTTCATGGCGGGGAGGCTTGCGGCCTTCTACGAAGCCATGGAGGGCGCGAGAGCGCGGGTGGAGTGGTCACGTACGGGCCCTTCCTCCGTGTCCTACATGCTCACTCCCGAGGGGGGTGGGGGGCAAGCGGCCTCGTGAACAGGTTTTGAGCCCAGGGACGGGAGGGATGCCGCGGGAACCCGGGGGCTGAGATGGCGGGTAAGAAGAAGAGGGACTCCTGGCTGGACGCCTACAGGCGGGTGCGCAAGGAAATGCCCCCACCGGCCAGGGTGAAGCAGGGCAAGAAGGGCAAGGGGGTTCCGTACAGGCGAGAGCGTTCCCGGGAAGAGGAGGGGCAATAGCGGGCGAAACGGGAAGCGGCCCGCAAAGGTCGGCCGCTCCGCGAGGGGTTTATACGCAGGAGGAGAGGTTGCGACGAGCGCGCAAGGGCGCAAAAGAAAGGGGAGGTAGTATGGAAGAGGTCTCCATCGAGATCAAGGACAACCGCTTCATGCACGAGCTGGTAAGCCCCGGGGACAGGTTTCTGGTCGGCTTGATCCGGGACTTCGTCGACCGCGAGGTCGTGCCCATCCGCAAGGAACTGGAGGCGAGCACACGCGGCGATTTCGGCCTGGTTGAGGAGCTGCAGAAGAAGCTGGTCCAGTTGGGCTTTCAGCGGGCTTTCCTGCCGCCGGAATACGGCGGATGGAATCTCACCTCCGCCCTCACCTATTGCGTCCTCCTGGACGAGTTCGGCCGGAGCGAGCCCGCCTGCATCGCGCCTTTGGGCGGCGGCACCTGGGCGTTCCGGCCGGCGGTGTTCGGAGAGAACAAGACCCTGCTCGAGGAGTTCGCCCCCCATTTCCTCGGCATGGAGCCCTACGTGGCCTGCTTCGCCATGACCGAGCCCTCGGGGGGCTGCAATATCGAGAACCTGGACATGAAGGGCATGGGCATACATACACGCGCCGTACGGGACGGCGACGAATGGGTAGTAAACGGGGCCAAGGTATGGCCGACCAACTCCGGCATAGCCAATGTCTACTGCGTGGTGTGCAATACCGACCCCGAGCTGGGAGAAGACGGTATCGCCCTCATCTATATCCCCGTCCCCATAGAGGGGTACAGCTTCGGGCGCTTCGAGGACAAGGTCGGTTTCAGGGGAAGCCGCGAGGGTGACTTCTATTTCGCGGACGTGCGCGTGCCCCTCGAATACAGGGCGGCGGGCCCGGGGCGGGACGCGGAGCTGTTGCACGACAACCTGGTCTTCGGCCGCCTGTTCAGCGCGGCGTGGGCGGTGGGCATCGCCCAGGGCGCATTCGACGAAGTCCTGGCCTTCACCACCGAGCGCAAGGTGGCGGGAAAGCCCATCCGCCAGCATACGCTGGCCGCCAACATCCTGGCGGACATCGCCATCGGCCTGCAGGTGGGGCGGGACTCCTACGTCAATGCCGCCTACATGTACGATCACCCGGAGACCTACGGCCCGCGTCACTCCAGGGCCATGCTCTCACGCTCCACGATCGCCAAGGTCTACTGCGCCGACATGGCGGTGAAAGTCACCAATCAGGCCATGGAGCTCATGGGCAATTACGGCAATGCCGCCGACTATCACGTGGAGAAGTACTGGCGCGACAACAAGATCGTGCAGCTCTGGGAGGGCGGGGTGCAGGTGGGCAAGATGGATATCGCCCGCGGCTACTATGGATACAACCAGTTCTACGAGAACGGCCTCTACGAGCAGATGCAGGAGAAGCGAAGGGCATGAGGGCGCCGGCGAGCAGGAAAGAGAAGGCATAGTCCGCCGGCCGGGCCGGCAGGAAGGATTTAACATGGCACAGGTATCCATAGAGCGCAGGGAGAACAGGTTCCTCCAGGACCTACTCACCACCTCGGATCGCATGCTGCTCACATCGACGCGGGATTTCGTGGAGGAACGCGTCATGCCCGTGCGCAGGGAGCTGGTCGAGAGCACGTGGGCGGACTACCGCCTGGTGGAGGAGACGCTGGCCGGGATGCTGCCCCTGGGGCTGCAGGGCGGCTTCCTCCCGGAGGAATACGGCGGCATGGGGCTCAGCTCGGCCCTGACCATGGCGCTGCTGGCGGAGGAGATGGGCAGGGGAGACGCCTCCCTCTTCGCTGCCATGATGGAGGGGATGATGGCCATGCGCCCGGCGATAAACGCCGGCAACCGCGCGGTGCTGGAGCATTTTGCCCCTCGTTTCGTGCAGGAGAAGGAAACCTTCCTGGGCTGCTTCTCCCTGACCGAGCCCCAGGGGGAAGGCGATATCGAGAACCCCGACCTGGAGGGGGCGGGAATCACGTGCGAGGCGCGCCAGAAAAACGGGGGCTGGGTGCTCGATGGCGCCAAGACGTGGGCGGTCAACGCCGGCTTGGCCGGCGCCTATTGCGTGGCCGCGAGCACGGACCCTCGAGCGGGCGAGGAGGGCATCGCGCTCCTCTACCTGGAGGCGCCGGCACCGGGCTTCACCTTTCTCGGCTTGCAGGAGAAGAGCGGCCTGAGGGGCGCCCGGCAGGGCGGCTTCGAGCTCACCGGGCTGCGCGTGCCCGCTGAGTGGCGGGCGGCCGGACCGGGCAGGGACTCCGCGCTGCTGAGGGACAACCTTGCCTTCGCGCGCATCGTCTCCGCGGGGCTGGCGATGGGGGTGGCCCAGGCGGCCTTGGACGAGGTGCTGGCCTTCACTGCCGACAGGGTCGCCGCCGGCAAACCCATACGCCAGCACACCGTCTGTGCCGCTTTGCTGGCGGACGTGGCCATCGCCATACAGGCGGGGCGGGACCACTACGTCAACGCCGCCTACGCCTATGACCGCCCCGAGACCTACGGGGAGGGCGCTTCCGCGCACATGTTCTCCCGGGCTTCGTCCGCAAAGGTGTTCTGCTGCGACGCGGCCATAAGCGCCACCAACCGCATCATGGAGCTCATGGGCTCGTACGCCTATGTCACCGATTATCACGTGGAGAAATACTGGAGGGACGCCAAGACCCTGCAGCTCTGGAACGGAGGCGCGCTGGGTACCAGGCTGGACGTGGTGCGCGGCTATTACGACTTCGACCAGTTCCACCGCAGCGAGCTCTACGAACACATACGCGGGAGGTCATGAACATCTCCGCGGCGTGAGAGTCGGGAGCGGCAGCCGGACGGCGAGAGCGCAGGTGAGAAGGGCCCCCGGAGAGGGGCCCTTCTCTCCGTCCGCTCAAGCGTCCGTACGCGACCACTCCGCCTGCGCCGCCAACAGGCCCCCGGCGAGCTTCGGCGGCCATGGTTGCGCCAACCCGCGGCGGGTATACTCTAATCATTATGAGCCTTCGATAGTGGGCATGTGCAGAACGACGGCGGAAAGGAGCGTGAGCATGAGGAAGACCCCGGCCTTGTTGCCGCTTGCCGCCTGCCTGTTCTCGCTGGCGTTGTTGGCGGGCTGCGGGAGCAAGGGAGGAGAGGTGATCGAGGGTGGCGGGCGCAAGATCACCGTCGAGGAGCCCGCCGCCGAAGGGGATTCCGGCGTGGTCACCCTGGAGGGAGAGCGCGGAGAGCGCTCGACCATCGAGGTGCAGGAGCAGGCGCCGAGCGAAGAGGCGCTGGGAGCCCCCATCTACCCCGGCGCGCAATACCTGGAGGGAAGCGGGGTAAGCGGCACGACCACCTCCGGGGAGCAGCAGGTCTCCGCCTCGGGCGCGGAATTCACGACCGCTGACGACATCGCCAGGGTGGTGGACTGGTACAGGGGCAGACTGGGCGAGCCCGCGGAGGCCTCGCCGCAGAACGCGACATGGATGCTGGTGGGGCAGGACGGCTCGATAGTGGCCGTCATCGCGGAGACTTTCGAGGGGGAGGTCAAGATAACCATCGCCAAGGTCAGCGGCGACGTGGACATCCGGCTGTGAGGAGGAGATATGAATTCTATGAGGAGGAAATATGAATTATAAGACCCTGAGATTTGAGCTCAAAGACGGAATCGGCCTGCTAACCCTCGACCGCCCCGAACGCCTCAACGCCGTCAACGCCGTGATGCTGGACGAGCTGGGCAGTTTCTGGGGCGAGATGGCACGGGAAGACGAGTGCAAGGTCATAGTCATGACCGGTGCGGGCGAGCGGGGGTTCTGTTCCGGCCTGGACCTCAAGGAGGCGGCCGACATGCAGGGCGGCTTCGCTTCACAGGGGGTAAGCGGCGACACCATCCAGCGTGGCCAGCTCAAGTTCTCGAGCATCGTGGAGGCCATGCGCGCCTGTCCCCAGCCGGTCATCGCCGCGGTCAACGGCGCCGCCATGGGGGCGGGTCTGAGCTTTGCCATGGCCGCGGATGTGCGGCTGGCCTCCCCCGCCGCCAAGTTCTGTGCCTCGTATATCAACATCGGCACCGGCGGGGCGGACATGGGCTCCAGCTATTTCCTGTGGCGCATCGTGGGCTGGGGCATGGCGGCGGAGATGCTGCTCACGGGAAGGGTCATCGAGGTGGAGGAGGCGCTGCGCATCGGTCTGGCCAATCACGTCTATCCGGGGGAGGAGCTCCTGGACCGGGCCATGGAGATGGCCGCGAGGATGGCGGAGAAATCGTCCCTTGCCCTGCGCACGACCAAGGACGCCATCAGTATCGGCCTCAACGGGGGCAGCCTGCGCGACAGCCTGCGCCTGGAGGACCGCAATCAGGTGCTACTCATCGAGAGCCTCTATATCGCCGGCGCCAACCTGGCCGGCGCCCCTCCGGAGAGCCAGAAGAAGGACATCGCCGGGGGGTGAGGCGCACGGCTTCCACGTGCACGCAAACAGGCGGTACCGCGCGGCGGCGCGGCTGCCGTCGGCGGCTGTGCAGGCGGGAGGAACCCGGCTCGCCCGGGCCGCGGGGGTTCGCCGGGCGCGCGGTGAGTTTGCGCGCCGGGGGTGGTAGAATATCTTCTCGTCGGGAGGATGGCCCATGCGCTCGCCCTCTTCTCGGCGCCGCATGCTGGTGTGGCCAGGGGGTCGAAGAGGCATTCCTCATGCCGGTCGAGTCGTAAACAGGCCCGGGCGAGCCGGGTTCGGAACGAGGAGGTTGGATGAAAAGTGGTGAGCAGCAAGAGGAAGAGGAAGCCGGCGCCGCAAGGCAAAGGCGGCGTGCAGGCTCCGCGTCCGGGCAGGGTGATGTCGGCGATCATGCCCAGGAGCTGGAGGCAGGGCCCCTTCCACGGCGCCTGGTCCACCTCCGAGTTCGTCAAATGGGGTTATTTTGCCGTGGCCCTGCTGGTGCAGATCCTGGCCACGGTATTTCTGGCCGCGCTTTTCTCCTCCCGCATAACCACCCATATGACGAGCGACATAGCGGGTTTCGCCATCGAGGTCGGCATCTCCGTGGCGTTGAGCATACTCTTCGCCTATTTTATGCTCGCCGGGCATCATGCCCTGCACGTATTGGAGGCGGCGAAGACCTATAACCTGGAGCGGGCCCTGCAGGAGACGGTGGGGGAAAGGCTGGTCGCGAGGCGGGAGGACGGCTCGGTGGCCTTCAGGACCGGCAGCGCCTCCTTCTGGGCCGAACTGGCCAGGATGTTCTTCCTCGGGCCCGTGGGCAGGTATCCGGCCATCATCAAGGAGGGCCTTAACTACCGCATCAACGGCACCCCGGCCCTCAACGTTGTCGCCGCGGGCTCGCGCTTCGACCTCGTGGTGGCCTGCCTCGCCGGGCTCTCCGGGCTGGCCCTGCTCGCCTTGAGCATTGCCTGGCGCGTAGCCTGGCCGGATACCCACTTCAACACGGCCCTGGCCTATGTGACCCCGCGCGTCCTCGCCCTGGGCGCCATCGCCTTTTTGGGCAGGCATCAGGACAACGATGCCATGTACCGCCAGCGCGAGAAGAGGAAGATAGAGGCGGAGCTGGCCGCGCGGGCGGCGGCTGGCGCCATAAGCGTGGATGCCGGGCGGGAGGAGGTCGACGGCCGCGCCAGGGGCGCTTTCCAGAGGCTCGTGGGCGAGGTGCGGAACTGGGCCGCATACGGGGGAGACGACCCCCGCTTCGAGGGGATGGCGGTGTATCTGCCCGAGGGGGCGCATAACGCCATACAGGCGGGGAAACACACCGAGTTCGTCGATGCCGAGGGCAATAAGGTCAATACCTCTCCCGACCTGGTGGCCCAGGAGAAATGGATCATCCTCTTCCCGCAGGAGACGCAGGATGCCGCCAGCCGGGGCTTCTTCGGCACCCTGCGGGTGCTGCCCGCCCTGCAGAATCAGATCGTGGCGGAGATTTTCTCCCGCGAGGGGGTGTCCGGCGGAGGGCGCGAGAACGAGGGGGGCTGTTCCTTCAACGGTTACGGAGGCGGGGACGAGGCGGCCATAGAGCTGATGATGGACGCGGTGGGGAAGGCGGGCGCGCAGCACGGCTATCAATACGGCGCAAACGTTTTCCTGGGCATCGACAACGCCGCGGACTCGGACACCATGTTCGACCCCGACTCCCAGCTCTATACCTGGCAGGGGCGCAGGATGAGCGGGGACGAGCTGTGCGACCGCTATATCGAGCTCTTCTACGAGTGGGGGCACCTGCTCGCCTTCGAGGACCCCTTCGCCGCCTCCGAGAGCCAGTGGAGGTTCTGGCAGAGGCTCACGCAGGAGCTGGGGGATAAGATGGCCATCATCGGCGACGACAACCTGGTCACCAACCCCACCCTGGCCTGCGAGGCTCTCCGGCAGGGGGTGTGCAACGCGGGGCTGGTGAAGCTCAATCAGGTTGGCAGCTTCTCCCAGGCCTGGATGTACATGGAGGTCTTCCACAGCGCTGGGCACAACACCGTCATCTCCCACCGCTCCACTCAGCCCGATACCCTGCCCGACCCCCTCGAGGTAACGGCCACGCTGGCCGCATCCTACCGGCCGCGGGGCCGGGTGGTGCTGGCCAAGCTGGGCGGCGTTTTCCTCTCCAACCGCGCGGGGCTTTATTATTACATGCAGAAATCCGCCGAGGATTGGAGAAGCGGAGCGGCCATCACCCCCGGGGTAGGACCGGAGGTGACCATCAACTCCATCTCCGCCTTCCCCTCCACCCTGGGGGCGGGCAAGTACGGGCTCATGTCCTCCATGCGCCTCTCCAACGGCATGGAGATCGTCTCGCCCATCCCCGGAGGCCTCTCGCGTGGCGAGAACGAAACCGTCCTCATGGGCCCGGAAGAGGGCATTCCCATCCTCAACGAGATCGTGGAGAGGCTGGGGCTCATAGGCCTTCCCCTCGGGGCCGTGGGCAACGTCTTCGAGATAGAGCGCATGATCATGGCCATGGACATAGAGAAGGCCAGGGAGAAGGGCATCCTGCCGGCGTACGCGCAGGAGGAGTGGGATGCCTACGAGGAGGAGGCCTCCTTCAAGCGCATGGTGGGCGGAGACGTCGCCCTCACCCTGGGACAGCTCCTCATCAAGGCGGTCGCCCTCAGGGACGGGCTTCCGCCCTGGCTGGTGTACCGCGAGCTCGGGCTGGACCTCAACCAGCGCATCGGCCTGAGCTTCGAGGACTATCCCGAGGCGCGCAGGCTCTTCTACGAGCCCATCTTCACCGGCGAGGTGGGGGAGGGCGCGTTCGACCGCTGAGTGTCGGTCCGGCCGCGAGCGCGGGGGGTGGCCCCGGCACCCCCCGCGCTCGCCCTAGAGGCGGAAACGCTCCTTCGCCGTTTGGACTGCGTCCTCCTCCAGGTACATGGCGGCGGCGAAGAGGGTTGCGAAGGAAGGGTAGGAGGAGAGCTCGAGGTACTCGATGCGGCCGGCAATTTCCTCGGCCTTGTGCCGGAAGGGGATGGAGCGCAGCATGGAGCGGGCCCCCGCACCGGCCGCGTTCCCCACCCGGGTCACGCGCTGGGGGGAGACGGGCGGCAGCAGGGCGATGCGCAGGGCCGCCACGGGATCGGTGTAGGTTCCGAAGGCGCCCGCGAGCACGATCTCCTCCAGCTGCGAGTACTCCACGCCCGCTTGGGCGAGGAGGGCATCGACCCCGGCGCGGATGGCCCCCTTGGCCTTCTGTATCTCGCGCACGTCGCCCTGGGTGACGGCCACCCCCTCGCCGCCGCCTCCGCCGGGAGGCGAGAGCCAGTAGGCGAGGCCGTCCTCCGTGCGGCCGATCCCCGGTGCCCCCTCCATGAGACGGCCGCTCGCATCCACCACCCCCGCCTGCGCCATAGCGGCCAGCGCGGAGAGGATGCCCGACCCGCAGATGCCGCGCGGCATGGCATCGCCGATCACCGAGAGCCTCGGCCCGCCGCTGGCGGCGTCGAGGCAGACGTCCTCGATGGCGCCCTCGACGGCCCGCATACCCTGGCTCAGGCCTCCGCCCTCGAAGGCGGGCCCGGAGGCGCAGGAGCAGGAGCGGATGCGCCCTCCCGCCCACAGCGCCACCTCGGTGTTGGTGCCGATGTCCAGGAGCAGGCAGGGTTCGGGCCTCTCCCACAGGCGCGTGGCGGCCATCGCCGCCAGGTGATCGGAGCCCACGTAGCCGGCGATGGGGGGCGGCAGGTAGACGACGGCCGCGGGATTCAGCGCCAGGCCGAGGTCCCTGGACTTGACCTCGAGGGGGAGGTCGGTGGCCGCAAGGTAGGGGCTGTGCCCCAGCTGCTCCACGGGAAGCCCGAGGAAAAGGTGGTGCATGGCGGTGTTTCCCACCAGCGCCATCTCGAAGATGTCGGCGCGCTCGCGCCCGGCCTCGGCGCACATGGCCGCGAGGGTCTCGTTGGCCGCCTCCACCACCATGACGCCGAGGCGGGAGGCGTCCTTTTCCATGGCGTAGCGGATGCGGCTCACGATGTCGCTGCCGTGCGCCGCCTGCGGGTTGGAGATGCCCCGGCTCGCCAGCAGGCATCCATCCGCGAGGTCGTAGAGGAAAAAGGCTATCTTGGTGCTGCCCAGGTCCACGGCTGCGCCCAGGGGAATGCGGCCTGCCGCGAGCAGGCCCAGCAGCTCGCCTGAGCGGGTGACCGCGCTCACGGCGCCGGCGTGCTTGCGCAGCGTGGCGGGGAGGGCCCGCAGTCCTTCCAGGTCCACGCGCAGCCCTGCGGCGGCGGGCGCGTCTTCCCCCAGGGCGGCGAGAATGCGCGCCAGGTCCGACCCGTGGTCTCCCGGCGCGGCGGGGAGCGGCACCGCCAGGTCGCTTGAGAGCACGGCCGGCTCCAGGGGCACCTCCGCCAGCTCGGACTCCAGCTGCAGCCTGCTCGCGCGGGCATGGGGCGGCTGCGGCACCTCGATGCAGAGGTCGCCCAGCGGACGCACCTGGCATGCCAGCCTCATTCCCCGCTCGAGCTGCGCTGCGGTCAGGAGCTCCTCCTCCTGCGGCGTGGGGGCGCCGGTCTCGCCCTCCAGGATGCAGACGCGGCATTTGCCGCAGGTGCCCGCTCCCCCGCAGACGCTCTCCAGCGCGATCCCGGCCGCCTGCAGGGCGGTTAGCAGGTCGTCGTCCGCGCCGCAAATCAGCCGCTGCCCCTGGGGCAGGACGGTTATCACGCTGCCCACATCTGCCTCCGACTCATCTTTTACGGGCGCGGTAGTGTTTGAGGTAAGCGCGCCCCATGCGGTCCTTGCCGAGGAGGAAATCGACGGCGCGGATGGAGAGCACCAGGTTCGGCTCGAGGGGATTGACGATGGCAGCCGCCAGGCCGGCCTCGACGGCCAGGCAGAGGAAGGCGGAGTTTATCACCGTCCGTTCCGGCATGCCGAAGCTCACGTTGGATGCGCCCAGGGCGACGGGGCAGCCCAGTTTCTCCCGGATGAGGGAGATGGCGCGCAGGGTGACGCCCGCCGCCTCCGCCTCGGTGGCCGCGGGTATGGTGAGGCAGTCCACCAGGATCTTCTGCGGGGGGATAGCGTAGGTCGCAGCGCGCTCCACGATGCGCTCCGCTCTCTCCAGCCGCTCCTCGGCGGTCGCCGGGATACCCCTGCTGTCCTTGGTCATGGCGATGACCTGGCATCCGGTTTCCGCCACCAGGGGCAGGACGGCGTCCATGCTCTCATCGTCCGCGGTAACGGAGTTGACGATGGCCTCGGGGACGCGGTATGCGGCGAGGGCGGCGGCGAGGGCGACGGGGTCCGCGGAATCGACGCATACGGGAAGGCCGGTGTGCTCGGCCACCTCCAGGACCAGGCGCGGCAGCAGCGCCGCCTCGTCCACCCCGGGCGCGCCCACGTTGACGTCGATATAGTCGGCGCCCGCCTCGGCCTGCGCCGCGGCGTCCGCCAAGGCCTTGTCCAGCTTGCCCTCACGCAGCTCTTCCGCCAGGCGCGCACGCCCGGTGGGGTTTATCCTCTCTCCGATGATCAAGGTTGCGGCGTCTGGATCGATCATGCTCTCCTCCATTCTCCCTGCTCCTGAAACGCGGGCGGCTTGCCGCGCTTTGCTCTCTCCGGCAGGTTCCGCCATTCCTCCCGGGCATGCCGGCCATAATCATATTAGTCATATTAAACATATTAAGCGCCGGAGCGCGATCGCGAAACAGGTCATTTTCCCGCGCCGCGCAAAAGGAACGGGCGCCTTTCCTCTCCCCCCGCGGCCCGGAAGCGCAGAAGCTCCCCGCCAGAAGCCCTCGAGGACAAGGTCGGCACGTCGGCGCCGGGCGCAGGGGGCGCGGCTGAGACAGGGAAAAGGGCGGGCTCAGGCGCGGGCGGGGTCAGGCGCGCGAGCCCGGAGGCTTCGCCTCCTCCGCATTCTCCCCGCCGGGATCCTCCCGCTGCGGCGCCTGCGCCCGGGGCCGGCGGGCGGCGTCGCGCATGACCAGGATGAAGGCTGCGCCGCCCACGAGGAGACCGAGGTAGAAGTCGATGAAGCGCCAGATGAGAGTGAGCAGGCTGGCCACTCCGGCGTCGGGGAGGATGCTCCTGTAGACGAAGAGGAAGCCCACCTCCCCGATGCCGCTGCCGCCCGGGGTGGGGACGAAGGGCATGAGGATGTGCACGACCAGCTGCGCCACCACCGCCTGCCAGAAGCAGGAGCCATAGCCCAGGCCGACCACGGCCGCGGGGACGGCGAAGAAACCGGTGAACCAGTAGAGGAGGGTGAGGGTGACCACCGCCGTGAGTCTGGCCCATCCGATGCGGGAGAGCTGCCGGAGGGACTCCGCGAAGGCCTGGATCTCGGCCGAGAGGCGGAGGAGGAAGCGGCGGTAGCGGCGGCGGCTGCGCAGGAATGGGGGGGAGTGCTGGAGCAGGGTTTTCCCCACCGTGGCCTGTGGCCTGAGGATGGCCCAGAGCACCAGGGCGAGGTAGAGGACCCCTAGCGCCAGCGCCGAGAACAGCACTCCCTGCAGGGAGAGGGAGAGCTGGATGCGGCTGCGCGCGATGCAGATAACCAGGGGGAAGAAGAGCATGAGCAGGGTGGTGGATATGCAGGCTCCGAAGGAGACCACCGCCACCGCCTCTCCCGCGCCCAGGCCGTATTCGTAGAGGAAGAACATCTCCCCGGTGACGCCGCCGGCGCGCAGGGGGGTGATGAGGCCGGCGAAGTAGCCTGCGTACACCGTCTTGAGAATGTCGCGCAGGCGCACCCTGCGGCCGGCGCACTTGACGAGCAGGTGCATGCGCGCCACCGACCACAGCCATCTGCCCAGAGAGAGGGCGGCGGCGAGGAGGAGAAAGCCCGGCGAGAGGCCGGATAGGGCGGCGAAAGTGGCGCGGTCCAGGGTGGCCAGGGAGATGACGATGAGGGTGGCGGCCGAGAGAGCCACCGCCAGCATGAGGCCGCGCCGCAGCCGGGAGCGGTTGAGGGGTCGCTGTTCCTCCGTCGTTTCTTCGTTCATGGGGGCATTTTACCTCCGCAGGGACGGCGTGGTAACCCGGGTCCGCCCTCGGCCCCGGCCCGCGGGCGCATGGGCATTGCCGCGGCGCGGCGGCGGGGCGAGCTGTGCCATGCGGCTGAGCCGACTCATGGCGGAAAGACGGCGCCGCTTCCATGATAGGGTAAACGGCAGTGAAAGGGCCCCCTCCGGCTGCAAGCGCAGTCCGGGTGGGAAGAATATGAATAAGCCCGGAGCCAGGAATTACGTCGCCGGGGAGGCGCTGGGCGGAGGCGCTGGGCGGAGGCGATGGAAGCGGAAGAGAGGGACGCGGACATGGGCCGGGAAGAAGGAAAGATGGCCGCAGGAGAGGAGCCTCCCGCTGACGGCGGGGCGCGGGATGGCGGCAGGTTGGTCATCAACGTCGGGGGCATGACCTGCGCGACCTGCGCCGGCAGGGTGGAGAAGGCGCTGCAGGAGATGCCGGGCGTGGAGAGCGCCGAGGTCAACCTGGCCTCGGAGAAGGCCTCCGTGTCCTTCCGCCCGGGCGAGGTGGGCGTGGAGAGCATCGCCCGCGCCATCGAGGACCTGGGCTACCGGGCGGGTCTGGAGAAGGCGACCTATGCGGTGGAGGGCATGACCTGCGCCTCCTGCGTGGCGCGGGTGGAAAAAGCCCTCGCCGGGGTGAAGGGGGTGATGGGGGCCGACGTCAACCTGGCCACGGAGCGGGTGGCAGTGAGCTACGACCCGGGGCAGGTATCCTTCGCCACGATGGCGCGGGCGGTGGAGGCCGCCGGCTACCGTCTCATGCCCACGGCCGAGGGGGAGGAGGCCCTCGACCGCGAGCGGCGGCGGCGCGAGAGGGAGACCCGGATGCTGCGGGCCAAGCTCATATACAGCGTGGTCTCCGCGGCCGTGATCATGCTCCTCTCCATGGGCCACATGCACCTGCCCCTGCTGCGGGAGATCCCCCAGCGCACCCTCTTCATCGTCCTTTTCGCCCTCGCCACCCCGGTGCAGTTCTGGCCGGGCATGACTTTTTACCGCGCCGCCTTCAGCGCCGCCCGCCACGCCACCTCGGACATGAACACCCTCATCGCCGTGGGCACCAGCGCGGCTTATCTCTACAGCGTGGTGGCGACCTTCTTCCCCTCCTTCATCAGCGGGACCGGGCTGGAGCTGGCCGTATATTACGACGCCTCCGCCACCATCATCGCCCTCATCCTCCTGGGGCGCTTCCTCGAGGCCCGCGCCAAGGGGCGCACCTCCGAGGCCATCCGCCGCCTCATGGACCTGCAGGCGCGTACGGCGCGCGTGCTGCGCGACGGCCGGGAGCTCGATCTCGCCATCGACGAGGTGCGCGTGGGCGACATGGTGGTGGTCAGGCCCGGGGAGAGGATACCGGTGGACGGGGTGGTGGAGGAGGGCCGCAGCGCCGTGGACGAGTCCATGCTCAGCGGCGAGCCGCTGCCGGTGGAGAAGGGGCCGGGCGACGAGGTCACGGGGGCCACGGTGAACGGCACGGGCTCTTTTCGCCTGCGCGTGACGCGGGTGGGGAGCGACACCGTGCTGGCGCAGATAATCAGGCTGGTGGAGGAGGCGCAGGGCAGCAAGGCGCCCATTCAGCGCATGGCGGACAAGGTGGCCGCGGTGTTCGTGCCGGTGGTCATCTCCATGGCCGCGGTCACCTTCCTGGTGTGGCTGCTGGCGGGCCCGGAGCCCTCCTTCAATTTCGCCCTCATCAACTTCGTGGCCGTGCTGGTCATCGCCTGCCCCTGTGCGCTGGGACTGGCCACCCCCACGGCCATCATGGTGGGCACGGGCAAGGGAGCCGAGATGGGCGTTCTCATCAAGGGCGGAGAGGTGCTCGAGGCGGCGGGGCGCCTCGATGTGGTGGTCTTCGATAAAACCGGCACCCTCACCTGGGGAAAGCCGGAGGTCACCGACGTGCTGGCCGTGAGGGGAGGGGAGGACGACCTGCTTGCGCTGGCGGCGGCGGTCGAGCGCGGCAGCGAGCATCCCCTGGCGGAGACCCTGGTGGCGGAGGCGCGCGGCAGGGGGCTTACCCTGGGCGAGGCGAGCGATTTCCAGGCTCATCCCGGGCGCGGCGTGGTGGCCCACATGGGGGGGAGGGAGCTGCGGCTGGGAAACGCCGCCTTCATGCAGGAGAGCGGGGTCGAGCTGGGGGACATGGAGGTGAGGGCCGAGGAGCTGGCGCGCGAGGGCAAGACGGTGGTTTACGTCCTGGCGGGCGGCGAGCTCCTGGGCTTGGTGGCCGTGGCGGATACCCTCAAGCCCATGGCCGCGGAGGCGGTGCGGGAGCTGAAGAAGCTCGGGGTGGAGGTGGCCATGCTCAGCGGCGACCGCCGCGCCACCGCGGAGGCGGTCGCCCGCCAGGTGGGGCTGGACAGCGTGCTGGCCGAGGTGCTGCCGGCCGACAAGGCGGCGGAGGTGGCCCGCATCCAGTCCGCGGGCAAGGTGGTGGCCATGGTGGGGGACGGCATCAACGACGCTCCCGCGCTGGCCCAGGCGGACATAGGCATCGCCATCGGCACCGGTACCGACATCGCCCTGGAGACATCCGACATCACCCTCATCTCCGAGGACCTGCGCAAGGTGGCCACCGCCATCCGCCTCTCGCGCGCCACCCTGCGTACCATCAAGCAGAACCTCTTCTGGGCGTTCTTCTACAATGCCATCGGCATTCCCATAGCCGCGGGCGTGCTCTATCCCGTGTGGGGGGTGCTGCTCAACCCCATCTATGCCGCCGCGGCCATGGCCTTCAGCTCGCTGTCGGTGGTCAGCAACTCGCTGCGCTTGAGGCGTTTCGGGCGGGGCGGAGGGATGGCCGCCGCGGGGGGAGAAGAGATGGAAGGAAAGGGGGAAGTGGAGATGAGGGGAAAGGCGCTGGATCCGGTATGCGGGATGACCATCAGGAAGAAGGACGCCGCGGCCACGTCCACTTACCGGGGGAAGACGGTGTATTTCTGTAACCGGGCGTGCAAGAAGGAGTTCGACGAAGACCCCGAGAAGTACGCGGGGGCGATAAAATGAGCGGAGCGCGTGCGCGGCGCGCGCAGGGGCGCAAGAAGGGGGGTTGCGGACATGGAGGAAGATAGCTTGGAGGCATGGGGCGGGCGGGAGCAAGAGCCGGAGCTCTTCGACTACCCGGCGGCCGTGCGCAAGAGGCATGAAGAGGGCACGGTGGTGGCGGTGCGGGGCGACACCGCGCAGGTGCTGCTGCGGCGCAGCCGCCTGTGCGAGGGATGCGGCTCGTGTTGCGTGATGGTGGACTCGCAGACCATGCTGGCCGAGGCGGACAACCTGGCCGGCGCCGCGCAGGGCGACCGCGTGGTGGTGGACCTGCCCGTGGCCAAGTCCATCCGCGCCGCCTATATTCTCTACGGCGTTCCCCTCCTGGCTTTCCTCGCCGGGCTGGCGACGGCTGGGGCGGTCGGCCACCACCTCCTCGGCTGGGGGTTCAACGTCCCGCTGGCGCTGCTGTTGGGCATCGCCTTCACGGTGCTCTCTTTTTTCCTCCTCTCGCGCATATATGCCCCGGGGACGCGGACCTCGTCGCGCTATCGCCTGGTCGTGACCAGGGTCCTGAGGTAGGGGTAGGGGCGCTCGCAACAGGATCTCATCGGGTGTGAGCGGCCCATGCGAGATGTCGCGCCATGCCCGCCCCCGGCCATGCGGGCGGGGGAGAAACCCCCCTTACGCAGGCCGTCTTGCCCCCCGCCGTCACCCGCATTGCGGCCGTGGGGATGGCGCGTACCTCGCGGGCAGGTTTATAGTGTGTTGTGTGTTGTGGACCGCCGTGGCGGCAGGCTTCTATCCCGCGTGCGGGGCGGATGACCTCGGAGGGGGGCAGTGGAGGAAAGGGTGCTCAGGCGCAGGGACAAGGCTCCTTTGCCCAGGGAGGTCTTTCCGCAGAAGCTCTCGCGGACGCGAAAGCAGCGCGACCCCGTCTTGTATATACCGGGTTTTCTCCGTTTCAATTTTCTTTCCACGACCTTGCGCAGGCGGCTGAGAAACCTGGATTTCGAGGTCTATACTATGCGCCTCCCCAATTTCGCGGCGGGCGATATCCGCAAGAGCGCACGCTGCCTGATGCGCAGGATGGAGGAGCTGAGAGTGCTCCTGGGGGTGAGGCGGCTGTCCCTCGTCGGGCAGGGCCTGGGGGGACTGATAGCCAGGTACGCCGTCGAGCAGATGGGCGCCAAGGATTATCTGGGCCGCCTGGTCATGCTGGGCACCCCCAACCGGGGGTCGCTGTCTTTCTATCCTTTCGCTCCCTTTAAGGCGGCGCGTCAGTCGCTTCCCTCCAGCACGTTTCTCCGCGGCCTCTCCGACGCCTACCTGGCCATGCTGGAGGAGGGCGCGCGCTCACCCCACGTCTCCATATACACCTCCCAGGACTTCGCGGTCATCCCCTGGACGAGCTGCCGCCTCGAGGGGGCGGAGAACGTGCGCGTGAAATGGCTGTGCACCCATATGGGGCTGGCCCGTTCCGCCAACCTCATGGGCACCATCGTGGGCATGCTCGAGGGGGAGGAGGCGGGGGAGGGCTTCAGGGACGAGGACGACGACGCCCTTCTGCGCGAACTCTCTCTCTCCCTGGACAAGGACGCCGCCGACGAGGCGGACCTCCTGCGCCGGGGGAGGCTGCTCCTGGAGCGCGGTTATTACGGCTGGGCGGAACGCGACCTGAGCCGGCTGGTCAAGCTGCGCCCCGATTTTCCCGAAGCCTACATGCTGCGCGGCAAAGCATTGCGGCACAAGATCAGCTACGACGAGAACCCCATATACAACCACGCCGTGCGCGACTTCAACCAGGTGATCAAGCTGAAACCGGGCCGGGCGGAGGCCTACTACGAGCGCGGCGTCTGCCACGCCCTGCTCAACGACTGGCCCGACGCCATAGACAGCTGGGACCGTGCGCTCATCCTCGACCGGGATCTCTACCCCGCCTACCTCGCCCGGGGGCTGGGAAGGAGAGAGCGCGGCGACATCGCGGGGGCGGCGGAGGACTTCGCCGAGGTGCTGCGCATACAGCCCGACGAGCCCGAAGCGCTGCGCTTCCTCGCCGAAATGGGGCGCTAGCGGCCCGCCGCATGGGCTCGCGTTTTGCCTCCGAGCCGCGAGGCGAGGATGCCGGGACACTACAGCAGGTGCTGCGTGTGGAACGGGAGCCGGGGGCGCGGCCCTCGCTCCGCACTCGCAGGTCTTAAAGGACCAGCGTCTGCCCACCCGACCCTTTCCACCTTCCGCAGCGTCTGCTCTCCCCCCGCCACCTCTATAGACCTCAGCGTCTGCCCTCACCGGCTCTCTCTCCAGCCCGCCGCATGGGCTCGCGTTTTGCCTCCGAGCCGCGAG
>CAZEAU010000036.1:0-20027 GCA_964510515.1 uncultured Actinomycetota bacterium | reverse complement strand
AGCCGTACGGGGTGATGAGGACCTGCGCCGCCTGGGGCATACCGCGCTCCTCCTTTTACTCAAAGACATGCCCCGGAGCCCGCATCCCAGGGCATCATGTCCGAGTTCGGGTCGGTGGAGGCGGGCTCGGCACGCGGGCTCAGCTTGCGCACAGACCACGGCAGCCAGTATCTCTCGAATCATTTTCAGAAGCAGCTCAAGGCCTGGGGGATCGCCCCCAGCTTCGCCTTCTTAGAACAGCCTCAGACAAGCGGGGCGGCTGAGAGGTTTTTCCGCACCTTGAAGGAGCAGGTCATCTACGGCAGGGTATACGAGACCTTGGAGGAGGTAAGACAGGCGGTATCGGAGTTCGTTGATCTCTACAACAACCAGTGGCTCATCGAGAAGAACGGATACCTAAGCCCTCGAGACGCGAGGAAGGCTTACTACGAGGGGATTGCTGCATGAGCTATAATCGGCGGCGAGACTTAACCCTAAGTTATGTCCAGGGAACCGGGGCCGCAACATTTATAGTAACCATTGACATATGCTGCCATCTCATACCGAACAGTTTTGGCAAGAGTGTTGATAGGATAGAAGGGCTCATCTCGCTGAGAGATACTAACCCGCTGAGAGTATTTCAATGGCCGCACATAATACTATATATCTTCAACCATCGTGGGATTAATAATTGACCAAGCAAGTCTCCGCGGAATAAAATCCAGCGAACATTTAGGGAACGCCCATCAGTAAAAAGAAAGCAGATCAGGGAATTTCCAACCTGACCTGCTCTTTTACTGGTGGGCCCAGCAGGACTCGAACCTGCGACACGCGGATTATGAGTCCGCTGCTCTGACCAACTGAGCTATGGGCCCACATACGTTTCAGGTGCCTATTATAACGCAAACCCGGGACGGAGAATATGTGCGCGGGCTCGGGCGGGGCTCCATTTCCCCGGCGGAAAGCGGGGCTGGGCTTTCCCGCGCCGTGGCGGGCAAGGCATGCATAGGGCAATAGCCAACGCTCTGCGCCAGGGGAATGGGGATGCGGGCGCCACCTACTCTCCGGGCATCCTTGCCGGAGGCCGAGGCGGCGGGTCCTGACCGCCCGGCGGCACAGGCGGAGGCGTGGCGCCCGCCGGAGGCGGCGCAGGCGGCGGCGGGGCGCCCGGAGCTCCTTGGGTCGGCGGCGCGTACGCGCCTTCCCCTCCGCCGGGGGGAAGGTGGCGGTGAGGGCCGAGCCCGCCCATGGGAGGCTGGGCGGGCGGGGCGGGCGGGCGGCGGTAGGTAAAGAGCATCAACAACACCAGGATGCCTCCCAGGGCCAGCAAGCCCACCACCAGGGCGATGATCAGCCAGCTGAGGTCGGTCTCCTCCGCGGTCTTCCTGGAGGCCTCGACAAGCACGGCCTCGTCGATAGGGTCCCCCTCCTCGCCCAGCGCTGCGACGGCGGCCCGGAAAGGCCCGGCGGCCGTGGCCTGCACTAGCTCGGTGTTCGCGCCGTCCCTCTTCAGGCCGAGACGGTATTCGCCCGTGGACCACACCATCCAGGACCCCGCGGGTTCCTCCCTCTTCGCCTCGCTCCCGAAGCGCTCCTTCACGTACCTGGCATAGGCGGCCGCGAACTCCTGCGCGTCCTCCACGCTGTCCCAGGCATAGACCTGCACCAGCAACTCATCGCCGCCCTCGCCGCTGTAGTGGTGATAACGGTTGCCCCCCCAACCCTCGGCCGCCGCCGCGACGTCCACCTTGCTGCTCAAATAGGGGGCGAAGAGCTGATAGACGTCGAATTCGCCCAGCACGTTGTCGTAGTCGAGTTCCCAGCCCGCGCCGAGCCCCGCCGACATGTCCTCCAGCGCCACATCCACCGCCCCCTCGCCCGCGAGGAATTTCTCGGGATGATATATCTGCTCGGTGGTGGAGGGAGGCTCGCTGAAGGCCCTGTTCACGGCCGCGTACCCCCCGTCCCGGTACAGGTGGCGCACGAACTCCGCGCCCTCGATATAGGGGAAGAGCAGGCTCTCGTAGATATACCCCGGCGCGCTGTCCAGCACCTTGCTGGAATAGCCCTTGCTCTCCACGTACATGTCCACCATGTCCTCGGCGTCCATGTATTTTGCCAGCCATCTCTCCGAGGTCATCACCGCGTCGCCCTCCACCAGGCAGGTCGCCGCGAAGGAGGCGTCGTCGTCGGTCTCCTCCTCGGCGCCGTCGGGGTCGTGGAAGGGCGGGCGCATGAGGTCGAAGTTCTCGTCCTGCAGGTAATGCACGAGCTCGTGGGAAAGGGTAAAGCGTTCCGTGGGGCTCATGGACTGTGATTCCGAGATGAGGTAGAGGCCGTTGTCCTCGGGGTCGTAGAAGCCGGCGATCTGCTCCGTGAGCAGGGCGATATAGAAATCCTCCAGGTCCAGGTCGGGCGGGATGTAGCCGAGCATGATCATGATGCGCTGCTCGACGGCCAGCTCCTCCTCCGGGTTGTCCTCGGCGAAGTCCTCCAGTATGCGCGCCTCCAGCTCCCCGCGGTTGAGGTAGTTCACGGCGATACTCGGGTCGGCCTCGAGGCCGCGCACCGCCGCTGTCTCGGAAAAGACCTCCTCGATCGCCGCCTGTTTTGTTTGCACCTGGGTCAGGGCCAGGGCCGGCGCCAGGAAAAGAGCCGTGACCGCCAGGGCCAGCAGGGCGGTCGTGAACACTTTGCGCATCGCCTTATCCTTCCTCGTCTACGCCTGTGCGCGGGCATATTTCGATAAGACAGCAGGCGGGGCATTTTGGTTTCCGCGCCCTGCACACCGCCCTGCCGTGCTCGATGAGGTTCATGTGCAGCCTGAACTTTATGCCGTCCGGCACCGCCGCGTCCATGATATCGTGCGCCCGCTCCGGGCCGGCCCGCTCCGGGATGAGGCCCAGCCGCCTGCCGACGCGGAAAACGTGCGTGTCCACGGGAAAGAAGGGATAGCCCAGCTGGAAGAGCAGCAGCACCGCCGCCGTCTTGCGCCCAACCCCCGGCATCTCCAGCAGGTAGGCGCGGGCGCGCTCGGGGTCCATCTCCTCCAGGCATTGCAGGGAGTAGGTGCCGCAGTCCGCGTGCACCCGCCGCAGCACCGCCTGTATGCGCTCGGCCTTCACCCGCGAGATGCCCCCCGTGCGAATGGCCGCCTCGATGGCGGCGGTCGGCGCGGCGGCGGCGTCCTCCCAGGTGGGGAACCTCTTCTTCAACTCAGCGAAAGCGCGGTGCGAGTTTACGTCGCTGGTGTTCTGGGAGAGTATGGTATGCACGAGGCCGTCCAGCAGCCCCACGAAGCGCGGCGACCAGACGCGGTCGCCGTAAGCGTCAAGGAGTCTGCCGTCTATCAAGTGGATGCGCCCGGCTGGCGCCTTCTCCCCGCGGGCCGCAGGGGAGGCCTTTTCTTTCTGCGCCCTCCGCTCTTTCTGCGTCTGCATCGCCTTTACCCTCCCCGGCCCGCTTGATGCCCCCCGAGGGCGTTAAGCGGTCTTTCCCCAGCATAGCACACGGATACGCGGGCTTAAGATGTTTGACAAGACGGCAGAAGTGTGCGGAGAATGTATAAAATCCTTGTGCTGTTGACCTCACCAGGGGGAGGGACAGGTTGCCGAGGCGAGATAAGCGTACAGACATCATCAACGCCGGGCTGCGCATCTTCTCGCGCAAGGGTTTCAACCGTTGCTCGGTCGAGGACATCCTGCAGGAGGCGCAGGTAGCCCGCGCCACCTTCTACAGCTATTTCGACAGCAAGAAAGACCTCTTCCTCGAACTCGTGGACGGCATACTCAACAGCATGCTGGAGATCGTGAGGGGGGAGCTGGGAGATACCCCCAATACCCTGGAGGAGCTGAGGAAGAGATCCCGCAACGCCATAAACAAGCTCTACCGTTTCTTCGACGAGAACTGGGAGTTCTCCGCCATCTACATCAAGGAGGTCATGGGCATGAACCCCGAGATCGACTTCCGCATCGTGGAATGGCAGCGGCAGGCGGCGGAGATGGTGAGGGCGCTGCTCGAACAGGGCATCAAAAGGGGGATGTTCCGCCCCATGGACACGGAAATCGTCTCCAGCCTGGTGGCCGGGGCGCCCCAGCATGTGGGCCTGCAGCTCTTCATGCTCGATCGCAACGTGGACTATGCCAGGGTGGCGGACGCGGTGGCCGATTACCTCATCTACGGCCTGGCCGCGCATGAATAGGGGGGCGTGGCGCCTGCCGCAGCGGGAGCAGGCCTAGCCGCTCTCGCCCGCCCGCGTTCCGAAGAGCACGGCCGGCCCCGGCTGCAGACGCGAGTTCTCATCCGCGATGCGGCGCAGCTCGTCCAGGTGTTCCTCGCCGCCCGGGCGGAAGAGGTGGGCGAAACGCCTCTGCGGGCGCAGGTAGTCTTCCACCGGCCTGCGCTCCTTCACCCTCTTCACCCGGGTGATCACCCCCTCTTCCACCTCGAAGACCGGGAAAAGGAAGGTTTCAGCGGCCAGGCGGGCCATCTCCACGGAGAGGTGCGGCTCGTACCCCCAGCCGGGGACGCAGGGGACCAGCAAATGCAGGTATTTGGGGCCCTCTATCTCCAGTGCTTTGCGCACTTTGCGCATGAGGTCGCGCGGTTCCGCGGGGGTGGCGGTGGCCACGTAGGGGACGCCGTGGGCCACGGCGATGAGAGGCATGTTCTTCTTGCGCGTTACATTCCCCCAGGACATGCGCCCGGGCGGACTGGTGGTGGTGCGCGCGCCCGGGGGCGTGAGGCTGGAACGCTGGTAGCCGGTGTTCATATACCCCTCGTTGTCGTAACAGACATAGAGGATGTCGTGGCCGCGCTCGAACATGCCGCTGATACAGCCTATGCCGATGTCCGCCGTGCCGCCGTCCCCGGCTTGGGCGATGACCTTCACCCCCCGGTAGCGGCCCATGGCCTTGAGGGTCGCCTCAATACCCGAGGCCACCGCGGCGGCGTTCTCGAAGAGGGAGTGTATCCAGGGAACCTCCCAGGAACTCCTGGGGTAGGTCGTGGTGAAGACCTCCAGGCAGCCGGTGGCGTTGACCACGATGGTGCGCTCCCCCGCCGCCTTGATCACCAGGCGCGCGCCGAGGGCCTGGCCGCAGCCGGCACAGCCGGTGTGCCCCGGCTTCATGAGGTCGACCATACGACCCTGTTCCCTCTCTACCACTTCTCGTCCCCGTTCAAGAGCTCGTCCCGCAGCCCCCGGAACTCCACCCTGCAGGCGGGGTTCGCGGCCAGGTCCCTGGCCACCTGCTTTATCTCCTCCACGGTTATGTCCCTTCCCCCCAGCCCCATGATGAAGCTGGATATCTCGGGCGAATCCTCGCCGCAGAAAGCGGCGCGCATCTCCGAACACAGCGTCCCCTCCAGGCCCAGGGAGATGTCCTTCTCGATCACCCCCACCACCTGCGACCCCTTCACGGCGTCGTGCACCGCGTCCTTGGGGAAGGGGCGGAAACAGCGCACCTTGATCAACCCCACCTTAAGGCCTTCTCCGCGCAGTTCGTCCACCGCCTCCCGCATGGTGCCCAGGAGCGAGCCCATGGAGACCAGCACCACGTCGGCGTCCTCGGTGTCGTAGGCGTCGATGAGGCCGTCGCCGCCGCGCCCGAAGGCCTCGCGGTATTCCCCGCACACGCGGCGGATGATAGAGCGCGCCTCCATCATGTCCATGTGCACGTGATAGCGCGTCTCCATGTAGGCGTCCGGGCCCACCATCTCCCCCATGGTGAAGGGAGTGTCGGGGTCCAGGCGGTAGGGGGGCTGGTAGGGGGGAAGGAAAGCGTCCACCGCCTCCTGCTCCGGCATGTCCACCGTCTCCCAGGTATGGGTGAGCACGTAGCCGTCCATGCACACCATCACCGGGATCATCAGCTCCTCGGCGATCTTGAAGGCCTGGACGTGGGTGTCCACCGCCTCCTGATTGTCCTCCACGAAGAGCTGTATCCATCCCGAGTCGCGGATGGATACCGCGTCCTGCTGGTCGTTCCAGATATTGATGGGCGCGGAGACGGCGCGGTTGGCGCAGGTCATCACCACCGGCAGTCGCAGGCCCGCGATGTTGAAGATGACCTCCACCATGAGCAGCAGCCCCTGAGAGGAGGTGGCGGTATAGGAGCGGCCGCCCACGGCGCTGCCGCCGAGGACGATGGAGGCGGCGCCGAACTCGCTCTCGGCGAGGACGTAGCCGGCCCCCAGGCGGCCGTCCGCCACCATGCGCGAGAGCTCCTCCACGATATGGGTCTGGGGGGTGATGGGATAGGCGCATACCAGGTCGGGACGGCACAGGCGCACCGCCTCGGCCACGGCCACCGACCCCTCCAGTATCGTCCTCAAGCCATCGCCCCCTTCACGCCGCCCGCCCCTCTCACTCCGGCTCCGGCATCTCGCACCCTTCCTCCAGGACCATCTCGATATCGTCCACCGGGCATTCGTGGGCGCAGATGCCGCAGCCTTTGCAGTAATCCAGGTCGACGTCGAACTTCTTCCGCTCCAGCTGGAAGACGGTGCCCTCGGGACAGCCCATGAGGCACCTCTGGCAGCCGATGCAGGCCTCCTGCTTAAACACCGGGTACTTACCGCGCCAGGCCCTGGTCTTGTTCTCCAGGCTGGTCCCCGGCTTTCCCTTCCTGCCCACGAAGACGCGCATCAGCCGCACTCCCCTATGCGCTCGCATGCCAGCCTGGTGGCCTCCGCCTCCCTCTCACCCAACGCGCCCGGGAACCTCATACGGATGGCATCCACCACCGCCTCCAGCCTGACCAGGCCCGTGGCGCAGGCGAAGGCTCCCACCATGACCACGTTGAAGAAAGGCTTCCCGATCACCTCCCAGGCCACCTGCAGGGCGGGAACGGTGTATATCTTGACCCCCTTGCCGATGGGCAGCTCCTCCCCGGGGCGGTTGGTGTTCACGAGCACCGCGCCGCCCGGCTTGAGCCCCTCCAGTATGTCCCCCGAGTAAAGCAGGCCGGGATCCTGCACGATGAGATAGTCCGGCTCGTACACCTGCTGGCGCAGCCGGATGGGGCGGTCGCTTATGCGCACGAAGGCGGTCACCGGGGCCCCCTGCCTCTCCGCGCCGAAACTGGGGAATGCCTGGGCGTACTTGCCGTCGGCGAAGGCGGCCTGGGCCAGGAGCTCGGCGGCGGTGACGTTGCCCATACCGCCGCGCCCGTGCACGCGTATCTCCTGCATGCTTCACCTCCCGCTATTAGAGGATTCCCTTCCGCAGCGGCGGCTAAACAGCATCTCCCTGCTCCCCTGGGCATGCGGCCTGGAGGAAAGCGGGGGAAGATTGTAGAATGAATATGTAGAGTTTTCAGTTACCGGGCGGAAAAGGACGCAAGCAAAGCCCACACTCCGCGGTTCTGAACGGGAGGCGGGTTTTTTGTTTACCTCGAGGTTATTCGTGGTCTTCCTCATCCCCCTTGCCTTTCTGGGCCTGTTCATCTGGCTGGCGGCGTCCGTCGACATGGACCGCGGCAGCGTCAAGGTGGCGGGGGCCCTGGTCGGCGCGGTGGGCGTGGACCTCTCCGTGACCTCCTCCTACCTCTCCGGCAGCGGCGGGGCGAGGAGGCTCTTCGTGGAGATGGAGGGCAGGAACGAATCCGGCGGCATCGTGAACCTCGTTCCCCACGAGTTCAAGCTGGTCCTGGCCGGAAACAACAGGCCGGCGGGGAACCACATCGTCTACCACCCGCTGCGCTATACCTCCTGCTGCGAGCAGGCCCCGGCCAGCGTTTCCTCCATCCCCACCGGCGCCGTGCGCTCCATCACCCTGGTCTTCTGGGGGGAGAACCTGCCGCGGGGCGCAGAATGGGGCGATTATCACCTCAGCCTGGAATACTACGACTTATCGAGCAACTTCATGGTGAGCAAGCTCATCAGCCCCACGGAGGACTGACCCGCCCGGAGGCGCCGGTCCCGCAGGGGCTTGACCTCCATGCCCCGCGTGATGAGGGGACTCGATCCCCTGCGGGGCCGCATGGGCGGCGCTTATGGCGGCGTTTGCCCCGCCCGGAGGTGCCAGTCCTGCAGGGGCTTGACCTCCATGCCCCGCGTGATCAGGGACTCGATCCCCTGCAGGGCCGCTTGGGCGGCGCTTATGGTGGTGATGAGGGGGACGTTGTAGAGGACGGCGTAGCTGCGGATGGTCCACTGGTCGGCGCGCTGCCTCTTCCCCGACGGAGTATTGATGATGAGCTGGATCTCGCGGTTCTTCATGTAATCGACCACGTGCGGGCGGCCCTCGTGCATCTTGTTCAGCACCTCCACGGCGATGCCGTTGCGCCGCAGCACCTCGGCCGTCTCCCGCGTGGCCAAGATATTGAAGCCCAACTCCGCCAGCCGGCGCGAGATGTGCGCGATGTCCCGCTTGTCGCTGTCCTTGACGCTGACGAAGATGTTGCCCTCGCGCGGCAGCAACAGGCCCGCCGCGATCTGGCTCTTGGCGTAGGCCATGCCCAGGTCGCGGTCTATGCCCATGACCTCGCCGGTGGAGCGCATCTCCGGACCGAGGACGGTGTCCACCCCTGAAAAGCGGTTGAAGGGCAGCACCGCCTCCTTGACCGAGATGTAGTCCACCTCCACCTCGCGGGTGATGCCCAGCTCGCGCAGGGTCTTCCCGACCATGAGCCTGGTGGCCACCTTGGCCCAGGAGACGCCGGTGGCCTTGGAGACGAAGGGCACGGTGCGCGAGGCGCGGGGATTGACCTCGAGGACGAAGAGCATCTCGTCCTTCACCGCGTACTGCACGTTCATCAGCCCCACCACCCCCAGCTCACGGGCCAGGGCCCGCGTGGCCTTCTTTATCTCCTCCACCATGGCTTCGTCCAGCGAGTAGGGCGGGATAGCGCAGGCGGAATCGCCGGAGTGGACGCCCGCCTCCTCGATATGCTCCATGACCCCGGCCACCACCACGTCCCTGCCGTCGCTGACGGCGTCCACGTCGATCTCCACCGCCTCCTCGAGGAAGTTGTCGATGAGCACGGGGTGATGGGGCGAGACCTCGGCGGCGGTGAGCATGAACTCCTCCAGGGACTTGTCGTCGTAAACGATCTCCATGCCGCGTCCTCCCAGCACGTAGGAGGGGCGCACGACCACGGGGTAGGCGATGCGGTGGGCCACCGCCCGCGCCTGCTCGAAGGACATGGCGGTGCCGTTCTCCGGCTGGCGCAGGCCCAGGGCGTGCAGCAGCGCCTTGAAGCGGTCGCGGTCCTCGGCGCGGTCGATGGCGTCGGGGGTGGTGCCCATGATGGGGGCCCCCGCGCGCAGGAGGGGGACAGCAAGGTTGAGGGGGGTCTGCCCGCCGTACTGCACGATGACGCCCTCGGGCTTCTCCCTCTCCACGATCTCCAGTACATCTTCCAGGGTCAGGGGCTCGAAGTAGAGGCGGTCGGAGGTGTCGTAGTCGGTGGAGACCGTCTCCGGGTTGTTGTTGACCATGATGGACTCGTAGCCCTCCTCGCGCAGGGCGAAGGAGGCGTGGACGCAGCAGTAGTCGAACTCGATGCCCTGCCCGATGCGGTTGGGCCCGCCCCCCAGGATCATCACCTTGGGCCTCTTGCCCGCGGCATGGGGCCCCGCCAGGGGCTCCTCCTCGCGCTCGTAACTGGAATAGTAGTAGGGGGCATAGGCCTCGAACTCGGCCGCGCAGGTGTCCACCATCTTGTAGGCCGGGCGCAGGCCCGAGCGCCCCCGTCGCTCCCTCACCGCCTCCTCGCCGCTGCCGGTGAGGTTGGCCAGCTGCACATCCGAGAAGCCGCAGGCCTTGGCGCGGAAGAGCTCCTCGTCCGTCATCTCCTCCAGGACGCGGCCCCGCAGGGCATCCTCCATCTCCACTATCTCGCGCAGGTTGTGCACGAACCAGGGATCGATATGCGAGAGCTCGCTTATCTCCCCCACGCTCATTCCCAGCATGAGGCCGTAACGCAGGAAGAAAAGCCTCTCCGCGTTGGGGGTGGCCAGCTTCTCCCTCACCGTCTGCAGGGCTTCCTCCCGCTCCTCCCGCGTGGTCATGGAGACGGGGTCCATGACCTCCTTGCCGCCGGAGCCCAGGCCGAAACGCCCGATCTCCAGGGAACGGATGCCCTTCTGCAGCGCCTCCTTGAAGGTGCGCCCTATGGACATGACCTCCCCCACGGACTTCATGGCGATGCCCAGGGTGGGGTCCACGCCGGGGAATTTCTCGAAGGTGAAACGCGGTATCTTGACCACGCAGTAGTCGATGGCGGGCTCGAAGCTGGCCGGGGTCTCGCGGGTGATGTCGTTGGCTATCTCGTCCAGGGTGAAACCCACCGCCAGCTTGGCGGCGATCTTGGCGATGGGGAAGCCGGTGGCCTTGGAGGCGAGGGCGCTGGAGCGGGACAGGCGCGGGTTCATCTCGATGACCACCATACGCCCGTCGCGCGGGTCCTGGGCGAACTGCATGTTCGAGCCCCCGGCCTCCACCCCGATCTCGCGTATGATGTCTATGGAGGCACTGCGCATGAGCCGGTACTCGCGGTCGGTCAGGGTCTGGGCGGGAGCCACGGTGATGGAATCTCCGGTATGGATGCCCATGGCGTCGAAGTTCTCGATGGAGCAGACGATGACCACGTTGTCGCGGGCGTCCCTCATCACCTCCATCTCGTATTCCTTCCAGCCCATCACCGACTCCTCGATGAGTATCTCCCCCACCATGGAGGCCTCGATGCCGGCGGCGGCGATACGCTCGAACTCCTCGGCGTTGAAGGCCACGCCCCCGCCCGTGCCCCCCAGGGTGAAGGCGGAGCGGATGATGAGGGGGAAGCCGATCTCCGCCGCCACGGCGCGGGCCCCCTCCAGGTCGCGGGCCAGGCCGGAGCGGGGCAGGTCGAGGCCGATGGAGGCCATGGCGTCGCGGAAGAGCTCGCGGTCCTCCGCTTTCCTGATGGCCTCGTACCTCGCGCCGATCATCTCCACGCCGTACTCTTCCAGCGCTCCCATCTCCGCCACCCTCACCGCGGTGTTCAGGCCGGTCTGCCCGCCCAGGGTGGGGAGGAGGGCGTCGGGCCGCTCCCGGGCGATGATGTCCGCCACCACCTCGGGGCTGATGGGCTCGATATAGGTACGGTCGGCCATCTCCGGGTCGGTCATGATGGTGGCGGGGTTGGAGTTCACCAGCACCACCTCGTAGCCCTCCTCCCTGAGGGCCTTGCAGGCCTGGGTGCCGGAATAATCGAACTCGCAGGCCTGGGAGATGATGATGGGACCCGAGCCGATGATGAGTATCTTATGCAGGTCGTCGCGCCTAGGCACCGGCGCCACCCCGCCTGGCCAGCATGTCGCGGTGGAAATCCCCCCAAGGGTAGAGGGGGTCGTGGGGGGCGGGCGACACCTCGGGGTGGAACTGCACCCCGTAAACGGGGTAGCGGCGGTGGCGAAATCCCTCCAGGGTGCCGTCGTTGAGGTTGACGAAAGTGGGCTCGGCCTCTTTTGCAATGGAGTCCGGGTCCACGCAGAAGCCGTGGTTCTGGGCGGTGATGACGACTTTCCCGCTGCGCAAATCCCTCACCGGCTGATTGGCGCCGCGGTGTCCGACCTTGAGCTTGAAGGTGCTCCCCCCCAAGGCGAGGGCCAGTATCTGGTGCCCCAGGCAGATGCCGAAGATGGGCTTCACGCCCAGCAGCTTGGCCGCCTCCTCGACGAGGCAGGTGACGGCCGCGGGGTCTCCGGGCCCGCTGGAGATGAAGATGCCGTCGGGGCCCATCTGCAGCACCCGGGAGGCGGGGGTGTGCGCGGGCACCAGCACCACCTCGCAGCCCATCGCGGCCAGGCGGCGCATGATGCTGGCCTTGATGCCGCAATCGTAGGCCACCACCCGCAGCGGGCGCCGCCCCCCGCCGAGGCCGGGAAGCGCCTGCGGGCCGCGTGCATCCCCCCAGGGGTGGGGCTCGCGGCAGGTCACCTCCGCCACCAGGTCGCGCCCGGCCGCTCGCGAAGCCTCATCGAGCTCGCGCCCGAGGGAGGCGAGGTCGGCGCCTTCGGAGGAGATGACACATCTCTGCGCCCCCCGCGAGCGGATATGTCTTGTCAGCGCGCGGGTGTCCACGCCCTCGACGCCCACTACGCCGTGCTCCCGCAGGTAGGTGTCCAAGGGCTGGGTGCAGCGCCAGCTGGAGGGGTAGCGGCAGCACTCGCGCACGATGAAGCCCTCCACCTGGGGGCGGGGCGACTCCAGGTCCTCGTCGTTGACGCCGCAGTTTCCCACGAGGGGGGAGGTCATGGCGACGATCTGGCCCCTGCAGGAGGGGTCGGTGAGGACCTCCTGGTAGCCGGTCATGCTGGTGTTGAAGACCAGCTCTCCGCTCCTCACCCCCCGGGCGCCGAAGGGCGTGCCGGTGAAACACTTCCCGTCCTCGAGCAGGATGAGCGCTTTATCCATGCCTCCCGTCCGTATCCCCTCGCCTCTTGCCTCCGCCTCCGGGCTCATACCCGCCTCAACTCCCTGCTCGCACCCGCGTTTTCCCAGCTCGAAGCGCTCCTGCGCTACCGGGTTACGTTTTTTGGGGTGCGCCTCCCGCCTCTGAGTCTGGGTCTATTATATGGACTGGCGCCGGCACATGGAAGGACGAAGATAGCCTTGATGGAGTGTTGTGAGAGGCCGGGCAGCCGGGCCGGGGAGGGCCCGCGCCCCCGGCAGCGGTGCGGCTCGGAGGCCGGGGCCGCTCGGAGGGGCGGGTGCGCGCCCGCTCCGGCTTCACCCGCCGCATGCTCCCGCCCGCAGGACGGCTCCCTTTTTTCGTCTCATCCCCCGCTTTTTCGAGGTTAACGCATGCTATTGACGCTCTCCGACAAGGCGATTAAGATTTATTTCGGACCACTGCACGGCGAGGCGTGCGCGAGGCGGCGTTGACTTCGGTAGACTAAGTCTCCCTTGTTTTCCCAGGCCATGGAGAGGTGAAAGGCGATATGGCGCATGAATTGGCACCGGAGCTCCAGGCGGTCGAGAAGTACGGCGGCAAGAGGAGCAGCCTGGTACAGATACTGCACGAAACGCAGCGGGAATACCGCTACCTGCCCGAGCATGCCCTGAGAAATATCGCCGCGCGCATGGACATACCGCTGACCGACATCTACGGCGTGGTCACCTTCTTCAAGGCCTTTTCCCTGCAGCCCAAGGGCAGGCACACCGTCACCCTGTGCATGGGGACGGCATGCCACGTGAGAAACGCGGAGGCCATACTGGGCGAGGCCAAACGCACCCTGGGCATCGCCGCGGGAGAGACCACCGAGGATATGCTCTTCTCCCTGGAGACGGTCAACTGCCTCGGGGCCTGCGCCATCGGGCCCATACTCGTGGTCGACGACGCCTATCACGGCCAGATGACCGTGGTGAAGACGAAGAGCCTGCTCAAGAAGCTGGCCGGGGAAGGGGGATGCGAAACATGAACAGGCTGAATGCCCCCGCCGACCTTGAGAGATACCGGGATGCGGTGAAGGAAAAAAAGCGCAGGTACGGGAAGTCCATCTCCGTGTGCGGCGGTCCCGGGTGCCACGCGCAGGGGTGCGGCGCCATCTTCGAGCGCTTTCGCGAGGAGATCGCCGCGCGAGGCCTGCAGGATTCCGTGGAGGTGAGGCTCAGCGGCTGCCACGGCTTCTGCGAGATGGGCCCCATCGCGGTCATCGAGCCGGGAGAGGTCTTTTACGGCAAGGTGGGCACAGACGACGTGAGCCGCATCGTCGAGGCGAGCATAATCGGCGGCGGCCTGGTGGAGGACCTGCTCTACCGCGATGCGCAGAACGGCGGCCGCTCCGTGCGGGAGAGCGATGTCCCCTTTTATGCCGGACAGAAGCGCCTGCTCATGGCCGGCAACAAGCTCATAAACCCCCTGGATATCGAGGACTTCATCGCCCAGGGCGGATATGCCGCCCTGGTCAGGGCCCTTTTCGATCTGGAGCCCGAGCAGATAATCGAGGAGGTCGCCCGCTCCGGCTTGCGCGGGCGCGGCGGCGCCGGTTTTCCCGTATCCGTCAAGTGGAATACCTGCCGCCGGGCGCCGTCGCGCGACGGCGCCAAGTACGTCGTCTGCAACGCGGACGAGGGCGACCCGGGGGCCTATATGGACCGCGGCATCCTGGAGGGCAACCCCCACCAGGTGATCGAGGGCATGCTCGTCGGGGCGCGCGCCATCGGCGCGAGCGAGGGTTTCGTATATATCAGGCACGAGTACCCCCTGGCGGTGGAGAACCTGCAGGCGGCCATCGCACAGGCCCAGGAACTGGGCCTGCTGGGCCGGGACATCCTCGGCTCCGGCCTCGACTTCGAGCTCAACGTGAGCCTCGGCGGGGGCTCCTTCGTCTGCGGGGAGGAGACGAGCCTCATCGCCAGCATCGAGGGGAAGCCGGGCGTGCCCAAAACGCGCCCCCCCTACCCCGCCAGCAGGGGCCTGTGGGGCAAGCCCACCAACCTCAACAACGTGGAGACCTGGGCCAATATACCCATAGTCATCGGCAGCGGGGGCGAGGCATACGCCGGCGTGGGCACGGAGAAGAGCAAGGGAACCAAGATATTCTCCCTGGTGGGGAAGATAAGGAACACCGGGCTGGTGGAGGTCCCCATGGGGATGACCCTGAGGGAGATAGCATACGGGATCGGGGGCGGCATCCCCGGCGGCGGCAAGCTCAAGGCGGTGCAGATCGGGGGACCGTCGGGGGGGTGCCTGCCGGAGAGCCTGCTGGACACCCCCGTGGACTTCGACAGCCTGCGCGAGGTCGGGGCCATGATGGGGTCCGGCGGCATGATCATCATGGACGAGACGACCTGCATGGTGGACATAGCCCGCTACTTCGTGGACTTCCTCAGCGGCGAGTCCTGCGGCAACTGCGTTCCCTGCCGCGAAGGGCTGAAACAGCTGCTCTTCATCCTTAACGACATCACCGCGGGAAGGGGAACGCCGGAGCAGCTGGGGCTGCTCAGGGAACTGGCGGAGGTGATGAGGGATGCGTCGCTGTGCGGGCTGGGGCAGACGGCCGCCAACCCGGTGCTCTCCACCCTGCGCTACTTCGAGGACGAATACCTCGAGCACATAGTGGATAAGAGATGCCGCGCCGGGGTGTGCAAGGCCCTCATCACCTTCAGCATCGACGCGGACAGGTGCACGGGCTGCCTGCGCTGTCGCCAGGCCTGCCCCGCGGGCGCCATAAGCGGCGAGAAGAAGAAGCCACACCTCATAGACGAGGAGAAATGCGACAAGTGCGGCATCTGTTTCGAGGTCTGCGAACAGCGGGCGGTGATAAGGAAGTGATACCGTGGTGAGACTGATCATCGACAGCCAGTCGCTGGAGGCGGAAGAGGGCTGGACCATACTGGAGACGGCGAGGTATTACGGCATCGATATCCCCACCCTCTGTTACATGGAGGGCCTCAGCCCCTCCGGGTCCTGCCGCCTCTGCGTGGTGGAGGTGGTGCGGGAGGGGAGGTCGCAGCTCACCGCCTCCTGCGCCTTCCCCGTGCAGGAAGGCATAGAGGTGCGCACGAACTCGCAGCGCGTGCAGCGCGCGCGCAAGGTCATCATCGAGCTGCTGCTGGCCACCTGCCCCAACTCGCGCACCCTGCAGTGCCTGGCCAGCAAATACGGGGTCACCAGGATCAGGTTCCGGGCCGAGGACCGCGGCTGCATCCTCTGCGGGCGGTGCGTGCGCATGTGCAAGGAGCAGATGCAGGGGGGGGCCATCGATTTCGCGGGCCGCGGCGTGGACCGCGAGGTGACCATGCCCTTCCATGCCCGCTCGGAGCTGTGCCGTGAATGCGGGGCCTGCCTTTTCGTCTGTCCCGTCTGCGAGCTTCCCTGCCCCGGGCCGCTGCAGGCGGGCCAGCTGTGCAATGCCTGTCTGGACACCGTCCAGCTTGAAGCTTTCCCTTGTAAGGAATAGACCACGGGAGGAGTCGGAGCCATGAGCTTGAGCAAATACAACCGTTCCGCGGCGACGCTGTCCAAGAACCGCACTCCGGACAGCGTGAGCCCTTTCAGCGGCATGTGTGCCACCTGCGTGGAGGGCTGCGTGGGCATGTGCGAGGTGGGGAAGTCGGCTTACCGCGGCCCGGAGATGATATATCCCCAGCCCTTCGGCATCATGACCGCGGCCTCCGAGAAAGCTTACCCCATCGACCTCTCCCATTTCAGCATCATGGGGACGGCGACCGGAGCCCGCGGGGTGCCCGCGGACAGCGAACACGCCATCTTCACCAACGTCGACCTCGATGCCGACATCGGCGACGCGGCCCCCATCGCGCTCAAGCTGCCCGTCATCATCACCGGCATGGGTTCCACCAACGTGGCCAAGAACAACTGGGCGGGCCTGGCGGGAGGGGCGGCCCTCTCCGGCACCATACTCACCGTGGGGGAAAACGTCTGCGGCATGGACGACGAGGCGGAGATCAAAAACGGGAGGGTGGTCAGGTCCCCGGACATGGAGTTCCGCATCAGCAGCTACCGCGACTGGCGCGTGGAGGGCTATGGGGACGTGGTGGTGCAGTTCAACCTGGAGGATACCGAGCTGGGGGTGCCGGAATACGTCCTCGGCAAGCTGGGCGTAGAGACGGTGGAGCTGAAATGGGGACAGGGGGCCAAGGACATCGGCGGCGAGGTCAAGCTGAAGTCCATAGATAAGGCGCGCGCCATGAAGAAGAAGGGCTACATCGTCCTCCCCGACCCGGAAGATCCCGCCGTGGAGGAGGCTTTCCGCCTGGGAGGGATCAGGGATTTCGAGCGGCATTCCCGCCTGGGCATGGTCGACGAGGAGGAGTTCTCGCGCAGCGTCAAGGAACTGCGGGAGATGGGGGCCAAGAGGGTCTTCCTCAAGACGGGGGCCTACCGCCCCCGAGACCTGGCCCGCGCCATCAAGTACGCCTCCGAGAACAGGATCGACCTCCTCACGGTAGATGGAGCCGGCGGCGGCACGGGGATGAGCCCGTGGCGCATGATGAACGAATGGGGCATCCCCACGGTGGAGCTGTGCTCCCTCACCTATCGCTTCGCGGACTACCTGGCCACCCGGGGCGAGTACGTGCCCTCCATCGCCTTCGCCGGCGGGTTCGCCTTCGAGGACCAGATCTTCAAGGGCCTCTCCCTGGGAGCCCCCCACGTCAAGGCCATCGGCATGGCCAGGGGGCCGCTCTGCGCGGCCATGGTGGGCAAGACGGTGGGGAAGCGCATCATGGAGGGCGACCTCCCCGTGTATATCGAGAGGTACGGCAGCACCGTGGAGGAGATATTCTACGCGGGGGTCAAGCTGAAGGAACGCCTGGGCAAGGATTTCGAGAAGCTCCCCCATGGGGCCATCGGCGTCCACACCTATTTCGAGAGGCTGGCCCACGGGCTGGCCCAGCTCATGTGCGGGTCCCGCAAGTTCGCCCTCGGATATATCGACAGGGACGATATCGCCTCCCTCACCAGGGAGGCCGCGGAGGTCTCCGGCATCCCCCACGTGATGGAAGTGGACAAGGAGGAGGCCTGGAAGATCATCAAGGGCTGACGGCGGGGAAGGGGCGTGCCCGGGCAGGAGGGCTCAACAAGCCCGCCATTCGCTCGCCGCGATGGGCCCGCCCCGCGGGCAATCGGATCGCATCCGCTTTGTGCCGCCGGGCAAACCGGCTCCCGCAGACGCCGCAGCGGGTTTTATCTTGCGCGGGGTCGCACCGCACGGGATGAGCGCGCGCCCGTATCCCCTCGCGGGGAGATGATCAGCTGAGGCTGGAATCGAGCTGGCCGAACCAGGAGGGCAGCGATATCTTTTTCGTCCTCTGCTCCGCCCTGAGCTCCCGCGAGACGAGGTCGGAGGCCTCCCTCTCCTTCTTGACCAGCACGGCGTTGGCGCAGATCTTTATGGGCGTGTCCAGGCTGCCCGCGTAGGTCATCATGTCCTCCCAGCCCTCGGTGTCGGCTCCCACCTCGTTGAAGATCTCCTCGAGGGCGAAGACGATATCGGGGATAAGGGGGCAGAACTTCTCCTCGAAATACTTGCTCTGCTGTTCGTTCAGGGTACACAAGGGGGTGTCGAGGAAAGCGGTGACCGAGGCGGGGACGCCTACTCCCTTCTGGCGGAGCTTGCCGACCAGCCTCCTTGTGAAATAACTGCTCTTCGCGGCGAGATCGGGGGCTCGCTGCTCCTGCCTTGCCGTGCCGCCCTCCATCTCCTGCGCCTCCTCTCTTTCATGCCGAATGTAACCGACCTCTCCTGCAGCTCAAGCATCGGCATATTCCGATCGCGGCTTGATAGGGCCCGCGGCAAGCAAAACAGCCTTGGGCTTCGCCGCTCCGCCCCAGCGGGACGCGGCTCGCGGCCAGCTTTGCTTTCATGCCCCCGGCATGCCTCGCCCCACGCCGGCAGCCTTGGCGGAAACCCGCTTGCCCGCCCCGGTCTACCTCGCTCGGGCCCTGATTGCAGGGGTTCCGAGCGCCGCTTGCCGCGCCCCCGCACGCGTTAAACTTGTGCCCCGCCGCGTGGTATCATATAATCTGAAACCGCGCACGAGGCGCGCGGATAGAGCGGCGGGCGGGGGCGAGAGAGGATCTCGCTCCCCGCGGAACCTTCCGGCCCGCAGGCGGCGGAGGCGCAAGGGCGACGGCGTCGGAAGGCGAGCTGAGGTTACCATTCCCCGGTAGCTCAACCGGTAGAGCGGGTGGCTGTTAACCACTAGGCTGGGGGTTCGAGTCCCTCCCGGGGAGCCAACTAGTACGAACGGAGGCGAAAGCCTCCGTTTTCCTTTTATTCATGCGGGTTTCACTCGGTTCTAACCCAATATATTCGGCTTCAATCTCGGGGTATGCTTCTCCGATGGGTACCAGCCAAGAACTGGCTTCAATACTGAGTTTCCCGCCCTTTAATATTTGGTTCTGACCTAGAGCCATCAGTATTGTCCTCTTCGTAGTAAAACCACCGCATATAAACGCTGCTCGGGCGTGTGTGGCAAAATTAAGGGCTCTCTCTGCTGAATCAATCCACGCCTCACGCTGATCTTCCAGTAATCTCTCCCTGCTCTTTCAATCCTGATAACACATTATATGAAGCTCAAACTACAACTTCTCTATTTTGACCAAGAAGGTGACCAGCAATCGGTGTCAGAAAGAATTGTCGTAATTACCCCTCTCTCGATATCGTAGATTTGCATTGACCTGCTTTCCTCCTCACCAAAGCAGATGGCCAGGAACTTATCATCAGGAGACCAGCTCGCCTCAATCGAGAAATCATATACCTCGTTCAACATGACTGAGCGTACTGAGTCAATATAATGAACCCTCAGGTTTTGTTTCTTGTCATAATCTCCCTCTACTATTGCTAGCTTTAAACCATCGTGCGACAACCAGAAGGCGTTCCAGGTTACATAAGGCTCAATCCTGGTTACCGCTCCGCTAGAATCAATACGTTCTAGCCTATAATCCCAATCGCCGAGAGCTGTTGTTGTTTCTCTTGTATAGCAGACAACCGGCCCACCCCATGTTGAGAATGCAAACACCGGATAACTCACCCTATTGAACCTGCGTATCCCCGTGCCATCACTATTCGCCTGATAAATCATTGCGCCTGAAGACCCTCCGCCAGTCCTAAAGAATATCTTGCTCCCATCGTTTGACCACTTAAGCCCATATGCACCTACCCCGCCTGCATGGTCTTCAAGCAATGCTGTTTCATCTAGTAGCCTTCTTACACCAGTACCATCGATATTTGTGATCCAGGGAATGGAGTCACCTTCTTTATAAAAAGCAATTCTATCACCCAACGGAGACGCAGATATAATCTCAATGCTCCCCAATTTTAGAATCATCCTGTTTCTATTCTCTTTAACATCATAGGCATATGCATCCCCGTTTTTGGCATAGAAAACCGCACCCGTTGCCCTTGAAGCAGGAATCGTCTCATCCGCCTCTTCAGAAATCGTCTCATGCTCAGCCTGTTCCTCCACAATATCCTGAGTTTCCTCGCCTACCCCGCCTAATAGCGTGAATATCACGATCAATGCAATGGTAATTATTATGGCAGCAGCGCTAACAGCCATTGTCCAATTCCCGTATCTTCGCCACTTCCTA
>CAZEAU010000035.1:0-21594 GCA_964510515.1 uncultured Actinomycetota bacterium | reverse complement strand
TGAGGGCCCCGAGATAATTCGGAGAAATCATCGCCGAGATGTGCGGAATGAGAGATCAGTGGCTCATCGAGAAGAGCGGCTACCTAAGCCATCGAGACGCGAGGAAGGCTTACTACGAGGGGATTGCTGCATGAGCTATAATCGGCGGCGAGATCTAATCCTAAATTATGTCCAGGGAACCGGGGCCGCCACATTCTCTGTTGAGTGAAATAGATGATAATTGTGGCGTCCCTGGGATAGTATAATGAATAAGTGCAGCAACATAATGTTCTATATGTCATTAAAAGGGTTTGATTATGGTGTTGACGAAAGTTCCACTAATTGGTAATGAAGCGCTTAGGCCATATCAAGTCCAAGGTGTGAAGTTTTTAGTAGATCGGGGAAATGCATTGCTCGCTGATGAGATGGGGCTTGGCAAAACAGTGCAGGCTGCGGTTGCAAGCAAAATTCTAATAGAGAAGAGGATTTGCAGAAGGATCCTCATCGTTTGCCCAGCTACATTATGTAGAAACTGGGAGCTGGAGCTGAAACAATGGGCAGCAGGAGTTGCCCTGAGAAGGGTGTTCGGTACTTCGGAGGATAGAAGAGCTCACTACAGGTTACCGTTCAAGCTATGGATAGCTTCATATGAACAGATTCGAAATGATATGGATTTTCTCGCCAGAGAGCCTAAGTATGATTTGGTCATCCTAGACGAAGCGCAAAGGATTAAGAACGCAAATACATCTGCAGCGTTAGCTTGCAGGCAATTGAGAAGGTCAAGAGCCTGGGCTATTACAGGGACTCCAATTGAGAACAAACCGGAAGACCTTATTGCGATATTTTCTTTCATTAAGCCGGGGCTATTGACTGGTGCATCAACACGCAAGGATATACATGATAGCATTTCCAATTATTTCTTACGCAGGACAAAGAAAGATGTCTTAAGAGAACTCCCTGAAATAATAATTCAAGATCTGAAGCTTGAGATGGAAGCGAGACAAAGAGAAGCCTATGAGGATGCAAAGCTAGAAGTTCGGGAAAGGATCCGGTCCAGTCATGCGGGTTTGCGGCATGCTGAGATTCTGGCACAAATAACTAAGCTTAAATTGCTGTGTAATTATGAACCAAATCATGGGGAATCATGTAAGTTGGATGCTTTGGAGACGATCTTAGAGGGGCTAGAAGGAGAGAAAGACAAAATAGTCATCTTCTCTCAATATGTGGGAACTCTGAACAGAATCAGAAAAAAGATAAAATGCATACCCTTTGGAATATATTATGGAGGAATTCCTCAAGATGAAAGAGACATAGTAATAAGAGAATTTGAAGAAGGCGCTGGCCCAAGGGCGCTACTTATATCTCTTAGGGCTGGAGGCGTAGGGCTAAATATAAATAGCGCTTCAACCGTAATACTATTCGATAGATGGTGGAATCCCGCTGTTGAAGATCAAGCAATACAAAGAGCACACAGATTTGGAAGAGAGAGACCTCTTCATGTAATTAGGTTCTTGGTCTTGGACAGTATTGAAGAGAGGATAGAGGGCATTCTTTATGAGAAGCGAGCTGTCTTCAAAAGATATGTCAATGATGCCGAAGTTGCAGAGGTAGGGAGCTTTTCTTTTAAAGAATTACTGCGTATCCTTGGGTTAGAACAGTTTGAATAGCCGAAGTGGTGGCAAGGAGGATAACATGGACACGGTTTCGCTCAAGAAAGAAATCATAGATATAAAATTGGATGACATATTCTTAGAAAGAGCACAGGTCAGGCTGACGAATGTTGGAAAGGGTATAAGCGAACTTGCCGACAGCATCAGGAAAGTGGGGATGTTAGAGCCTATAGTAGTCTGCCCCTCAGAGGATGAAGGTAAGTTTGAAATCATCGCAGGACAGAGAAGGTATCTTGCGCACAGAGAAATTGGAGCGGAGACAATTAAAGCGGTAGTAATTGATAGACAATTAAACGAGGTCGAAGCCAAAGTGCTTTCTCTGACTGAGAACCTCGTACGTCTTGACCTCCCCACCAAGGATTTAATTGATGTCTGCACATTCCTATATAAAAAGTATGGTAAAATAAGGCTGGTTGCCGAAGCAACTGGACTCAGTGCAAATAGAATTAGAGAATTCGTGAAATACGATAGATTGATCCCTGAGCTCAAAAAGGAAGTTGACGGGGGCCTCGATGTTAAAGTCGCTTTACGAGCACAAGATGCAGCTTCGGTAACTGGTGAAATCAAAAAAGAGGAAGCAGTTAAGTTCGCTAAAGCCATGGGTGCGATGTCAGGGGCTCAGAGAAAGAAGTTGGTGAAGGATAGGGAAAAGGATCCCGAGGCATCAGTTGATAAGATACTAGAGAGCGCGAAATCTGGTGGGAAATTGACGCAAATTATTGTGACCCTTGGTCCTGAGGCTCATCAGGGCCTTCAGAAATATTCAAAGGAAGAAGAAGTAAACCAGGACGAAGCAGCGGCAACTCTAATCGAAGAGGGGCTGTCAGGCAAAGGATATATTGGAACTGATTAGCCATGAAGGGGAATGGAATACAGAGTGCTATCAGATGAATTGAAAAGAGATCTGATTCTCTCTATCGGTACACATCATCGAAAGCGCCCGTTAACTCCAGTTGAGGTAGCTGAAGGAATCGACGCCGCAAAGAAATCAGGCATGTCGCTTAAGGAGATAGGTGACATGGTACTTCTACACGATTCATCTATGTTAGGCCGATTTACGAGCCTTCTTAACCTGAAGCCAGAAATCAAATCGCTGGTCGATTGGGGTCAAAGCGGCGCCACAATATCTTTTTCCAGCGCAACAGAAATATCTAACTTAGCATTATCTGATCAAGAGGCAATAGCCTCTGCTGTTCTTGAATACAGGCTCACGAAGAACGATGTCATCCAGATATCCCAAATAAACAAGAGATCTGGTAGGGATATCAACGACTGCATAAAAGAAGTTCTATCTATGCGTCCACAAATAGTAAGGAAGCATGTGTTTATTGGGGCAATTACGGAAGAGAGTCTTCTAGAGCGATTGGCCGAATCCAAACAAGCAGATCGTGATGAAATGCTTAAGAGGGTTATAGAAAGTAGGTTTCGATTTGAAACGGGATGGAGTGGACGACTGGGTAAGAAAGAATTTTCGCTAGTGGGGGACGAAGAATTATCTGGGCAACTAAAGAGACTCGAACCGAGCTTTGAACATGTCATCAATCACTGGCTAATGGAAGAAATGCAGAATGAAGAGTGAAATTACGGATCACATAATTGATGTCAGCGATTCGGGAGCTGTGATTCTAGGCCCTGATGTAGCATGTGATGGTTTCTACTTTCGTGCAAAGGCAAGAGTACAATCCCATATTCATATGGACCATATGAATGACTTTGATACTAGCAAAGGCGTGCAAGATATTCTAACATCTCCAGAAACCTATGAATTTATTGCGTTGAGAAGAAATGCGGACATACCTTATAGAAGAAATATTAAAGTGGTAAATTATGGCGAGATAGTCAGAATCTGTGGAAGTGAGGTATCTCTATATCCGAGCGGACACATGCTGGGCTCAGTGCAGACTCAAGTTCGTCTTGCTGACGGGACAGTTCTCGGATATTCCGGTGATTTCCAATGGCCATTAGACGAAGTTATTAGCGCAGATGCCTTAGTTGTTGATTGCACCTGTGGAACCCCAAGAAAAACGCGGAAGTTTTCACAAGAGACAGCGGGCCTACATTTCATCGACATTGTGTTAGGGGAGCTCAACCGAAGCCCAATCATGGTTGTTGCGCACAGAGGGACCCTTCAACGCGCATTAGATATTCTGACTAGTGAATGTGATGCCCCCATTGTGGGAAGCAGAGAGACTTGTAGAGAATCAGAGATATACAGAAGGTATGGCTATAGCGTCCCATCAATATATGATATTGATTCAGAGGAAGGAAGAGACGTAATAACCGAAGGACGATATATTCGGGTGGCACGCACCTGGGAACGTAATCCAGATGTCTACTCAAATGTAGTCACAATTACTTTAAGCGCATATATGGGCGATCCTGAGGAACCTGTTTGTAGAATCAGTGATCGTCATATCATTATAGATCTTTCTAGCCATGCAGATTTTGAAGGGACTCTTTCCTATGTAGAGGCAACCGGCGCGGAATTAGTCGTTACAGATAACAGGCGCGGAGGGCATGCTTGGGAATTGGCCCGCGAAATCCAATCTAGATTAGGAATAAGGGCTTATGCGTCATCAATTGAATCCAATCAGGCGTGGGGGGAATAGCGAATTAGGGCTAGGAGAGAGGCTTTCTTTCACAGGATATTTAAAGAGAGATTATGAAAGGTACAAATTTCCCGATATCGGAGTATTATAAAGACAATATAATAGAGTGTCGCTCGGCACTCAAAACCGGCCACGAATCAGCACTTGAAAAGCGGCCAACCTGAGACGTATTGATAATCTACTCCTTTATCTCCGGTATCTCCAGACCCTTTTCTTTCTTTCGTGTAAAGCAGACCCGATTTCCTTGTGGCACCGAATAAGGATAACCTTATGTCTAAGGAGGTGGGAAGATGCCGGATGCTGGAAGCGAGAAGGAGACGCAGGGAGAGAAGGAGACGGGAGCCAGGCTGGGCAAGGTGACGCCCATTGCCGGGGGGCTTCATCAAGGACCGGTAGGGCCTCTGGGACGTTGGAGCAAGAAGAGGAAGGCCGAGGTGGTCATCCGTATGCTCGAGGGGCGAACCGCTGGATTCCCTCTCACGTGAACTGGCAGTGGTCTTATCTCGTGCTATTCGGGGTAGATGTGAATGTCGCCCACCTCAATCAACATCCACTTCCCTTCGTGGCGGCCCAGGGTGCATCCTATCTCCCAGTCTTTCTCGATCAGCTTGCTCGCTTTATCGGGCACCGGGACGGGGCCTATTATGCCCAGCTCTTCATCATACGGGTTGAGCCATATCCCGCCCGGTTCCACCCTCTCCACCGTGTAGTGGTCAAATTCCAGGTAGTCCTTCTCATCGAGACCGTCGGGGTCGAGGGGGCAGCGGGAAGCGTAATCGGAAAGCAGGTCGGCGGCTCTTTCGGCCTTGGGAAGCGCACGATATGCCTGCCTTCCCAGCATCACTCCCTCGCCCGCCATGTCTGGCGGTATGTAAGCCTTCTCGCCCAACCACCCGCATAGCCTCCGCGCAACCGTTCCCGCCCGGCGCAGCAATTGCTCGTTGGCGGTCACCTTAGCGGGCATGAAATGAAAGAGAAATACTCCCAGGTTTGCGCACATCACCTCCGGGCCGTAGAGGTCGCAGAAGGTAATCGGCTTCACCCCTTTTCGGCCGGAGATGGCGCTGAACCTGGCCTTCTCGCCCCCGTACAGGGATGCGGGGCCCGAGCCGTCCAGAAATAGGCGTAGCAGCTCCACCACTTCCGCGTAATTCCTCGATGTCGCGGGGCTTACGCGGTTCTTTTCAGCGGTCAGGTACTCGTCAAGGATCTGTTCTATGCTGGGAGTATCGAGGCGGGGGAGCTCAACCGTCAAGAACTTGTCGAGCCACGCATGCTTCTGGGCCACTTTTACCTCGAAGGATTTATGCTTCCCGGGGTCGGCGACGACGACCTCGGGCTCCTTGGCCAGCTCGTCGTCGGGCACGATGATGATGCGCGCGCCCCAGCCGGAGTATGTGGTCATCATGCGCCCGAACTCCCGCAGGGTAAGCTCATGGTCGTCTATGTAGAAGATGGGTGAGTCGAGCTCATCGCTGTCTATCTCGCACCTCAACACATTGCCGCGAAACGTCCACTGGTCGGCAAGGGCATGGTACTCGATCTGGGGTTCTCCCTCCGGCACCTCCACCGCCGTATAATGCAGGCTGTCCCGTATCTCCTGCCTTGCCTCTATCATGCGGTTATGGAGGGCGATGATGTCCGCGTCCGCCATCTCTTCGACGCCCGCGCCTATGTCGATGCGCACCGATCTTATGTGGGGATCCCGATAGTGGACATAAGCGAAGGGCTCTTCCTTTTCCACCCAGGCCTCATCGAGGCTGGTAACCACGGGGCGTCTGCATCTCATTGGTACTCCTTAGGGGCATAGGTTTACCGTTGGCCATCATGTGCATATTAACTGATTGGAGGGCACATTTTCGAGCCTGGGGATTGTGCGAACCCAAGTGCGGGTTTACAGCACAGATTCCCAGCCCAAGACAGATATTGGCGGAGGGGACGGAATGCGATTCGGCGATTCGGCAAAGCCCGCGGCGGAGCCCAGCGCCTTTCGAGCTGGATGAGCTTCTATCAAATAGCCTATAGATGATAGCGGCTTAGATAACATCTCCCTGGCCATGTAGATGCCCTGCCGTATGTAGCCAGAAGCTTTCCTGCAGAAGAGGGGGGTCTTCTTCTCCCGGTATCCTTTCCAGGGCCGGCAAGGGCGACTTGGCTTATGAAGATGCCTCATGCGCCTCACCTGGATAGCTCGGTGGTGCAAGCTCTCTGAAAAAATGGTCAAGCACGCAAGAAAACAGCCTTGCCCGCAAACCCCAAATGGCGGGGGGCCTTTTGCCCCGAAAACCCAGCACTACCAGCATGATGGCAATTCGGAAAGGTGCGCAGAATCGGGAGGGCATGTCATCCACGGACAGTAGAATAGCGAATAGAGATGGCGAAAGTCGACCGGTGGGTTTATCAAGTTGCGCTCTATGTAAGATATTCTTATAATCTTACATAGAGGAGGTGATGAAGATGGCCCGCCAGATAGAGCTCACCAGGATGTCCAGCAAGGGGCAGGTGGTCATCCCCAAGAGGATTCGGGCCCAGTTGGGCTTCGAGGAAGGGGACCGCATAACGGTGGAGGCAAGGGAAGGGGAGATCGTCCTGCGCAAGCTGTCCCTGGAGGATATCGTCCGTGAGGCGGAGGAGGACTGGCGCAGCAAGAGGTCCGTGCGCCTCTACCCGAAGGACTCCGGTTAATAGCCCATGTGGGAGGTGCACGGCTCCCGGCGCGTGGCCAAATCATTGGCACGATATGGCCGCGAGCTGGCGGGCTGTTATGACAAAGCGTTCGCTAAGCTCTCGTAACGCCCCAGATCAGGAAAGCCGCTTCAGGGTCATGGAGGCCTGTTCAGCCTTCCGATAACGACGCCCGGAGGAGAGCACCGCATCATCTATCAACTCAAGCCCGATGCAGAGGTCGTCTACGTGGTGCTCATCGGACCGCGAGAAGAGATCTACGAAATACTCAAGCGAAGCGGCCTGAAACGATAGGTAGCCTCCAACAATCCTAGACAACTCAGCCTCTATATAAAAAGGAAAGCCAGCTCCTTTCTGCCAGCTTCTCTATTACCTATCATCTGCATTCCTTCATTTCCTAGTCCTGCTCCATCCCCCTCCTTTCCAACAAATGCCATCTCTATCACATAGTTTAAGCATAAGAAAGCCTGTTGTCAATATATAGTACTACTCTCTCCCTCTTATACACATCATATAGATTTTTTATTCACAATGTATGCGTTGCTTTTTCTCTGGGAAATGAATGGTTTTCGCTTCGCAATAGACACTTTGCTCTGCTTTTCGCGAAGCTCATTTGTCACAAAATATGTCACAATCCGTTTTCGGCCAGTTTCTGCAGACTTCTAATGTGGGAGACGTGTCCATAAAACACCAGCTCAAACATAGTTTGGCGGAAAGGGTGGGGTTCGAACACACGAGACCCCTCGCAGAGCACAACGTCTTTCGAGCTGGATCGGCTCGCCATGATCAGGATCTGAAAGGGGCGGAGTTCGGCCGCGATGAAATGCGCATATGATGCAACAAGCAAGGACCTCAGCATAACGTGAATGTCCGCGATCCGGAATATCTAATCGCCTCCGGGCCGTATGCGCGTAGCGGCCACTCTTCATAATTCCTTAACAATCACCATTTATGCTTTGAGCTGTCTTTCCCACATAATGGAGATAGCCCGGATTGACGCGGGAGCGGTGATGCGCAAAGAAAAGATATTGATCGTGGACGACGAGAAGGACATCGTTGCTTTTATCGTTGCCTATCTGGCCAAGGAGGGATATCCGGTCATGGAGGCTTACGATGGGAAGTCGGCCCTCGCGTTGTGGAGACAGGAGAGACCGGACCTGATCGTGCTGGACGTACTCATGCCCCACCTGGACGGCCTGGCTTTCTGCCGGGAGGTACGCAAGCATTCCGATGTGCCCATCATCATCCTCTCCGCCATGTCGGAGGAAGATGAAAGGATAGGCGGCCTGGATATCGGCGCGGACGACTATGTCACCAAGCCCTTCAGCCCCCGGGAACTCGTGGCCAGGATCAGGGCTGTTCTGCGCAGACACAAGGAGAACCCGGAGGAGGGGATCGTGGTCGCCGGGCCGATGGTCATCGACGTGAACAAACACCGGGTAAAGATAGGCGATGAAGCGGTAAACCTGACGCCAATGGAAATGAGCCTGCTCTCAGCTCTGGCGGCTCGTCCCGGCCACGTGCTGTCGCGCGGGAAGATCATAGAGATAGCGCTGGGCGACGGTTATGATGGGTATGACAGGAATATCGACACCCACATCAAGAACATAAGGCTGAAGATCGCCAGGCAAACCGAGAGCTGGGACTTCATCGAGACGGTCTATGGGATAGGATACAGATTCCAGCCGGAGAAGAGGAAGAGGCCTGAAGGCCATGAGGCGCCTGCCTGCCGGCTTGTGCGGAAAGGCGAGAAAGGCTGAGGGGGACACCGCGTGGAGATGTCGATGCGGCGGGGAGGAGGTCATGGAACCCGCAGGGGGATGAACCTGAGGTTGAAGCTCTTCCTGGTCATCCTGAGCGTTACGCTGGCGTGCATACTGTTCTTCGCGCTTATCTCCAACTACCTGGTGCGCAGGCAGTTCGACAGCACCTTCGAGGGAATCGAGCGGGAATTCGTGAAGCCGCTTGTGCCGCCCCCTCCCGAGCCGCCCGACGTGGCGGGCATGAGGGACGAGCGCCTGATGGCCGTAAATATAAGCTACGCGGCCACCGGGATCCTGGGGATAATGCTGGCCTTTGTGCTCAGCTGGTACCTGGCGGACAGGATATCCAAGCCCCTCTCCGAGCTGACCCTGGCTACCAGCCATATCGCCGGCGGGGACTACGGCAGGCAGGTCGAGCTCAAGGGGGGCAGGGAGGTGGAGGAGTTGGCCGAGGCGTTCAACTCCCTGTCGTTGAGCCTGGAGAGGAACGAGACGCTGCGCAAGAACATGATCGCCGACGTCTCGCACGAACTCAGAAATCCCCTTGCCGCCCAGCGCGGCTATCTCGAGGCGCTGCAGGACGGCGTCATCGACCTTAAGCCCGAGGCCGTCGATGTGCTGGCGAAGAACAACGCCCTGCTGGCGCGGCTGGTCGAGGACCTGCAGCAGCTCTCGCTGGTGGACGCGGGGCAGATAGAACTGGACCTCATGCGGGTGGAGGTGGAGGAGGCGTTGAGGGCCGCCGCATCGGGTTTCGGGCACGATATCTCGGACAAGGGAATAGCCCTCGTCATGGACGTGGAGGCGTGGATTCCGGCGGCGCTGGCGGACCCAGGCAGGGTTTCGCAGGTCCTGGGCAACCTGCTGGCCAATTCCATCCGCTACACCCCGTCGGGGGGCCGCATAGCCCTGGGGGCAAAGAGGGGAGGGGAAGGGGTGATCGTCTCCGTTTGCGACAGTGGCCCGGGGGTAGAGGCCGGAGAACTCCCCTTCATCTTCGACCGTTTCCACCGCACCGACAGGTCTCGCACGCGGGATACGGGGGGCACGGGCCTGGGGCTTTCCATCGCCAAGGGGCTGGTTGAAGCCCACGGCGGCCGCATGTGGGCCGAGAGCGAGCCCGGCCGCGGCACCGCTGTCTTCTTCACCCTGCCCACCGCCTGATCGGCTTCGCTCGTTCTTTTCCCCGCGGGTTTGGGCTCAGTGTCCTGCCGTTTGGGCCGGAGCCGCGTTAAGCGAAGAAGGCGTGAGATGCCGGGGCCCGAATCTCAATTCCCATTGCCTCAGGCCGACGCCGTTCCGCAGGGCTGTGCGGTACCTGTCACCCGGTTGCCAGCGCCGGCCGCAATGGCCGGAATTAACAACCTCCACATCATTCCGCCATAAATCCTTAATCCGCGCTTTCTAACATGGGGGGTGCCGGCCTTCGATTTCGAGGATGAAAAGGAGGATGAGATGACATCGAAGAAAAGCCGCTTTCTCCGGCCGCTCTTGTTGCTGCCGCTCCTGACGGTGGCGGTCGCCGTGACCCTGGCGGCAACTTCGTGCTCGGACGGAACGCAAGCGTCGCGGAACTCGGGGGCGACCACCAAGCTGCCTCCGGGGGAGGCGGATACTGCTTACGCACGGGCGAGCAACGATGCGCAGGCGGCCCAGACCCAGGTGGCGAGCGGCGACGATGACGCGACCTCATCGGATGCGGGCGCCGCGACGGCCTCGGCCGAGACGGTCAAAACCGTCCATCTCTCGGGGGCCGACTTCTCCGTGGTCGCGGTGAGCAGGGAGGACAGCAACGGTATCGTCGCAGGCACCGGCGTAAGAAAGGTGGCCGGCGACTTCCTGCTCATTGAGATGACGGTGGAAAATGCGGGTGACGAGCTGGTGGACCTCTCCCGCTTTTCCTTCCGCCTCTGGAACCCCGCCATCTATGCCGGGCTATACGAGGACTTCTACGGAAACGTTAAGACTTACGGCGGCTATGTGTCGGAGAACATGATCTCCGCCGCGTTTCTCGACTACGAGACCCTGCAGGCCGTATCCATCAAGTTGAGAGCGGGGGAGGCGCTCGACGATGTCTTCCTCTTCTTCGACCTCAACCCCCAGAGCACGGCCATGAACGAGGGCATGGACCTGGCCGGCACCAACCTGGTTGTCTACGATACCGAGAGCGGCGACAAGGTAGAGATGAACCTGGCCGATTACGCCGCGCAGTAAAGGGGGCAGCGAATATGCGTTCCATGAAGAGAGGCTTCAGGAGTTTCCGGCGCCACCCGCTGCGCAACCTGGTGGTCATCCTGCTGCTCTTCGTATGTCTCACCTTCTCGCTCTCCATGCTGGCGGTGAAGCTGGCGGCGGATGACCAGGTGAGCGAGGTGAAGCAGAGCGTCGGCAACTACGCCGAACTGCGCGTAAGCTCGCAATATCGCGTGACGGTGTTCGAGGAGCAGCGCACGCGGGACGAGTCCGATCGGGCGGCCTCGGCCCGCACCATGAGCGAAGAGGAGATGCTCGAGCAGAGGACCATGTTTCTGCTGCCCGAGGAGCTTGCCGACGCGTTCTCGCAAGTGGAGGAGGTCCTCACTTACGACAAAGTGCTCGAGGCGCGCATCACCCTGAAGGATGTCGAGAACGCACGCGTGGAGACCATGCTCTCCATGCGTGAAAGGGGTCCACAGGGGGAGGGGCCCGAGGCCCTCTCCTCGAGCAGCTTCACCTTCGAGGGCAACACCAGCGGGGCATCCGCTTCCGATTTCATGCTGGGCAACAAGGTCCTGGTTGACGGGTCCTTCTATACCTACCAGGACTACCTGGACGCCAACCCGGTGGTGGTCGTCGAGGAGACCATCGCCGAGGAGAACGAGTTGGCTTTGGGCGACACGATAACCGCCACCATCAGCGGTCAGCGCGGCCGGAGCGCCGGGATGGAGCTGACGGTCGTCGGCATCTACCGGACGGTGGAGACAGAGCGGGGAGAGAACGGCGGCATGGAGACCTTCAACCCCATGGGCGACACCTTCTACGCGCCCCTCTCCATGGTGCAGGCGCTGAACGACACAGAGGGATATGTGGACCTGGGCTCTTACTATTTTGACGGCGTGGACTCGACCAGCGCGCTGCGGCAGGCGTTCGATGGGATTATCGCTGACGGAGACAGGTACGAACTGGCCACCGACTATTCCGATTTCGAGGCCATCGCCGACCCCCTGCTCAAGGTGGGCAAGACCTCAATGATCGGACTATTCGGCGCCCTCGCCGCCTGCGCGCTCATCATCGTCCTGGCCATGGCCATCATCATCGGCGGCCGCACCCGTGAGCTGGGAGTGCTCAAGGCCGTTGGCGCCACCGACCGCCAGGTCATGGCGCAGTTCGCGGTGGAGGTGATGTGCATCTGCCTGGTCGCGATAGTCCTGGCCGCGGGGGTCACCGCCCTGGTTTCCCAGAGCGTGGGAGACTGGCTGCTCAGCGACGACCAGGCGAGGACCGAAACGGGAGAGGAGGGTATGGGCGCCATGGGTCCGGGGCAGTTCATGGGAGGAGGCATGGGCTCGGGCAGCCTCTACAAGAAGGGCGGCCGCTTCAGCGTGGCCTCCAGCCGGGAACAGGCGGCGGGACTGGACGTCGTCTATCAGGGCAGCCTATTTCTCTACGGCGTCCTTATCTTCCTGGGCATAAGCCTGCTAGGGATGGCGACGCCCCTGGTGTGGATAACCAGGCTCAGGCCCGCCCGGCTCCTGAGCATGGAATAGGAGGCAGAGAAGATGCAGGACATACTGGAGATACGAGAGGTAAGCAAGACATTCAAGGCCAAGGCTGGGGACGTCACCGCCGTGGATGGAGTGAGTCTGCGCGCAAGCAAAGGCGAGGTGAGCGTCATCCTGGGAGCATCGGGTTCCGGCAAGACCACCCTGCTCTATCTCATCGGCTCCCTGGAGAGCCCGGATAGAGGGGAGATAGAGGTCTTCGGGGAGGACATCTGCGGCCCGGGCGCGGACCTCATATCGTACCGCCGCAAGCGGGTGGGATTCGTCTTCCAGTTCTTCAATCTCATCACCGCGCTCACCGCCCTGGAGAACGTCACCCTGCCCATGGACCTGGCGGACGTCCCCCTAGACCGGCAGCGCGAGCGGGCGGCGGAGCTTCTTGCCCGCATGGGCATCGACGGCAGGCTGCAGAAGTCCAAGGCGAACAAGATGAGCGGAGGGGAGAAGCAGCGCGTGGCCATCGCCCGCGCCCTGGCCAACGACCCCGACATCATCCTGGCCGACGAGCCCACGGGCAACCTGGATACCGCCGCGGGCAGGGTGGTCATGGGTATCCTGGTGGAGCTGGCGCGCAGGGACGGCAAGTGCGTGATCATCGTCACCCACGACGAGTCCATCCTGGAGGCAGCCGACTGGGCCTACCGCATGAAGGACGGCAAGCTGGCGGGCATGGAGACGGGGGCATGAAAGCGGAAGATCGCCGAGGAAGAAGGAGTCTCTCTCGGGGGCTTGGACGCCGCGTTAGCGGGCAGGATAAGCGAGATGGCGGACATGCTTGCCGCGGATGGAGATATCAACGCCGAACGAGCCGAGGAGATGAAATCCGGTGCCGAGACTATCGCTTCCCGGCTCATGGAGAGTGGAGGGCGGCGCCTGCCCATGCCTTTAGAGCGGGGTAAAAATGGAGGTGAAGGTGATGTTCGATAGCGATGAGCACATATGCGGGACCTTGCGACCAGATACCCCCCAAATCCCCCTGCCTCCCTCGGGAGGCAGGGGGAAGACAATGCTCATGGCCGCGATCGTGGCGATCGCCGCCGCCGCGGCCGTTATCTTTATGGTGCCCCTGATACTCGGGGCCGACCCCATCGCAGTCCTGAGTGGAAACACTGCCCAAGAGCAGGTCGCGGAAACGGTGCAGGAGGTACGTACCGTGGAGAAAATGGCAGTGTCGGGAAATACGGAAGCGCTCGTAGAGGTCGCCGCGAATTTGCTCCCCTCCGTGGTCCACATCGAGGTCCAGACGGGCGGGTTCGGCGGCGGCACCGGTGTCGCATCCGGATTCATTTACACCTCGGATGGACACATCGTTACCAATAACCACGTGGTGGAGGATGCCGTGAGCATAACCGTGTCGCTGCAGGACGGTTCGACCTACGAGGCCGAGGTGGTGGGCACGGATTCCGATACGGACCTCGCGGTGCTCAGGATCAGCGCCTCCGGCATTCCCGGCGCCACCATTGGAAGCTCCTCGGACCTCGTGGAAGGAGAGCTTGCGGTGGCTGTGGGCAGCCCCGAGGGTTTCGCGGGCAGCGTCACCTCCGGGATAATCAGCGCACTCGACCGCAACGTGACCATCTCGGCCCGGCAAGCCCTTTACGGCGTGATACAGACGGACGCCGCCATCAACCCCGGCAATTCCGGAGGCCCTCTCGCCAATATCTCCGGTGAGATCGTGGGCATCAACACCGCCATCTATTCCGAGAGCGGCGGGTACGACGGCCTGGGGTTTGCCATACCGATCGACAGCGCGAAACCGATAATCGACGAGCTTATCGCGAACGGCTTCGTCATCCATCCCTGGCTGGGCTTCACGGGCTCCACCCTCACCTCGTCGGTGGCGGAGCGATACGGCCTTGCCATGAGCGAAGGAGCGATAGTGCAGGGGATCGTCGCGGGCGCACCCGCCGACAAGGCCGGCTTGAAAGCGGGTGACATCATCGTGGCCATGGACGGGGTGCCCGTGGAGTCCATGGAGGGGCTCATCGTGGAGATCCGCAGCCGTAAGGTCGGCGATGCGGTGACCATTGACTATTACCGCGACCGGGAGAAGAAGCAGACCAAAGCAGTCCTGGAAGACAAGCCATGAGCGGGCGGGGAGACGTGCCGACATTGTACCGCTCTCGGCAGGTGTTGCCGCGCCGCCATGCTTTCAGCGGTGATCCGCGGATATGAGCAGCGGGTATAATAAGAGTATGAAGCGGCGTGCTGGCCGTCTTATGAATAGGCAGGAGATGCCGCCCAGGCAGTCAAGGTTCCCATATCGAAGAGGAGCGGATGACCTTTGGCCGGCGAGCTCATTCTGGTGATAGACGACGAGCCGAGCATCGTCGAGGTTGCTCGTCTGTACCTGGAGAAAGGCGGCTTCAGGGTAGTGGATGCCGGCAGCGGCGAAGAAGCCCTGCGCCTGTGCGAGGAGGTCAACCCCGCCCTGATGGTCCTGGATATCATGATCCCGGAGCCGGACGGGTGGGAGGTGTGCAAGCGCATCCGCTCGCGGTCGCAGCTTCCCATCATCATGCTCACCGCGCGGGAGGACGAGGTTGACAGGGTTGTTGGGCTGGAACTGGGCGCGGACGATTACCTCGTCAAGCCCTTCAGCCCTCGCGAGCTGGTGGCAAGGGTCAAGGCGGTGCTGCGCCGCGCACGGCCTGCATCCGGATCGCAGGATGTGCTCTACGTGGAGGACCTGGTGATAGACGCGTCACGGCGGCAGGTCAACCATGGAGGCGAAGAGGTCGACCTCACCCCCAAAGAGTTCGACCTCCTCTACGCCATGTCCCTCAACCAGGGTATCGTGATGAGCCGCGAACGCCTGCTGGAGATCGTCTGGGGATACGATCACTACGGAGATACGCGAACCGTCGACGTCCACATCCGCCACCTGCGCGCAAAGCTCGAGAAGGATCCTTCAAAACCGCGCTATATCGAGACGGTGTGGGGTGTGGGGTACAGGGTTCCCAGCGGAGGATGCTGATCCACGAGATGGGGAAAGGCCCCTCTTGCGGTCATGGCATAGCCGGCCGGCTGAAGGTATATGCCGGCGGGACGGACTCGAAGCGAGACAGCGCGAACAATGAAGAGCATGCCGTCTTTCGAGGCGGCTTAGCTTACATATAATACCATATTATCTTCACTATCCACGGAGGTTTCCATCGCTTAAGCCCGCTATGCATTGCTCACGCTGGAGCGGGTCGCGTAGCTGGTGAATGCGGAGCGGGTGGACGGCATCATCATCGGGGGGGCTCGGCGATCCTGAAGCTGCCGAACCCACGGATCGAGCCTATCATGCCCCCGATCGTCGCGCGGGCCCTCCTCGCCGCAGGCTGCTATGCCTGCAGCTTGAAGTCCTCTGCGATCTTGTCCGCGGTGACCATGCCGGAGGCCACGCTGGTGGGAATCCCCCCTCCGAAGTGGCTGGAGGCTCCGGTTATATAGAGGTTCTTCACCGCGCGTGAGCGGTTGCGCATGCGGAACATGGCCAGCGAGGTCAAGTCGCTGAAAAGGCCGTATATGCCGCCCTCCGGATGCAGCAGCCTGCGCTCGAAGTCCAGCGGGGTGGAGACTATGAGCTTGGTCACATGGTCGCGGGCGCCGGGCAGGGCATAGCGCTCCAGTTCCTCTATGGCCTTCTCGCCGTACCAGTCCTTGATGAGGTCCCAGTTGTCGCCCAGAGGGGCGTAGGGGGCGGGGGCGTTGCATATCCAGGAGAGGATGTGCTTGCCCTCGGGGGCCAGGGAGGGGTCGGTCTCGGTGGGCCAGCAGATAAGGCTCATGGCGTTCTCGGGGATGAGTCCCTTGGTGTAATACTTGTCCCACACCTCGTTCATGAATTTCACAGAGCCGGTGACCAGGGTGTGGTGGGCGTTGAGGTTCGGCCTGGTATCCAGCCCCACATATATCATGGGGCAGGGCATGGAGTTCTTGTAACTGCTGACGGCCTTGAAGGCCCATTTGGGAAGGTTGTCGGGGCCCACCATCTTCAGGTAGGTGACGAGGCCGTTGAGGTTGGAGGCCACCGCCTTGGAGGTGATGGCGCTGCCGTCCGCGAGCACCACGCCCTTGACCGCCCCTCCCTCCACGATGAACTTATCCACCTTGGCCTTGGTGCGCACCTCTAGCCCGAACTCCTGCCCGGCCTGCATGATGCCCCGGGGGATGGCGATCATGCCGCCCTTGGGGTAGTAGATGCCCAGGTGCTCGGAGAGGGCGATCATCCCGAAGATTCCCGAGCCCAGGTAAGGGGGCGCGCCGGCGAAGAAGGATTGGAAGGACACCGAGGCCAGCATGTCCTTGTTGGTGAAGGCCTTGGTCACCACCATCTCGTGGCTTTTGAGGAAATAGGGCAGCATTTTGTAGATCTTGGGATATTTGAGCATGACCTTGAAGGCCTTGCTGAAGGTGCTCATATCCGTGGCGATGAGGGCCTCCATGGCGTAGTTCAGGAGCCACATGCCGAACTCCTGGAACTTCATCCAGTTGTCATAGTCCTCGGGGGCCATCTTCCTCACGATCTCGTTGGTCTCATCCATGTCCATGGGGATGGTGAAGCGGTTTCCCTCGGGGGTGATGAAGGAGTAGATGGGGTCGCAGGGGGAGAGGTCCATGTAGTCGGAGAGCTTCCTGTCCATGCGCTCGAAGGCCATCTCCACCGGGCGGATGAGCTCCACGATGGAGGCCCCCACGTCGAAGTGATAGCCGTCTTGCTCGAAGGTGGAGCAGCAGCCGCCGATGATGTCGGATTGCTCGAGCACCAGCGTCTTCAGGCCGTTCTTGGCGCACAGGGAGCCCGTGGTCAGGCCGCCAAGCCCCGAGCCGACCACCACGATATCGTAGTCTGCCATGCCGGTCCCTCCTTCTTGTCCTCGCGTTCGGTTGACGCTATGTCGGGTCTGCTGCGCGGCTGCCCCTCGCCGCACCTGGCTCGGGTCTTAGCCGGTTTGGGAAGCGGCCGGCTCATGCCGCGTCGGGTCTGCGTTGCCCTAGCCTGCGGAAGCGCTCGCCCCATGCCGCGTCTCCCCCACGAGTCCGCGCCCGCCTTTAGTAAGCTTTCGTGACTTAATAGTATATATTAGTAACCGTTCTTTATTGTAGCGTATGCCGGCCGGAATGCAAGGGCGGCCCGGCGGCGCGTGTGCTTGGCCGGAGCGCGATATCCATCTTCAAAGCGGCGCGGGGGATGCCGATGCGGGCCTCTCGCTCGCCGCGTCCTCAAGGGCGAAGCGCCCGCATGCGGCCCTTCTTCAAGGAGATCCCGCATATTATTGTGCTCTCCGGCGATGCCCGGGTCAGAGGCTCCAGGCCGCGTCGAAGCCGTCGCGCACCGCGTTGTGTATGCGCCCGGGCTCGCGGGCGTCTCCCACCACGCGTACGCGCGGCAGGCTCGCCCCCAGCTCCCGCGCCAGGCGCTCGTCGCTCCTCACTCCCACCGCCAGCACCACGGCCTCCACCTGCCGGGTCGAGCGCTCTCCCGTCTTCGTGTTCTGCAAGACGATCTCCCCTTCGCCTATCTCCATCAGGCGGCGGCAGGTGAGGAACTCCGCCCCGTATGCCTCGAGGCGGCAGAGCACATCGTGGCGGTTCTGGTGATAGGCGTCCGGTCCCAGCTCATCCGCCATCTCCACCACCAGCACCCGGTTGCCGTCCTCGGCCAGCTTCTCCGCCGTCTCCAGGCCGGTCAGGCCCGAGCCGATGACCGCCACGCGCTTGCCCTCCAGCTTTACCTCTCCCTCCAGCACCGCGTTGACGGTGCAGATGCCCTCCCGCTCCGCCCCGGGGATATCCGGCACGATGGGCCGCGCCCCCGTGGCCAGGATCACCGCCCAGGGGTTGAGGTCACGCAGGGACTGAGCGTCGGCCTCCTCGCCGTAGCGTATCTCCGCCCCGCTGCGCCGGGCGGCGCCCTCCAGGTCCTCTATGCACCAGTCGATCTTGTCCTTCTTGGGCGGCACCCCGGCCAGCCTGAGCTGCCCGCCGGCCGCCTCGCCGCGCTCCAGGACCACGGCCCGGAAGCCGCGCGAGGCCAGCACCTCCGCCGCCGCCAGTCCCGCGGGGCCCGCCCCGACCACGGCCACCGTGCGCCCGCCGCCGTCGCGGCGCGGCCTCGCCGTCTCCCTCTCCCGCGCCAGGCGGGGGTTCACGGCGCACTCGAAGGGCTGGCCCTCGAGCGCGTTTTCCTCCAGGGATTCGATGCAGCGTAGGCAGCAGATGCAGCGCGTCGTCTCGTCCTCCCTGCCCTCCGCCGCCTTAGCCACCCAGGCGGGGTCGGCGAGGAAGGGGCGGCCGAGCCCGATGAAGTCCTGCACGCCCTCGGCCAGCTGCGATTCAGCCTGCGCGGGGCTGCGGATGAGGTTGGCGGCGATGACCGGGATGGAGACGGCCTCCTTGACCGCCCGCGCCAGGTCCTTGCGCCACCCGCACTCGTAGGACATGGGCTCCAGCCACCAGTTGTAGGTTTCGTAGTTGGCCGAGGTGACGTCGATGGCGTCGATGCCCGCCCGCTCCAGGCGCCGCGCCATCTGCACCCCTTCCTCCAGCTCTATGCCCTGGCCGGGCTCCCCGATCTCGCGGTAGAACTCGTCCACGCTGAGGCGCACGGCGACGGGGAAGCCATCCCCGCATTCCCTCCGCACCCCCGCGATGATCTCCAAGAGGAAGCGCATGCGGTTATCGAGGCTGCCTCCGTACTCGTCCCGGCGGCGATTGCTCTGGGGGCTGAGGAATTGCTGGATGAGGTAGCCGTGGGCGGCGTGCAGCTCCACCCCGTCCACCCCGGCGAGCTGCGCGCGCCTGGCCGCGCGCGCGAAGTCCCGCACCAGTCCCTTCACCTCCCAGCGCATGAGGGCGCGCGTCCTCTGGTTGTAGAGGCGGGAGGGCACCTTGGAGGGGGCGACCACCGCCGGCCAGCGCACATAGTTCATGCTCCACTGCCCCAGGGCGGGGTATTTGCCCACTATACGGAAGAGCTTGGGCAGTTGGCGGTAAAAGCCCGGCCAGATGCGCCCCACGAGCTCCAGCTGGGGGGCGGTCATCCCCATCACCGACAGGCCCTGGCGACCGGGGTGGTGGAGCTGGCAGAATATCCTCGTGCCGTGGGACTGTATGCGCTTGGCCATGGCCGCAAAGGGCTCGGTATGGCGGTCGTGCGCCAGGGAGAGCTGCGTCGGCAGGCTCGCGCCGTGCAGGGTGTTGACGCGCACGATGCCGGTGATGAGGAGGCCGAGGCCGTTCTTCGCCCTCTCCTCGTAGTAGTCGGTGATGCGCTGCGAGGGGGTGCCGTCGAAGTTGGCCATCCCCGAGGCCATGGGCTCCATGACCGTGCGGTTCCTCACCGTCAGGCTTCCTATCCTGCCCTCGCTGAAGAGCAGGGGGTATCTGGCCTTGTTCTCCATGCTCCTTACCTCCGATCGCCCAGGGCCTGGATCTCTTATCCGGGTGATAATATTATAGCGGCTTCAAGGGAAGCGGAGCGGGAGAGGGCCATGGAGCCGAGGCAGCGGCCGCGCGGTTCCGCCTCCCGCTTGCGGGGGGCTTATGCGTTCCGTGGACCTCAAGGGGCTGCCCTGTTTCTACCAGTTCCGCCTCCCGCTTGCGGGGGGCTTATGCGTGTGCATGTCATCCCTTGAACTGCTGGCGCCGGTCAATGTAGCTGGCGCGGCATGCCGGTATCAAATATCATGGTGGGTAAAAGGATCGGTGGACGGAGCTTTAGGCACTCGCCGCGGCGGTCGCGGTGGACACAACAGGAGGTGAGGGTATTGGCGTCCAGGGAAGTACTGATCTATGGTGCTGGGATGTCCGGCCTGGTGGCGGCCTATAACCTGGCGGTGGAGGGCCACGAGGTCCTGGTGCGCGACCAGGAGCCGTCCTACGGGGGCACGAGCGCCTTCAATCCATCCCTGCATACCACGCCGATGGACGTGGCGAAGACGTCGGAGTATGTGGGCATCGATCTCACCGACGTGTTCATACCCGTGAGCTCCCTGGCCCTTTACCTGCACGATTACGAGATTCCGGCTCCGGTGGCCCTGTCCTATCACGTCGAGCGCAGCTCGCGCCCGCAGAGCCTGGACACCCTCCTCTACAACAAATGCCTGGAGGCGGGGGTCAAGTTCGAGTTCAATACGCCGCTGCGCGCCTCGGATGTGCCCGGGCTGGAGCCTGGCACCATCATCGCCTGCGGGCTGAACAAGCCCATCTACGATCACCTGGAAATTCCCAACGTGGAATGGTATGCCTGGATGGCTACGGGGGAGGCGGAATCGGACCCCTACGCCTGGATCTGGCTGGACGAGTGCATAAACGAGTACGGCTACATCTCCTTCGCTAACGGCATCTACTACAACCTGCTCTTCGCCTACGAGCAGGAGGTGACGCGCGAGGGGCTGGAGAAGTATCGCTCCTTCATGCACAGGGTGAGGGGCATGGAGGAGGACAACTGGCAATACGTGACCGGGGCCGTGCGGGGCGCGACCGAGGATGCGCCGCAGCTCATCCACAACGGGCTCATCATGTGCGGAACGATCAGCGGCTCCATCGACCCCTTCATGGGCTTCGGGATATCGGGGGCGCTGATATCGGGCAAGGTGGCGGCCATGGCCGTGACCGACCGCGAAAAAGCCCAGGAGGAGTTCGCGCGCTTCAACCGCAACTTCGCCAATGCCTTCCGCTTTAAGCGCGGGCTGTGGCGTGAGCTGCGCTCGCGGGTGGACCTGCTCGAGGGCCTGGCGAGCATACTGGGGCCGGAACGCTCCGTCATGCTCCTCATCGAGGCGCTGCGCCGCTGGAGGAAGAGCTCGGCCATACCGGGGTTCGGCCCCCTCAGCTGCCACTAGCGTCCCTTCCGGGGTCAACCCCGGGTTGTGTCCCTTCTGGGGTCAACCCCGGATAGTGCCATTACCGGCGTTCACCTCAGGTGTCCCTTCTGGGGTCAACCCCGGATAGTGCCATTACCGGCGTTCATCTCAGGGGTCGAGCCGATATGGGTAATGGTTGGAATTAGCCGTTGCCACCCCCGGGGTTTGCCCCGGTTAACCTATCACCCGATGTCCCTTCTGGGGTCAACCCTGGGTTGTGCCATTACCGGCGTTCATCTCAGGGGTCGAGCCGATATGGGTAATGGTTGGAA
>CAZEAU010000034.1:0-22843 GCA_964510515.1 uncultured Actinomycetota bacterium | reverse complement strand
AGCTTCTTCGCCGTCCTGAACCGCGCTATGTTCTTTATCTCCGATTCGATGATCGTGGCACTCCTGGGGTCAACCCTCGGAAGGGACGGAAGAGACAACCCACCAAGGGGGCATCGGGGCCGGCTTGCCGGTGCGCCGGGTGAACTCCTTGGCCAGGTCGTACTGGCCCAGTGGCACTTCTGGGGTCAACCCTCGGAAGGGACGGAAGAGACAACCCACCAAGGGGGCATCGAGCAGGACGCTTATGGCACTTCGCGGGGTTGACCCCGGAAGGGACGTCAGGTTATGGCACTTCGCGGGGTTGACCCCGGAAGGGACGTCAGACGCTGACCGTTTCGCCGAGGAGGTTCTCCACGAAGTCGCGGATGCGCGTCTCCACCTGGGCGCGGTCGTACCAGCGCGAGTCGGTATGGTCGGCCTCGATGATCAGGGCTGGCTTGCTGGTGCGCCGGGTGAACTCCTTGGCCAGGTCGTACTGGCCCAGAGAATAGGGCTTGCAGCTGCGGTTGGAGTGCATGATCATGCCGTCCACATCGTAACGGACGGCCAGGCTCTCGATCTTGTCCGCCATCCTCTCCAGGTTGATGTTCAGATAAACCTCGCTGTAGATGCGGGACATGCTCTCCAGGGGCTTCTCTATGTCCACGCCCTCGAAGGTCCAGGCGCTGGTGTAGGTGTCCGCAACCAGGGTGGTCTCCAGCTCCATGAACAGCCGCCCGAGGTTGCGCATCTCGTACCAGACAGGGATATTGTCCCAGAGCAGGCGGTACTTCTCCGAGGGGAGGATGCCGATACCCTCCGCGATGCGCTGCTTCATCTCGTCCAGCAGGCCCTGATAGAAATCGACCACCTCCTGCGTGCCGCGCAAAGTGACGATGGGGGCCATCATGATGAAGGCATCGAAGCAGGTCATGGGGGCGGGCTTGTGCTCGTTGCAGGCCAGCACCTCCTTCCACAGCGATGAGGCGAAGAGGGACTTGGCGGCCACCTCCACGAAATGCTCCTCGTCGTAAGGCTTGCCGGTGATCTTCTCCAGAAAAGCGATGTACTCCTCCATCTGGCGCAGGGAGTAGTCGGCGATATGGGGAGGGAGGTCGCCGCGCACGAAGGGGGTGTCGTAGATGAAGAGGGGCACGTCGAAGAAGCGCGCCAGCTCCTCGTACCACTTGAAGACGGTGTTGCAGATGTTGTTGCAGGCGACCAGGAAGGTGGGACGGGGCAGGCCGCCGATGGGTCCACCCTTGGTGATGGCGCTGCCGATGTCACCGCGGGCGTAGGAGCAGAGGTCGCGCGAGAAGCCGCGCCCCTCGGCCACCTCGCAGAGCTCCACGTTCATGTGGGAGGCGCCGCACATGGCGCCGTGGTTCTCGGGATAGACGGGGATGACGTCGAAGGCGATGAGGGGCTCCACCGGCCCGCCGCTGGTTATCCAGGCGATGTGGCGGTCCGTGCCCTCCGCCCCCTTGGCCTCCATATAATACTTGACCATCATGTCGCGCATGACGTCCGCCGATTTTATCTTGCGGCGCTCCTTGTCCGCCTTGCCGTTTCCCTCGCCCATTTGGACTCTCCCTTCCTCTTGCGACGCCTGGCCCTGTCTCACCCTGCCCGCCCGAAGCTCTCTGCTATGCGCGCCTGTACCTCCGCTCCCTGCATTGCCCGCCTTGAGCGCATTCCTTGTTTACGCCCGCCCCGGCGCGATCCTCCGGCATGCGCGCCTCCGGGCCTATCCCCCGCGGTGCCAGGTCTTGATTTTAGCGGGCCTGGCCCAAGACGCGAGGGCAAAGTGCCTGTATGTAAGCGGGCATTTGTAGAATAACCGCAGATTCAGCGGAGCAAGCAAAAAACAAGACCTGACCCCCTCTAAACCCTCTATACCCCGGCGATGGTCTCGATGAAGGCCTGCAAGCGGGTGCGCAGCTGCCCGCGCGAGAAGGACTGCAGCTCGGTCTCCAGCACCAGCGACGGCACATCCAGCTCTTCCTGCAGTCGCCTCCTCACGTAGGGGAGGTCGAAGAGATGCGGCTCGCAGAAGGACTGCAAGAAGAAGACCACCCCTTTCGCGCCGCTGTCCTGCACCTGGCGCAGCAGGTTCTCGATGCGGTCCTCGACGCACTGGCGCTTGGCGGGGCAGTTTATCCTCCCCCACATGCGGCGGGCCAGCGCCTCCTCCGGAGAATCCGCCTCGTCCACGAAGTTGTCAAAGTAACGGCGGCCGCTGCACAGGTCGTCGTCCACCACATCCGCCCCCAGTTCGGCGATGAGCTCGATGATGTCCGGGGTGGTGCAGGTGCTGCCGCTCAAGAAGAGGGGCGTCTTCCCATCCGCCTGCGCTTTGCCGGTGTCCAGCCCCTCCAGCAGCTCGTGCAGCATCTGGTTGTGCTTCTCGCGCCGCATCCAGAATCCGGCGGTGACGACAGCAGTGGCCGACAGGCCGTCGATGACGCCGGGGCTGGTGGTACGCAGCTGGTAGAGGCGGCCGACGAGACGGCGGTTGCGGTTGTAGATGAGTATGCTCTCCGCGAGGGCGTCGCCCGGTATCTCCCCGCCCGTGAACTCCTCCACACTGCGGCGAAAACGGCGCACCTCCTCCTCCAGGAAAGGCAGCGATACATCCTCGCCCATGCGAATGGGCAGCACGAGGTCACCATGGAAGGGGAAGCGGGTATTGCGTCGCCATATGTCCGAGAGGCGCATCATGGTGTCGCAGGTCTGCACGAACACCGCCCCCTCCAGGAAATCCAGCTCGTCGGCGAGGGCCATGTCCAGGTCGGTGCGGGCGAGGGAGCAGCAGTAGGCCTGCAGGTGGGCGTCGGCGTGCGTGATGGTGCGCACCGAGCCCATGAGCCGCACCGGCGTGAGGCCCGCCGCGTGCAGGATCTCCTCCGGTGTATAGGAACAGAAAACCGCCATGGGCTTCTCGCCCTCCTGGCGGAGAGCGGCGAGGTGGGGGTAAGGATCCCTCCAGAGCTGCAGACAATCGTCGATTATGGCCTGGGCCTCCATGACGCTCCTTTCCTCCAAGGGCTGCCGCCACTGGCCGCCATTGCCTCGATTATACCTGTTCCCGCCACTGTATCCCCAGTGCCGGCCGCGGGAGCGGGACGGGTTCGGCTCGTACCGAATGCTGCCTTTGTGGGATATGGGCCGGGTGTGTCTGAGCGAGCCTTGCCCTTTGCGGGAGGGCCCCTGTGCGCCCGGCGGCACACGGTGCGGCAAGGCTGCGCCAGCGCGTGCATGCCCCGGCGGCACACGGTGCGGAACAGGGGTATCGGAACGTGTGCGGCCCGGACCGGACTGCAGGACAGATTGATCTCGCGCTTCGGGTATGCGGGGCGGAGGTATCGGAACGTGTGCGCCCCGGACCGGACTGCAGGACAGATTGATCTCACGCTTCGGGTATGCGGGGCGGGAGAATCGGAACGTATGCGCCCCGGCTTCCTCAGCGCGACCTCTTCAGCCCGCGAGCTGGCGTATCCTCTTTGCCAGTTCCGCGGGCACGTTCATCTTGCTCACGTAGCCGGAGGCGCCGGCCGCGAGGGAGCGGGCCGAGTACTGCTCTTCCTCGTACACGCTCATGAGGAGGACGGGGATATGCGGGTAGGCGGCCTTGAGGTCTTTGAGCACGTCCAGCCCGCTGCGGTCGGGCATGTTGATGTCGAGGACGATGATGTCGGGGGTCCTTGTCTCCAGCATCTCCATCAGCTCCCGGTCGCTGCCCGCCAGCCCGCTGAGGTTGATGTCGGGCTCCTCTCCCAGGAGCTTCTCCAGGCTCTGTCTCACGACCTCCTGGTCGTCGAGCACGAATACCTCGATCATGCGCGTCCACTCCCTCGCAAGCCGCCGCCGGCCTCTCCGGCGCGGCGCCATCCGGGCGGCATATTCCGTCCTGAGGATTATTATTCCCGCGCGATGCGCCTCCTCGCCGTGGCATATCCGGGGTCAACCCTCCGAAGTGCCATAACTGATATCTCTTCTTGGATCTTGAGAGCGCACTCGCACGCCCCAAACGTCACGCCCGTAGCGGCGCACTTGGGGTCAATCTTCAGAAGGGACATTGAGCACCGCACCCATGGCGCATTTGAGACCTGGCGCCGGAGGGGACATCCATGGTGGCACGAGGCGGGGTTGACCCCGGAAGTGCCATTGACCCCGGAGGTGCAGGGTTTAACGTTGGTAATGGCACGAGGCGGGGTTGACCCCGGAAGTGCCACGCCCCAAACGTCACGCCCGTAGCGGCGCACTTGGGGTCAATCTTCAGAAGGGACATTGAGCACCGCACCCATGGCGCATTTGAGACCTGGCGCCGGAGGGGACATCCATGGTGGCACGGGGCGGGGTTGACCCCGGAAGTACCACTTTTGAGGGTTGACCCCGGAAGTGCCAGGAAGTGCAGGGTTTAACGTTGGTAATGGCACGGGGCGGGGTTGACCCCGGAAGTGCCACCTGGTCAGAAGCGGCCGTAGCCGGTGACGTTGAGCATGAAGATGCGGCGCAGCAGGAAACGGTTGAGCAGCTGTGCCACGGGCATGCCCGCCCGCAAGGGATATTTTAGGAAGTGCCACATGACGCTATGTCCCTTTTGAGGGTTGACCCCAGAAGTGCCATTGACCCCGGAGGTGCAGGGTTTAACGTTGGTAATGGCACGGGGCGGGGTTGACCCCAGAAGTGCCATTGACCCCGGAGGTGCCGCCCGGTCAGAAGCGGCCGTAGCCGGTGACGTTGAGCATGAAGATGCGGCGCAGCAGGAAACGGTTGAGCAACTGTGCCACGGGCATGCCCGCCCGCAAGGGATATTTTACCAAAACCTCCTGCGGGCTGCGGTTGATGATGCGTTTCGCCGCCAGCAGCGGGTAGTAGGTGCGGTTGAGGCGCCGGAACTCGTCGTAGGCCCCGGAGGGATCGCTGTGCGCCCGCGCCGCTATCTTGCCCGAGAGGAAGGCGCCGTGCATGCCGAAAAAGAGCACGGGGTCCATCATCCCCGCCAGGGTGCCGGAGAGGATGAGGTCGCCGTGGAAGAGGCGGGGGTTGGTGAAAGAGGCGATGGGGGCGCCGGAGGCCTGGCCCTTGGCCCCTCCCCCCAGGGGGTAAAACCTCTTGAAGGGATATCCGTCCTCCAGGGTGGCCTGTTCGGCGAACTTCTCCACCTCCCACTTGGCCACCGGCCTCTCGCGGTTGAAGATGAGGGCGAAGGCGATGCCGTTGACCGAGCAGGTGAAGGCGTAGTCGGGAGTGTAATTGTCGAAGCAGAAGGAGACGCGGGACTCCATCCAGGGCACGCGGCACTTGGAGAAATAACCGTAGAGGCTCTTGTAGGGCACGCCCGCGGCCTCGAAGCCGTCGGCGTGCAGGCCGGTGGCCATGATGCTCCCCCGCGGCAGCTCCCGCACCTGTTTGTCGGTGCAGACATGCTGGTCGAACTCGAACTTGACCCCTTCCTCGATGGCGATGCGGTAGAGGTACTGGTCCATGGAGGAGGCGCGGGGGCCGCGCTCGATCATCCAGGCCTGGCAGTTGGGCGGGAACTTGAGACGGTAGCTCTTGCCGTAGACCTTGAGGATGCCGTCGGTCATCTGCACCATCCCCGGCTTGAGGTCGATTCCGGTGTAGCGGGACATGGCCTCGGCGTCCATGGGCGTGCCGTGGGGAGAGGGGTTGTAGAGGGCCATCCCCCCCACGCGCTTGCCCTTCTCCAGCACGATGACCTCGCGGCCCTCGCGCGCCAGGTTTATGGCGGCGACGAGCCCGGCCAGCCCGGCCCCCACCACGTGAACGGGTCCCTTATACTTGCCCATTGCGCCCTCCTAGATGTCTATATATCTGGAAAACCTATCCATTTGCCTCAGAAGCGTGATGCCGGGTATCATCCTCGTCAGCCCGCCCAGGAAGGCCTTGCTCAGCAGAGGCGACCTCTCCACCCGCCCCACGCCGAAGCGAAAGGCGACGCTGCGCATGGCGTCCGGCTGATAGTTGATGGCGATGCGGCGCTGCACCCACATGCGGTTGAAGCTCTTGTTGCAGACCTTGAACATCTCGTAGGCGGTCGCCTTGTCCTCCAGGGCGATGGCCGCGATCTTGCCCGAGACCATGGCGCTGTGGCAGCCGAAATAGGTGCCCGGGTCCTGGGCCCCGGCGATGGTCCCGGCGAGTATCTTGTTGCCGGTGAAAAGGCGGGGCTGGCCGGGGTAGCGGGAGGCGAAATAGCCCTGTTCCGGCCACCAGGTCTTGAACTCCACGCCCTCCGTCTCCTTCACCTGCCGCTCCCAGGTGGCGCGCTGCTCCTCGCTGATGGGGCGGCGGGCGAAGAAAAGCCCGGCGCAGATGCCGTTGGCGGTGGGCAGGTAGCAGTAGTCCTTGGTGTAGCGGTCGAAGTAGACGGCGCAGTTCCTGTCCATGGACTTCTCCCCGCCCCAGGGCCGGTAGATATCGCTCATCACGAACCCCCCGGCGACCTGATAGGGGATGTTGAGGGCCTCGAAGGCCTCGATGTAGGGCCCGGTGGCCACGATGGTGTCGGGGGGGTACTGCGCCATGTCCTTCTGGGTCACGACGGGGTTGCCCCACTCGAAGGTCACCCCCATGTCCAGGGCGATATCGTGCAGGTAGCGGTCGATGGCCGTGCGGCGGTTGCCGCGCTCCACGTTGTGCAGAATGAAATGGCCCGGGTCGAGCTCGCACTTCTTCCCGAAGGCATAGATGGTGAACCTGTCTGCCCGCCCCACCTGGGGCTCCCCGATAGGCACGCCGAGAAAACGCGACATGAGGGCGCAGTCCATGGGGGTGGCGTCCACGAAGGGGTGTCCCTCGGGCATCCCTCCCACGCGGTTGTACTTGTCCACGCAGTGCACCTCGTAGCCCAGCTTGCGGGCGGTGATGGCCGCGCACAGGCCCGACAGCCCCGCCCCCAGGATGTTGACTTTCTTCTCAGCCATTTGCGCTCCTTCTCGTCTCAGTACCGGCCGAAGCCGGGAAGGGAGGCTTTCAGCGCCACGTCGATAGCTGGCTGCAGCAGGCGCTGTTGTTTGAGGTAAAGGCCGAAGCCCAGCCTCAGACCCTGACTGCGCATGGCATGCGGCTGGGCATCGAAAAACTTCTTGTACAGCCAGGAATATTTGCGCAGGGAGGTATAGGCGCGGAAGAGCCGCCAGGCCCTCTCCTTGTCGTCTATGGCCATGGCCGCGATCTTCCCCGAGACCAGGGAGCTCTGCACCCCGAAAAGGAAGAAGGGGTCCTGCATGCCCCCCAGGGTTCCGGCCAGGATCTTGTTGCCGGCGAAGAGGCAGGGGTCGCTCATCCTCTTCGTCGCCACCACCCCCTCGTGGTAGAGCCATTCATCGAACTCCACGCCCTCCCACTCGCGCAGCTGCCTATCCCAGCTGTCGCGCATGGCGTCGGGAACGGGCCTGGCATCGAAGGCCAGGGCGAAGGCCACGCCGTTCACGTTGGCGCAGTAGCTGTAATAGCGGGTGAAGCGGTCGAAGAATCCCCTGATCTTGGGGGGACCCTCGTAGCGCGCTTTGCCGATGAAGCCGAAGACCTCGACGCAGGGCCTCTTGAGGGCGAGGAAGGCCTCGACCTCGAGGCCGGTGGCCACGATGGTGTCGGGGGGGAGCAGGGCGAAGTCGCCCTGTGAATCGAGGGATACCCCGAACTCGAAGTCCACCCCCCTGGCCAGCGCGGTCTCGTAGAGCAGGGTGTCGATGGAGGTGGAGCGCGACCCCCTCTCCAGGGAGTGCAGGTAGAGCTGCCGGCCGGCGAGGTCGAATCGCTTGCCGTAGACATAAACGGGGAAGTCCCCGGTGGGGACGACGTAGGGGGGCTCGAGGTCCACGCCGATGAAGCGGCCCAGCCTCTCCGGGTTCAGGGGGGTGACGTCCACCGCGGGGCGGGCGTAAGGGTTGCCCCCGATGCGCTCGAACTTCTCCAGGACTTTCACTTCGTGGCCCGCCGCGGCGCAGTTTACGGCCGCCGCCAGCCCGGCAAGGCCCGCTCCCACGATGGTTACCCTGGCCATATCCCCCCCTGGTCCCGCCCCGACAGATTTACGCGTCCGCTAATGGATCGCCCGCCGGTCCCTGCGGCCGGCGGGCGACATCCTTAACCTAGAAACGCCGTTTTCCGGCCTTACCGGTAGCCGTTGCGTTCCGGCGGGCGTGTCCGCGCGCCGCCTCGGTCCGTCAACCCGCTTCCCGGATCCCGTCATTCCCCTATGCCACCACCTCCTCGGCTCTCTGCCGACCCCGGGGGCCGGTCCCGGCCGTGCCCGCCGAAGGCGCGGCCGTATCTGCTCTGCGCGTGCGCCGGCTGCGCCCCCCGCATATTACCCGCATATTAAATAGACAGCTTGGTGCACAGCCCGGTCTCGTAATCCCACCTGCGGGCGGAGATATTATTGGGGTCCATGGCCATCTTGAAGGCCATCATGGTGTCCTTGAAGGTCGTGGAGTTGGGCTGCAGCAGGCTCATGAGATCGTCCATGGTGGGCATGCCCTCGGGCAGTGGCAGAGGCATCCCCGTTGTCAGCGGCATGCCCCCGGCGGCCAGCACCAGGCCCTCGCCGATCATGGCCCGCATCATGGCGCGCATATAGGTCATGAACATGCGCATGTTGTCGTCCTTGTCGCCCTGATTGGAGTAGAGGTCGTATTCCATGTAGGCGGCGCGGCCCATGTGATAGGGCTGCAGGTAGGTGGAGGCATCGTCCGGGGGCAGGGGGTCGTCGGTGTGGCCCGCCTGATTGGTCGTATCCAGGCGCATCCTCTTCTCCGCCCCGACGAAGTTGTCCAGGTGCCCGATGAGGGCTCCAATCATGAAGGATCCCCGCACCCGCATCACGCGTACGGTTACGCTGAAGTACTTCTGCCACCTCTCGAAGTTGACGCTGCGCAGGCCCTCGACGAGGTCGTTCATGGCCTCCACTGGCAGGAATTCCCATTCGGGGTCCATCTCCAGGATGAGCCGTTTGAAGACCTCGGCCTTGAGCATGGCCTCCTCCATGGTCGTGCCGGAGAAGATGGAGAAGAGGTTGTTGCGCGGGAAGGTCTCGGCGATGGCGCTGGCAGCCTTGTTGTTCTCGCCCACGAAGATGCCGTAGAAGGAGTTCTGCATGTGGGCCAGCTCCAGGGTGAGGTTCTCGTTGGCCACCTTGTAGAGGACCTCGATGACGCGGGCCAGGTCGTCCTTTTCGTAAGCTGGGAATATCTGGTAGATATGCTCGGCCTCGGGATAGATGCGCAGGGTCATCTCGGTAACCGTGCCCAGGGTTCCGTAGGCGTAGCGGAACAGCGACGCCAGGTCCGGTCCGGGCCCGGGCACGTGCGCCTTGACCGCGCCGTATGCGGAGGGGCCGCTCTTGAGCACGGTGCCGTCGGGCATGATCATGGTCATGTCGATGATGCTGTCAATGCCGAAGCCATATTTGGAGGCCAGGGTGTTGATGTTGCAGAAGGCGTGGTTGGAGATGACCCCCGCGGTGGCCGACGTGGAGGGGTTGAGCACGCGGCATCCCACCTTCTGCGCCTCCACCTGCGCCACCAGGAAGTTCACCCCGGGCTGTATGACCATGTAGCAGTTCTCTCCGTCCACCTCCAGGACCTTGTCCATGCGCCGCAGGTCCATGATGATGCCGCCGTACATGGGGATGTGCAGGGCCATGGTGGTGAGCCCGGTGCCCATGGGGATGACGTCCACCTTGCACTCGTTGCAGATGCGATAGATCCCCGCCACCTGATCGCTGTTCTCGGGCAGGACCACGAGATGCGAATAGCTCATGGCCATGGGCGCCTGGTCGCGCGCGTAGCCGGCGAGGAAGGCGGGGTCGTCGGTGACCCACTCCTCGCCCAGGAGATCGACGAGCTTCTCCTTGGCGCAGGCTATGTCCTCAGGGCGGTTATGCTTGGGGTCGGCCTCGTGCTGAAAGATGATGCCCGAGATGCGCCTGTCCTTGATGTCCTTGGCGATATCTTTGGTCCACATACCCTACACCTCCTTGCCCAGCGACGTCAGTAAGACCTCGGCCAGGTCTAAGATCTTCATCTTGCTCCCCGTCGCCTCCACCGCACGGCTGAACATCTGCACGCAGTAGGGGCAGGTGGTGACGATGGCCTCCGCACCCGTCCACTCCGCCTCGTAGAGCCTCTCCTTCGCCGTCGCCAGGGCGAAATCCGGGAAGGCGTAGGGGACCCCTCCCCCGCCCCCGCAGCAGAGCGAGTTGAAGGTGGCGCGCGGGAACTCCAGCAGCTCCAGGCCCGGTATGGCCCGCAGCACCCTGCGCGGCGCCTCGTAGATATCGAAGCGGCGTCCCAGCTTGCAGGGGTCGTGATAGACGGCCTTCATGGCCACTTCCTTCTGCGGGGTGAGGACGTTCTTCCTGAGCAGGCGCGACAGCAGCTGGCTTATCTGCATGACCTTGATCTCGGGGTCGAGCAGGTCGCCGTACTCCTCTTTGAAAACCCAGGCCGCATGGGTGTCGGGGGTGACGATGAGCTTGACTCCCAACGAGTTGAAGGTCTGGATGTTGTCGTAGGCATAGGTCTCGAAGTAGTCGCGGTCGCCCAGCATGAGCATGAGCGCTCCGTCGCTCTTTTCATCCGCGCCCAGGATACCCACGTCCAGGTCCGCCTCCAGCAGCACCTGGGCCGCGGCGCGCACGGCGTGTCGCAGCGCGGGGTCGGTGGAATAGGCGTCGCCGGCGTAGAAGAGCACCTCGGCGGACTCCCCGGGCAACTTCTTGAGGGGCAGTCCCTCCGCCCAGTCGCCGCGCTTGCTCTTGTCCACCCCGAAGGGGTTGTCGTTCTTCTCCAGGCTCTCGGCCAGCCTGGCGTGCTCGGGCATGGGGCCCCAGCCCTCGCGCACCGCCTTTTCGCGCATGAGCTCGAAGACGCGGGTGGGGTGGAGCTGCTTCACCTCGTAGCACTGCTCCTGACAGGACGAGCACAGCGTGCACGCGTAGATGACATCGCGCATGGAATCGCTGGGCTCAAGCTCGTGCACGTGCAGGCCGCGAGCGAACTCCAGCTTGCCCGAAGCGTAATAGGCCTCCCAGCGGTAGTGGCTTCCGGACGGGCAGTTGCGCCAGAAACGGGACTCGGGGCAGTACTGCACGTGCACGGACTGACAGAGCTTGCACTTGGTGCAGATGAAATAGTCCTGCTGCAGCTCGTGCAGCACTTCCCGCGGAGCGGTGATCCTCTTTTTCATTTTCTACACCCCCTCCAGCAGCTGCTCGGGGTTCATGATCCCCGAGGGATCGACGATGTTCTTGAAGGTCTTCATGATCTTGAAATAGCCCTCGTTGACGCGGTCGAAGACCAGTTTCACCGCCTCGCCGGTGGGGCGGGCGACGAAGCTGTTCTCGTCCAGGAGCTTGGCGTAGGCGGTGCGGAGGATGTCCGCCGCCCTGGCCGACTCCGCCTCGTCATTGTGGTCGAAATAGATGTCGCTCTCGCAGCAGCAGGAGGCGCCGAAATAGACGGGGATGATGACCTGGCCGACCTCCTCCGGCGCGTAGCCCTTGGACTTGGCGACATCGCGCACCGCGGCCAGCAGCCCGGGGGCGCGCTTGTAGAAATCGTAGTGCTCGACGGTGCTGGTGCGCCCGCGCAGGTAGTTACGCTCGAAGATGTACCAGGGATCGGTGAACTTCTCGTCCATCCTCCCGGTGAGCTCGCCGTCCAGGGCCTTGGCCCCCAATGCCTCGGCGTCCGCGCGCACGTATTTCTCCCACAGGTCCACCAGCTCGGTGCGGTGCTCGATGCTGATGGCGGTCACCCAGGGGGGAAGGCTCCCCCGCAGGGCCTCGGCCTCGCCGGCGTCCCTGGCCAGCAGGGCGGAGAGGTAGCGCGCGTTGGCGGTCACGCTCTCGAAGCAATGCTCGTTGCGGTTGACCTTGTAGGCGAGCTGCGCCGCGGGCTCCGCGTCGTCGAAGCCGAAGAGGAAGACGCGCCGCGTCTCCCTTATGGGGTAGATGTAGATGACGGAGTAGAAGGGGATGCCGAAGATGTCCTCGGAGGAGCCGAAGAAGAGCGAGAACTGCGGCCCCTGGTCCTCGCGGAAGTCGGCGATGCCCTCCTCGGTCAGCTGCTGCGACCCCGACACCCAGATGCGCCCGTCCGAGAGGATGGCGTGGAATATGGAGAGGTTGGGTAGGCGGTACACCGCGTTGCCGTTGAGGACGTCACGGTCGATGTAGGAACGCAGCACCGAGCGGGAGGTGGCGTTGGCGGGCATGAGCACCTTGCAGTCTATCTTGAGGAGCTCCGCCTTCAGCCGCTCGTAAGTGACCCCCGCGAAGATATGGCCCATGAGGTTGCGGCGGTCCAGCAGCTTGATGCCGTCCATGCGCGAGAGGTCGATGAGCAGGCCATCGCGCGCCGCCATCGCGTTATCCATTTTCTCCCTGCGCAGCGAGAACATGCTCACCCCGGCCCGGTTGGCCGCGTCGGCCACCTCCGCCAGTTCATACTCGTCCGCCGGCTTCACCAGCACCAGGCCGGTGTCTTTCACCGGGTCCGCGAAAAAGCCGGCCACCGCCGCGGCACCCGTCTTGACGTTTTCTCTGCCCACGATCTCCGTGAGCTCTTGAACCATACCCGCCGCTGCCATCGACCTACCTCCTTGCCTTAATGCCGTTGTTTTCGACTTGGATGCCCCGTCCACCCCCCTGATGGCCGCTATCCCCGGTTTGCATACATCCAGCAAATATATTATATGTAGAGTGAACGACTGGTCAGTCATCCTACCGGGAACATTATATGGCGGCCCCCGTGGGGTGTCAAGGCGAGGCTGAACAGGGACAGGGTGGTATTTTCGCAGGTCAAAGGGCAGTAATTTTTATCGACATGGCGTCAGAAAGAGGCATGAGGAGGGTGAAATGGCTGAGGTCACAGTTGTTGGAGGTGGGCTGTCGGGCATGACCGCCGCCATAAACCTGGCGCGGCGGGGCCATGACGTGGTGGTGCTGGAGAAGGAGGAGCGCCCCGGGGGTTCCCCTCTCTACCATCCCTCCGGGCAGGGGAGCCCCCTGCAGCTGGAGGCGATGCAAAAATACATCGGCTTCGACCTCACGCCGGGCGTCGAGCCCATACGCGACATGGTGGAGATAGCGGGGGGCAAGCCCATGCCCGTCGACCCCACGCTGATCAACTCCTATTTCTTCGAGCGCGGGCCGAGGTCCACCAGCCTGGACACCTACCTGCACGAGCTTGCCCGCGAGGAGGGGGTGGAGGTGCGCTATGGCTCTCCCGTCCTCTCCCAGGAGGAGATGGCCCAGCTCCCGCCCAACGTCATCGTGGCCACCGGCCTGCACTTCGAGGGCTTCGACGCCCTGCGCGTCCCCTATCTCACCTCCCACCACTTCACCTGGAAGGGGACCTGCGACCCGGACCTTAACTACGTGCACATGTTCCACGATACCTTCACCAGCGACTACGGCTACACCTCGGCCTTCCGCGGTATCCGCTACGTCCACCTCTTCAACCGCAAGGTGCCCATCTCCCTGGAGGAGAGGGACCGCTTCGCGGAGCAGGTGGCGGAATTCGACGGCTTCGAGATACCGGAATGGAACAGCTTCACCTTCCCGGTGCCCGCCGCGCGCATAGGGAATCCGCGCCTCTTCTCGGGGAGCAAGATCCTCGCCGGCACCCTCGCCGGGGCCATGGACCCGGTGGCCTTTTTCGGGCTGCACGGCGCGCTGGTCTCGGGCAAGATAGCGGCCATGGCCATCGAAGACGGGGAGCGGGCATGGCGCGAGTTCCGCAGGTGCGTGGCGGTGTTTCCCCACGCCTACCGCATCTCGCTCATGAAGGGCCTGCAGCCGCGCTTCATGACCGTGCTCGCCTTCCGCGCCATCTTCCCGCGGTTCAACCGCCTCAAGCTGGTGCACAAGATAATGCAGCAGGGCGTGCCGGGATACAGGTGCCTCAGGTTCTAGGGGGCGGCCTTGTCCCGCGCATCAGGGCACGGCCACGCCGGGCCGTTGCCGCCTGCGTGCGCGAGCGCGGGCGGCGCGGCGAGACCTCCGGTTCAAACCGGAGCTGACCTACAAAGAAGTTGCCACCTGCGCGCGAGCGCGGGCGGCGCGACGTCACGAGCGCGGACGGGGTATATATCTTGCTAGACCCGGCCGCTCCGGGCGGCGGGCGGCGTTGGCGCCGCTATGGGCGACCGCGGGCGGCGCGACGTCACGAGCGCGGACAGGGCATATATCGCTCGCGAGCGCTCGCGAGCGCGGACGGGGTATATATCTTGCTAGACCCTGCCGCTCCGGGCGGCGGGCGGGGTTGGCGCCGCTACGGACGACCGCGGGCGACGCGACATTAAAAGCGGGGCGGAGCATATACGGCGAGACCCGGCCGCGCAAATGCCGCATAATGGAGTATAAAAGAGAGAGGGCCTGACCCCGCAAACCGGGAACGGAAATGGAGGTAAGCGAAATGGCGCAGGACGGGAAGAAGGTTATCGTCATCGGATCCGGGCCCGGGGGAACGGGCGTCGCGGCCCTGCTGCAGGCGCGCGGCTTTCAGGTCACCCTGCTGGAGCGCAACGAGTTCTACGGCGGCAAGTGCTGGTCGTTCACGCGAGGCGGATACGTGGTGGACTCCGGGGTGCACATGTTCTCCATGGGGGCATCCGGCCAATTCGGAGACATCACCCGCATGGTGCGCGGCGACCTGGAGTGGTTCACGGCCAACCCCAGCGAGCACCTGCTCCTGGGCGGAAAGTACCGCCTCAACCTCTATCAGAGCCTCACCGACCCCCGCGGCATGGTCACCAACCTGCGCACCAACATGCTCATGGCCAAGGACCGCGCGGCAAGGCTGGCCGGGGGGGGCGGGAAGAAGGAGCTGGACCGCGAGGTCTACCGCGCCGCGAAAAAGAACTCTCCCCTGGAGACCCTGCGGGCGGTGGCGAAGATAGCCATGCTCAACCCCTCCTATCTCGCGGAGCTGGACGAGATCACCATGCAGGAGTTCATGCACCGCATCACGGATGACTGGACGCCCCTGCAGGGTATCGCGGCCCTGGCCATGCTGCTCACCGTGGTCCCCTTCCACGAGGTGAGCGCGGGCGAGTTCCTGTGGTGCTTCGCCAACGCCTTCCGCAAGCAGACGCTGGGCGTGCCCCGCGGCGGCTCGCGGGAGATACCGGGCTCCTTCCTGCGCGCCATGGAGCGCGACGGCGGGGAGCTGCGCCTGGGCTGCGAGGTGGCGCGCATCATCGTGCGTGACGGCAAGGTGCGCGGGGTGGAGACCAAGGAGGGGGAGGAGATAAAGGCGGACATAGTCATCTCCAACGCCGGCATCAAGCGCACCGTGGATATGGCGGGCGAGGAGCACTTCCCGGCCGATTACGTCTCCTACGTGAAGGGGCTCAAGTATTCATGCGCCTTCATCACCACCAAGTACGGACTGGACCGCCGCGTGGTGGACCTGCCTGCGCCCGGCTTCTTCAACATCCCCAACGTCAATCCCGACCACATGTTCGACTATATCGACAGCGGCGGGGTGCCCGAGGACCCCTTCCTCTTCACCCCCTTCCCCTCGGAATGGGACCCCTACGCCGCGCCCCTTGGCAAGCAGCTGGTCCTCTGCGGCGTACCCGCGCCCATCGAGGTCACCAGGGAGAACGTGGCGCAGTGCGAGCGCATCCTGGATCGTGCCGAGGAGAGGCTGCTGGAGATCTTCCCGCAGATGGCCAACCACATCGAGTGGAAGATGCGTACCCATATCGCGCACACCGCCGGCATCACCGGCAAGCCCACGGGAGAATGCATAGGCTTGGCGCAGTGCGTGGGCCAGACCGGGGTGTACAAGCCCAAGCCGTGGACGCCGATCAAGGACCTGTGGCTGGTGGGAACGGACGCGGGCGCGCGCGGCGTGGGCACCGAGCAGGCGGGAGGCAGCGCCATCTACGTGGCCAACCTCCTTTCCTGACGGCGGTGGCACTTCCGGGGTCAACCCTCGCAAGGGACACAAGGTGGCACTTCTGGGGTCAACCCTCGCAAGGGACACAAGAGGCGCCGGTTATGGCACACCCTGGGGTTGACCCCAGGTGTGCCGCCGGGGAACCTGCGGGTTATCACAGCTCCAGCTTGGCCTTGGGTATGCGCCCCTCGGCGTCCAGTTCCGCGAGCTCGTAGAGCTCGGTGAGCATCCTCTCCATGTTGGGGACCGAGCCCGCGTTGGCGCCCTCCTCGGTAGGGGTGAGCGCCTTGGGGGGGAGGACGTCGTCATTGCGCCCCGAGCCGCGCTGGTTGAGGATGTGCCTCTTCAGATACCAGATGCGCCAGCCGCACTCCATGAGCTCGTCCAGGGTGAAGTCGAAGCCGGTGGCTATGTTCATCATCTCAACCTGGTCGTCCAGGTTGAGGAAGGCCCCTATGAACTCGCACATGCACAGGGAGTTGAAGAGCTGGCCGATGGCCAGGCACTTCCAGGTTATCTCCGCCTTGCCCTTGCTGGTCATGCCCTTATAGGGCCCCTTCATCCCCACCTCGGGCCAGGAGCCCATCCCCCCCTCCACCAGGAGGTTGACGGAATTGAGGTGGCAGGCGCCGCGGGTGCCCATGACGTAGCCGAGGCCGTAGCCGTGATAGCCGCGCGGGTCATGGGCCGGGAAGTCCATGCCACGCACGGTGACCGCCAGCTCGGGCGCCCCCAGCTCGGTGGCCAGTGCGCGCGACCCCTGGGCCATGTTCTCGCCGAAGCCCTCGCGGGCGGCGGTGAGGCGTATGGCCTCGATGGCGGCCTCCATGTTCCCCCAGGAGAAGTCCAGCCCGGTGCGCTCCGGACCAGCGATTCCCTTCTCCTGCGCCTCCATAAGCAGGGCGATGATCGACCCCATGGCGATGGTGTCCATGCCCAGGCGGTTGCAGAGGTCGTTGGCCTTGGCCACCGCCTCCAGGCTGGGGTTCATGAGGTTGGTTCCCATCATGCACACCGTCTCGTACTCCGGGCCGGCATGCTCGTGCATGGCCCAGGGCCCCTCTTCCACCTTGACCACGCGCTTGCAGCGCACGCTGCAGGCGTAACAGCCGATTATCTTCACCAGGATGTTGTCGTTGTAATAGAAGGAGTTGAGGGTGTCGAGCGCGTCCATCCATTCCCCCACGCTCCAGTTCTTCACCGGCACGTCACCGGAGAGCATACCGGTGTCCAGGGCGCCGTTGGTGCCCATCTCGTGCAGGGTGCCGGCGAGGATGGAGCCCTTGAGCTTTTCCGCCAGGCGCTTGCTCAGGCCCTTGGCCGCCTCGGGGTCGGCGTACTGCATGCGCCCGCCGCCGGCCCGCGCCGCCACCGCCTTGAGGTTCTTGGAGCCCATCACCGCGCCCAGCCCGCAGCGGCCCGCGACGCTCCCTATCTCGTTGACGATGGCCGCGAAGCGCACCCCGTTCTCCCCCGCCGGGCCTATCTGCATGGTGCGCACGGCGCCGCCGCTCCCCTTCAGCTCCTCCTGCAGGCGCTCGTTGGTCTCGTAGGCGTCCAGCCCCCACAGGTGGGAGGCGTCGCGCAGCTCCGCCTTCTCGCCGTCCAGCCAGAACAAGGCGGGCTTCTCCGCCCGGCCCTTGAAGACGATGCCGTCGAAGCCGGCCAGCTTCACCGCCGCTCCGAAGGAGCCCCCCACGTTGCATTCACCCCACAAGCCGGAGAGGGGGGACATGGCCACCACCGAAGACCTGCCGCTGCCCGGGAAGCTGGTCCCGGTCAGGGGGCCGTTCATGAACATGAGCGGGTTTTGCGGGGAAAGGGGGTCCACCAGGGGGTCCATCTCCTTGAGGAAGAGGTAGGCGGCGAGCCCCGTGCCTCCGATATACTTGCGGAAGAGCTCCTCCTCCAGCGTCTTTTCCAGCACCTCGCCCGTTCCCAGATCGACCTCGAGATAACGCGCGGCAAAACCCTTCATCTTCCCATCCCTCCCACGGTCGTCGCCTTTCTCTCTCCCGCCTTGCGCAGGCGGCCCGGCCATGGCGGCGAGCATGCGGGCCGCCCCTTCGGGGCTCAGCACCGCCGCCTCACGCCCTCCCCGCCGCCTCACGCCCTCCCCGCGGCCTCACGCTCCCCGCTGTCCGGCGGGGGGTTTGCTCCCCCAGATGTAGATGCACGGCAGGGTGTGGCGGTATGCGGGCTTGAGCGATTGCTCGGCCCACCTGCGCGCAACCCTCGCGATCTCCTCCTCCCCGCCCCCGTGCCTGCGCCAGCAGGAGGCCAGCGACAGCTCGTCCGGCAGGCCGGACTCCAGCTCCTCTCTGGCCTCCTCCTCCCCGGTGAAACGGCGGGTGACGTCCGCATACCAGGTGAAGGAATCCACCTCGGTGAAACCGGCCTCAGCCACCGCCCGCACCAGCTCCGGCCGCCGGAAAGCGTACGCCGGGTGATGCCTCTCGAGGATATGCCTCAGACCCAGCCACAGGCCGCCTTCCTCGCCCCAGTCGAGGGAGAACGTTTCCTCCGAGAGCACGGGCTCGAAAATCGACAGGACCCCTCCCGGGCGCAGCACCCGCAGGGCCTCCCGCAACACCTGGGGACGGCCCCTCACGTAACAGAGAACGGAGCGCGCCACCACCGCGTCCACCGCCTCTTGCGGCAGGGGCAGGCCGACGATATCGGCCCGCAGCGTGCGCAGGTTGTCCAGTCCCTGGCTCTGCGCCCTGCGCTCCAGCTCATCCAGGGCGCCCGCGCTGGAATCGACCGCGTACACCAGCCCCTCCGGCCCGACCACCCGGGCCGCCCGCAGGGAGAGAAAACCCACGCCGCAACCCAGGTCCAGGACGCGGGAGCCGCGCCCGAGGGCGGCCTTGTGCAGGACTCTTTCCCGGATCTGGGCGTGCAGGACGCGCTGCTGGCGGTCGCATGCCGCGCCCTCCCGGTCCGCCTCGTCCAGCCATTTCGCCCAGATATCGGAAGGCAATGGCGGAGCTAGTCCTCCTCTTCCTCCTCGATGATCAGGTCATCGAAACCCTTGGCCTTGAGCGTGCTCACATAGATAGCGTAGGCGGGCTTGATCACCGGGAGCATCTTGAGCAGCTTGGGGACGGAGCCCTCGGCCTTGATCTCGCCGCTGGAAAGCGCACCCAGCAGGTTGAGCTGCCCGCACCAGAAGGCATGCGCCGTGTCCAGCTCCATGGACAGGGTGGCATCGGGAGGGGTGTCGTCGGGGGCTTTCTCGGGAAAGACCTTGACCTCGTCCCCCCGGCAGTCGATCCAGAACTCCCCTTCCGGGTTCTGATAAAGGAACTTGACCAGCAGCTTGGAGTCAAGGGCCTTCTGCCTGGTCGCCTCGTCCTTCATCAGCTCGTCAAACGTCCCCACGAGCAGGTCGTAGAAAACCTTGACGTCATCGAAATACGGCATGTCGCTCCTCCTCTCAGACGGTCGGTCCTCGAACCGTTACCTATAGTTATTGCCAGATGCGTTCGATTCGAACCTCGGGATGGTGCAAGGGCCCTCCGATGCTTCTCTTTCGTCCTAGGAGGGGTTTATTATGGACCTTAACCCGGAAGGCCCTTCACCAAAGCTTGCAGCGTTCCCGCTCCCTCGTCCACCCGAAGCCGGCTGTGCGCCGTCGCAGGTGGGGGATCCCGGGAATGCAAAATCCCGTGTATGCAAAAGGGGAAAACGAAAAACGCCTTGCGGCGCGCGGACTGGTATTAAGCTAACACGGCCCCCGCCCGCTGTCAATCGCCGCGGGCAGCGGGCGCGGCGGAGGCAGCAGCATGGTTCCCCAGGCCGAGCCATCGGCGGATAGCACCTCTTCTTTCCGGGGGAGCTGCATCTGCCGGAATGATGCGGCGGCCTCTCCGTCTTCTCTCCCCGCTCCCCGCAACGCTCCCGCCGGGAGGGTGCAGCTGCGGCCGGGGGCCACCCCAGGAGCGGTCTCCCCTGCCGGGGAAGAGGGAGCCGGAGCGCTTCCGTGCAGCCCTGTCAGCGGCGGCGGTCTCCCCTGCCGGGGAAGAGGGAGGAAAGGGCGGAAAGGTCCTCGACCCAGAAGTCGGGGCTCTCGGCCTGCAGTACCTCGCGGGGGAAGGGACCCCAGGCGACGGCGCCTGCCAGGACGCCGGCGGCATGGGCGCTGCACAGGTCGTAGGGGCTGTCGCCGATGAAGGCCGCCTGCCGCGGCGCCGCGTCCAGAAGCCGCAATGCCTCGAGGACGGGCTCGGGCTCGGGCTTGTGCCGCGCGGTCATGTCGGCGGTGACCACCACCTCGAAGAAGACGTCGATGCGGAAATAGGCCAGGTCGGCCTGGGTCACGCGGGAGCGCTTGGAGGTCACCAGGCCCAGGCGATACCCCCTGCCTGCCAGCCCCGCGAGGGCTTCCCTCACGCCGGGAAATTCCCGCACCAGCTCATCGTGGCTTTCATCGTAGATGCGACCGTAGAGGTCGAATATCTCATCCGCCCTCTCGGTATCGATGTCACGGGTCTGCTGGCGCAGCGGCCGCCCTATCTCGGCCAGGATGCGCTCATCGCTGCGCGGCGGCAGCCCCAGTCGGTGCAGGGTTTCCCGGAAGGAGAAGACGATGAGCTCGGTGGTGTCGGCGAGGGTACCGTCAAGGTCGAAGAGGACGCACGACACCTCCCCCAGGCTCCCCTTTCTGACGCCGTTCAATCTTGCCTCCTTAGCCCGCCATCCCGCGCGGCGCGGGAGCAGCGGTGATCGTCTTTGCGCTCCTGGAACTGCGGAAAGTGCAGCCCGTCATCAGCGGAGATGGCTGGTCTCGTTGACCAGCGTGACCATGGCCGTCTGCGGGAAGCCGCCCTCGAAGAACTTCACCGCGGAGACCGAGACCAGGTCGATCTGCAGGCGGAACATGTCGTCGAGGTCCATCTTCAGCGCCTCGCACAGGATGCCGCGAATGGGGCCCCCGTGGGCGACGACGAGCACAGCATCGTCGCCACCGTGGCGCGAGGTTATCTCCTGCACGGCCTGCAGTACCCTGCGCCTGACCGCGGCGAAGTCCTCCCCCCCGGGGATGCTCACCGAGGAGGGATTGCGCATCCACCTCGCCACCGCCTCGTTCTCCTGGGAGAAGAGCTCCTCGATAAGCTGGCCGTCCCAGTCCCCCATGTCCACTTCCATCAGGCCGGGGACGATTTCTACCTGCAGGTCATGCGCCTCCGCGACCGGGCGGGCGGTCTCGCGGCACCTCTTCAGGGGACTGCAGTACACAGCGGCCAGATCCATGCCCGCGAAGAAGTCCCTGGTGCGCGACGCCTGATCGTGCCCCCTTTCGCTGAGGCCGATGTCCAGCTGGCCCAGCAGACGGTGCTGGGCATGATACGGGGTCTCACCGTGTCTTAAAAGATACATCGTTCCCATGGTTTCAATATTCTATGTGCATCCGCCCCGGGAAGGCAAACGACGCGCCCGCCATCAAGCCCCGAAACGGCACTTCCGGGGTCAACCCCCGGAAGGGACATAAGAGACGCCGGGGTGGCACTTCCGGGGTCAACCCCCCGAAGGGACATTCCGTTTCGTTAAAGATGCGGCGGCATGGCACGGGGTAGGGTTGACCCCGGAAGGGACACACGCCGCCGGTTATGGCACATGGCGGGGTTGACCCCGGAAGGGACATAAGAGGCGTCATGGGGTGAGCGCGAACTGCTCCAGGGCGGGCGCGCGGCCGTGCGCGAAGAACTCCTTCAACGCAGACGCGTTCCTGACCCCCAGGACGCGCAGGGAGGCGATCAGGAGCGCCGCGCCGGCGAGCTCGGTGGCCCAGAAGGCGGGGTCCCCGAGATACGCCCGTATCTGCTCCATGATGCCCCCGCTGGAGGGATGCCTGACGAAGGGTCCGAGCGCCGGCCACAAGGCGGTGACGGGCTCGGTCCAGATGCGATCCAGCACCAGGTGGGAAGCCACACCGGTCGCAAGCAGCAGGACGCGGCCGTCGCCGCGCCGCCTCCACTCCCAGGCACCGGCCACGAAGAGGGCCAGGGTGAAGGCCAGGGTGTGGGCGAAGATGCGCCCGCTCTCGAAATAGGGCTTGAACAACACCTGGCCCACCGCCTTGTCGATCACGTCCGGGAGCAGCGTGCCGGCGATCAGCCAGCGCAGGTCGAGGACTTTCTTGAAACCATGGTTCTGCCCCCACCAGCCGGCGGCGGCGGTGGCGGGCGCGACTGCGAACCCCAGGTGGGCGGCCAGGAACAACTGCCTACTCCTCCGGTTCCGCGCGTTCCTCGACGAAGAGGACGGATTGACCCTCGGGAGGCGGCGGCTGCCGGCGTGCCGGCTGCCCCTGCACGGGCACGCCCTCGTTGAGGGCGCGGTTGGCGAGCAAGTCCGCATCGGCGTTCTCCTCGCGGGGCACGTGGGCAACATCCCAGTTGCGGAAGCGCCGCAGCATGGACATGACCTGGGCGTGGAGGCTTTGCAGGGTCTTTTCTTTCACCCGGTACTCGCCCTTCACCTGCTTCGCCATGAGCTCGCTGTCCGTATATACGCGCAGGCGCTCGACCTCGAAGACCGAGAGCAGGCGCAGGGCATGCACCAAGGCGGTGTATTCGGCATAGTTGTTGGTGGCCACCCCGATGGCCTCACCGAAAGCGGCGACGCTTCTGCCCTCGCGGGTCAGGACCACCACCCCGATGGCGGCGGGGCCGGGGTTTCCGCGCGCCGCCCCGTCAACCCAGACATGCAGCTCCTTGAAACTGCGCGCATCCTGAAAAAACGGCTCCAAAACGCTTCTCTTTCTCCTTCTTTTCTCCAAATCCCACCTCGCAGCGGTCCGGCTCCCGACGCCTCACTCGACCAGGATGCGCCCGCGATAGCCGCAGGCGAGACCCCCCGTTCCCACCTCGCAGCGGTCCGGCTCCCGACGCCTCACTCGACCAGGATGCGCCCGC
>CAZEAU010000033.1:0-25471 GCA_964510515.1 uncultured Actinomycetota bacterium | reverse complement strand
CTTCCCAGTTCGCACCAGGGGTTTTACCTCAAGAATGCAAGACGTGACCCCGCGCAGCGGCAGTTCCAGGACGCTCTCCCCGTCCCCGTAGATGACCTGTGCCCCTCCCCCCGCCAGGGGGAGCACGAAGAGGGGATTGGCGCTGCTGAGGGTGAGGCGGAAGCGGTGCCCCGCCTCCAGCAGGTGGTCGGCGGCCACGAGGTCGAAGGCCGCCGCCGTCTCCTCGCCGGGCACCAGCCCCTCCAGGGTGAGGGTGCCGTAGGTGATGAGGCGGGGGCGCCCCCGCGTGGGCGGCACGTCGTAGAGCAGGGCGTTGAGCTGCAGCCTGTCGCGCAGGGGGCGGACGTTCACGCGCAGCCGGGGGGCCCCGATGAGCTCGAAGTCCCTCTTGGAGGGCGAGGTGGTGAAGGAGAAATAGCCTTCCCCCGCCTCCCTCCTGGGGCCGGGAACGGGTATGCCGAAGGCCTGGGGGCGCAGCAGCGAGGGGCCGGAGCTGGCCGCGCACACAAGCCTCGGCTTGAGCGCCAGCTCACCCCGCTCTCCCTTGGGGCGCGAGGTCATCCTGAGCTCGCCGTCATCCCTCCCCAGGTAGACGAGGTGGGTCCTCACCCCCGGGGGCGGCCAGGCCTCCTCCGCCTCCACCGCGCCCTTCCACGGCCTGTACAGGCGCACCGGCGGCTCGGAGAGGACGCCGTTATCCTCTCCCTTGAGCCAGTAGTCGAACCAGCGGCGGGTGAGCTCCCAGATTTCCCTTCCCGCCCCGCGGGGCCCGAAGCCGGGGTCCAGGCCATGCAGGCCGTTCGCGATATAGAGCATCTTGGGGGCGCTGAGCCTGGCGAAGAACTCCATCATCTGGTTGGGCTCGAAGAGGTCGTCGTTCCACGAGCCGACGATGAGCATGGGGGTGTCGATGCGCTCCGCCTCCTGGAGGCAGGAGCGCAGGCGCATGTCGCTCTCGTAATCGGCCATGCGCTCGCGCCGGAAGAGGATGGTGACCAACCAGCGGTAGAGGGGGTTGCGCGGATCCAGCCTGGTGGCCCAGGAGGCGGTAAGGAGCAACCCCAGCCCCCAGAAGACCTTGGTGGAGTTGTTGGGGGTCAGGCTCTGCCTCAGCTCCGTCCAGCCGCACATGGGCACCACCGCCCGCACCCTGGGGTCGCGCGCGGCGACGAGGAAGGAATGGCCTCCCCCGTAGGAGATGCCGGTCACGCCGACGGCGCCCTCCCTGAGCGGGAGACCGCTCTCCTCCAGCAGCCAGTCCACGGCGCGCTCGAGGTCGCGCATCTCGCGCTCGGGATCCGCGCAGTGCGCCTGCCCGCGCGAAGACCCCCAGCCGCGGCAGTCGTAGGCGAGCACCACGTACCCGGCCGCGGCGAAATAAGGCGCGTAGAGGTGGCACTGCCAGCGCGAGAACATCCAGGAATGGACCATGACCAGCGCGGGGAAGGGCCCGTCTCCCCGCGGCACGTAAACGGCGGCGGAGAGGCGGGTGCCGTCCCCCGATCTCAGCTTGAACTGCCTGACCTCGAAGCCCTTGCGCTCCCCCTCCCTCTCCGCGACCCTGACCGCCAGGCGGGGGAGGAAGGGAAGGACGGCCATGGGCACCAGGGACTTGTAACCGAAACGGTCGAGGAAGGCGGGCAGCCTGCGCGGGCGCGCCCTTTCTGCGGCACGACTCCTGAAAGCCATGTGGTCGACCTCCTTAAGTCATTCGTCGGCGCTGGCGCGGATGTGGCGGAGCACAGCGCACAAGCAAATGATAGCAAGAATGCCGGCGGAAAGCCCCCGGACGCGGGAGGCGGGGCGTCGCGGGAGGCGGAGGTGGGAACGGCCCGGACGGGTGGCGAGTGGTATATATTGATATGCAGGCACGGGCAAGACGGCCGGGGGGGCAAATCGAATGCTGAAGCAGTTCTCGCGCCTCGGGAGCGGCCTCCCTCCGCGCGCAGACGGTTTTTCGCGAGGCGGCGGCAGGGGCGTCCGCGCCGGTGAACGCAGACCCACAGGCCGGCGGGGCTCCATGCCCGGCGGCCTCGTGCGGGGGGAGCATGCCCGCCCGCAGGGCGGCGGTGCACAAAGGGCAGGGCAGCCTTGCCGCCGTTCCGGCGCAATTCGAGGGAGGTGTCGCCCATGAACAAGGCGGAGCGGCTCATCGACCTCATCGCCATGCTCCTGGAGGCGCGGCGGCCGGTCACCCTGGAGCGCATCCGCAAATCCATCCCGGGGTACGGGCAGTCGAGCACCGCCGCCTTCAAGCGCATGTTCGAGCGGGACAAGAGCGAACTCAGGGAGATGGGCATCCCCATCGAGGTGGAGGACGTGGACCCCCTGGGGGAGGAGAAGGGCTACCGCATCCCCAAGGATAAATACTATTTGCCGCAGATCGACTTCACCCCGGAGGAGAAGGTGGCCCTGCTCCTGGTCAGCCGCCTGTCCTCGCCGCAGGTCACGCCCCTTCCCCGGGAGGCCGCCGCGGCGCTGCACAAGCTCGGCCTCGACCTCGGTGAACGCGGCAGCCCGGCCTGGAGGGGACCGCTGCCCTGGAGGTTCGCGCCCGCGCGGGAGCCGGCGGAGAGGCTCACGGCCCTGTGGGAGGCGGCAGCCGGGCGGGGCAGAGTGCGTTTCGCCTACCATTCCCTGGGGGGAGACAAGGCGCGGGAGCGCGAGCTGGATCCCTACGGGCTCTACTTCGAGCAGGGGGCGTGGTACGTGGTGGGCCACTGCCACCTGCGCGGAGAGGTGCGCACCTTCCGCGTGTCCCGCATCGCGTCGGCGGTCGAGCCGGCGCGCCCCGCGGCCGGGGGGCCGGACTTCGAGCGCCCGCCGGACTTCCGTCTGGAGGAGCACTCCCGCATCCTTCCCTGGGAGTTCGAGGACGGGGTCGAGTACGAGGCGCTGGTCTCCTTCTCCCCCCGCATAGCCTGGCAGGTGGAGAGGGAACTGGGGGACACCTACACCTTCCGGCCCGCCGAGGACGGCGGGGGCACGCTGCATATGACCGTGCGCAACGAGGACGCCTTCCTGGCCTGGGTGCTTTCCTTCGCCGACGACGCCGAGGTGCTCTCGCCCCCGCGGCTGAGGGAGAGGATGAGGGAGCGGCTGGAGAGGGTGCTGGAGGGGTTGGGGGGTGGCGGCGGTGCCTGACACGGAGGGCAGGATACGCAGGCTGCTCGCCGTCGTCCCCTATGTGCTCAAGCATCAGGGCGTGACCCTCGGGGAGCTTTGCGAGGTCTTCGGGGTCTCCCGGGAACAGATCATAAGCGACCTCAACCTCATCTTCATATGCGGCCAGCCGGATTACACCCCGGCCGACCTCATCGACGTGACCATCGACGGAGACAGCGTCACCATACGCATGGCCGATTATTTCGCCCGCCCCATGCGTTTCACCGCCGCCGAGCTGGCGGGACTGCACATGGCCTGCGAGGCCGTCGCGAACCTCTCCGGCCTGCCCGAGAGCTCGGCCCTCAACTCCGCCATGGGCAGGATAGCGGGGGCGCTCAAGGGGGAGGCCGTCCCGTGGGAGATGGTCGTCGACAGGGTGAAGATACGCCCCCTCACCCCCTGGCTCGAGCTTGTCGCCGCGCTCTCGCGTGCCTGCGCGCAGCGCCGCGTGGTGGAGATGGAATACTACACCTACGGCAGGGACGATTTCTCGCGCCGGCGGGTGCATCCGCTGTCGCTCGATTTCGGGATGGGGAACTGGTACCTGCGGGCCTGGGACGGCCGCAGCGGCGAGGTCCGGGTCTTTCGCGTGGACCGCATCAAGGATATGAACGTGAGCGGCGAGGGTTTCGAGCCCCCCCCGGGGGAGGAGGGGGAAGGGCCCCCGCAGCCCTACGAGCTCGCCGCCTCGGGGGAGATAGAGGTGCGCCTGCGCTTCTCCCCCGCCCTCGCCCGCTGGGCGGAGGAGCAGCCGGTCTTCTCCCGCAAGGAGGCGGTGGAGGGCGGCCTGCTGTGTTCCATGCACACCGAAAACCTCTCCTGGGTGGAGAGGGAGCTGCTCAAATACGGCGCCGAGGTGGAGGTGCTCTCCCCCCCGGAGCTGAAGGACGGCTTGCGCGCGCGCGTGGAGAAACTGCTGGGCAAGTACGTTTAAGCGGGGCCGGCGCTGGCCTGCCCGTGGAGCGGGCCGCCGTGAGGAGGGCGGCGCCTCATCCGCGGGGGTGGCGGGAGAGGTACGCCAGGCGGAAACGATCGATGCTCATGGTATCCAGGTCGCCTTTTATCTCCGTCTGGCGGCGGCGGGCCTGCTCCAGCTCCTTGTAGCGCTCACCGTAAACCAGGCGCTGCACGCGGAAGTCCCAGACCTCCACCAGGAAACCCTCGCCAAAGGAAGCGTCGACGAAACCCTTGGTGATGCGCACCTTGTAAACGGAGCTGGCCGACTTGCTACCGTTACCGTTCATGAATGCCTCTCACCTGTGCCATTCCTCTCCAGACAGGTTAAAAAACCGGCCGCGAAGACTATTCTAACATCACGCGCAAGCTTAATATACAGACTTACGATATTTGTTCACTTTTTTCCCGCCGGGGATGCCGCCGCCGCGCCGCCTGCGGGGAGCAGAAATGGCCGTGGACGCCCCCCGGCATTTCCCGCCTCGCCAAGCCGGGACGTTTCGGCGTGAGGGCGCTCCATGGCGCGGCCTCGCCTCCGCCCCCGCCCTCCCCAGCGCGGCCCGCCAGGTGCAGGTTCCCGGGGCCAGATACTATAATGGTCTGGACCCTGTTGTCTTCCGAGGGAGGGAATATGGGGAAAGCGGCCTTGCGCGGAATGCTGGCGCTGGTTCTGCTGGCCGCCGCGGCGGGATGCGGGAACGGCGGGGAAGTGGGCCTGCCGGAATACCGCGAGCGCATCAGCGAGCTGCACGATGGGGTGGCCTGGGATCTGGGCGCCGTCCTCGAGCAGCTCAACGGGCTGAGCTTCGCGGACTACTACGACCTGCCGGAGCTGCGCGAGATCTTCGCCGCGGCGGAAAAGGTGTTCTCGTCGGCGCGGGACACGGCGGGCTCCTTATCCCCACCCCAACAGGCGCTCTCCCTGCACCCGGACCTGCTGGATTTCTATGCCGCGGGGGCAGAGAGCATGCGCGGGCTGCGTGACTCGCTGGGTTTCTTCGAGGCGGTGTTCCCCATGCTGAGCGACGTCGAGAACCTGGCCCTGCCCAACCTCGCCGCCGGGGCGGGCGCCCCGGAGATCAAGGCGGCGGCCATGGAGGACGGGAAGACCATGGGCGGTTATATCGCCGAGCTGGAGGGCATGAAACCTCCGGATGAACTGGGCCCCTACCGGGATGAGCTGGTGCATCTCCTCCGCTCCATCGACGAGGCCGCCGCCGCCCTGGATCGGGCGGTGACGGCGGAGGACATCGACCCCTTCGCCCTCTACCTGCAGTGGTTCGAGGGCGCCCGCGAGGGTTCGCAGGAGCTGTGGGAGGAGGCAATGGCATATCTCGGCGGCCTGGGCGCCGTCTTGGACGGATATATCGAGCAGGGCGGGCTATTGGCGGCGCGCATGCATCAGCTGTGAGCGCCGGGCGGATGCCCGGCGGGGCGGATGTGCGTCTGCGAGCGCGGAACACCTGGAGGTCACAATTGAAGGACATGGGCTCGGGCGCGGTGGAGGCGCTTTTCAATCCCCGCCGCATGGCCGTGGTCGGGGCTTCCGCCAACCTGGCGAAATGGGGGAACATCGTCCCCAACAATATCTTGCGGGACGGCTACAGGGGGGAGCTGTACCTGGTCAACCCCAAGGGAGGGGAGGTAAAGGGCATAACTTTTCACCCCAGCCTGGCCGCCATCGGCAGGGAGATCGACCTGGCCATGATCACCGTCCCGGCGGAGGGCGTGGAGGAGGTCTTACCGGACTGCGCCCGTGCCGGCGTGAAGGTGGCCATAGTCATCTCGGGGGGCTTCAGCGAATCCTCGCCCGCGGGGGCGGAGCTGGAGAAAAGCCTGGTGGAGACGGCCCATGCCCACGGCATCAGGCTGGTGGGGCCGAACACCATGGGTATCACCTCCGCCTCCTGGAGCCTGACCGCGCTCATGCCGCCGGTGAAGCCCCGCCCCGGGCGCGTGGCCTTCGCCGCCCAGAGCGGCAACCTGGGCACGCAGATGCTGGGCTGGGGGTCGTACCGGGGCATCGGGTTCTCGCGCTTCGTGTGCGTGGGCAACGAGTGCGACCTGGATTTCGCCGATTACCTGGAGTATTTCGCCCGCGATGACCAGACCGGGGTCATCCTTTTCTACGTCGAGGGGTTCAAGCGGCCGCGGCGCATCCTGGAGCTGGCGGAGGACATCAGCAGCGTGAAGCCCATCGTCATCTACAAGGCGGGTGGGAGCAGCGCCGGCAGCAGGGCGGCGGCCTCGCACAGCGCGGCCATGGCCGGTTCCCGTGAGGTCTACCGCGGCATGATGCGGCAGGGCGGCATGATCCGGGCGGAGACTACCGAGGAGATGCTGGATTTTTCCGACGCCCTGGTCAAGATGCCCGTGCCGCGCGGGCGCCGCACCGCCATCCTCTCCTGGGGGGGCGGCTGGGCGGTGGTGGCGGCCGACCTTTGCGAGCAGGCCGGGCTGGAGGTGGACCCCCTTCCCGCCGCGGCCAAGGAGGCGCTGGCCTCCATTCTCCCCGACTACTGGAGCAAGGGAAACCCCGTGGACATGGTGGGCGTCCTCGACCTGGACAAGCACACCCGCTGCCTGGAGGTCCTGACCGCCTCCTCCGCCTACGACATCATCGTCTCTCTGGGCACCATAAACGCCGCGAGCGCCTTCGGGCTCAAGGAGCACATGCCGGAGGAGGAGGAGGCCGGGGACCAGCTGAACCGGGCGCGCCGGCACTACGTGCGGGATCGGAGCATGCGCTTCGCCCACAAGGTGGTCGAGCTCATGGAGGGCCTGGGCAAACCCATCGTCACCGTGGGCATGCCCCAGCGCGATTCCGAGAGCCTCTCCGATTCCGATTTCCCGCGGGATAAGATAAGCATGTACACCAACCCCGAGCGGGCGGCGCGCGTGGCGGCCATGCTGGCGGAGAGGGGCCATTTCCTGAGGTCGCGGGGGGCATGATGCCGGGCGCGGGAATGCTGCGGCGGCGGTCTCCATGATGGGGGCGCGGCGCCGCGCGGCGGAAGGGGGGGCGTAGGTGGGCATACTGCCGTCTCTTCTGCTGGGAGCCGTCCAGGGGGTGACCGAGTTCTGGCCCATCTCCAGCTCCGCTCACCTCGCCCTGCTCATGCACATCTTCGGCTGGGGCGAGCCCGACCTCTCCTTCATGGTGGCCCTGCACGCGGGCACCTGGCTGGCGGTGGTGTGGTATTACCGCCGCAGGTTGCTCTCCATCGTGGCGGCGCTGTGGCGGTGGGTGAAGAGAAAGGAGCGGGGAGACCCCGAGGCCAGGCTGGGCGGTCTGCTGCTGCTGGCCACCATCCCCGGCGTGGTGGTGGGGGCGGTATTCGCCGAGTCCTCGCAGATGATGGAGGGCATGCCGCTGCTCATGGCCGCCGCCCTGGCCGTCTTCGCGCTGCTGCTGTGGGCCGCGGACTCCCGGGGGGCGCAGACAAGGGACTGGAAGAGCGCGGGCTGGAGGGAGGCGCTGGCCATGGGCGTGGCCCAGGGCATCGCCCTCATGCCGGGCGTCTCGCGCTCGGGCGTGACCATCTCCACCGCTCGCGCCGCCGGGCTGCAGCGCCGGGAGGCGGCAGATTTCGCCTTCCTCCTCTCCGTTCCCATCATCGGCGCCGCCGCCGCTTATCAGGTGCTCAAGCTGCTCCTGGACGGCCTGCCGGCGAGCTGGGCATGGCCCATGCTGGTGGGATGCGCCACCGCCGCCGTGACGGGTTATCTGGCCATCGGGCTGCTGCTCTCGCGCCTCAAGGCGGGCAGCTTTCGGCCCTTTGCCGTGTACCGCCTCCTCCTCGCGGCGGCGCTCATCGTCTTTCTGGTCATCCTCTAGCGGCGTCCCTGACCTTCTCCTCCAGCCAGCCGGCCCAGGCGTCCAGGCCCTCTCCGCTGCGGCAGCTGACCTCGAAGATGACCATGCCGGGGTTCATGCGCTTCACCGTGGAGCGCAGCTCGACGAGGTCGAAGTCGCTGAGACCGAGGAGGTCGGTCTTGTTCACCACCAGCACGTCGGAGTCGCTGAACATGAGGGGGTACTTGAGGGGCTTATCGTGCCCCTCGGGCACGGAGAGTATCATGGCCCGCAGCGCCTCCCCCAGCTTGAACTCGGCCGGGCATACCAGGTTGCCCACATTCTCCATGATGAGCAGGTCGATAGCCGCGAGGTCCAGGTGAGCCAGGGCCTTCTGTATCATGAGGGCGTCAAGGTGACAGGCGCCGCCGGTGTTTATCTGCACCACCGGGATGCCGAAGGCCTTGAGCCTCTCCGCGTCCACGCTGGAGGCGATGTCGCCCTCGATGACCCCGGTGCTCAGCCTGCCTTCGAGCAGCTCCAGCGTGCCCGCGATGAGCGAGGTCTTCCCCGCCCCGGGCGAGGCCATGAGGTTCACGGCCAGCACCCCGTTCTCGCGCAACATGGTCTCGTTCTCCTGGGCTATCTTCTCGTTGGCGTCGAAGATGCCCTCCAGGACCTCAATATCCATCTTCTCCTCCCGATCTCGCACAGCGCCGCCCGCCCCCGCTCCCTCCGGCGCCCCGCGGTTGCGGCGCGGGCAGGGGCGCGGGCACGCCGCCCTCAGCCTCCTACTCTATCTCGATGGACTCCACCAGGAATTCCCGCCCGGAGACCAGCTCGCTGTCCGTCCGGCCGCAGGCGGGGCAGGTGAGGTCGTATTCCACCACCGGGAAGTCCACGCCGCAGTCCGGGCAGCGCGCCACCACCGGCACCTTGATGAAGTTCAGCTGGGCGCCCTCGGCGATGGTGTCCCGGGTGACCATGTCCCAGTAGAAGGCGACGTAGTGATCGATTATGCCTGCGAGTTCCCCCAGCCTTACGTTCACCTTGAGTATGCGCCGGGCCCCGCTGCCCTGTGCGTGCCGCAGGCAGATGCCGGCGATGCTCTCCGTCACTCCCAGCTCGTGCATTGCCCCCGTCCTCTCGGCTCTCCCCGGCCTCTATAAAGCATAGACCATAACCGCGTGCGCATTGAAGGGGCCGGCTCATGCGCGGAGTTCGCCCGCTCTCACCGCCGCCGCGCCGCGCTCTCCCGGGGGCGGCGGAAAGCGCAGCCGCCCGCGCGGGCAGGTTGGCAACCTCTTTAAATAATGCTTAAATAGACGAGGACGAAACGCCGGACACAATATTAAACGCAGCTCAGTCGAGGTAATTGATGGGAGAGGACAAGCGGCGCCACACCGGATCCGCGCCCCGCGAGATCCGTGGTATCGATTTCTACCATGCCCTGGTGCATCTTCACGCATGTCCCGCGACGGAGCTTGGATTGGGAGGTTAGAGGATGACTCACGCGAACGAAAGGCTGTTCGACCATGCCCTGGCCAGGGAGGTGAAGCTCGGGAAATCGCGCGCCGAGAGGGACAAGAGGATGCCGCTAAAGGACGCCATAGCCGAGTTCGTCCAGGACGGGGACTCCATCATCGAGACGGGATTCGCCTACGTGCGAGGGCCCATGGCCGCTTTCTGGGAAATAGGCCGGCAGAGAAAAAAGGACCTGGTGGGCATCTTCACCCCGGGCGGCATGAACACGGCCTGGCATGAGTTCGGCGGCATGGAGGGCTGCCACGTGGCCTACGTGGGCGTGGAGATGCGCGGCCTCATCGCCCCCTTCCGGCGCGGGGTCGAGGCGGGCACCCTCAAGGTCTATTCGGACTGGAGCCACGGCGGGCTGGCTCTCGCCCTGCTGGCCGCGGAAAAAGGGTTGGACTTCGTGGCCTGCAAGTCCATGCTGGGCACGGACATCATGGACACCAACCCCTACATCAAGCTCTCCGAGGACCCCTTCACCGGGTCGCCGGTTTGCCTGGTGCCGGCCATGTACCCGGACGTGGCCATCATCCACGTCCATCACGCCGACAAGTACGGCAACGGCCGCATCTGGGGGCCCGCGGTCAACGACGCCTCCACCTGCGTGGCCGCGCATAAGGTCATCGTGACCTGCGAGCGCATCGTGGACACCCTGGATATCCGCGCCAACCCCTATCAGGTGATCGTCCCCCACTACACCGTTGACGCGGTATGCGAGGTGCCCTACGGCGCCTACCCGGGCGATATGCCCGGGATGTATTATTTCGACCGCCGCCTGCAGGAAAGGGTGGTGCGCGTGGAGTGGAAAACGGCCGAGAACACCAAGTCCTTCTACGAGAAGTTCATCCTGGGCACCAAGGACCATTACGAGATGATAAAGATCATCGCCGAGGAAGAGGGCATGAACGTCATCGAGTACTTGAAGAACCTGGAGCAGCTGGCCTGCGACGCCGCCTACTACGGCCTGGGCACATGGGGCATCGGCGGCGAGCGCGACTGGAAGTACGAGGAAGTGGCCAAGCGGGCCATTTGAGGAGGATCTAGGATGGACGACTTGCAGACCGACGAGATACAGTATACCCCCAGGGAGCTGCTGGCCTGCGTGGCCGCGCGACTGATCGCGGACGGGGAGAGCGTCTTCGTGGGCACCGGGCTGCCCCTGGTCGGCGCCCTCCTGGCCCAGAAGCTCTACGCCCCCAACATGATGGCCATCTACGAGTGCGGCGCCGTGGATCCGGAGCCCCGCGTGCTCCCCTGGTCCGTCTCCGGCTCGTGGACTTATCACCGGGCCCCGGTCATCCTCTCCATGACCTCGGTGTTCGGGCACAGCCGCGCCGGCTATGCCGACGTGGGCTTTCTGGGCGGCGCGCAGATCGACATGTACGGCAACATCAACGCCACCGTCATCGGCGATTACGACAAGCCCACGGTGCGCCTGACCGGCTCGGGGGGGGCCAACGACATCGCCTCCCTGTGCCAGAAGGTCATCTTCATGGGGCTGCACCTTCCCGAGCGCTTCCCGGAGCGCTGCGACTACATAACCACCCCCGGATTCCTCGATGGGCCGGGGGGTCGCGAACGCGCCGGCCTTGCAGGCGGCGGGCCCTGGCGGGTCATCTCCCACCTGGGCCTCATGGGCTTCGACGAGGAGAGCTGCCGCATGAAGCTCATCTCCTATCACCCCGGCGTGACCCCGGAGCTGATACAGCAGTTCACCGGCTTCGAGCTGCTGTTGGCCGGCGACGTGGCCGAGACGCCCAAACCGACGGCGGAGGAACTGCGGGTGCTGCGCGAGGAAGTCGATCCCTGCCAGCTCTTCGTCTTCTAGTTCAGGCCCGGGATCCCCGGGCGCGGGCAGCGCCGGGATGGGCGCGCCCGTCACCGCGGCATGAAAAAGGGCGAGCGGGCCTGTTCGCCCCGCGGGCTCAGCGCCCGGCTTCCCAGAGGACCGTGCCGCTGGAGCGGTCCACGGCCCACAGGCGCTGGGGCGGGGCCAGGAAGTCGCCGAGGTTTACGCTCTCCGCGGCGAGGGCGGCCCAATTCCCCTGCAGGAGCAGGAGCAACTGGTCGCCGCTCAGCTTTTTCAAGGCGGAGATGATGTCCAGGCTGGTTCCCTGGGCCGCGAGGCGGCGCAGGAAGGATTGGAAGTCCTCCGCCTCCCTCGCCGTTTCCCCGTCCGGAGAAGCCCCCTCCACGCCCGCCGCGAGGCCCGCATCCGGCGCCTCCTCGGCAGCGACGTCGCCGTCCACGGCCCTCTCGTTCTTGGGGACCTTCACGGGGAGTGCCGGGGCGCTGCCGTTGCCGGAGGGCGCCAGCCAGGCGGCGAGCTCCCTGAGCACGGACTCGTTGATCTTCAGGCTCTCCTCGCCCCCCAGGGAGGCGAGGGCCATGGCCGGGGGTTTGTCCCGGTCGTGGAAGAGCAGGCAGTCCTCGGGACCGCTCACCGAGATCAACCATACCTCCTTGCCCTCCATGCGGGCCAATTCGGCGTAACAGGGCAGAACCGGTTTGTCGCCCGCCTGCGTAAGGGCCGCCGTCACCGCCCTCTCCAGTTCATCGGGCTCGTGGCCGGCCGCGGCAGCCTGCTCGGCCAGGTCCGCGGTGAGGTCGCCCTGCAGGCGCTTGAGGGCGGCGGACTGCGGGGGGGTGCCCGGGGCCGGGTACCAGTAAGCGGAGTAGAAGTCCAGGCGGGTGCCCAGGTCGTTGCGGAAGTCCTCCAGGTCCGCGGCGGCGTACTCCCTCCCCGAGGAGATCAGGGCCGGGCGGGCCGTGGCGACCTCCAGCCCTTGCCGCGCCGTATCCCCGCCACGGTCCCCCGCGTCCGAGGGGTGGGCGCTGCGCGCCGCCTGCCCGCCGTCAACGCCCTCCAGGGCCGCCTCCTCCGCGATGGGGGTGGGGCCTCCTCCGCTCCATACCGCGAGGCCGATGCCGGCCACGGTGGCCAGGACAAGGAGGGTCAGGGCGGCGGTCGCCAGCTGTACGCGCCGGCGTGCCGGCGCGGGGGGCGCGGGCTGCGCCATCTCGCGGCGCAGGCGGTTGGTGAGGCGGTAGGTCTCCTCCGGGGTGGGGACGATGGCGGGGAGCGAGGACACTTCCCGTATCAGGCTGCGCATGAGAGCGCAGCGGCGGGAGCAGCTCGCGCAGGCGCCGAGGTGCTCGCGCAGCGCCTTGGCCTCCGCCGCGGTGAGCTCGCCGTCGATGAACGGCCCTATGCGTTTAAGCGCGCTCCTGCATCTCATCTTCTTGCTCCGGGTTCTTCCCTGCCGGCGGCATGTCGTTCTCTACCTCCACGAACGTTTAGATGTCCCTGTCAAGACATCTGTTCCCAATACGTCTGCAGTTCTCCGGCCAGCCTGCGGCGCGCCCGGTTGAGCCGGGATTTCACCGTGCCCAGAGATATGTCCAGTATCTCCGCCACCTCTTTGTAGTTGTATCCGCTCAGGTCGTGGAGGTAGATGACCTCTTTGAACTTGTCGGGGAGGCGGGCGATGCCCTCCCGCACCGTCTGGCGTATCTCCGTCCTCTCCATGCTGGCCTCGGGCGAATCAGTGCCGTCGCCCGCGAGCCGGTACTCGATGTCCGGCAGGTCGTCGTTGGGGGATTCGGAGATGGAGATATGGCGGCGCGACCTGCGGGCGAAATCGTGGCAGGCGTTGAGGGAGACGCGGTAGAGCCAGGTGGAGAACTTGGCCTCTCCCCGGAAGGATCCCAACTTGCGCATGAGCAGCACCAGCACTTCCTGGCACACGTCGGCGGCATCGCTGCGGTTGCCCAGCAGGCGATAGGCCATGTTCATGATCACGGCCTCGTAGCGGGCGGCCAACTCCTCGAAGGCGGCGTCGTCTCCCCCCAGGAAGAGGCGCACCAGCTCCTCGTCCGGGGGGCGCTCCCGTTCGCCGCCGTTGTCGCCGTATGCGGACATGGAACCCGTCCTTACCCTCCGATAAATCACAAGTAATTCTAGCATAGGGATTTCCCCTCACCGCCGCCCGGCACGCGGCGCAAGGCATGGCCGGGGCGCCCTGACGACCTCGCGGGCAAAGGTCTGCGGCGGCAGTCCCGGTGCGGGCGGGCCCGGCGGGCGGGTGGCTGGAGAATGCGGGAGCGCGCCTGGTGCGCGCGGGCGCGGAACCGCGGGGCAGGGCCCGGCCCGCCTGCGTCAAGCTGACGGGCCTCTTACCCGTGATATAATTCCGGCGTGAAAAGGAGGTGGCGCCTTGCCCGGGGAGCTCTTTTGCGGCGACGAAACGGTGGCCCTCGGTGCCTGGATGGCCAGCGGGAAGCGCTGCGGGCCTCCGTGTCCCCCCCCGGGGCGGTGAAGGCAAACACGAAGGCCTTCGCGCGCGCGGCGGGCGTTCGGGCTCTCCCGGCCCGACCAGGCACGGGAAAGGAAGGGAGGAAGCGCATGGCAGGAGGCGCGCGCGGCGCCGGAGCGGGGGGGCGCCCCAGGCTGGAGGAGTACGGCTGGTACGAGGCCAATACCTTTCACCACCGGGAGTTCAGCGACCTGGGCAGGTTGCTGGAGGAAAAGGAGAAGGCGGGAAAGAGCATAAGCGTCTGCCTTCCCAGCATGAACGAGGCCGCCACCATCGGCGCCATCCTGGAGACCGTCCGCGGCGAGCTCATGGAGAAAGTCCCCCTGGTGGACCAGCTCTGCGTGGTGGACGGGGGGAGCGAGGACGCCACCCGGGAGTTGGCCCGCGCCGCGGGGGCGGAGGTCTTCGGGCAGGAGGAGCTCCCGGTGGGCGGGTTTGAGCCCCTGGGCAAGGGGGACGCCCTGTGGAGAAGCCTCCTCTGCCTCGAGGGAGACCTCATCGTCTGGGTGGATTCCGACATCATGAATTTCCACCCCCGCTTCATCTACGGCATCATCGGGCCCCTGCTCACCAGGCCGGAGATACTCTACGTCAAGGGTTATTACCGGCGCCCCATCAAGGCCGAACACCGCATGCTCCCCGAAGGCGGAGGCAGGGTCACCGAGCTGGTGGCGCGCCCGCTGCTCAACCTCTTCTATCCCCAGCTGGCCGCGCTCATCCAGCCGCTTTCGGGGGAATACGGCGGGGACCGCGAGCTGCTGGAAAAGATACCCTTCTTCTCCGGGTACGGGGTGGAGATCGGCATGCTCATGGACATCTACGACCGCTTGGGCATGGCGCCCATCGGACAGGTGGACCTGGTGGAGAGGCATCACCACAACCAGCCCGTGCCCGCCCTGGGGAGGATGGCCTTCCAGATCATGCAGGCCGTGCTCATCCGCCTGCGGGAGCAGGGAAAGATGGAACTGCTCGAGGACTATGCCACCGAGATGACGCAGGTTGATTGCTCGGGCGATCGCTACCTGCTGCAAAAGCGGGACTTGCAGGTGCAGGAGAGGCCGCCCATGATCGAGATGGAGGAATACCGGCGGCGTTTCGAGGGAGGTGGATGATGGAAGTCCCGTCCACGGGGGCGGAGGTCTCGGAGCTGGAGAGGGCGGCCCGGGAATTCGGGCCCGCCGCGCGCTGGCCGCGCCTGAAGGAGGGCATGGACGAGGTGCGCGTTATCTACACCGACCTGGACGGCACCATGATGGGCCCCATGGGCAACTTCGTGCTCAATCTGCGGCGGGAATACACCCTGCGCCCGGTGAGCGCCCTGGTGGAGACGCTGCGGCGCGGCGTGGACGTGGTGCCGGTTTCGGGGCGCAGCGGCCGGCAGCTGCGCGAGACCGCGCGCGTGCTGGGGATGCGCAACTATATCGCCGAGCTGGGCGTGGAGATAGTTTACGGCCTGGGGGAGAAGGTGGTCATAAACGCCGGCTCCCTGGGAGAGGACTGCGCGGACATCCGCGACGCCATGCGGCGCTCCGGGGTGGAGGAGTCCCTCCTGTCCCGCTACCGGGGACGCCTGGAGTATCATACCCCCTGGTCCGACTGGAGGGACTGCACCCCCCTTTTCCGCGGCCTGGTGGACCCAGAGGAGGTCAACCTCTTCCTGGACGGCGCTCACCCCGGGCTGACGCTGGTGGACAACGGCGTGCTGCCCCTTCTCAGTCCCACCCTGGACGTCCCCGAACTGCGCGCTTATCACCTCATGCCCGTGGGGGTGAGCAAGGAGAAGGCGGCCGCTGAGGACATGCGCCTGCGCGGCTTCCGCAGGTCCGAGGCCATCGCCGTTGGGGACTCCGAGGCCGACCTGGCCTTTGCTCGCGAGGTCGGGGTCCTCTTTTTCGTCCGCAACGGCCTCTACAGCAACCTCCACCTCGTGGAGGACATTCGCGGCCTGGATAACGTGGTGGTGACCGAGGGCTTTCTCAACGAGGGCTGGGCGGAAGCGGTGGAGCTCGCCGTCCTCGCTTGATATTCAGGCGATGCGGCCAGCGCTTCCCCGGGCATGACGGCGAGCGAGCGCCGTTCATCCCGCCGTTCGTCCGCGCAGGCGCGCCGCTCGCGGGGCTTTAGTGCGCAAAGCGAAAAGACGATAGAGAAGAAGACGTTAAGCAGGAGCGTAAAGAGGCCGCGGCGCAGCGATTCGCGGGGGAGCCCCCCGGATGGGGGTCGCTTGCGCTGCCGACTCATTTGTGCGTGAAGGCGGCAGACAACGGCGGTGCGGCGAGGGGTGGGGCCTTGAACCTCAAAGAGAAACTGATCTTCTTCACCAGGCTCATCAGGGTCCTGGCCTTCGTCCATATCGTGTTGCAGTACGTGCTGGTGCGCGACCAATACGACCCCACCCTGCTCATCCCCGTCATCGCCGGTTTGGGCGTCTTCTACGTGATGATGGATTTCACCATCTTCCGCGTGCCGGAGGCGAGGTTCAGGCTGGCTTCCCTGTCCCTGATGCTCTTTGAGATCTTCCTCGTCTCCCTGCTCATTTTCTTCACCCGGGACCATCCCATCGCCGAGTTCGACATCTTTTACGTGATGCCCATCGCCAATGTCGCGCTGTGGTTCGGCATCACGGAGGGGCTGATCTACAGCGCCGTTGCCGCCGCCAGCTATACGGTGACCATCTCCCAGGCCGGCCGCCTCCTCTGGCCCGATGCCCTGGGCGCCGTGGCGGGGCATTTCGCGTTCTTCTTCCTCGCCGCCTTCATCATGGGCTATATGGCGGAGTTCGCGGAGAGGGAGAGCGCGGAGAAGGCGAGGCGCATGGTGGAGCTGACCGCGCTCTCCGGTTTCGCCACCGTCTTCGATTCCACTCTCCTGGAGGGGAGGGTGCACTCCGACCTCTGCAACGCCATCGCCCGCAGCATCAGCCCGGACGCCGTGCTCATCTTCAGCTGCACGCCGGACGGGGAACAGCTCGCGATCGCCGCGTCCGAGGGGGTGAGCGAGGGCGAGGCGAACCTGCGCGTACCTGCGGGATACGGACTGGTGGGGAGGGTGGCCGAGGAGGGAGAGCCCCTCCTCCTGGACGACATCGACAAGGAGCGCGGCTTCCGCCATTTCCTGGAGTCCCGGCGCATAAGGTCCGCCATCTACGCGCCCATGAAGTGGCGGGGCGAGGTGTACGGGGTGGCTTTCGCCGGCAATCAGACCAAGGGCGCCTTCAACGAAAACGACCTTAACCTGCTCTCGGCCCTGGCCGTGCAGGCCGCGCTGGCCGTCCACAACTCGCGCCTTTATTCGGACCTCGAGGACCGCATCGGAGAGCTGCATGCCATCTTCGAGATCGACAAGGCCATCACCTCGGCCATCGACCTGGAGACCGTCCTGCAGCAGATCGTGCATATGAGCATCGGCCTGCTGGACGCCAAGATAAGCTCCATCATGCTCGTGGACGAGGAGAGCCAGGAGCTGATAATCGCCGCGGCGCACGGCCTGTCGGAAGGCTATATCCGCAAGGGGCACGTGAAGGTGGGCGAGAGCATCGCGGGAAAGGTCATCAAGGAGGGCCGGCCCATCATCGTCGAAGACATCCGGGAAGACCCCCGCCACATCTACACCGAGCAGGCTCGCGCGGAGGGCTTGTGCTCGCTGCTCTCGGTGCCCCTGAGCCTCAAGGAGAGGGTCATCGGGGTGTTGAACATCTACACCGACGAGCCGCACGACTTCAACTCCCACGAGGTCAACCTCTTCACCAGCCTGGCCAGCCAGGCCGCCATCGCCATCGAGAACGCCCGCCTCTTCGAGAGCCTGGAGGAGATCTACATCGAGGTCATCACGGCCATGGCCTCGGCCATCGACGCCCGCGACACCTACACCCACGGCCACTCCCAACGCGTCACCGAATACGCGGTGGCCATAGCCGAGGAGATGGGGCTCTCGCTGGCGGAGGTGGAAATCATCCGCAACGCGAGCATCCTCCACGACGTCGGCAAGATCGGCATCAAGGAGGACATCCTGAAAAAGCCCGGCAGGCTCACCGAGGAGGAGAGGAGGGAGATGGAATACCATCCCTTTATCGGCACCAAGATCCTGCAGTCGGTGAAGCTGCTGGAGCCGGTGATGCCGCTGGTCTATCACCATCACGAGCGCTTCGACGGCACCGGCTACCCCGACGGGCTGCGCGGGGAGGAGATCCCCCTGGGCGCGAGGATCATCTCCGTGGCGGACGCCTTCGAGTCCATGACCTCCGACCGCCCCTACCGCAAGGCGCTGCCCCTGGATGAGGCCATATCCGAGTTGAGGTACGGCTCCGGGAGGCAGTTCGACCCGCGTATCGTGGAGGTCTTCCTGGGACTGGCGGAAGGGGGGAAGATAGAGGTGGAGTGGTCGCAGGGCACGGTCATCGCCCTCAGCGAGCGCATGGGGCGGGCGGGCAGGAAGTAACCGCCCCTGTGGCCTCCGCCCCCCGGCCTCGAACCCCCCCCGGCCTCCGGCCCCGCCCGCCCGCCCGACTATGACTTGCGGGGCGCCGTCCCCAGATCCCCCCTCGAGCTCTCCCTCAACCTCTCGCCGCCCAGCGGTGATACAATCTCGTCATGGGATTCTGGAAGAGGCTGAAGCAGTTCCTGCGGGGAAAGAGATTCCTCTGCGATGACTGTGCCTACGATTACCCCTCGGCCTGCAGCAACCCGCAGCGCCCCAACGCCACCGCCTGCCCCGACTACCGCAAGCGCTTCTGACGGCCCGGATGGGGTCAGGTCTTGTTCTTTGCCTGCTCCGCTATCTTCCCAGTTGGCACCTGGGGTTTTGCCTCGGGTTCGCAAGACGTGGCCCCGCCGCGCGGCGGATAGCCCGCATGTCTTTGTCCCCCCCGGTGAGGGCCCGGCTTTTTGCTCGCTTCGCTGCTTGATGCGCGGTGGCCCGGAGGGCGAGGCCGAACGGCGGCGCTTCCGCGGTCGGGGTGAAGGCGTCCGCTGCGGAGAGGCAAGGGCCGCGCCCGCCCGCGCCGCCGATGTTTTTGCCGCCCGCCAAGGCGAGATACGTTTCTTGGCCAAGGACCACGCCCGCCCGCGCCCGCGGCGCCTGCGTCCGGGACCTTACAGCCGGGTGAGGTGGCGGGGGCCCAGGTATTCGCCGGGATCCCCCAAAGCCGTTTCCACCGCCGCCAGCATCTTTTCGCGCTCCTCGGGGAGGTGGCCGTAGATGGGGACGTAGTTGGAGACATGGTCGGAGAGGAACCAGGCGTCCTCCACCTCGAGCGCGCCCAGCATCACCTGCAGCTCGCGCATGATGGTCTCCCCGCTCGCCTCGGTGAAGCCGCCCTCGCGGGCGATATCGTAGAGGGGTATGCCCGGGAGCAGGGCCAAGGTGCGCGGGCGGATGAAATCGGGCTGCATGGCGTTGAGCACGCGCGCGGTGTTCTCGGCGTGCTGGCGCCAGCGCTCCTCTCCTCCCAGCCCCAGGAGGATGTAAACGGAGAGGGCGATGCCCGCCTCCCTGACCCTGCGCGCGGCCTCGATCATGCCGCCGGAGTCCACGCCCTTGTCCATCATGGCCAGGACCTCATCATCGCCCGACTCCAGGCCGAAGTAGATGATGTCCAGCCCCGCCTCGCGCAGGCGCCGCAGCGCCTGCGGCGGCTTGCCCTTGAGGAAACGCGCCCCTCCGTAGCTGGAGACGCGCTCCGCCTCGGGGAAGAGGCGCCGGGCGTAAGCGATGATGTCCGCCAGCTTCTCGGAGTTCATGGCGACGGTGTTGCCATCGGCGAGGAATATCGATCCCACGTGCCCGTACCTGAGGCGCGCCCGGCGCAGGTCCGCCTTCACCTCCTCCACGCTGCGCACGCGGTACTTCTTCATCTTGTACATGGCGCAGAAGACGCAGCGGTTGTGCGGGCACCCCAAGGTCACCTGCACGATCAGGCTGTTGGCCTCGCAGGGAGGACGGAAAAGCGGCTCCTCGTAACGCATACCCCGATTATATCAACCAAAGGGGGACGGCCCTCAATATATATCATGGGCGGAGCAAGTGATGGCGGTCAGGCCCCGGAGCCGGCCCCATTGCGGAGCCTGGTTATCTCCTCGACGGCGGCGTCGTGGAGGGCGACGCGGTAGGCGAAAAGCCCCATGCCGGTTTCCAGGAGCACGCTCCTGACCGGCCCCTGCAGCTCGGGGAGGGACAACCACCTCGTCTCCCTGATCTCCGCTTCGTCTATGTGGCGGAGGTCCGCACCGTCACTGCAGGCGGTGAAGACCAGGCTGCGCCAGTCCTCCGCCTTGGAGCCGCAGGTGAAGCGGGTATGCATGTGCAGGATGAAGCGGTCCAGGCGGGTGTCCAGCCCCGTTTCCTCCTTGGCCTCGCGCGCCGCCCCCTCCTCCAGGTCCTCCCCGGGCTCGGCGGCGCCGCTGGGCGCGCGCCAGGCCCCCGGCGGGAACATGTGCTTGGCGATGGCCGCGAACTCGACGTAGCGGCAGTCCCTGAAGATGAAAAGCGTGATGTCGTGGTTGCGCCCGTGTTTTTTCGACCCTCGGAGCATGCTCATCTCCGGGGGGGTTATTTCGAAGCTGGGGAAGAGGTGGCGGGGGGCGCCGTATCTCTCCTCCATCTCCGCGATCATCTCGTCGCTGACGTAGGCCATGGCACGATTATATATGGAAGCCGCGTCCTGCATGGAAGCCGTGCCCGCCGCGGCCGGGCGCAGCGCCCCGCCATCCCTCATGCCCGGCTGCCCACCCCCCGCCCCCGCGCGCCCGCTCCTCGGCCCCGCCGGAGTGCATGCAGGCGGGATGGCGTAGCGGGAACCGCCCGATGCGGTATAATTTTCCCTGTCGCGCCGAATGAAGTGGAGATGATGAATATGCGCAGAATCTATATGGACCATGCCGCGACCACACCCTTTCACCCCGCGGTCAGCGAGGCCATGCTCCCTTACCTGGGGGAGCGCTTCGGCAACCCCTCCAGCATCTACAGCGAGGGGAGGGAGGCCCGCCGGGCGGTGGAGCAGGCCCGCGCGCAGGTGGCGCAGGCCCTGGGGGCGGAACCGGGGGAGATCGTTTTCACCAGCGGGGGCACGGAGGCCGACAACCTGGCCGTGCTGGGGACGGCCAGGGCCGCCGCCGGCAACCATAGCAACCATATCGTGACCACGGCCATAGAGCACCATGCGGTGCTGGAGTCCTGCCATTACCTGGAAAGAGAGGGCTGCCGGGCCACGGTGCTGCCCGTGGACGGCGCGGGCATCGTGGACCCCGAGGCGGTGCGCAAAGCCATCCGGCCGTCCACCTTTCTGGTCTCGGCCATGCACGCCAACAACGAGGTCGGCAGCGTGCAGCCCATCGAGGAGATATCCGCCATATGCAGGGAAGCGGGCGTGTACCTGCACAGCGACGCGGTGCAGGCGATGGGAGCCCTGGAGGTGGACGTGAACCGGCTCGGGGTGGACCTGCTGTCGGTGTCCGCGCACAAACTGTACGGCCCCAAGGGGACAGGCTGCCTCTACGTGCGGCGGGGGACGAAGCTCGAGGGCAGGATGCTGGGCGGGGGTCAGGAGAGGAGGCTGCGCTCGGGCACGGAGAACGTGGCGGGGATAGTCGGTTTCGGGGTGGCCATGCAGCTGGCGGCCGAGGAATGGGGGCCGCGCTCGCGGCGACTGCGCCCCCTGCGCGAGCGCCTCATCGCGGGCATCCTCGAGCGTATCCCGCACACGCACCTCAACGGGGACCGCGAACGCAGGCTCGCCAACAATGTCAACGTGCTCTTCGACTACATCGAGGGCGAGGCCATATGCCTCAAGCTGGACTTCCAGGGCATCGCGGCCTCCACCGGTTCGGCCTGCTCGTCGGAGAGCGGGGAGCCCTCGCACGTGCTCCTGGCGCTGGGCATACCCAGGCAAAAGGCCCACGGCAGCCTGCGCCTCACCCTGGGAAGGGAGAACACGCAGGAGGACGTGGATTACGTGCTGGAGAAGCTTCCGCCCATCATCGAGGAGCTGCGCCGCATGTCCCCCCTCTACCCCTCCTGACCCCAGGCCGCGCCATCCTTTTGTGGGTCAAGAAAGGGGCGCGTTGCGGCTGCTTGGGCCATATCTCAAGCGCGGGTCTGCCGGCACGGCCCGGCACGGCGAAGGATACGGCGCGCTCCAAGGGCCGACCCCGGGGTCAAGGGGTGGCCTTGCGCCTTTTAATGCGCAGCAGGGCCACGCGCTCGGCGGCGGCGGGATGGGAGGGCGCCAGCTGCAGCGCCTTGCGGTAGTCCTTGCGCGCGGAGCCGAGGTCGCCCTGGTCGTAGAAGATGTCCCCCCGGCAGATATAGGTGATGGCCACGCCCGGCTCCAGGTTGATGGCGCGCGTCATGTCCTGCATGGCCCGCTCGCGCTCGCCCTTGCGCCAGAAGGCCCGGCCGCGATTGTAGTAGGCGAGATAGAGGTTGGGGTCGTATTCCAGCACCCGCGTGTACTCCTCGATGGCGGCATCCAGTTTCCCCTCCGCGGCATGGATGGAGGCCAGGCTCATGCGGGTGATGGCCAGGTTGATGTTGAACATCTCTATTTCTAAAAAATCGAGCTCTTCTTCCATGCCCTTTCCTCCGCTGCCTCGAGGCCAGCGTTTAGTATAATGTCCGTTCCCCACTTTGGGAAGCGCGAATACCCCCTCCACGCCCCCGCCGCGCCCCTCGCCCTATCCGCTCTGACGCCGGGGAGGGCGGAGAGGTTTCATGCCCTGCGGGGCCGGGGGAAGGGCGCCGCCCCCAGCCGCCTCCGCTTGGGCGGCCGCCTTCAGCCAAGCCATCCGGCCGCGCTTTCGCGGCCCTGCCGCGCGGAAACGCGGGCCCCCACGGGGGCATCCCGTGCGGCCTCCCCGCGAGGAGCGCCGGCGGCAGCGCCGCGGCTCGGAGCTCGCTCAGCTCCTTCGGGCGATGGGGGAGAGCTTGAGGAGGATTTCAAGGGAAGAACCGGTCGGCGCTCCTTCCAGCCATGCGTGCGCGTAGAGCATCCGGGCCCCGCGTGTGCTATAATTCTTTCGCTTTCGGAGGGGTTTCGGCATCCTGTCGTGTCTGGACCAAAGACGTATTTGGGGTAAACGTCGTGCCAGTCAAGAAGGAGGAGCTGTCAATGTCCGGTAACCAGAGTTTTGAGTTTAATGTCGTGCGCAGGCTGAATGTCGGGGATGTGCCGCGGCGGAGTGCCGCCAAGCAACCCGACGCCGTCTCCCTGGTGTTCATGGGAACCAAGGTCACCTTCAGGGAGCTCAACCGCAACTGCTGCCGCATGGCCCACGTCTTCGAGGGCATCGGCGCCAAGAAGGGCGACCGCATCTCCTTCATGACCCACAACTGCCTCACCTACATCTATGCCTGGCTGGGGGCCTGCAAGATGGGGTGCGTGGTCAACCCCATCAACTTCATGCTCAAGGCGCATGAGATAGAGTACATCGTGAACGATGCCGGCTCGAGGTTCTTCTTCGTGGAGGACGCGCAGGTGCCGCAGGCGCTGGAGGCCGCCCCAGCCCTCAAGAGCGTGGAGAAGCTGGGCATACTGCGCGTGAACGCCCCCGATGCCGAGGTGCCCGAGGGCTGGCTGGACCTGGACGCGCTCTTCGCCGCGGAGTCCGACGACTCCGAGCCCCTGGTGGCGAACGAGGACGACGACATGTGCTGCCTCCTTTACACCAGCGGAACCGAGGCGCAACCCAAGGGGGTCATAACCACCCACAAGAGCTTCTTCAACACCCTCCTCTCCGGGACGGCGGACCTCGACATCGACAAGGACGATGCCGCCCTTCTCTCCATCCCCCTCTACCATATCGCCGCCAAATACCTGATGCTGGAGTTCATCAACCTGGGATGCAAGCTGGTGCTGGAATACGCACCCAACCCCATCGAGATACTGGAGCTGACCCAGAACGAGAAGGTCACCTACTGGGTGTACCCGCCCACCCTCTATCAGATACTGCCGTCCATGCCCAACTTCGACAGCTACGACCTCTCCAGCCTGCGCAAGTGCGTGTCCTTCGGGGCGGTCATGCCCGTGTCCATCCTGAAGCAGTGGAAGAAGCTGCTGCCGGACTCGCAGTGGAGGAACTACTACGGGCAGACGGAATCCGGCCCCCTGGGCTCGACCCTGCAGCCGGAAGACTTCGAGCGCAAGATAGACACCATCGGCACTCCCCACACCGGGGTGGAGATAAAGATCTTCGACGAGGATGACAACGAGGTCCCGGCGGGGGAGGCAGGCGAGATCGTCATGCGCAGTCCCTCGGTGATGAAGGGCTACTTCAACCTCGAGGAGAAGACCGCGGAGACGCTGCGCGGGGGCTGGCTGCACACCGGCGACCTGGGCATGTTCGACGAGGAGGGCTTTCTCTATTTCCTAGACCGCAAGAAGGACATGATCAAGTCCGGGGGCGAGAACGTGGCTTCCAAGGAGGTCGAGGACGTCCTCGTCGAGCACGAGAAGGTCATGCAGGCGGCGGTGATCGGCCTCCCCGACGAGTACTGGATAGAGAAGGTGGCGGCGGTGGTCGTGCCCTATCCCGGCTCGGAGGTGACGGAGGAGGAGATCATCGCCTTCGCCAAGCAGAACCTGGCCGGCTACAAATGCCCCAAGGAGGTCATCGTCATGGCCATGGAGGACCTCCCTGTCCTGCCCAGCGGCAAGATACTCAAGCGCGAGCTGCGCGAGATGCTGAGCAAGAGGGGCTGAGCGGCGGGAAGCGCGAGCGGGCAAGGGGGGCCGGGTTCGCCCGGCCCCTTTCGCCGTGACGGACCCTTCCCCCCGCGGCCCGCCCGTTGCCGTGCGCCCAGCTTTTCAACGCTGCCGATCCCGCAACCCGCATCCGGCCTTCCTGCATGCGTTCTTTTCCCTTGCCATGCGCCCAGCTTTTTATCGCTGCCGATCCCGCAACCCGCATCCGGCCTTCCTGCATGCGTTCTTTTCCCTTGCCGTGCGCCGGGCCTTTTACCATGCGGTCGTTCCCTCGGCCTGCGGCCGGGAGCATGCCGTGTGATATAATCGATACCTGAGGTGAGCGGGTCTAGCTCAATTGGTAGAGCGCAAGCTTCCCAAGCTTGAGGTCGCGGGTTCGATTCCCGTGACCCGCTCCAATTTTCCAGCCCCCCGCGGGGGGGCTTTGCCTTTCACGCGCTCCCAGGCGGGGGTGAGCCTTGCGGTTGCTCTGTGGGGGAGGTTTCGCGCCTGGATCCCGATACTGAATCCCGCTTCTGGATTCCGCTTCTGGATCCCGATACTGAATCCCGCTTCTCGGGAGGTTATCCCGGCCTTTGGACAAGGCGGGGCATGGCGTGCGGGGATATATTCGCGCGGGTCGAGATGCGGGATGGGGGCGTACCCGGCCGGCGGGGATAGGGCCGAGGCCCCTTTTCCTCGGCGTATTGACCGCGTAGCGCGCGGAGCGGCCGGCGCGCCGCGCAATCGCCGGCCTCGCGATGCGTGGGCGGGCCCGCTAGCCCTATTCCAGGGCGTGTATCGACCTGTCGTCGCTACCGCAGTACACCGTGCCATCGGACACGGCGGGAGACGAGCTGACCTCATCTCCCGTCCTGAACCTCCACCTCTCGGTGCCCGTCTCGGCGTCCAGCGCGTAGATGAAGCCGTCGTCGCTACCGCAGTACACCGTGCCATCGGACACGGCGGGAGACGAGCTAACCTCATCTCCCGTCCTGAACCTCCACCTCTCGGTGCCCGTCTCGGCGTCCAGCG
>CAZEAU010000032.1:0-26709 GCA_964510515.1 uncultured Actinomycetota bacterium | reverse complement strand
TCGTGCCCCTGCTGGACAAGGCCTTCAAGCCCAAGAGGTTCGGAGAGGTGGCGGCACAGCAGGCGGGAACGCGCTAAAGCCCCCACTTCGGGAGACACTTCGTCTCCCGGGTCGAATGGAATGGGCTGGGGAAACCCGGCCCATTTCATCGTTTATTGAAAACGGAAGGCGGATAAAAGTCAAGGAGGTCTATCGATGCCTGACGAGAAGAAGGAGTTGTTGAACCGGGAGATCGCATCCTACGAGGAAGAGCTGAGGGCCGTCGCGAACAGGCTGCAGGAGATAGCGGGGGTCGACTGCTCTTTCGGTGCCTGCGTTTTCGACCCGGAGATGGTGGACGTGGAGGAGCGGCTGACCGACCTGGAGAGGAGGAAGAGGATCCTGGGAGAGGTGAAGGAATCCCTGCGCACATGCGCGGGCGAATGAGCGGCGAGCAAAGAGCGGCGATGCGGAGAACGGCGTAAGCCGCCCATGCCGCACGCCGGACTTTTCTTGACATTGCCGGGCCCGTCATCTTTGATAAGATTACCTTTCCCGGAAAGCTCCCGCATGGAGGTGTTGCAATGAAAGAAGGCATGCTGACGGTGGCCGAGGCGAGGAAACGGGTGCTGGCCTCCATCTCCCGGCTGCAGGAGGTGGAGCTGCCGCTCCTGGAGGCGCTCGGGCTGAGCCTGGCCCAGGACGCCGTTGCGCCCTACAATATCCCTCCCTTCGACAACTCGGCCATGGACGGCTATGCGGTGAGGGCGGCGGATGTCGCCGCCGCATCGCATGGCGCCCCGGCGGAGCTCGCGGTGCTGGGAGACCTCCCCGCCGGCTACGTTGCGACCACCGCGGTGGGGGAGGGGGAGGCCCTGCGCATCATGACCGGGGCGCCCATGCCGCAGGGAGCGGATACCGTGGTCCCGGTGGAGGAGACCCGCGTGGAGGGCGAGCGCGTCCTCATCCTGGAAGGCCTGCCCGCCGGCTCACACCTGCGCCGGGCGGGAGAGGACGTGCGGGCGGGGGAGACGGCGCTGGAGGCGGGATCCGCCATCGGCCCCGCCGAACTGGGTATGCTGGCCAGCCTCGGCTGTGCGAGGCCGCTCTGCTTCCGGCGCGCGGTGGCGGGCATTATCGCCACCGGCGACGAGCTGGTGGGAGTGGAGGAGGAACTGCCCCCCGGCAAGATACGGGACTCCAACAGCTACACCGCCTACGGCATGGTGCGGGAGGCGGGGGCGGAGCCCTTGCGGCTGGGGGTGGTCGGCGACGATGCGGCCGCGCTCGAGCGCGCCATAATGGAGAACCTCGACCGCGTGGACCTCTTCGTGACCAGCGGGGGCGTATCCGTGGGCGACTACGACATGGTCAAAGGGGTGCTGGCCAAGCTGGGCGAGATGGACTTCTGGAAGGTGGCCATGAAGCCGGGCAAGCCGCAGGCCTTCGGATACATCGGTGGCAAGCCCCTCTTCGGGCTCCCCGGCAACCCCGTCTCGGTGATGGTCTCCTTCGAGCAGTTCGTGCGCCCGGCCCTGCGCAAGATGATGGGCTTCCGCGAGCTCTTCCGCCCCGAGGTCACCGCCGTCCTCGACTCTGCGCTGGGACGCAAGACGGGGAGGATGGAGTTCATTCGCGTGGTGGTGGAGTGGCGCGACGGTGCTTATCATGCGCGGGCTACCGGCCCCCAGGGGAGCGGCATCCTGCGCTCCATGGTGCTGGGCAACGGCCTGGCAGCCCTGCCGGAGGACGTCGGACGCCTGGAGAGCGGCGACGAGGTGCGCGTACAGCTGCTGCGCTGAGTGGCCTCAAAAAAGTGCGCCGAGAGCGGCGCGCGATACAGGCAGCACCCCGCGCGCGGACCATCCTCCAGGTGCGGTGAAGGTCGATGCAGGGTCGCGTGTGGACGGCCGGGGGCGGGACGGCGTCGGCCCCGGACCTCCGTCCGGGGCCGCGCGCGATATCCCGCCGCGTTCAGGTCAACACGGGCATTCGAGCTGCGCCGATACGATATATAACCCTGCAGTGCAACTTTACCCCAGCCTCTCAGGCGGGCTTATGCCGGTGCACCGAGGCCAGCATGGCCTTGACGTTCTCCGGCTTGGCGTCGACGGGGAGGGTGCATCCGGTGCTGAGTATGAAGCCGCCGCCCTCTCCCACCTCGGTGATGAGCCTGCGGCAGTATTCGTCCACCTCCTCGGGCTCGCCGAGCTTGAGCATCGGCGCGGGGACATCCCCCATGATGCACATGTGGTCCCCCAGGACCTCCTTGGCCTTGAAGATGTCCGAGCTGCCGTCGAGGTTGAGTATGCATTTCCTCCTCGGCAGATGCTTGAGCAGGGGGTAGAAATCGGTCCAGTCGCTGTCGAAATGCAGCAGGGGGGTGATGCCCTTCCCCACCCAGTACTCGCACATCTCCTGCCACTCCGGGAGCGCGAACTCCTCGAACTGCTTGGGGCTCAGGCAGGAGGCGCTGGTCCTCGTGCCCCCCATGAACACCCTCTTCACCCCGCTCAGCTTGACCATCATCATGCCCTGCATGAGCATGGTCTTCATCAGGGCGCGGCTGGCGGCCTTGACCTCCTCGGGATGGCGGAAGAGGTCGAGCAGCAAGTCGTTGAAGGAGCGCATAAAAAGCGAGATGTATTCCAGGGGGGTGAAGACGATATTGCAGGACACCATGCCCTCCACCCCCTTGCGCCGCCAGCGCCTCAAGGAGCGGTTGACCTTCCATATGTCCATGCCCGCGTTCGCGAGGGCTCTGGCCATGCCCACGGGGCTGCCGAGGCTCGGGTTGGAGAGCTTCATCTTATCCAGTATCCAGCGCATGGGGCCGCGCTCCTCGATCTGCGTGTATTCCTCCCAGTCCATCACCGACTTCTCCACGAACTGGAACTGGCCGTCCTTGGGCTCCGAGCCCACCCCCGGCAGGATGGGGGGGGTGGGGAAGATGAGCTGCATGAGGCGGCCCAGCCCGGCGTAGGAGAGGTTCTGGCCGTCTATCATGCCCAGGTCATGCAGGGTTTTCTCCAGGGCAATATCCGCCTTGGCGAGGTCGAAGAGCATCTCGTGTTGATTGATGCCGCCGTAGCGCGCCGCGAAGAAGTCGATGATGGGGACCACCGGCACGCGGTCCGGCTTCCCCATCCCCACGGCGACCTCTATTCTTTCCCGGGGCGTCATGGTTGCCATACAGTCCCTCCTTGCTCGATTGGCCGTTCTCGAGGAGTGGGATGCGGGCGACTCCGGGCGCCCGCGAAATGTTCCACGAGCTCGGCCGCCTGCGGCCGCGTACATGCCGCGGGCGCCGGCGTATTCCATCGCCTTCCAGGCCACCGGGCCGTTCGCGATGATCGCCCTCGCCTCGTCACCGAGGCCGGGAGGCGCGGCGGGTCTTGCCGCCGCGCGGGCGAAAAACGCCGTCGCCTCGCCCCTCCCCAGGCCCATGATAGCATCCGCGCTTGCTTCGGTATACGCCGCGGCGCCCCCGGCTTTCCAGACACCTAACCTTGCAGCGCAGCTTTATGCTCGCCGCTCAGGCGGGCTTATGCCGGTGCACCGAGGCCAGCATGGCCTTGACATTCTCCGGCTTGGCGTCGACGGGGAGGGTGCATCCGGTGCTGAGTATGAAGCCGCCGCCCTCTCCCACCTCGGTGATGAGCCTGCGGCAGTATTCGTCCACCTCCTCGGGCTCGCCGAGCTTGAGCATCGGCGCGGGGACATCCCCCATGATGCACATGTGGTCCCCCAGGACCTCCTTGGCCTTGAAGATGTCCGAGCTGCCGTCGAGGTTGAGTATGCATTTCCTCCTCGGCAGATGCTTGAGCAGGGGGTAGAAATCGGTCCAGTCGCTGTCGAAATGCAGCAGGGGGGTGATGCCCTTCCCCACCCAGTACTCGCACATCTCCTGCCACTCCGGGAGCGCGAACTCCTCGAACTGCTTGGGGCTCAGGCAGGAGGCGCTGGTCCTCGTGCCCCCCATGAACACCCTCTTCACCCCGCTCAGCTTGACCATCATCATGCCCTGCATGAGCATGGTCTTCATCAGGGCGCGGCTGGCGGCCTTGACCTCCTCGGGGCGGCGGAAGAGGTCGAGCATGAAATCGTTGAAGGAGCGCATGAAAAGCGAGATGTATTCCAGGGGGGTGAAGATGATGTTGTATCCAACCATCGCCTCGACCCCTTTACGCTGCCAGCGCTTCATGGAGCGGCTGACTTTGAGTACATCTATGCCCGCGCTCGCGAGGGCCTTGGCCATGCCCAGGGGGCTGGCCAGCCGCGGGTTGGTGGACCTCATCTTATCCAGTATCCAGCGGGCGGGGCCGCGCTCCTCGATGAGGCGGTATTCCTCCGGCTCCATCACCGTCGTCTCCACGAACTGGATCTGGCCGTCCTTGGGCTCCGAGCCCACGCCGGGTATGATGGGCGGGGTGGGGAAGATGAGCTGCATGATATGGCCCAGCCCGGCGTAGGAGAGGTTCTGGCCGTCTATCATGCCCAGGTCATGCAGGGTTTTCTCCAGGGCAATATCCGCCTTGGCGAGGTCGAAGAGCATCTCGTGTTGATTGATGCCGCCGTAGCGCGCCGCGAAGAAGTCGATGATGGGGACCACCGGCACGCGGTCCGGCTTCCCCATCCCCACGGCGACCTCTATTCTTTCCCGAGGCGTCATGGTTGCCATACAGTCCCTCCTTGCTAAACTGTTTGCTCTCAGGGGGGGCCCTTTGCGAGCCCTCTGAGGCTTCCACGAAATTGTCCACGAACTTGATGGCCGCCTATTGGCCGCGCACCTATGCCGGGCGCCGGCTTATTCGCATATCTTGGCCGCGACGGCGCGGCTCTCACTCCCAGGCCCACGACCGCAGACATGTTGCGGGCGGCTTGAGCCACGCCCGCGGCCTCGCTATGCAGTGAAGCTTCGCCCTCGCCGCTCAGGCCGGCTTATGCCGGTGCACCGAGGCCAGCATGGCCTTGACATTCTCCGGCTTGGCGTCGACGGGGAGGGTGCATCCGGTGCTGAGTATGAAGCCGCCGCCCTCTCCCACCTCGGTGATGAGCCTGCGGCAGTATTCGTCCACCTCCTCGGGCTCGCCGAGCTTGAGCATCGGCGCGGGGACATCCCCCATGATGCACATGTGGTCCCCCAGGACCTCCTTGGCCTTGAAGATGTCCGAGCTGCCGTCGAGGTTGAGTATGCATTTCCTCCTCGGCAGATGCTTGAGCAGGGGGTAGAAATCGGTCCAGTCGCTGTCGAAATGCAGCAGGGGGGTGATGCCCTTCCCCACCCAGTACTCGCACATCTCCTGCCACTCCGGGAGCGCGAACTCCTCGAACTGCTTGGGGCTCAGGCAGGAGGCGCTGGTCCTCGTGCCCCCCATGAACACCCTCTTCACCCCGCTCAGCTTGACCATCATCATGCCCTGCATGAGCATGGTCTTCATCAGGGCGCGGCTGGCGGCCTTGACCTCCTCGGGATGGCGGAAGAGGTCGAGCAGCAAGTCGTTGAAGGAGCGCATAAAAAGCGAGATGTATTCCAGGGGGGTGAAGACGATATTGCAGGACACCATGCCCTCCACCCCCTTGCGCCGCCAGCGCCTCAAGGAGCGGTTGACCTTCCATATGTCCATGCCCGCGTTCGCGAGGGCTCTGGCCATGCCCACGGGGCTGCCGAGGCTCGGGTTGGAGAGCTTCATCTTATCCAGTATCCAGCGCATGGGGCCGCGCTCCTCGATCTGCGTGTATTCCTCCCAGTCCATCACCGACTTCTCCACGAACTGGAACTGGCCGTCCTTGGGCTCCGAGCCCACCCCCGGCAGGATGGGGGGAGTGGGGAAGAGGACCTGCATGATGCGGCCCAGCCCGGCGTAAGAGAGGTTCTGGCCGTCTATCATGCCCAGGTCGCTCAAGGTCTTCTCCAGGGCGGCGTCCGCTTTCTTCACATCGAAAAGCAGGTCATACTGGGTCATGCCCGCGTAGCGCGCCGCGAAGAAGTCGATGATGGGGACCACCGGCACGCGGTCCGGCTTCCCCATCCCCACGGCGACATTTATTCTTTCCAGGGGCGTCATGGTTGCCATCATCTTCCTCCTTGTCAACCGTTCGCTCTCGGGGGGATTTTTGCGGCCCCCTCAGGCTCCCACGAAACCGTCCACGAGCTTGACCGCCTGTGCGGCGTCCGCGCCCCAGGCGTCCGCGCCGGCGTATTCCATCACTTGCTCGTTCACCGGGCCGCCCCCGATGATCACCTTCACCTTGTCCTTGATCCCGGCCTGGCGCAGGCTCTCCACCGTCTCCTTCATGGAGTCGAAGGCCAGGGTGAGCAGTCCGGAAAGGGCCAGCACCGGCGCCCCCGTCTCCTGCACCTTGCGCACGAAGGCCTCCGCGGGGATGTCCACGCCGAGGTCATGCACCTCGTAACCGTCGCAGCGCAGCAGGGTGGCGACGATGTTCTTTCCGATATCGTGGATGTCGCCCTGCACCGTGCCGATGACCACGCTTCCCTTGGGGGTGCCCGAGCCCGCCGCGATGTGAGGCTCGATGAGCGCCACGGCCTGCTTGAATATCTCCGCGGACATGATCAGCTCCGAGAGGTAATACTCCTTCTCCTCGAAAAGCCTGCCCACCTCGGACATGCCGTCGCGCAATCCCTCCAGCAGCTGCAGGGGCTCGGCGCCCGCGTCGAGGGCCTTGGCGACCTCCTTCAGAGTCTCCTCCTCCTTCAGTTCGGCCAGCATGGTCGCAAGGGTTTCGCTCATTTTCCTTCTCCTTTCCCGGTGTATGACTTCGCGAATCTCACGGCATCGGCGGCATCCCGCCCCCAGGCGTCGGCTCCGGTGTATTCGCACACCTTGGCCGCGACGGCGCCGCCGCCGATCATTATCTTAAGCCTGTCCCTGAGCCCGGCGCGCTCGCAGCAGAGCACCGTCTCGCGCATGGATTCGTAGGCCGGGGTAATGAGCGCGCTGAGGCCGACAAGCGCGGCGGCGTGCTCCGCGGCCGCCTGGGCGAAACGCGAGGGCGCCACGCTCACCCCCAGGTCCACGACGTTGAAACCGGAACAGCGCAGCAGCGTGCAGACGACGTTCTTTCCGATATCGTGGACGTCTCCCAGCGGCGCGCCCATGATCACCGTGGGGTCCTGCGCGCCCACCGCCTGGAGGCCGAAGGAGCCCTCCACCAGCGCCACGATCTCGTGGAAGATCTCGCCCGACATGATGAGGGCGCTGAGGTAGTATTCCTGTCTTTCGTAACGCCTGCCCACCTCGTCCATGCCCAGGCGGGAGAGCTCGATGACGTGCAGGGGGTCGGCGCCGCGGGCGAGCATCTCCTCGGTGGCGCGCAGCGCCTCCTCCTCGCGCAGGTCGGCTATGGCCCTTTTGAGAACTTCATCCATTTCCTTCCCTGCCTCTCAGATGGGTCGGCTGAGGGAGCGAAAAACGAACCTGTCGCCGCGGTATATCATCCAGCCCCAGGCCACCTTGCGGTCGTTTGCCGCCCAGACCAACTGCTCCATGCAGAAGGCGGGATCCCCGGCATCGCCAGCGAGGACCTCCGCCTCCCCGGGCGTGAGCACGGTGGCGGAGAGGGACAGCTCCGCCCGTACCGGAACCAGGTCGGGGCATCCGGAGAAGAGCTCGGCGGTGCTGCCGTGGCCCAGCTCCGCCTCCAGTATGGGCTGCGAGGGGTCGTAGAGGATGTACTTGCGATCGAAGGTAAGGGGTTCGCCCTCCCCCTCGAGCACTCTCTCCAGGTAGAGGATATGCTCGCCCTTGCCGATGCCCAGCTTGGTGGACGCCTTTTCTCCCGCCGCCACCACCCGCGTCTTCATGAGGCGGCAGGAGGCGGAGAGCCCGAGGTTTCTCATCTCCTCGTGGAAGTCCGGAATGAGGAAGATGCCCCCGTCCACCTGCTGGCCGACGACGAAGGTGCCGCGCCCCCTCTCCCTGCGCACCATGCCTTTTTCCACCAGCATGGCGATGGCTCGCCGCACCGTCATGCGGCTGAGGTTGAACTTCTCGCACAGCTCGGCCTCGGGGGCCAGGCGGTCCCCCGGGCGTAGTTCGCCGCTCATGATCCAGCCGTGCAAAATGCGCGCGAGCTGGAAATAGACGGGGGCGAAGTCGTTTTCGTCGATGCGGTCGAGCGGGATGTTCATGAGGCGGTCTCGCTTCCAGTCGTACAATTGCCTCGTGTTAATTCATCTTAATGTATATACATTAATACCTATATGGTCTGAGTATGTCAAGGCCTCCGCCGCAGCCTGTTCAAGGGCCGGCCGGCCTTATACTATGACTATATATAGAGAAGCCTCGGACGAGCGGCGCCGCGCGTTCGCCGTCACGGCCGGAGCCGCACGCGCAGGAGGGAAGGGGAACCTGCAAGAAAGAAGAGGCTTGGAACGAACCGGAGCCGTACGCGCAGGAGGGAAGGCCCACATGAAGAGGCTGCTGAGGATGAACCCGGGGTTTCTCGCCGTGGCAGGTCTTGCCGCGCTGCTCGTGGCGGGCCTGTTCTACGGAGGGTTCGCGGGGACGCAGGGCAACGGCGGCACCATCTGACTCGACTGCATAGGCATCTTCCAGTTGGGAAGGACGGGAGAGGTCATCGCCTATGCGGCGCTGGTCGTCGCGGCGGCCGTCTTCGCCCTCATGGCGGCGTCGGTGTGCCTGCGCTCCCGCGAGGCGGGCAGGTCCTGAACCTTGCGTCCCCGGCGATTCGTGCAGGCGGCCGCGGCCCTCATCGCCAATCCCTGGTTCGTCTATCTGGCGAGCCGCAGGATATTCCAGGGCCGCCCCAAGGGCGTCTGCTTCCCGGGCATGAACTGCCACGCCTGCCCGCTGGCCATGTACTCCTGCCCCATCGGCGCCCTGCAGCACTCGCTGGCAGCGAGGTCGGCGGGGGTCTTCCTGTACGCCTTCGGCAGCATAGGGCTGGTCGGGGCCCTGGTGGGTCGCATGGCCTGCGGCTGGGCGTGCCCCTTCGGACTGCTGCAGGAGCTGCTCTACAAGGTGCCGCTGCCCAAATGCAGGCTTCCCCGCTGGGCCGGCAGCTGCAAATACCTGGCCCTGGCCGTGCCGGCGGTGCTGCTGCCGCTGCTGCTGCGGGAGCACTGGTATTCCAGGCTCTGTCCGGTGGGCACCCTGGAGGGGGGCATCACCTTGCAGGCGCTGCCGCCGCGGGGATTGTCACGCCAGGCGCTGCAGCCGGGCGCCTTTCTGTGGCTGAAGATAGGCATACTCGCCGTCTTCCTGCTGTGGATGATGGTGGCCAGGAGGCCCTTCTGCCGCACCGCCTGCCCGCTGGGCGCGGCGTGGTCGCTCTTCAACCCCATCAGCCTTTATCGCATGGAGGTGGACGAGGAACGCTGCATCGCCTGCGGGAGGTGCGAGGAGGTCTGTCCGGTGGAGATCTGCATATACGAGAACCCCAACGCGCCGGAATGCATACGCTGCCTGGAATGCAGGAAGGTCTGTCCGACGGGGGCGGTGAGCTCGGGTTTTCGCGTCCGGAGGCGCAAGGGGCCCGCGGGGGCCGCGCAAGAGCATTGAGGCCGCGGGAGGCGGGCGTGCGGCGGGCGGGAACATTGCGGGAGCGGAGAGGGTCGGACGCGGCTGGAGGGATGGAGGAAGTCGGGGTTCCGCAATGCGGCGGGACCCCCGCGGGCAAAGGAGGCATTGCATGGCGAGGTTGAAAGGGATGGCGGCGGGGGCCATGCTGCTCCTGCTGCTGGCCGCGGCGGCGGCCGGTTGCGGGGGCGGAAGCGGGGGCGGAAGTGGGGGCGATGGGCGCACGGACTCCGGCGGCCCCGCGCTCCTCTTCTTCACCGGGGGCGGATGAGGGGCGTGCGCGATCGCCGAGCCCATCGTGTATGGGCTGGAGGAGGAACACGGGGAGAGGGTGGAGTTCCGCCGTATCGACGATGCTGATGGCGACGCTTTCAGCGCCCAGGCGAGGAGATACGGGGTGCAGTTTATACCCACCGTCATCGTCATCGACGCCGCGGGGGAAGTCGTGCTCGAGGAGGTGGGCATAAGCGACAAGTCGGCCTACCGCGACCTGCTGGTGACCGCGCTGGAGGAGGCGATGCGCTGAGGGGGAGCGCGGCCCCCTCGGCGGGCGCGGAGATGTTCCCGGGGATGCGGCAAGCCCGCACTCATCGCCCGCGGGGCGCCCGCCTTGGCCCCGTGCGCAGGGATGGATAGTATTCATATAATATTATGCTGGTAATATATATAGTAATATATATATTGCTGTAGCGCGGCGGGACCCCTTGAGGGATGGGAGGCGAGATGAAAGAAGGTCTCTACGAGGAATTGGGGCGGCACCTGGACCGGGCGGTGGCGGGCGTGCCCATGTCGCCCAGGCTCATGGAGATACTGCGGATACTCTATCCCGGCGAGGAGGCCGAGGTGGCCCTCGAGCTCGCCATCTACGAGAACCGCACCCTGGAGGACGTGGAGGCGGCGCTGCCGCACAAGGCGGGGCGCCTGCAGGGACTCCTGGAGGAGATGGCGCACCGCGGCACCGTGTTCACGGAGCATAAGCCGGGGCGGGAGAGGATCTACCGCCTGCTGCCCAGCATCGTGGGCTTCGTGGAGGTGCCCTTCCTGGACGGCGTGGACACGCCGACCAAGCGGGAGCTGGCCCGCCTGTGGAGCGAATACATCGACGAGGGCTTCGGCGAGGAGATGGCGCGCGGCATGCCCCTGATAAGGGTGGTGCCCATCGCGGAGTCCCTCGAGGATTCCTCGCAGGTGCTTCCCTTCGACGCCATCGCCGCCAAGCTGGAGAAGACGACCTTCATGGCCGTGGGGCATTGCCCCTGCCGCCAGATCGGGAAATACACCGGCAAGGGGTGCGACCGCCCCACCGAGAGGTGCATGCATTTCGGCAGCCTGGGACGCTACATGGTGGAGGTGGGCAAGGCGCGCGAGTTGACCAGGGGAGAAGCGCTGGCCATGTTGAGGAGCGCAACCGAGGAGGGCCTGGTGCATGTCTGCGACAACCTGGAGGGGAGCCTGCGCACCATCTGCAACTGCTGCCCCTGCTGCTGCGGGTTCTTCCGCGTGAGGTCGCAGAGGGGGCTCGATACCGTCGCCCGCTCCAACTACGTGGCCCGCGTGGACGCGGACGGATGCACAGGCTGCGGCACCTGCGTGGAGAGGTGTCCCGTGGACGCCGTGGCCGTGGAGGACGGCATCGCCCGCGTGGACGAGGAGGCCTGCATCGGCTGCGGGGTGTGCGCGCCCACCTGCGGGGGGAACGAGGCCATATCGCTGCGGCGACGCGAGGAGATGAGCCCGCCGCCGGACCTGGAGAGCTTTCTGGCCGCCAGGATGAAGGCTTGAGCGTGGGCCGCTGCGAGGAGCCGGCGGCCGCGGCCGAAGATGAGGGAGAGATGACGGGAGCGAAGGCGGCCCGGAAGAAGATGAGCCGGGAACGCATACTCGCCTCCGCGGGTTCGCTGCTGCGCGCCAAGGGCATCCGTGGGGCCAGCGTGGCGGAGGTCATGGAGGGTGCGGGGATGACCGTGGGCGGCTTCTACGCCCATTTCGAGTCCAAGAGGTCGCTGGTGGCGGAGGCGCTCAGGCAGGCCCTGCGCGGGTCGCGCGGGCTCCTGGCGGCGGCCCTCGCCGGCAGGGAGGGCGCGGCATGGGTGAGAGGCATGGCCGCCGCCTACCTCTCCCCCCCTCATCGCGACAACCCCGCGGCCGGATGCCCCCTGCCCGCCGTCCTGGGCGAGGCGGCCAGGGAGGATGCGGAGGTGCGGGAAGCGCTGGCCGGGGAAGTGGGGGACATGGTGAAGAGCATCGCCGCGCATCTCGGGGAAGCCGGGTCGCCCGACCCCCGCGGCGAGGCGCTGGCCACGTTTTCCCTCATGGTGGGAGGGCTGGCCATGGCCCGCGCGCTGGCGGGCACCCCCCTCTCCGACGCATTCCTGCGCGCCTGCCGCCGCCATATCGAGCGCTCGCTCGCGGCATGAGCGTATGGGGCGGGCTCCGAGCCCCGCGGTGAAAAAGCGGGCCGAGAAGCAAGGGCCGTGGCGCCGCCCGCGAGGAGAAGGGCGGGCCGGGCCGGAAAGGAAGAGATGCGTAAAACCCTATACGCCGCCATGCTGGGGGCCGCCGCTTGCGCGGCGGCGCTGAGCCGCTCGCGGCCGCGCCTGCAGCTGCACGAATGCGACTGGCGCCCCTACGAGGAGGGGTCGGCGCGGCGCAGCTACCTCAGCCTCTCCCATTTTCTCTATCACCTCAGGGAGCTCGCCGCGGTGCAGCGCGCCCTGGCCGAGGTCTATCTTGCGCGGGCCCTTCCCCCGGCTTTGCGCGAGAGCATCATGCTGGTCACGGCCATGGCCAACGAGTGCACGTGGTGACAGTCCGCGCACAGGCGATTCGGTCGGATCGCGGGGATGACGGAGGAGAAGATGAGGGACCTGGCGGCGCTGGACCCCGCCAGGTTCGATGCGCGCGAACACGCGGCGCTGAGCTGGGTGAGGGAGGCGCTCACGCGCCGGGAAGGCCCGGCGCCGCAGACGGCGGAGAGGTTCGAGAGCGCCTTCGACGAGGACGAGCGGGCCTGGGTCGTGGCCACCATGAAGGCCATGTATTTCTTCAACCTCATCGGCAATACCGTGGACGGCTGGATGCGGCGCCTGCCCGGGCGGCGCGAAGAGGAACCCGCGGCCTGCGCTCTCCCCGGCGCTTGACCCGGCTCGCGGGCAGGGCCTGCGCTCACGCGCCGGGGATGTGCATCCTCGCCTGCGGTCCAGCCCCCGCGAGGAGGTATTCGGCCGCGCGCAGGCCGCTGAGCACGGCCGAGGGCACCCCGCCCAGGGCCAGCGCGGAATAGGCCTGGCAGCCCGCCATGTACAGGCCCCTCACCGGGGTGCGGATGAGCTCCACGGCGTCGCCTTCATCCCCTTCCTTATGCTCCCAGGACCATCCGGCCACGGCGCCCTCGCTTCTGCCCCCCCTCTCCTCGAAGGTCAGGGGGGTGGCGATGTCGAGGCAGAGAACGGCCTGCGCGGCTCCGGGGACGAAGGCGGAGATCTCGTTTGCCAGCGCTTTCGCCAGGGAGGACTTGTAGGCGAAATAGCCGCGCCTCCTGCGTCCCGGCGCAGGCCGCCAGGGGGCGAAATGGCGGTGGGGAGCGGCAACGCGGATGACGAGCACGGCGCGTCCGCGGGGGGCGAGATGGGGGTCGTCCGCCGAGAGAAGCGTGGCCTCCAGCTCCGCGCCCGCCAGGGCGTGGGGGTCTATGCGCGCCGCGCCCCAGTCCGGGCCGGCGTCGTCGGGGGGCTCGCCTGGCGGGCCCCTGCGGTAGATGATGCGGCTGGCATCGCCGTAGGCGGAGAGGTCCACCCGCGAGGCGTCGAGGCCCAGGCAGACCTGGAAGTTGGAGGAGGTCAGGGGGGCGGATGCCACCGCCCGCCGCAGTGCGTCGGGGACGGCTTGCGGGGGAAGGAGGCGCAGGAAGGTGGACTTGAAGTCGGCATTGCAGATGACCGCCGCCGCCTCCAGGCGCCGGCCGTCGTCGAGGTACGCCCCCGTGGCCCTGCCCCCGTCGACCAGGATACCCGCGACGCCGGCGCGCAGGAAGAGCTCGCCACCTCCGCGCGTGAACGAGAGGGTCTGCGTGTCCTGTGCCGCCCCCGCCTCCCAGCCCAGCCTTCCCGCCAGCAGGTCGCAGAGGCCCCGCATCCCGCCCCGCGGGTGGTGTATGCCCTGCGCACAGAGGAGAGACCACATGGCCGCGAGCAGGACGGTGCCCGCATAGGGCTCGCGGCTGCCCATGCCGCCGAGAATGCGGCGCAGTCTCCAGTCGCCGACGCGGCCCTCCAGCCAGGCGGCGGCGCTGGCGGGCTCGGCGCGGCGCGGGCGGGAAAGCCCCCCTCGCTGCGCGCGCTCCCGCCGCGAGGAGAGCTCGCGCATGTGCGTGAAGAAGCGGCCGATGGCCTCCTCCTCCGCCGGGAAGAGGGCGGACAGCGCGGCGACCTCGTCCTCGCAGGGGAGGGTGAGGGGGACGCGCAGGCCGAAGGCCCGCAGCTCGTAGTGCACGCGCCGCAGGGGCGGGGGGGCGTCGATCCCCGCCCCGGCCAGGGCCTGCGCCACCAGGGCGGGGCTGCTGAAGCCCAGGGGGCCCATGGGGAAGAGGAAGCCGCGGCGGGCATAGGCGTAAGCCGTGCCGCCGGGGTGAGGGCGAGCCTCCAGGACCGCCACCCGCAGGCCGCGCTCGAGCAGGTGGGCCGCCGCCGTGAGGCCGCCCAGGCCCGCGCCGATGATGAGGGCATCGTATCGCTCCGCCATCGCCGTCCCCTTACACAATCACGCCGCGCCGCCGCTATTATTCCCGCGGAACGAGCCCGCATGACCTGGAGTTGGCCGCGGTAAGCCCGCTCCCCCGGGCTATTATTCCCGCGGAACGAGCCCGCATGACCGCGGGGGGGCGGCGCGCACTGTGGACGCGCGGGCGCCGCCTGGCTTAATCTAAAGACAAGGAGAAGGCTGCACGGAGGGAAAGGCTTTGCGTGATGTGGTGGAGGTATGTCGCTTTGCGCCCTTTCTTCGCCATCGCGGGGCGCACGAAGAAATACGACCTCAAGGTCTCCGGGGTCGAGAACGTGCCCCGCTACGGGCCTTTCATCGTGATCTGCAACCATCAGAGCAGCCTGGATATCGTGGCCGTCGCCCTCGCGCTCAAGCCCGCCCTCACCCGCAGCCACATGTGGCCGTGGGCCAAGTCGGACATCGAAAAGGGCAAGGAGGGCCTCATGGGCTGGGCGTTGTGGAAGCTATTCGGGGTCATACCCATCGACAGGTCGCAGGCCGACCACTCGCAGGCCATCCTGCTCAGCCTGAAGTACCTGCGCCGCCGCGAACTCGTCTTCGTCTTTCCCGAGGGCACGCGCAGCCGGCCCAAGGAGCTCAAGCCCTTTCAGTTCGGGGTGGCCAACCTGGCCCGCGCGGCGCCGGCTCCCATACTGCCGGTGGCGACCTACAGGCGGGACGACGGGGGCATTCAAGTCAACATCGGCAAACTTTTCACCCTGCCGCCCAAGAAGCGCATGCTGGAGTTTCTGGGCGACCTGGAGGAGAAGGCGGAAGGGCGCTTCATCCAGCAGGTGGAGACGCTGCGCCAGTGGGCGGACACCGTGACCCACGACCGCAAGGGCATGAAGCTCATCGCCAGGATGGTGTGCATCGTCAGCGACTTCGTGAGGCGGCAGGACATCCCCTTCGACCTCTTTTTCCGCCTTGCCGAGGAGGAGGACAACGAGTTCCTGCGCGACCGCGTGTTCGAGCTCCTGCCGCACGATTGGATGAAGGTGGAAGGCAAGTGGAAGCCCGGCCCCTTCGCGGCGGCCAAGAAGAGATAGAGCCGGCCGCCGCGGGAGGGGAGGGGGGCGGCGGCCGCAGCCGCCGCGGGGAGGCGGAAAGGAGAGACTATGCTCTGGACCATCGAGGCCGAGAACGATTTCGCCTACGGCCTGGCGGCCGCACGCGGCCGGGAGGGCCTCTTCCGGGCCGCCCTGCGCCAGGCCGCGCTGACCATGAAGAGAAGGGGGACCGACCCGGCGCGGGCGAGGGAGAAGGCCAGGCGCCACGAGAGAACGCTGGCGCAGCGCTATCCCGCCCAGCTCGAGCGCATGCAGGGGCTGGCGCGCACCCTGGGCACGGAGGTCCGGGAGGTGGTGGCGGGAGGAATGGCCCTGGCCTCTCTCCCCGGCACCGCCTGCACCAATTTTGCCGCCGTCCCCCCGGCGACCAGCGGCGGCGGCATCTACGTCTCCTGGAACTTCGACATCGCGCCCTTCATGCGCCTGCTCCTGGGCAAGATGCCCCTGTATGTGAGGGATATCGCCGGCAGTAAGCCCTACGTGTGCCTGGGGCTGCCGGTGCTCTTCGGCATCGGGGTGATGAACGGGGACGGCCTGTCCTCCTGCGTGAACTCCGTGGGCGTCAGCGACGGCGGGGAGGGCCTGACCTTCTTCGAACTCAATAACCTGGCCATGGAGACGCAGTCCAGCGTGGACGGGGCGACAGGGGTGTGGCGGGACAACCCGCGCGAGGTGGTGGCCGGCTTGGCCATCGCCATCCTCATGAACGCCAATATCATCTTCGCCGACATGGAAGGGGACGCCGCGGTCATCGAGCATTCCCACCACCACCTGGCGGTGGAGAAGGGTGCGGACCACGGCGGGGTACTGGCCTCCGCCAACCACCACCAGTTCCTGGACCGCAAGCTCTCGGGAGGGGCCGACCCCATAAGCGAGCCCCTCATCGCCGGCTCCTATGCGCGCCTGGCCCGCATGTGGGAGCTGCTGCGGAGGTTCGAGGGCGAGATCGACCTCGGCGCGGTGAGGATGATCACTACCGACCACGGCGTCAATTACTCCGCCCTGGCGGAGTTCGGGATAGAGCCCGACATCTACGGGGAGCGGGTGGACGACGCCACCATCTGCTGCCACCCCTGGAACTTCTTCCGCCACCTGCGCAGGCTGGAGCTGGTGGAGGCCCTGGTGGAGGTGAGCGCGGCCATGACCCTCAACAACCTGGTCATGGACCCGGCCCGCTGCACCATCTACATCACCCCGGGGTATCCCTGCCGCAAGCAGTACGTGCCGGTGTGGGTGGGGGACGCGCTGCGCATGGAGTGGGCGGACAAAGCCCGCGGTGAGCTTGACTATACGCCGCAGTGGCGGGCGAAGACGCGGGCGAGGCGCGTGGATGCGCTGCGCCGCCCCCATGCCACCCCCGCCAGCGACTGGGTGCGCTGCCGTGCCCTCGGCGTCTTCGGCGCCCTGGACCGCATGATGGAATCGGCCGTGGTCAAGGGCTGAAGGCAAGGCGGGGGCGGAAATAGCCGGAGCGGGCCCCACCGTTCTTCGTGATATATTGTGCACGGAACAGGCAGCGGCCGGTAGGCCTCGCGGGCGGCCCCGCGCAGGCCGGCCGCGAGAAATGCGCGGAAAGGCGGAAGAGCGATGGCGCCATCAGGCATGTCCGCGGAGGCTTCCGGCCTCCGCCCCTTCTTTGCTCCCAAGGGGCTGGTTATCGTGGGGGCCCGGCGCTCGCCGGGCTTCGGCTTCATCCTCCCCCTGGCCCTGCAGCGGCAGGGCTGGGGTGACCGCATCCACCTGGTGAATCCCGCCGGGGGGGAGCTGCACGGCCTGCCCCTCCACCGCAGCGTGGCGGAGGTCCCCGAGGGCCCCGACCTGGCGGTGATCATGGTGCCGGCCGCGGTGGTGCCCCGGGCCTTGGACGAGATAGGCGAGCGCGGCATCAGGCATGCCATCATCGAGAGCGCGGGCTTCGCGGAGATCGGGGAGCGGGGCAGGGCCCTGCAGGAGGAGGCGGGGCAGGCGGCCGCCCGCTGGGGGGTGAGGGTCATCGGGCCCAACTGCGTGGGGGTGGTGAACACCGCCAACTGCCTCTTTACGGTGGAGATAGTGGAGGAGGCGCTCACGCCGGGGAAGGTGGGGGTCATCGCCCAGAGCGGCGTCTTCGGCAACATCCTCCTCGACGGGCTGCATCAGAAGGGGCTCTTCATCTCCAAGGCGGTCACCCTCGGCAACCGCATGGACGTGGACGAATGCGAGGTGCTGGACTACCTGCACCGCGACCCGCGGACCGCGGTGGTCATGATGTACCTGGAGGGGGCGGCGGAGGGGAGGCGGCTGCGGGAGACCCTGCAGCGGATCACCCGCGACAAGCCGGTACTGGTGCTCAAGAGCGGCCGCACCGGCGCCGGGAGGCAGGCCACCGCTTCCCACACCGGCAGCTTGTCCGGCGAGGACCGCCTCTACGAGGCCGTCTTCAGGCAGAGCGGAGCGATCAGGGCGGGCAGCCTGGACGAGTTGGTGGACCTGGCCCGCGTCTTCTCCACCCAGCCCCTGCCCGTGGGCAGGCGGCTGGGGGTGGTCACCTCCAGCGGCAGCCTGGGCGCGCTGGCCACGGACGCCGCCGTGGAGGCGGGGCTCGAACTCCCCTCCCTGCGCGCGGCCTCGGTGGAGAAGGTGCGCGCGGTGGCCCCGGCGTGGATGAACGTGCGCAACCCCCTGGACGTGGGGCCCTCCGGGCAGTTCATACCGGCCATGTCCGCTATGCTCGAGGACCCCGACATCGACATGGTGCTCTCCATCGCGGTCATGCCCTATGCGGTCTTCCGCGAGCTCAAGGAGCGCGGCGTGTCCATGCGGGAATGGCTGGGGGCGGCACCCGAGCTGCGCGGCCTGGCGCCGCGCAAACCCCTGGTGCTCTGCTCCCTCGGCGACGAGGGCTTCGTCTCCGACCTGGACGAGGCCATCGGCCCGGAGGTGCCCGTGCTCACCTCGCCCGAGCGCGCCGCCCGCGCCCTGGCCACCCTCTACCACTACGGGGCGGCGCGGGCAAGGGGAGAGGAGGGATGAAGGAGCCGGGAGGCGAGGAAGACGTCCGCGCGGACAGGCTGCGCCTGCGCTTCTCGATTCAGAAAGCGGAAAGGTGGTTGGGCATAACCCTGCTCTGCCTGAGCGCCATCCACCTCCTCACCTGGTACCTCCACTTCTACACCTCCCTGGACATTTTTACTATCTTCCGCGTCTTCGATTTCGACGAGGAGGCCAATATCCCCACCCTCTTCAACACCGCTCTCTTCGGCGTGGCCTCCCTGCTGGCCCTGCTCATAGGCGTACACGGCGGCAGGGAGAGGAGGCGTTACCGGCGGCACTGGTTATTTCTGGGCATCCTCTTCGCCGCCCTGGCGGTGGACGAGTTCACCTCCATGCACGAGACCCTGGTGGAGCCGGTGAGGAGGGCCCTGGGCATAAGCGGAGGTTTCTTCTACCTGGCCTGGGTGATACCGGCCCTCATCCTCTGCGCCGCCGGAGCCCTGCTGCTGCTGCCTTTCCTGCTGCGCCTCCCGCCGGCGGTGAGAAGGCTGATGGCGCTCGCCGCCGTCATCTATCTCCTGGGAGCGGTGGGCTTCGAGATGGTGCAGGGATTTCTCACCACCGGCTATGCCGAGGCTCACGTGCTGCGCCGCATGGCCACCTTCCTGGAGGAGTTCCTGGAGATGACGGGACTGATAGTGCTCATCAAGGCCCTCCTGGTCTATATCACCGCGTTTATCCCCCCCCTGCTGGTGGAGGTGCGGCCGTGAACCCTCCGTTTGCGGCGGGGCGCCGGGGTTCGCGGCAGGGCGTCGCGCTGGGGAAAGGAGAGGAGCGGCCGGTTTGTCTTGCGCCGGGAATGTATATATAATCGTCTGCGTTGCCGGTTCGTGTGATTCAAAGGAGGGAAGATGAGCAGAAAAAACCTGTTCGTAGTGATGGCGCTCATGCTCGCCCTTGTTCTGGCCGCAACCATGTTCGCGGCGGGATGTGGCGAGAAGAAGGACGAGCCCGAAGAGAACGGGGCGAAGGAGACGCTTCTGCCCACCATCAGGGAGGGCAAACTGATTCTGGGGAGCGACACCACCTACCCTCCCTACGAGAGCATCGGCGAAGATGGCGAGCCCGAGGGCTTTGACATCGATATCGCGGTCGAGGTCGCGAAGCGCCTGGAGCTGGAGCTGGAGATCAAGTCGGTGAAATGGGAGGGGATCATCCCCGGGCTCAAGGCGGACGAATACGACATCATCATGTCCGCCATGACCATCACCGATGAGAGGCTGGAGGAGATCGACTTCAGCAGCCCCTACATCGATTCCGACCAGTCCATAGCCGTGCAGGAGGAGAACGAGGACATCGAGGGAGAAGACGACCTCGCGGGCAAGGTGGTAGGAGTGCAGGTGGACACCACGGGCCAGTTCTACGCCGAAGGGCTCGGGGGCATCAAGGAGATCCGCAAGTACGACACCATACTCCTCGCCTTCCAGGACCTGGAGCTGGGGCGCATCGACGCCATCCTGAACGACTTCCCGGTCAACGCTTTCATCAGCAAGACACGGGGCGGCACCCGGGTGGTGACCACCATCGCCACCGACGAGCAGTACGGCATAGGCATCAAGAAGGGTAACGACGAGCTGCGCTACGCGATCAACGCAGCGCTGGCCGATATGAAGGCGGACGGCGCCTACGACGAGATATTCGAGAGGTGGTTCGGCGCGGCCGAGTAGGCGCCGCGGGGCGCTGAGACCGTCTGAGCGAGAGAGCAGGGCCTGCGTTCCGCGAATGCAGGCCCTTTTTTCCTGCGGGAGGTGAAAGGCATCGAAGAGAGGACGAAGAAGGTCCTGTGGTGGGTGGGCAGCCTGTTGGCCGTGGGGTTGATCGCCTTCGGCATCGTCTATCTCGTCACCTTCGAGCGCGGCCAGAAATTCGTACACGAGTTCCTGAACTGGAAGATCTTCCGCGATACCTTCCGCTACATATTCGTGGGCCTGCGCACGACCCTCACCGTGGCCCTGGTCGCGGAGGTCTTCATCCTTGCCGCGGGCCTGATGGTCGCGCTGGTGAGGCTCTCCCGGGTGAGGCTGTTTCGCGGGCTGGCGGCGGTATATATCGACGTCATCCGGGGTATCCCCCTCCTGCTGCAGATATTCATCGTCTATTACGGCGTGGCCATCCTGGGGCTGAAGATGAACATCTTCTGGGCCGGGGTGCTGGCGCTCACCGTCTGCTATGCCGCCTACGAGGCGGAGATATTCCGCGCCGGCATCGAGTCCATACACAAGGGACAGATGGAGGCGGCGCGCTCGCTGGGCATGGGCTATTTCAAGGCCATGCGCTACATCATCCTCCCCCAGGCGATAAGGAACGTCATCCCCCCGCTCTCCAACGAGTTCATCGCCCTGCTCAAGGACACGGCCCTGCTCTCCGTCATCGGACTGGCGGAGATCACCCGCAGGTCCTCGGAGATGTTCGGCAAGAAGTTCAACATCACCCCCTTCGTGGTGGGGGCGGTGTGTTATCTCATCATCACCATCCCCCTCATGCGCCTGGTGCAGTACGTGACCAGAAGGCTGTCGGTGAGCGAATGAAGGTTTTACGTGAGCGCTTCGCGCGCGTTGCCAAGGTGAACGCATGCCCGCCGCAGGGGGGCATTGCGGCGGTGGATGGCGGCAGCGGCGAGATCGGGGGAACGCGCATGTCGGACGGTTACATGGTGGAGATAGACGACCTGCACAAGAGCTTCGGCCATCACGAGGTGCTCAAGGGCGTGAGCCTCCAGGTCAAACCCTCCCAAGTGCTGGTGGTGGTGGGGCCCAGCGGCTCGGGCAAAAGCACCATGCTGCGCTGCGTGAACGGCCTGGAGCATGCCAGCAGCGGCCGCATCTCCATCGAGGGCGTGGACATCACCGCGCACAACTCGGACATCAACGCCATACGCCAGAAGGTGGGCATGGTCTTTCAGAGCTTCAACCTCTTCCCGCACCTGACCACGCTGCGCAACGTCACCCTGGCGCCCATCAAGGTGAAGAAGATGGACGCAGGGGAGGCGGAGGAGAAAGCCATACGCCTGCTGGAGCGGGTGGGCCTGCGGGAGAAGGCCGCCTCCTACCCCGCACACCTCTCGGGGGGCCAGCAGCAGAGGGTGGCCATCGCGCGCGCCCTGGCCATGGATCCCGACCTCATGCTCTTCGACGAGGTGACCTCGGCCCTCGACCCCGAACTGGTCTCCGAGGTGCTGGACGTGATGAAGGACCTGGCGCGCGAGGGCATGACCATGCTCGTGGTCACCCACGAGATGGGCTTCGCCCGCGAGGTGGGGGACCGCCTCATCTTCATGGACGATGGCCTCATCGTGGAGGAGGGCCCGCCGGAGGAGGTATTCAACCACCCCAGCAGCCCCCGGGCCATCGATTTCTTCTCCAAGATCCTCTCCCACCGCTGAGGCGTGCCCCTGCGGCAGCCGCTTCCCCGGCCTGAGCCGAAGACATCCCTCCCCGATGCCCGAGGAACGCTTCTCCCGCGAAGGGGCGGGGGGCGGCGACGGGAGGGCCGCAGGCCCGCGCGTCCGCTCATGCGCCCGCGGCGTCCGCATCCCGGGCTCGCTCGGGAGCGACCTCGGTGATGAGCATCCCGGCCAGCATGAGCGCGCAGCCCAGCCACCCCCGCCAGGTGAGCATCTCGCCCAGCAGGAGGATGCCGAAGAGCACGGAGAAGACCGGCTCCATGATGAGCACCATCGAGGTGCGCACCGGGGATATCTCCCTCTGCGCCCAAGCCTGCACGTAGAAGGCCGCCGCGGAGGCCAGCACGCCGCACACCACGATGGTCGCCCAGGCGTAAACGCCGCCGGGGAGGACGAAGCCCTCGCATACGAGAGCGGAGCCGGTATGCAGGGCCGCCGCCACCCCCATCTGCAGCAGGGTGAGCAGCAGGAGGTCGTGGCGTTCCACGCAGCGGTCCATGTAGATGATGTGCAGGGAATAGGCGAAGGCGCAGGCGAGGACGAGGAGGTCGCCCGTGTTGAGCCTGAAGCCCGACTGCAGGGAGAGCAGCGCGAGGCCGGCGGTGGCCACGGCGACCGAGAGCAGGGAGCGCAGCCCCGGCCGCTTGCGCAGGATGAGGGTGGAGAGTATGGGCACGAAGACCACGAAGAGGCCGGTGATGAAGCCGGCGTTGCCCGCGGAGGTGTGCTGCAGCCCGAAGGTCTGAAGGGAATAGGCGGCGTAGAGGAGCGCCCCCAGCAGCGCCCCGGCGACGACGGTGTCGCGGTCCGCGCGGACCAGCCTCCTGCCGCTGACCGCGGCCAGGAGCAGGAAGGCGAGGAGGAAGCGGTAGGACATGAAGACGAAAGGGGGCATGTATGCGAGGACCTTTTTGACCATGGCGAAAGTGAGTCCCCAGACCACGGTGACGCCGAGGAGGGAGAGCTCCGCCCGCCTCGCCCTGCCGAGCATATCCGCCCTTCCCGCCAATATGCGCCTCCTCGCTTGTTTGGGCCGGCGGCCGGGAGAGGTGCGCATCTTGCCCGGATCCGGGTGCGTGGGACGGACTCAGCGCCGGCGACAGCGGCGGTGGTCGGCCATGGCCTTCACCGCACGACAGGCCGCTTCCACGCTGGAGAAGATGATGGGCCTTTCCCCGGCGGGAGCCCCCCCATCTCCGCCCTCCTCGTACTTGATGCCGCTGGCGACGTAGAGGGGGAGGTCGAGGTCCCACATCAACTCGTGCAGCTCGGTGATGAAGCTGTTGAAGTGGTGGTCCATCATGGCCCATATCTGGGCGATGGCCGCGGTGCTTTCTCCCTGTGCCGCCGCGGCCTTGGCGTGGTTGCGCGGCGCGCCGATCCAGAGAAACATCACCGCGTCCACCTCGCCGCTCTGCATGAGTATCTCGATCACCGGCTTGAGGACGGCGAAGTCCAGCCCCGCCACGAGGTCAACGGGATTGCCGGGGACCCACCAGTCGGGGAGGAACTTCCCGAGGGCGGCGAGGGTGGCGGCGGAGAGGCGGGGCACCTCGAGGCCGATCTCCGTGCAGTAGTCGGCGGCGATGACCCCCAGGCCCCCGCCCCCGGTGACTATCCCTACCCGGCGTCCCGCCGGCAGGGGCCGCCCCACGAAGGAGGCGGCGGTGACGCCCGCCTCCTCTATGGTGGAGGTGGTGACGATGCCCGCCTGGCGGCATGCCGCCTCGAAGAGCGCCCCGCTCACGGCCATGGAGCCCGTATGGGAGCGCGCCGCCGACATGCCGGAACCGGTGCGGCCCCCCTTGAGGAGCACGATGGGCTTGCGGCAGGAGACCTCGCGCGCCTGCGCGAGGAAGCGCCGGCCGTCCCTTATCCCCTCCACGTAGGCCACGATGACCTCCGTATCGGGGTCATCGCCGTAATAGCTGAAAAAATCCTCCGTCTCCAGGTCGGCCTCGTTGCCGCTGGACACCGCCTTGGATATGCCCAGGCCGGCGGAGACGGCATGGGCGATGAGCATGTTGAGGATGTTGCCGCTCTGGGCCACGAAGCCGATCTTCCCCGGGGCGGGGTGGAAGAGTATGGGCATCCAGGGGTAGAGGTGGTTGCGGGGGCAGCATATCCCCTGGCAGTTGGGGCCGATGAGCACCATGCCGGCCTCCCTCGCCCTGCGCACCAGCTCCCGCTCCGCCCCGGCGCCCTCCTCTCCCAGTTCCTTGAATCCGGCGGTGATGACCAGGCCCGCCTTCACCCCCCTGGCGATGCAATCGTCGAGGGCTTCGAGCACCAGGCGCGCGGGGACGGTGAACACCGCCAGGTCGATCTCTCCCGGTATGTCCAGCACGGTGGGGTATGCGGGCAGCCCGAGGACGGTGTCCCTCGCCGGGTTCACGGGGAAGATCTCCCCCCCATAGCCCCCGGTGATGAGGTTGTTGAGGATGAGGAAACCCCATTTGCCCATGTTCTCCGTGGCGCCGACGAAGGCGATGGAGCGGGGGTCGAAGGCGTAATCGAGGTTTTTCAGCCTGCCTTCCATGCGCGGTGATCACTCCTTTGCTGCAACGTGCCTTATGCGGTCCCGCTGCATCCGAATCCCTTTGCGGCGGCCGCCGCCTGTACCACATTCCTTCACCACATAATTAAACCCGGAGGAGGCGGCATTAACAAGCCGCGCGCGTGCGGCCGCCGCGCGCGCTCGCCCGCGCCCAGCTTTACGGCTGCGGCGAGCGCGAGGCGAGGGCCGGGCTCCGCGGCGGGAGGGGCGCGAAAACGCGCCGCGAGCGGCCGCCCCTCCCTTCCGCCGCGCCGGGCGTGACCCGCTCGCGCAGCGGCTTTCGGGCACGGTTGACATTGCCGTGGCCGCTATTTATAGTAATGACATGTCAGTTCCGAAAGGTATTGGCGGGGCGGCCACTGTCAGTGCTTGCGGCAGGGTAAGCCTTGTGGTCCGCCCGGGGTATGATAGCGGCGAGCGGAAAAAGGAGGCGGGGATGGAAGTTCCAGAGAACATCGGCGTGAAGGAGTACTTCGAGGAGATAGTGCCCAAGATGGTCGCGGAGCAGCTCTCCGGGGGCGGGATCACCGGCATGGAGGGCACCGAGTTCACGGTGGAGTTTGAGATCAAGGGCGAGCAGGACTACGTCTACGGCATCTCGGTGAAGGACGCCAAGGACCTCACGGTCAAGGAGGGCGCCCTGGAGAGCCGGATGATCAAGGTGATCGTCAGCGAGGATGTGTGGCGCAAGGCGGTGACCGGGAAGATGGAGGGCGCCATGGACATGTTCACGGACATGAGCCAGAACGTCAACCGCAATAGGTACGACTCGCTGAACTCCGTGCGCGGCACCATGAACCTGGAGCTGGACATCCCGGACGGTTCGCAGGCCGATATCAAGGTGGTGTTCAACGACGCCGCCTCCCCGGAGGTGGCCTTCAAGATCGGGCTGGAGGACTGGGATCTCATGCAGAAGGGGGAGCTGGCCGGCCCCACGGCGTTCATGACCGGGAAGATGAAGATCGAGGGAGACATGCCCTTCGCCATGGCGCTGGGCAATCTCATGGCCTGAGCCGCGCCGCAGGGGCGCGCCGCAAGAGCGGACGACGAGAGGCGGGGCCGCCCCCGCCTCTTTGCTGTGCGGCGTTCGGAGCTCGCCGCCGCCGTACGGGCCGCGGGGGGCCGGGGCGCCCGTCATACGCTCCGCGGCGCCCACGGGGTACAATGCTTGCGGCGCCCGCGCATGGCGGGGCGCGCGGCGGATGCGTTAAGAGAGCGAGGTGTGGGAGGATGAAAGAGGCGGACGGGAGAGCGAGAAAGATAATCGCCTGTGCCACGGTGGCGGAGGAATTGCGCCTCATGGGGGCCGGGGAAGACGAGATGCTGGAGCTGGAGTTCGGCCTCCACGTCTATCCCGACAAGCTGCGCGAGACCCTGCAGAGAGAGATAGACGCCGTCCCCGGGGAGGGGGACATCGTTCTCGGCTACGGCTTGTGCTCCAATGCCGCGGTCGGCCTCGTCTCCCGCTCGCACCGCATCATCGTCCCTCGCGTCGACGATTGTATCGCCCTCTTCCTCGGCTCGCGCCGGGAGCACCTGAGGAGGCTCAGGGAGGAGCCCGGCACCTATTTTCTCACCAAGGGATGGATAGAGGCCGCGGAGCTGCCCATGCACGATTACCAGCGCCTGGTGGAGAGATACGGCGAGGAGCGGGCGATGCGCGTGACCCGGACCGCGCTGGCCAACTACCGGCGCGTGGTGCTCATCAACACCGGCAACTACCGCCTGGACGAATTCCGGGGGACGGCACGCTCCCTGGCTGAGACCCTGGAGCTGGACTATGAGGAGATACCCGGCTCCAACCGCATGCTGCGCGCCCTGCTCGACGGCGACTGGGACTCCGAGTATGTCATCGTCGAGCCCGGCGAGGAGATCACCCTGGACATGTTCCTGCAGTGAGCGCGGTCGCGGCAGAGCGCCGCGCGGTTGCCACTCCGCCCTTATGCGCCGCAGCAAGGGCCCTCAGCCCGCAGCCGCGCCTTGCGCGCCCCGGCCCCCGCCGTTGTTGTTTCGGTCAATCCGTTGGTGTAACATTATGGGCGCGCTGGAGGATAGACGAGCCCGCTTAGCTCAGCAGGTAGAGCACATCCATGGTAAGGATGGGGTCAGCAGTTCGAGTCTGCTAGCGGGCTCCATTTATTTCGCCCGCGTGGCGGTGTAGCTCAGCTGGCTAGAGCGCACGGTTCATACCCGTGAGGTCAGAGGTTCGAGTCCTCTCACCGCTACCAGCAAATGAAGCGGCGCTTTGCGCCGATGTGGAGGGAAGAGGGAATCAGCGAGGAGGGTCAAATGGCCAAGAAGAAATTCGAGAGGACCAAGCCCCATGTCAACGTGGGAACC
>CAZEAU010000031.1:0-27786 GCA_964510515.1 uncultured Actinomycetota bacterium | reverse complement strand
GCGAACTGGGAAGATAGCGGAGCAGGCAAAGAACAAGACCTGACCCCATCCGGGAAAGGTGCTTCGGCGGGGTCAAACGGGGGAGGGGGATTGCCGATAATGCTACTGAGATGCGGACGCGATGCGGATGCTCACGAGGCCTTGACCATGCGGCGAATGACGCAGAAGGACCAGCTCACGGGAGAGCAAGACGCCTTACTCGCACGGGCCCCGGGAGAGCCGGGCCGGGATTGAGGAGATAGCCGGGAGGCGGCGCCCGCGGCGCCATGGAGGTCATAGTGATGTTTGAGCGGGTCTTGCGGGGCGAGAACACGGAGGCCGCGCGGGGGGAGAGGAGGCGCAAGGTCCTGGTGGTCGATGATGACCCCGATATACGCGAGCTCATCGTCGAGACGCTGGGCCGCGACCGCTACCGCCCCATCGAGGCCAGGGACGGCATCGAGGCCATAGCGCTGTGCAGGGAGGAACGGCCCGATATCGTGGTCCTGGACGTGATGATGCCGGACCTGGACGGGCTCGAGGTCTGCAGGCGCCTGCGCGGAGACGCCCTCACCGCCCACATACCGATACTCATGCTCACCGCCAAAGGGATGCTGGAGGATAAGCTGAGGGGGATGGAAACGGGCGCTGACGATTACCTCACCAAGCCCTTCGATCCCCTGGAGCTCGAGGCAAGGATAAACATGCACCTGCGCCGCTCCCTCAGGGACGGCGAGGCGAGCCCCCTGACCGGCCTGCCTGGCAACCGCGCCATCGAGGAGGCGCTGGAAGCGCGCATCAGCCGGGGGGCGAGGTTCGCCGTGTGCTACGTGGACCTCGACGATTTCAAGGCCTACAATGACCGCTACGGCTTTTTCGCCGGCAGCGAGGTGATCAAGCTGACCACCAGGGTGATCCTGGAAGGGATAGATAAATATGGGAATGAAGAAGATTTCGTGGGCCATATCGGAGGGGACGATTTCATCGTCATCACCGAGATGGAGAGGGCGCCGCTGATCTGCCAGGAGATCATCAGGCTTTTCGACGAACGCATTCCCGTCCACTACGATCCCCGGGACCGCGAGCGGGGATATATCGTCAGCAGGGACCGGCAGGGCCTGGCGCACGAGTTCTCCATCATGAGCATCAGCATCGCGGTGGTGCACAACACCTTCCGCAGCCTTGACCATCCCGGCAAGGTCGCGCAGATTGCCGCGGAGCTGAAGAAATACGCCAAGAGCATGGAGGGAAGCGTCTTCGTCTTCGACCGCAGGCGCAGGGATTGAGAGAGGCCGGGGGCCTTGAAGACACGGCGGCGGAAGGGCGCGGGCCAGCGTGACGACCTGCGTATGCTGCTCTCCTCGACCCGCTTCATCGCCTCCATCTTCTGGCTGACCATCATCGTCGCCGCCACGCTCTTCGTGCTCCCCTATTCGCAACGCAGCGGGAGCCCGGTCTTCTACGGCTTCCTGGCGCTCTCCGTGCTCGTCTTCCTGGGGCACCGCTATTTCCCCTACGATGGCTATCACCCGCTGGCTTATTTCCTGCTCATGGCAGCCACCAACGCCCTCGTGGCGGTCATGGTATACCTCACCGGGGGGAGCGAGAGCGGCATCTCCATGCTCTATGCGGCGGTGATCATTTTCTCCTCCGCCTATTTCGAATTGCTGGAGACGCTGCTCGTCACCGCCATGACCTGCGCGATATATTTCGCGCCCATCATCTATGAGACCGTGTCCTCGGAGGCCCTGAAGAACATGGCTATCGCGGTGCCCATCTACATGATCATCGCCCTGGGGGGCTCGTTCGTGATCAGCAAGGCACGCGAGGAAGAGAGGGAAAAACAGGCTTTCACCCACCTCTACGACCAGGCGGACAGCAAGAGGCGGGAGGTCTCCACCCTCTACGCCGTGGCCCTGAAACTGGCCTCCACTCTCGACGAGGAGGAGATGATCGACATCCTCGTCGACAACGCCTGCAAGCTGGTGCGCAACGACGCCGTCGCCGTGACCCTCCTGGACGCGGAGGGCCGGCTCGGGCTCAGGGCCGGCCGCGGCCTGGGGGACGAGGAAAGGCGCAGCCTGGTGCGGGCGGGCGGGGGGAACCCCCTCTACATGTCCGCGTCCGCGGTGCTGCCCGTGGTGCTGAGAGACGCGGACGAGGACCCACGCTTCCGCGACTATCTCACGGGCACCGGCTTCGGCTCGATGATCGCGGTGCCCCTTTACGCCAGCGCCAGCGTGATAGGCGTCCTGTGCTGCCTCTCCGCGAGCAGTGATGCCTTCGACGACGACGCCGCACGGCTTCTCCTCACCCTGGCGAGCGAGGTCGCGCTGGCGCTGGAGAAGGCCTCCCTTTACCGCAGGACGCTGGAGGACAAGGCGAAGATCGAGACCATCATCAACAGCCTCAGCGATGGGCTCGCGGTCTTGGACGCCGAGGGCAGGCTGGTGCTCGCCAACCCCTCCATGGATCGGCTCATCGGCCTGCGCCCGGCGGGAGAGGGGAAGCACCTGCTCGAATTGACGCAGAGGTCGGGGTATGCCCTCGATTTCGGGGAGCTCGCGCTCGAGGAAGCGCTGGCGCGGGTCCTGGAGGGCGAAAGCCTCAAGAGCGAAATGGTCATGCCGGGCGACCCCCAGCTGGTCTACAAGGTCTTGTGGACCCCCCTGCCGGGAGTGGAGGGCAGCACTGCAGGCGCAGTGATACTCATGCACGACGTCAGCGATTTTGTGGAGCTCGATCGCATGAAGTCGGAGTTCATCTCGGTGGTCTCACACGAGTTGAAGACCCCGCTCACCTCCATCAAGGGCTTCGTGCGCCTCATGGCGGCGGAGAGGGTGGGGCCGATAACCGACAAGCAGAGGCACTATCTGGACGTGGTGCTGCGACAGAGCGAGTCCCTCACCCTCCTCATCAACGATCTCCTGGACATCTCCCGCATCGAGGCGGGCATAATCGAGGTGCGGCAGGAGCCGCTGAGCCTCGCGGAGGTGGTCGCCGCGGTGGTGCAGCAGCTCGACCACCTGGCGCAGGAGAAGGGCATAGCCATAGGGGTGGATATCCCACGGGATCTCCCTCCGCTAAGCGGCGACGCAGAACGCCTGGGGCAGGTGTTCACGAATCTCATCCACAACGCCGTCAAGTTCACCCCGCCGCAGGGGGAGGTCACGGTCAGGGCCGTCACGGTGGGGAGGGAATGCGTGGTGCGGGTCTCCGATACCGGTATCGGCATATCCCCCCAGGACCTGCCCAAGATATTCGACAAGTTCTACCAGGTGGATTCGTCCTCCACCAGGCATCAGAGCGGCAGCGGGCTGGGGCTCTCCATCAGCAGGCGCCTGGTGAACGCGCACGGGGGCGAGCTGCGGGCGAGCAGCGCCCGGGGGGAGGGCACCGTCTTCACCGTCGTGCTGCCGCTTCATCCCGTGCGGGGCATATCGGGCGAGGAGGAGGCGGGCGCATGCAGCGAGCCGGCGGGGGGCTGAGGCAAGCGGGGGAAGCGCCCTCCCCAGCGCATTGGGCGCGGCGGGGTCAGGACCTCCAGATGCGGCGGGCGAGCTGGTAGGAGGGGCAGCGGGCCTTCCAGGGGGAGGTGGCGGTGCGGGCGCAGTGGCGGCAGGCGACCAGGAGCTGGGTCCCATACTGGGCGGCGAGGAGGGCGGCGTAGGTCGCGAACCTCTTGCCGTCTTCCCTCGCGGCAACGAGGGGCAGCGCCATCATCCCTCCCACGGAAAGGCCTTCCGCGGCGAAGCCCGCCAGGGTCAGGGTACGGTCGGGCTGGGCGGGAAACATGCGCGCGGCCAGCCGGCCCAGGCGGTAGAACTCACACCTCTTTCCGTAGTGCTCGCAGCGCGTGCAGATAAGGTATTTGCACAGGGTGAACCAGGAGAGCGTGGCCGCGCTCCAGAGGGGAAAGAGCCTGCGGCGGTAGCGGAACATCAGGTATCCGCCGGCGGCTACAGCGGCCAGGCCCGCGGCGCTCTCCATCGCCACGGCCGCCGTGGAGACCTCGCACCATTCCCGCGTCGGCGTTACTTCCAGCATCTCCTCCTCCTTCTCCTCCGGCACCGCGGTGCCCCGGTCTTCCTGCATGCCCAAGGCGTCACCGGCATCACCGCGCCTCCATGCGTACGCCTCCCGATGATAATATCCGGGTCGGCCGCGCGCAAGCCGGGGGCGCGGGCCCCCCTTCCGGGCCGCCGCCCCGCTGCGAGGGCAAGGCCGAAAGGGCGGGGCCGGGGGAGGGGCGCCGGGCCGGATGTTGCCTGCAAGGGTGCAATACACTATAATTTTTGCTGGAAAACGCATATGGCTGAAGAAGAAGCGGTTAAGCTTCTCACCCCCCAGGCGAGACCGCCTGTCGGGTTCTAAGAGAGCAGGACCCCGTGGGTAGCGGGCGCGGACCGCTATCCTTTTCATTTCAGCAAGGAGGGATGCCAGATAGACAAGAAGGTGCGCGTAAACGAGGGGATCAGGGCCAGAGAGGTGCGGCTAATCGGCCCGGATGGAAACCAGTTCGGCATCAAGCCCCTGCAGGAAGCTCTGGCCTTGGCCGACGAGATGGAGCTGGACCTCGTGGAGGTGGCGCCGCAAGCCCAGCCCCCGGTCTGCAAGATCATGGACTACGGCAAGTACCGCTATGAGCAGACGGTGAAGATGAAGGAGGCGCGCAAGAAACAGAGTGTGGTCACGTACAAGGAAATGAAACTGCGCCCGAAGATCGACCGGCACGACTATGAGACCAAGCGCAAGCATATCGAGAGGTTCCTGAGGTCCGGCTTCAAGGTGAAGGTGACCATCATGTTCCGGGGCAGGGAGATGACCCATACCGAGCTGGGCAGGAACCTCCTGGAACAGGTGGCCGAGGAGCTGGCGGAGCTGGGGACGGTGGAGTCCATGCCCAAGCTGGAAGGGCGCAATATGCAGATGGTAATGGCCCCGGTAGCGGCGGCCAAAAAAGACGGAGGAAAAAATGCCAAAGATGAAGACCCACCGGGGAGCGGCAAAAAGGTTTGAGATAACCGGCGGCGGCAAGGTGCGGCGGAGGAAGGCTTACGCCAGCCACCTCCTGTCCAAGAAAAGCTCGACCCGCAAGCGCGGCTACCGGGACAAGGCGGAGGTCGCGCCCTGCGACGCCGCAACGGTGAGAAAGCTTCTGCGCCGGGGGTGAGATGCGCCCGGGCGCATGGGTGTGAGCAGAGGAAAGGACTGAGTGGAGATGTCCAGAACCAGGCATTCGGTGGCCAGGAAGAAACGGAAAAAGAAGGTAATGAGCATGGCCAAGGGCTATCGCGGCGCCCGCAGCAGGAGCTACGGCAGCGCCAACGAGCAGGTCATGCACTCACTGCAATATGCCTATCGCGACCGCCGCGCCAGGAAGAGGGACTTCAGGCGCCTGTGGATCGCGCGCATCAACGCCGCTGCCAGGCGGAACGGCATCTCCTACAGCAGGTTCATCCAGGGCTTGAGACTGGCGGAGATCGAGGTGAACCGGAAGATGCTGGCGGAGATGGCCGTCTCCGACCCCGCATCCTTCGCCCAGCTGGTGCAGAGGGCGCAGGAGGAGCTGGGGAAAGAGCCGCAGATGGGGGAGGCGAGTGCCTGATGGGGTTCGCCTGCTCGGCGTGATCGAAAGTCTGAAGAACGAGCGCATACGGAGCTACCGGCGCCTGCGCAAGAGGAATTTCCGCTACCGCGAGGGGCTTTTCCTGGTGGAGGGTCTGCAGGGCGTGGCGGAAGCGCTGGCCTCGCCCCACCCCCTGCAATGCATCATGTGCACGCGCAGGGGCGAGGAGGCCCTCCGGCCTTACCTGGACATGGTCAGGCACCGCGGCACCGCCCGCTATATCGTCAGCGACGAGGTCATGGCCACGCTCTCGGACACGGTCACCCCGCAGGGGGTCATGGCCGTGTCCCCCCTGCTGCACGTCTCCCTCGCGGAGCTGTGCGCCGCGGGAGCCCCGGTACTGCTCGTGGCCAACCGGGTGAGGGATCCGGGAAACCTGGGAAACATGATCAGGACGGCGGACGCCGCCGGAGCGGGCGGCATGGTCATATGCGCGGAAAGTGCGGACCCCTACAACGCAAAAACGGTGAGGAGCACCGCGGGGTCTCTCTTCCATCTCCCCATGGCCATAGCGGGCGGAGCCTGCGAGACCATGCGCGTCCTGCGCGAGGCGGGCTACGGGGTGCTGGCCGCGGACGCGCACCGGGGCACGAAGATGTGGGCGCTGCGATGGCCCGAGAAGCTGGCGCTGGTGATGGGCAACGAGGCGTGGGGGATGCCGGAGGAGGAGGCCACGCTGGCCGACGCGCGAGTGCGCATACCGTTGCTGGGCAGGGCGGAATCGCTCAACGTCGCCGCCGCCACCGCGGTTCTTCTCTACGAGGCCGCGCGGAGGCGCGGCGCAGGAGGAGGCGAGGGGGAGGAGAGTACCTAGATGGCGGAGGGTTTGCTGCAGTCGTTGGCATCGCACCCCGGGATGGCGGATATTTACCGCCAGGCTGAGGCCTGCCTCGAAGGGGCCGCGGACGCCGCGGCGGTGGAGGAGATACGCGTAGCGTTCCTGGGTCGCAAGGGGAAGCTCTCTGCGCTCCTGCAGGGGATAAAGAAGCTCGAGCCGGAGGAGAGGCGCAGGGTGGGCCGCTTGGGGAACATGCTCAAGTCCTGGCTCGAGCAGGAGCTGGAGGAGAAGAGCCTCCGGCTGCGCCGGGCGGAGATGGAGAGGGACCTGGAGGGGCGGGGGGTGGATATCACCCTTCCGGGCCGGACCGCACCCCCCGGCACGCGGCACCTCCTCGCCCGCATCATCGAGGAGATCGAAGACGTTTTCATCGGCATGGGTTACCGCGTCGTGGAGGGCCCGGAGGTGGAGCTGGACTATTACAACTTCGAGGCCCTGAACACGCCGCAATGGCATCCCTCCAAGTCCCTCTCCGACACCTTCTACATCGACCCTCCCGGCGGCGGGCGGGAAGACCTCCTGCTGCGCACCCATACCTCCCCCGTGCAGGTAAGGGTGATGGAGTCCACCCCGCCGCCTCTCTACGTCATCGCTCCGGGCAAGGCTTACCGCCATGACGCGCCGGACGCCACCCATTCCCCCATGTTCCACCAGGTGGAGGGGCTGGCGGTGGACGTGGGCATAACTCTCGCCGATCTCAAGGGCACCCTGGAGTATTTTACCAAACAGATGTTCGGCGAGGAGAGGCGCGTGCGCTTTCGCCCGCACTTCTTCCCCTTCACCGAGCCCAGCGCCGAGGTGGACGTCTCCTGCGCGCTTTGCGGCGGAGGCGGCTGTCGGGTGTGCAAGGGGTCGGGTTGGCTGGAGATCCTGGGCGCGGGCATGGTGGACCCCAACGTCTTCGCCTACGTGGGCTACGACGCGGAGAAGGTGAGCGGCTTCGCCTTCGGCATGGGCGTAGAGCGCATCGCGCTGCTCAGGTACGGGGTCCCGGACATCAGATACTTCTTCGACAACGACCTGCGCCTGTTGCGGCAATACTAGGGGAGATGGTGATGCGCGTCCCACTCGACTGGCTGAAGGATTACGTGGACCTGAGCGTAAGCGCGGGCGAGCTCGCGGACCTGCTCACCAACTCCGGGACCGCGGTGGAGGGCATCGAGAGCCTGGGCCGGGGTTTCGAAGCCCTGGTGGCGGGGCATGTCCTGGAGGTGGGGAAACACCCCTCGGCCGACCGGCTCTCTCTGTGCCGGGTGGACGTGGGCGGAGAGGTGGTGGATATCGTCTGCGGGGCCCCCAACGTGCGCGCGGGCATCATGGCCCCGGTGGCTCTGCCGGGCAGCGTCCTCCCCGACGGAACGCGCATAGGCGAGGCCGCCATCCGCGGCGTGACCTCGCGCGGCATGCTCCTCTCGGAAAAAGAACTGGGGATATCGGAGGAGGCCTCCGGCATCATGCTCCTGGAGGAGGGGATGCGCGCGGGCGTGAGGCTGAGCGACATCCCCGGCATGCGCGACACCGTGCTGGTCCTGGAGATAACCTCCAACCGCCCCGACTGCCTGTGCCTGCTGGGCATCGCCAGGGAGGTCGCGGCGCTCACCGGCCAGAGGCTGAGAAGGCCCGCCTGCGCGCTGCGCGAGGCGGGCGATGCTGCGGCGGAGGCGGTCAGGGTGGACATCGAGGACGGCGACCTGTGCTCGCGCTATGCGGCGCGGGTCATCGAGGAGGTGGCCATCGGCCCCTCGCCCTGGTGGATGAAGCGCAGGCTGCAGGCGGCGGGCGTGCGCCCCATTTTCAACGTGGTCGATGCGACCAATTATGTCATGCTGGAGCTGGGGCAGCCCCTGCATGCCTTCGACCTGGACCTGGTCGAGGGCGGGCACATCATCGTCAGGCGGGCGCTGACGGGGGAGCGCATGACCACGCTCGACGGCGCCGAGAGGACGCTGGCGGCGGGCGACCTCCTCATCTGCGACCCCGGCGGCCCTATCGCCCTGGCCGGGGTGATGGGGGGCGAAGACACGGAGGTGGGCGCGAGCACCGGGAGGATACTCCTGGAGTCGGCCCATTTCGAGCCCGCGAGCATCATGCGCACGGCAAGATCGCAGGAATTGTCCTCCGAGGCCTCCTACCGCTTCGAGCGGGGAGTGGACCCCGGCGGCTGCACGGCGGCGGCTGAGCGCGCGGCCTTTCTCATGCAGGAGACGGCGGGGGGGAAGGTGCGGCCGGGGGTGGTTGACGCGCGCGCCAGGGTCATCGAGCCGGCGCGCTTGCGGCTGAGGAGCGGGCGGGCCGGAAGGCTCATCGGCGTCGAGCTGGAGGTGCAGGAAGCGGCGGCCCTGCTGCGCTCCATAGGGCTGGAGGCGGAGGTGCGGGAGGCGGAGGCGGGGGAGGAGCTCATAGAGGTCGTGGTGCCGACCTTCCGGCCGGACCTCACGCGGGAGGTCGACCTGGCGGAGGAGGTGGCGCGGCTTTACGGCTACGGGCGCATCCCCTCCACCCTGCCGAGGTCGCGGCACAATATCGGCTACCTGACCCGCGAGCAGAGCATGAGGCGGGAGATAGCGCAGGCCTTGGCGGGGATGGGGCTGCACGAGGCCATATCGCTCTCCTTCATCTCCCCGCGCTGGCTGGATCTGCTCGACCCCGAGCGTGAATATCTCCCCGCCGGGAGCGTCGTCCTGCGCAACCCGGTGAGCGAGGAGATGTCGGTCATGCGCCCCTCCCTCCTGCCCGGATTGCTGGAGGCGGTGCGCTTCAATCTCAATCGCCAGGTCACGCAGACGCATTTCTTCGAGATGGGGCGGATTTTCGCGCCCGCGGCGGAGGGGGGACAGCCCCGTGAGGCCCGCAGGCTGGCCTGCGCGCTGGCGGGGAGATGGCTGCCCAAGCACTGGGACGGAGAGGCGGGGGACGTCGATTTTTTCACCCTCAAGGGCATCCTGGAGAAGCTGGCCGCCTCCCTGCACATCGCGCAGTGGGGGCTGCGCAGGGGGAAGATGCCTTTCCTGCACCCGGCGCAGTCGGCCCTGCTGGACCTGGGCGGACGCGAGGCCGGGTGGATGGGGCTCGTCCACCCCCGCGTCGCGGACGGGGCCGACATCCCCGCCGCCGCGGCGGTGATGGAGCTGGATCTGGATATGCTGGTCGCCGCGGCCCTGGAGCCGGTCCCCTACGCCGATATACCGCGTTTCCCCTCCGTGCAGATGGACCTGGCCGTCGTGGTGGACGAGGGCATCGACGCCGGGGAGGTGGAGAGGGTCATCGCGGAGGAGGGCGGAGACCTGCTGCGCGAATTGCGCCTCTTCGACCTCTACCGCGGCGAACAGCTGGAGCAGGGCAGCAAGAGCCTGGCCTACAGCCTCGTCTTCTACGCCCTCGACCGCACCCTGCGGGAAGAGGAAGTGCGCTCCCTTTGCGAGCGCATAGTCGCCTCCCTGGGGGAGAGGCTGGGGGGGCGCTTGCGCTGACGCGCTCCGGCGTGCGTATGCCATCGAGGTGGAGGCTGCGCGGCGGCGCCCGTTCCCCTGCAGCCCGGAGCGGGGGGAGCCCTCCCCGGCGCCAGCCCGCAACCAGGCCCCCATGCGCGGCCCGCGGCGGCTGCGCAGAAAGCGACCATGTCTCCATGCGCGCGGGGACGAGGAGAAGATGCGGTTTTATCCGTCCGTGCGGCGGCAGAACGCCGCTCGCCCGGGGCCGGGGCTTGATGCCGGGGGGCTTACGGCGTGGAGAGGTTGAACTTCTGCATCAGGCGGGACTTGCGGTTGGCGGCGTTGTTCTTGTGGAGGACGCCGTCTCCGGCGGCCTTGTCCAGCGAGCGGATGGCCTTGTGGAGATACAGTTCGCTCTCTTCGCGGTCACCGCGCTGCAAGGCGGTCTCGAAGCGCTTGATGTAGGTCTTGATCTCGGACTTGCGCGATTTATTGCGCAGGCGCCTTTTCTCCGCCTGCCGCATGCGCTTCTCCTGCTGCTTGATGTTGGGCAAGTGTCCTTCCTCCTTTCCTCAAACAGGGCATATTGTAGCATACTGCCCGCAAGGGGGTAAACGTGGCCGCGCCTTCTATTTCGCCGCACCTTAATATGCGATAATTACCGGGGTGTTTGCCTATGGAGGACAAAAGAATACGTAACTTCTGCATCATCGCGCACATCGATCACGGCAAGTCGACGCTGGCGGACAGGTTTCTCGAGATAACGCATACCGTGCCGAGCCAGAAGATGGCCAGCCAGTACCTCGACCGCATGGACCTGGAACGGGAGCGCGGCATCACCATCAAGGCCCAGGCGGTGCGCATGGCCTGGCGGGCGCCCGGCGGCGAGGACTACCGCCTGAACCTCATCGATACGCCGGGGCACGTGGACTTCTCCTACGAGGTGTCGCGCAGCCTGGCCGCGTGCGAGGGCGCGGTCCTGCTCGTGGACGCTTCGCAGGGCATCGAGGCGCAGACGGTAGGGAACGCCTATCTGGCGGTCGAGGCCGGCCTGACCGTCATCCCGGTGGTGAACAAGATAGACCTCCCCTCCTCCGATTTGGAGGACAGCGCCATGGAGATGGCCGACCTTCTCGGCGTCGATCCCGCGGAGGTGCTGGCGGTTTCCGCCAAGACCAAGCAGGGGGTGAGGGAGCTGCTGGCGGAGATCGTCGTGCGCGTGCCCGCGCCAGTTGGAGATGCCGGCCTCCCGCTGCGCGCCCTGGTCTTCGACTCCGTTTACGACTCTTACCGCGGCGTGGTGGCCTTCGTGCGCGTCGCTGAGGGCGCGGTCAGGAAGGGCATGAAGGTGCGCTTCATGGCCGCGGGGACGGTGGCGGACATTGACGAGGTGGGATATTTCTCGCCCGACATGATCTCCTGCGCCGGCCTGGAGGCGGGAGAGGTGGGCTACGTGATAACCGGCATCAAGGATGTGAGCAGGATCAAGGTGGGCGACACCGTCACCGGCAGGGATGAGCCCGCCTCCGCACCCTTGCCCGGGTACCGGGAACCCAAGCCCATGGTCTTCGCCGGCATATATCCGGTCGACTCCGACGATTTCACCGACCTGGGAGACGCCCTGGAGCGCCTCAAGCTCAACGACGCCTCGCTCACCTTCGCCAAGGAGACCTCCAAGGCGCTTGGCTTCGGATACCGTTGCGGATTCCTCGGACTCCTGCACATGGAGATAGTGCAGGAGCGCCTGGAGCGCGAGTACGGCCTCAACCTGGTCATCACCGCCCCCAACGTGGTCTACGAGGTGGAGATGCGGGCGGGGGGATTGATGCAGGTGCGCAATCCCTCCGACATGCCGGACATGGGCCTGGTGGGCGAGGTGCGCGAGCCCTATGTGCAGGCGACCATCCTCACGCCCCCTGACCACATGGGGACCATGCTCGAGCTGGTGAGGGAGAGGAGGGGCGTCTACCAGGACATGGCCTTTCTCTCCGGGCGCAGGGTGGAGATACGCTGCCGCATGCCCCTGGCGGAGATGGTGGTGGACTTCTACGACCAGCTCAAGTCGCGCAGCCGGGGCTATGCCTCGCTGGACTATGAGCATATGGGCTTCCTGGCGGGAAACCTGGTCAAGCTGGACATACTCATCAGCGGAGAGCCGGTGGATGCTTTCTCCTCCATCGTGGAAAAGGGACGCGCCTACGATTACGGCAGGCGCATCACGCAGCGGCTGCGCGAACTCATCCCCCGGCAGCTCTTCGACGTGCCGGTGCAGGCGGTCATCGGGGGGCGGGTGGTGGCCCGGGAGACCATCAAGGCCAGGCGCAAGGACGTGCTCGCCAAGTGCTACGGCGGGGATATCACCCGCAAGAAGAAGCTGCTGCAGAAACAGAAAGAGGGCAAGAAACGCATGAAGATGGTGGGGAGGGTGGAGATACCGCAGGAGGCCTTCATCTCCGCCCTGCGCGTGACCAGGGAGGAGGGGGGCAAGTGAGGCTCTATGTGCACTGGCCTTTCTGCCTCTCGCGGTGCCCCTACTGCGATTTCGTGAGCCGCGTCGCCGACCGCCGCCTCATGTCCGAGTACCGGCGGGCTCTGCTGAAGGAACTGGACCTGCGGGCCGGCGCGGGGGTGAGCGGGGGGGCGGGGCTGCGCTCCCTGTATATGGGGGGAGGGACGCCCTCCACCCTGAGCGGAAACGAGGTGGCGGCGCTGCTGCGCTGCATCGGGGAACGTTTCCGGCTGGGCGAGGGCGCCGAGGTCAGCGTGGAGGTAAACCCGGCCACCTGGACCGCGGCGGACTTCGCGGCGGCGGCGGCCGGCGGCGTAAACCGCTTCAGCATAGGGGTGCAGTCCCTGCAGGACCGTTTTCTCAAGGCGCTGGGGAGGGCACACGGCGCCCGGGAGGCGCTGGCGGCCATGCGCGCGGCGCACCGCTGTGCCTCGGGGGGAGCCGTTTTCTCCCTGGACCTCCTCTACGGCCTGCCGGGGATGGATACGCGGGCGCTGCTGGCGACCCTGGGCGAGGCGCTCGAGGCGGGGCCTCATCACCTCAGCCTGTACGCGCTGACGCCGGCTCCGGGGACCTCCATGTCGCGTGCGCTGGCGCGCGGAGAGATGGCCCTTCCGCATGAGGACGAGGTGGCGGAGCAGTACCTGGCGGCGTGCGAAACCCTGCAGGCGGCCGGCTACGAACATTACGAGATATCGAACTTCTGCCGGCCCGGATACCGCTGCCGCCACAACTGCGCCTACTGGGAGAGGGAGGAGTATCTCGGCGTCGGGGCGGGCGCGCATTCCTTCATGGCCGCGCGGCGCATGCGCAATACGCCCTCCCTCCTCGCCTACATCAAGGCGGTTCGCGCCGGGCGGCTGCCCGTGGAGGGATGCGAGACGCTGAACGCCGAGGAGGGGCGGGCGGAGGAGATAATGCTGGGGCTGAGGACCCGCGGGGGGGTCTCCGCGCGCCTGCTCGACGCCGACCCGGGGCGCCTCGACCAGCTCGCGGACCTGGGCCTGCTGAAACAGGGGGAGGGGTGCGTGAGCCTCACCGCGCGCGGCATGCTGCTCTCCAACGCGCTGATATCCGAGTTCCTGCCCGCTTGACGCGGAGTCGTATATGCTTATAACTTAGGGCTGGGTAGCACTCCAAGGAGGAGAGTGCTAAATGATGAACAAGAGACAGCAGAAGATACTGAAGACCGTCGTGTACAGGTATATCACTACCGGGGCGCCGGTAGGGTCGAAGTCGCTTGCCCAGAGCCTGAACCTGGGCATCAGCGCGGCGACCATTCGCAACGAGCTGAGCAAGCTCGAAGGACAGGGTTACCTCTACCAGCCCCATACCTCTGCGGGCAGGGTCCCCACCGACCTCGGCTACCGCTTCTACGTGGACAGCCTCAGCGGCAGGACGCGCCTGCGGGAGGAGGAGAAGAACGCCATCATCACCCTCTTCTCGCACAAGACCCAGGAGCTGGAGAACCTGCTGCAGGAGACCAGCACCCTGCTGTCGCGGCTGACCAGCGCAGCGGCCATGGTCATCGCGCCACGCCTGCGGCGCGACACCATAAAGCACGTGGACCTGGTCAACCTGGCGGAAGAGATAGTGCTCATGGTCATCATCACCGACACCGGGCGCGTGGAGAAGAAGCTCATCGACGTGCAGGGCAGCGGCGAGAACATCGACCTGGAGGAGATACAGTCCTTCCTCAACTGCCACCTGCAGGGCGGGGGCCTGGGCCGGGTGGCGGACCTCGCGCTGCACCGTGACCTCAAGCGCCTGAAGTCGCCGCCGCTGGCGGCCAGGGTGGTGGGAGCGATACAGGACATCCTCTCCCGCGAGGAGTACGAGAAGGTCTATGTCGGCGGCATGGCCAACCTGCTGCGCTACCTCGACGTCGAGGGGCTGCAGCGCATCGAGCGGCTGCTGGAGCATTTCGAGGAGCAGTACCTGCTCCTGGAGATGCTCAGCGAAGCCCTGGGGTCCAAGGAACTGCTGGTGCGCATCGGGGACGAGAACCTGTACAAGGAGCTGCAGTCGTTCAGCCTTATCGCCACCCCCTATGCCATAGGCGAGGAGATGGTGGGGACGGTGAGCGTGCTCGGCTCCACGCGCATGGATTATGCGCGCGTCATACCCACGGTGGACTTTATCGCCAAATCTCTCAGCCATACCCTGGAGATGCTGCGGGGATAGGAGGGCATGAGCGGGAAAGCCATGAAAGACTACTACGAGATCCTGGAGATCGACCGCGGAGCGGACAGCGAGGAGCTCAAGCGCGCGTACCGCCGCCTGGCGCGTCTGCATCACCCCGATGTCAGCGGCGGCGAGGGCGACAGCGGGGACCGCTTCAAGGAGATCAGCGAAGCCTACGAGGTATTGAGCGATCCGGAGAGGAGGAGAAGGTACGACCTCTTCGGGGAAGCGGGCACGGCGGCCTCCCCCTTCGCGGGCGGCATGGCGGATTTCGGGGGTCCCCTCGGCGACATCTTCAACCTCTTCTTCGGGGGCGGCCGCTCCGCCTCCCCGCGGGCGCCGCGCCGGGGAAGCGACCTGCTCGCCGTGGTGGACTTAAGCCTCGCGGAGGCTTACGCGGGGACGGTGCGCGAGATCGAGATGCCCAGGCACGAGGCCTGCGCGGAGTGCGGGGGCACGGGCCTGGAGGAGGGTTTCGACCGCGACCTCTGCCCCGATTGCGGGGGAGAGGGAAGGAGCGTGCACACGCGGCGGAGCTCTTTCGGCACCTTTTCTTCGACCACTACCTGCCGCAGGTGCGAAGGCACGGGAGAGATCAACACCCACCCCTGCCCCGCATGCCGGGGCGTGGGGGCGCGGAGGATAATCGACCGTATCGAGGTGGAGATACCGGCGGGCATCGACGGCGGGGACCGCGTCCGCCTCCCTGGCCGGGGAGAGGCCGGGGACAAGGGCGGTCCCCCCGGGGACCTCTACGTGGAGGCACGGGTGAGAGAACACGAGGTCTTCACCCGCCACGGCAAGGACCTCCACGCCCTGGTGAGCGTGGATATCTCCGAGGCGGCCCTGGGCGCGGAGCTCGACGTGCCCACGCTGAACGGCGAGGAGAAGCTGCGCATCCCCCCGGGGAGCCAGCCGGGAGAGGTTTTCCGCCTGCGGGGAAGGGGGATGCCCGTCCCGCATTCGCGCAGCCTGGGCGACCTCTACCTCACCCTGGAGGTACGGGTGCCGCGAAAGCTCAACCCGGAGCAGAAGAAGCTGCTCAAGGAGTTCCAGCGCATCGAGATGAGCAGAAGGGAGGCCCCCGGGGTCATGGATCGCCTGGGCAAGGCCTTGAGGCGGGAGAATTGACCTCTTGCCGCCCGGGGGCCGCGCCGCGGGGCCTGCGCAGGGGGTTCGAAGGACGACCCGCCGCCCGCGTGCCCGGCAAGCGCGGGGGCATGGTGGCCGGCGGCCCGCGGTGAGGTGGATATGGCCAGGGTGGCGGTATATACACTGGGATGCAAGGTCAATCAGGCGGAGAGCGACGAGCTCTGCCAGGGCCTGGCCGCGCGCGGCCACGCCATCTCCCGCGACCCCGCGGCCGCCGACCTCTGCGTGGTGAACACGTGCACGGTGACCGCCGAAAGCGACCGCAAATGCCGTAAGTTGATACGCAAGCTGGCGAGAAGCGGCGCGCGGGCCATCGCCGCCGCTGGCTGTTATGCGCAGGTAAGCCCGGAAGACCTGCGCGGCCTGCCCGGGGTGGTGGCCGTGATCCCCAATCAGCGCAAAGAGGGCTGGGTGCGCGAGGTGGAATCGCTGCTGCCGTCCGCGGCGGCGGAGGCCGCGGGCAGGTGGCCGCGCCGCACGCGCGCCCTCGTCAAGGTGCAGGACGGTTGCGAACGGGGGTGTGCGTACTGCATCGTCCCCCGGGCGCGGGGAGCGGAGAGGTCGCGCGCGTTCCCGGAGGTGATGCTCCGGGTGTCGGACAGCCTGGAGGCAGGCACGGGGGAGATCGTTCTCTGCGGCGTCAACCTCGGCCGCTACGGCGATGGAGCCCGTGGCGACCTGGCCGCCCTGGTGCGCGAGGTCCTTACCGCCGGGGACGCCTACCGGGTGCGGCTGAGCTCCATAGAGCTGGAGGATCTGCGCGTGGAATGGATGGAGGAATGGTCGCGCAACCCCCGCGTATGCCCGCATCTCCATCTCCCCCTGCAGAGCGGGGACGACGCCGTGCTGGCCGACATGGGGAGGGGGTACGGGGCGGGGGATTACCTGGATGCGGTGGCGACGATGCGCTCCCTCTGGCCCGGCGCGGCCCTGACCACGGAGGTCATGGTGGGATACCCGGGAGAGGACGAGCGCTCCTTCCGCAATACCCTGCAGGTGCTCGCGCAGGCCCGGCCGTCCCGCGTGCACGTCTTCCGCTTCTCGCCGCGGCCGGGGACCGCGGCCTGGGGGCGGGCCGATGCCGTCCCCGTGCAGGAGGCGGAGGAGAGGTCCGCGAGGCTGCGCGAATTGGCGGAGGCATGGCGTTTGAGATACATTGGGGAGCACGGGGGCGAAAGGCGGGATCTGCTGGTGGAGCGGCTGGTGGAGGAAGCCGGCGTGAGGACGGCCTACGGGACCACCGGGGACTTCATCAAGGGCGCGGTGCGCGGCCTGCGGGCGGGGGTGGGCGAGGGCGACCTCCTGGCGGTTGAGATCCGCGGGCACGAGGACGGCCTGGCCCGGCTGGAGGCGCGCGGCGGGAGGAAGCGCGGAGCGCACGTGGGTGGATCCCGGGGAAGGAGCGTATGAGACATGGACGATTGCCTTTTCTGCAGGATCGCGAGGGGGGAGGCGGAGGCGGATATCCTCTACGGCGACGAGCAGGTGGTGGCCTTCAGGGACATCAACCCGCAGGCGCCGGTGCATTTCCTGGTGGTGCCCAGAAGGCATCTGGTTTCGGCCCTTGACCTCACCGCGCAGGACGCGCAGCTCCTCCACGCCATCTTCGCCGCCGTGAAGACGGTGGCGGAGGCGGAGGGCATAGCCGCCTCCGGCATGCGCATCCTCAGCAACGTGGGCAGGGACGCTGGGCAGGTAGTCCAGCACCTGCACTTCCACGTCCTGGGCGGAAGGCGCTTGCTTTGGCCCCCCGGATAAGGGGGCTCCCGGGGAGCATGGCCTGAGGCGGAAGCCGGGGAGGGGATGAAGACGCAAGGATCAAGAGTGGACGAAGTGAAGATACTGGTGCCGGGGAATCAGCCCATGGTCAGCCTGCTGGGCGAGCGCGACGAACTGCTGAAGATCATCGAGCGGGCCTTCTCGAGCTCCATCCTGGTGCGCGGCAATGAGATCACCATCCGCGGAGAGGCGGAGGAGCTGGAGACCATAGGCATGCTCTTCGAGGAGCTGCTGGAGCTGCTGGGCGGGGGCATGGTCCTGAGCGCGGAAAACGTGGAGAAGGCGATCGAGATGATCATGGAGGAGGGGGAGTTGAATCCCACCGAGGTCTTCGCGGATATCATCATCTCCAGGCGGGGAAAGGTGATTCGCCCCAAGACCCCCAACCAGAAGCGCTACATAGAGGCCATACGTTCCAACACCATCGTCTTTTCCATCGGCCCGGCGGGGACCGGCAAGACCTACCTGGCCATGGCCATGGCGGTGAAGGCCCTGACGAACAAGCAGGTGGGGAGGATTATCCTCACCCGGCCGGCGGTGGAGGCGGGGGAGAAGCTGGGTTTTTTGCCCGGGGACATCTACCAGAAGGTGGACCCCTATCTGAGGCCGCTCTACGACTGCCTTTACGAGATGTTCGAGGTGGATAAGTTCTCCCGCTACATGGAACAGGGGATAATCGAGGTGGCCCCCCTGGCTTTCATGCGTGGGCGCACCCTCAACGATTCCTTCATCGTGCTGGACGAGGCGCAGAACACGTCTCCCGAGCAGATGAAGATGTTCCTCACCCGGCTGGGGTTCGGCTCCAAGGCCGTGGTCACCGGCGACATCACCCAGATCGACCTGCCGGGAGGGCAGCTCTCGGGGATGAACGTGGTGCGGGAGATCCTGATGAACATAGAGGGCATAGAGTTCGTGTACCTGGACGAGGGGGACGTGGTACGCCACAAGATAGTGCAGGAGATCGTGCGCGCCTACCGCATCTACGACGATTCCCGCGACGGCGCCGGGAGGGGCGGCGCATGACGGCGAGCGGCGGATGCGGGAACGGGGCGGAGGGGGCGGCGGCGGATTCGCATGCGCGGGAGCGCGAGATGCCGTATAATCTGCAAGATAGATAACATGGAAGATAAAGAAGGCCCCAAGGGCCACTTACCCTGGCGGCGGTCCATCATCCCGCGCAGCGGCGAGAAGAGGGCCCTGCTGATGTCGCTGGCGCTGCTGGCCGCCATCCTGGCCATGCTCATCCTGGAATACGTCCCCCGTGTGACCCGCTTCGAGGTCGGCAAACCGAGCACCGAGACGGTCATCTCCTCGCGCGACTTCAGCGTCGTGGACGAGGAATCGACGCAGGCCGAGCGGGAGCTGGCGCGCAGATGGAGGGAAGGCCTTTACGTCGATGAAGAGGCCAACCGGGGCGCGCTGTCCCGGCTGGAGGCCTTTCTCGGCCGGGCGCGCGAAATCTCCGCCGGGGAGGGCGCTGAGACAGAGAAGATATCCGCCCTGCGGAGCCAGGGCGCAGCGGGCATGAGCGGGGCGTCCCTGCAGACGATACTGCGGGCGCCCGAGGAGGACGCCGCCCTGCTCTACGCGGTGGCCGTGGACCTGCTGAGCGCGGCGATGTCGGGGCCGGTCCCCCATGACAGCCGCGAGGAGAAAAAAGAGGAGATGCGCCGCCGCGCCGAGGCCATGCCGCTGCAGGGGGACTTGAGGCGGGCGGCATGGGAGCTGGCGTCCGTCTTTCTCGTCGCCAACACGGCATACCCCTCTTCCTCCATAGCGCGCGAGAGCGAGGCGGCCATGCAGGCCGTCGAGGAGGTCAAGGCAAGCTTCAGCGCCGGGCAGAAGATCATCGCCAAGGGGGAGATCATCACCGCCCTCACCCTGGCCTCGCTGGGCGAGGCGGGGGCGCTCTCCCCGGTGGGCAACTATCAGCAGGTGGCGGGGATAGTCCTCCTCGTCCTCGTGCTCTATGCCATGGCCATCGTCTTTTTGCGGCGTTTCCGTCCCGACATCGCGGCCAACTGGAGGATAGTGGCCATGATATGCCTGGTGTTTCTGGGCTTTTCCGTCACCTGCCGCGTGTGTGCGGTCTTCATCGACGAGACTCCCCTGTGGGGTTATCTCATCCCCCTGGCCCTCGTCGGACTGATACTGACGGTGCTCCTGGACGACCTGGTCGCCCTGTTCCTGGTGTGCGTGGGCGCCGTGCTCACGGGCCTCTTCGTCAAGGGGAACATCTACCTCACCTTCACCGCCCTGCTCGGCGGCATCGCCGCCGCCCTGCTGGTGACGGAGATCAGGAAGCGCGAGGACCTCATACGGGCCGCCGTCGAGGTCTCGCTTTTCCTCGCGCTCGTATCCCTGATAACCGCCAGCCTGATAAAGGACCTGCGCTTCATCCTCCTGGCCGGGCTGCTGGGGCTGGGCAACGGGGCCCTGACGGCGGTGCTCACCCTCGGCCTGCTCCCGGTGCTGGAGAGGATATCCCGCATCACCACGCCCATGCGCCTCATGGACCTCTCCTCCCCGGAGCAGCCGCTGATGCGGGAGCTCATAAACAAGGCGCCGGGGACCTACAGCCACAGCGTCATCGTGGGCAATCTCGCTCACGCCGCCGCCCTGGCCATAGGCGCCGACGCCCAGCTGGCCCGGGTGGGCTCCTATTATCACGATATCGGCAAGATCAAGAGGTCGGCGTTCTTCGTGGAGAACCAGCCGCGGGGCTTTGACGGCCACCTCAATCTCAAGCCCAATCTGAGCGCCCTGATCATCACCGCGCACGTCAAGGAGGGGGTGGAGATGGCGCGCGAGCATAAGCTTCCGGAGGAGATCGTGGACATCATCAGGCAGCATCATGGCACCTCGCTGGTGCGCTATTTCTACGCCCGCGCCATGGAGCAGGGCGAGGTCGCCGACCGGGCCACGGAGAGCCGCTTCCGCTATCCGGGGGAGAAGCCGCAGTGCAAGGAGGCGGCCCTGGTGATGATGGCGGACGCCGTGGAGGCGGCGGCCAAGACGCTGGAGAAGCCGACGCCGGTGAGGCTGGAGCAGCTGGTGCGCTCCCTCATCGCGGAAAGGCTGCAGGACGGTCAGCTGAGCGAGTCGAACCTGACCATGGGAGACCTCGAGGCCATGAGCAAGACCTTCGTGCGCATACTCTCCAGCATGTACCACGAGCGCATAGAGTATCCGGCCCTGGTCAAGGAGGCGGTAACATCTTGAGGGTCGTGGTCAACCGCGCCCGCGAGTTCGCGCTCAGCGCCAGGGCCCTGCGGAGAAGCTGCCTCAAGGTGATGCGGGCACAAGGGGCGAGGCGGGACGCAGTGCTGTCGCTTTCTCTGATCACGGAGGAGGAGATGGCGCAGCTCAACCGCCGCTATCTCTCGCGGCCGGGGCCTACGGACGTTCTCGCCTTCCCCCTGGGAGAGGAGGGCGCTGGAGGCCACCTCCTGGGCGACGTGCTGGTATGCCCCGCATACGTGCGGGCGAGGCGGGAGGAATACGGGGTCGAGGAGGGCAGGGAGGTGGAGTTCGTAGCCGCCCACGGCGTGCTGCACTTGCTCGGCTACGATGACCGTGAAGAGGGGGAGGCGGCGGCGATGGAGCGACGTCTGAGGGAGATACTCGGCCTGCCGGGAGGTGAGGGATGATGATCCCCTGCGCCCACCAGGCCGCGGCCGTGGCCGCGGGGGCCGGTGTCGGAGGGGGGGAGCTGGCCTGGAGGCTGACGGCGTTGGCGGGGCTGCTTATCATCGCCGCATTACTGGCCGCGGCGGAGATAGCGCTGGTGAGCGTGAACCGCTTTCGCATACGCGCCATGAGCGAGGAGGGAAGCCGCGGGGCGAAGAGGCTGGAAAAGCTGCTGGAGCAGCCCAGCCGGTTCCTCTCCACCATCCTCATGCTCACCCTGCTGGTGCAGGTGGGCGCCTCCGCCATAGCCACCGGGCTGGCCCTGAAATTCGAACTGCCCGTGGCCGCGGCCGTGGCCACGGGGGCGATGACCTTCCTCATCTTCATCTTCTCGGAGATGGCCCCCAAGACCTACGCCACCAACCACACCGAGAGGGTGGCCATGGCGGTGGCGCCCGCGGTCAACTTGCTCTCCACCATCTTCTATCCCCTGGTGCGGGTGCTCATCCTCATCTCCAACGGAGTGATCAGGCTCTTCGGCGGCAAGACGATCAAGGAAGGCCCGTTCGTCACCGAGGGAGACATCAAGGCCCTGGTCACGGCGGCCGAGGAGCAGGACGTCATCGAGGAGGAGGAGAAGAAGCTCATCAACTCCATCTTCGAGTTCGGCGATACCCTGGTGCGGGAGGTCATGATACCGCGCACGGACATGGTGATGATGGAGGAGGGGGCCGGCATGGAGGAATCCCTGGAGCTCATCCTGGGCTCGGGGTTCTCGCGCATACCGGTGTACCGGGGAGATTTCGACCACATCGTGGGCGTGCTCTACGCCAAGGACATCCTGCCCTACCTCAAGCGCGGCGAGAGCGACGCCAGGCCGCGGGAACTGCTGCGCGAAGCCTATTTCGTGCCCGAGACCAAGAGGGTGAGCGAACTGCTCACCGAGCTGCGCACGCTGACTATACATATGGCCATCGTGCTGGACGAATACGGGGGCACCTCCGGGCTGGTGACCATCGAGGACCTCCTGGAGGAGATCGTGGGGGAGATATTCGACGAGTACGACAGCGCTCTCGAACTTTACGAGAGCCTGGGCAGGGGCCGCTACACCTTCGACGCCCGCATTTCCGTGGACGACCTCAACGAGCTGCTGGGCACCGAGCTCCCCGCGCACGAGTGGGACACGCTGGGCGGGCTGATGTACAACCTCATGGGAAAGATCCCCAAGCAGGGCGAGGCGGCGGAGTTCGAGGGCCTGCGCCTGACGGCGCAGAAGGTCGTGGGCAGGCGCATAGACAAGGTCCTGCTGGAGGTCATCGACCGGGAGGGATGTGACGGCGAATAAAGGGCCCGGGGGAGGGCATGCGGCGGAGGAAAACGCGCGCGGCAACACCTGGACACGTGCGGGCGATCTCCTGGGAGAGGGCATAGGCCTGCTCTTCACCGACCGCAGCGGCGGGGTGAGCCCGGCGCCCTACGCCACGCTCAACCTCGCCGCAAACAGCGGGGACGCAGAGGCCAACGTGGCCTGCAACCGCCTGGCCGTGGCGCGTTTTCTCGGCATCCGCCCCTGGGACTTCACCTTTCTCGAGCAGGTACACGGCTTGAGGGTGGCCGGGGGGGAGAGGGGGAGCGCGGGCACGGGAGCGAAGGTGCTGGCGGGCACCGACGGAGCCTTCACCAGCGCCGGCGGCCTCGTCCTGGCGGTGCTCACCGCGGACTGCGTGCCCGTGGCCATGGCCGCCCCCGGCGCGGTGGCCCTGCTGCATGCCGGCTGGAGGGGGACCCTTGGCAACATAGCCGCCCGGGCGCTGCGGGCCATGCGGGCCGCTCTTTCCATCAGCGCGCGAGAGGTAAGGGTGGTCATGGGCCCGGCCATAGGGCCATGCTGTTACGAGGTGGATGAAGGCAGGGCCCGCGCCTTTGTCGAAAGATATGGAGTAAGCAGCGGGGTGACCTCCGGGCCCGCGGGGCGCCGCCTGGACCTGTTGAGGGCCAATGCCCTCAACCTCGCCGGGGAGGGCGTCAAGGAGGTGAACATCCACCGCGTCGGGGGGTGCACCTGTTGCGAGGAGAGATACTTCTCCTACCGGCGGGACGGCGTGACGGGAAGGCAGGGTGCGTTCGTGTACCTGCGCGAGTAGCGGGCGGTGAAGGAAATGGCGGTGGCGAGGGCGCACGTCATCGTCTCCGGCAGGGTGCAGGGGGTGTACTACCGCGCCTGCGCGGTCCGGGAGGCGAGGACGCTGGGGATAAAAGGCTGGGTGAAGAACATCGCGGGCAACCGCGTGGAGGCGGTGCTGGAAGGGGAGGAGCGGGCGGTGCGGCGGATGCTTGAATGGTGTCGCCGCGGCTCTCCCGCTTCCAGGGTGGATGAGGTGGTGACGACCTGGGAGGAACCGCGGGGGGATTTGCGGGGATTCGAGGTCGCGTATGGCTGAGGGGGCCGGATGAGCGAAACGGATATGGCGCTGAGGCTCCTGCTCGCGGTGGCTTGCGGCGGCCTCATCGGGCTGGAGAGGGAGTGGGGGGACCGCACGGCGGGGTTCAGGACCTATATCATGGTCTCCCTCGGGGCCGCGCTCTTCACCGCGTTGTCGCTCTACGCCTTCCCGGGCTGCGACACCACCAGGGTGGCGGCGCAGGTGGTCACGGGCATAGGTTTTCTGGGCGTGGGGGTCATCGTCTTCTACGGGGGGACGCATGTGGTGGGCATCACCACCGCGGCGACCATGTGGGTGGCGGCCGCGGTGGGGATGGCGGCAGGTGCCGGCCTCGTCCTCACCGCGCTCTACAGCACGGGCATCATCCTGGCCGTGCTCATAATCCTTCCCCTGGTGGAGACGAAGTTCATCGACCGCTTCCGCAGCCGCAGGCTGTTCTTCACCGTGCGCGGCGCGGCGAGCACGGGGATGGTGGGGGAGGTCGAGGAGGCCCTCTCCGGCTTCGGCGTGAAGTCGACGGTGCTCAGTTACGAGCACAGCCGGGAGGGAGCGCGGGGATGTACCCTGCTGCTGCAGGCCAGGGTCCCGGCCGGGACCGATATATTGCAGGTCGTGGGGACGCTTTACGGTTTGAAAGATGTCGACGCCGTGAGCTTCGAGGGATGAGCAGGATGCGGGGATGAGGGTGGAGAGCATAGCCGGGAACCTGGAGAGAGTGCGCGAGCGCATCATGTCCGCCGCCGCCAGGGCGGGGAGAGACGGCAAGGACGTGACCCTGGTGGCGGTGAGCAAAGGCAGGCCTGATGAGGCGGTGCGCGAGGCGGCGGCGGCGGGACAGGTGGTGTTCGGGGAGAACCGCGCGCAGGAGTTGAGGGACAGACGGGCGCGGCTGGAGCTCGATCTGGAATGGCATTTTATTGGTCATCTGCAGAGGAATAAGGTTAATATGGTGGTGGGAAAAACGGCCCTGATCCATTCCGTGGACGGCCGGCGCATCCTGGAGGCGGTATCCTCCCGGGCGGCGGAGTTGGATATAATCCAGGACGTACTTCTCCAGGTGAATGTCTCCGGCGAGGAGAGCAAGTTCGGCATGGCCGAGGAGGAGGCGGCGGCGGTCCTGGAAACGGCGTTGGGTCTGGATTCTGTGCGCGTGCGCGGGCTGATGACCATCGCTCCCCTGGGGGCGGCGCCCGAGGCGCGGAACTGCTTCAGGCGCTTGCGCGAACTGCGCGAAAGACTGGAGCGTGACGTTCTCCCCCGCGGTCTCGACGTCCTGAGCATGGGGATGACACAGGATCTGGAGGTGGCCCTGGAGGAAGGCGCCAACATGGTCCGGGTAGGAACGGCCATATTCGCCGCCTGAGCTTTTTGGGAGGTATGGCAATGGCTGGGTTTTTTCGCAGAGCCCTTGTTTACCTGGGGCTGGTCGAAGACGATGAATTCGAGGAGATGCTCGATTACGACGAGGGCCGCGCGGCTTACCCCGAGTCGTTGCCCTCGCGCAGGGCACAGCGGGAGGAGGCGAGGGTGGCCACCATACAGGCCGTTCCCAGCAAACAGGTGCGCATGCACATGGTGGAGCCCAAGTCCTTCAACGACGCCGAGCAGATAGGGCAGAAGTTCAAGTCCGACATACCGGTCATCATCAACCTGCAGCAGGCGGACGCCGAGCTGGCCAAGAGGCTGATCGATTTCTCCAGCGGGCTGACTTACGGACTGGACGGCGGCATACAGCGCGTGGCCGAGAAGGTCTTCCTGCTCTCGCCGCACAACGTGGAGGTTTCGGCCGAGGACAAGCGCTGGCTGCGCGAGAAGGGCTTCTTCAACCAGTTCTAGCCCATGCCGGGAGCTGACGACATGAGCGGGAGTCGCGGTATGATCAAGATCGCCTTCATCGGTGCGGGAAATATGGCCGAGGCCATCCTCAAGCAACTGCTGCGCACGGGCTGGTGCGGCGCCGAGGAGGTCGTTGTCTCCGACGTCGACGCGGAGCGTCTGCAGGCGCTGGCCTCCACCTACGGCGTGGGCATAGCCCCCTCCAACGGCGAAGCCGCCGCGGCGGCCGAGGTGGTGCTTCTCGCGGTCAAGCCCCAGAAGCTGGCGGAGGTTCTGGGAGAGCTCGGGGCGGGGGCGGAGCGCTGGCAGGCGGTGATCTCCATCGCCATGGGCAGAACGACGGGCTTCATCGAGGGACTGCTGCCGCCGCGCACGCCGGTGGTGCGGGTGATGCCCAACAATCCCGCCATGGTCGGGGCGGCGGTATCCGTCCTCAGTTTCGGGAGCTCTGCGGACGAGGTGGCGCGCGACCGGGCGCGGGAGATATTCGCATCCCTGGGTGAGGTGTACGAGCTGGACGAGAAGCTGCAGGACGAGGCGATGGCCATCTCCGGGTGCGGGCCCGCCTACTTCTACCTCCTGGCCGAGGCGCTGTGCGACGCGGGGGTCAGGCTCGGGCTCGACCGCGACACCGCGCTCAAGTTGGTGACGGGGACCATGATCGGGGCGGGGAGGATGCTGCGCGATAGCGGCAGGCACCCCGCCCAGCTCAAGGACATGGTCACCTCCCCGGGCGGCTCCACCACCGCCGCCCTTGAGGCCCTGGAGGACGCGGGCGTGCGCAGCGCTTTCTACAAGGCGGTGGACGCGGCCTGGAGGAGGGCGAAGGAGGTTTGAGGTGGCCATAGTCGGCGGTATCCTGCGCTGGATATTGCTGCTCTACATGGCCTGCATCTTCGCCCGTATCATCATCGGCTGGCTGCCGGTGCAGTGGCCGAAAGGGCTGAGGCCGCTGGTGGTCTTCATCTTCGATATCACCGAGCCGCTGCTCTCGCCGCTGCGCAGGGTGATACCGGTGCTGCCGCTGGGCAGGGGCTTGGGGCTCGACCTCTCTCCAACGGTCCTGATCATCGTCATCTTATTCCTGCAATGGCTGGTCAAGCGGGTATTCTGCTGAACGCGTCAGCCCGAAGCGGTTAGCGCTATGCCCCGATAATGCATATACTGAGGGATTGAGGGATGCAGGTTACGGGCGGGACAGGCTGTTCCGCGGGCACAAAGGAGGCGGTTGGGATGGCTATCGGCCCCATGGATATCCACCATAAGGAGTTCAGCACCGTTCGCATGGGAGGATATAACAAGGAAGACGTCGACTCCTTCCTGGACCTGGTGGCGGACGAGCTGGACAGGCTTCTGCATCGCGGCCAGGAGCAGGCGGAGCTGCTGGAATCGACGCGTCAGAAAGCCGCTCAGTACGATTCCATGCAGCAAACGCTGCAGAACGCCCTCATCAACGCGCAGAAGAGCGCCGACAACATCGTGCAGGAGGCGAAAGCTCAGGCGGAAGCGGAGATCAGGCAGGCCCGGGAACAGAGCCTGCGCATCCTGGAGGAAGCCCAGTCCGAGAGCAGCCGCATATCGCAGTCCTTCGAGGGCGTACGCGAGCAGGTGCGCAGATACATGGCTACCATGCGCGAGTTGCTGGTGAACAATCAGGCCATGATCGATGACTACGAGGCGCGCCTGGCCAGCAAGGAGCCCAGGGAGCAATCGAGCGCGGCGGCAGCGCCGCTTGCCGCCGGCGAGCCGTCGGCCCCCGCCGAGCATATACCCGAGTTCCGCACGCCTACGTCTTTCGAGCAGGAAGCCGCGGGGATGGCGGAGCCCGCCCCCTCGCCGCTCGGGCGGGAGCTCTCCCCCGAGACCGGCGGGGAGACGCCCCGCCCCGGCATGGAGGAGCTGCCGCGGCCGCCGATATATTCGCCCGAGCAGGAGATGGAGTTCGTGCGGGAATCGCAGGCGGGAGAAGCAGCGCCGATTCCGCCGCCCCCTCCCGCCCCCGAGGCGGCGGAGCCGGTTGTCGAACCCATGCCGCGGCCGCATCGCCCGGAGCCCGCAGGGAAGCCGGAGGGCGAGGCGGGGGAGAAGCATTTCTTCTGGGAATAAGCTACCGGGGGCCGCGCGGAGCCAGTCTCTCCAGAGCCGTGACGTCTGCCACTGACCGCAGCGTCTGCCCGCCCCGGCTCCCTCTCAAGCCCGCCGCATGGGCTCGCGTTTTGCCTCCGAGCCGCGAGGCGAGGATGCCAAGACCTGACAGCAAGTGCTGCATATGGAGCGGGATCCGGGGGCACGGCCCTCGCTCCGCACTCGCAGGTCTTATAGGACCGTCGTCTGCCCTCCTGGCCCTTTTCACCTTTTGCAGCGTCTGCCCACCC
>CAZEAU010000030.1:0-28129 GCA_964510515.1 uncultured Actinomycetota bacterium | reverse complement strand
AGAAGTGCCACGGAAATGCCGCTGTGCCGCTATGTCCCTTCCGAGGGTTGACCCCGGAAGTGCCACGGAAATGCCGCTGTGCCGCTATGTCCCTTCCGAGGGTTGACCCCGGAAATGCCACTTGGTGGGTTGTCTCTTCCGTCCCTTCCGAGGGTTGACCCCAGAAGTGCCACGGAAATGCCGCTGTGCCGCTATGTCCCTCCCGGGGGTTGACCCCAGAAGTGCCATAACCTGATGTCCCTTCCGAGGGTTGACCCCAGAAATGCCACCTAATGTCCCTTCCGAGGGTTGACCCCAGAAGTGCCATGGAAGCGGCGGGCGGCTGTCAGGCCAGGGGGTCGTGCTCGGGAAGGACGAAGTACTTCACTTCCTTGGCGTAGTTGCTGAGCTCGGCCCGGAAGTCGGGGTGGGCTATGCCGATCAGCGCCTGGGCTCGTTGCCGCAGACTCTTCCCCTCCAGGTCTGCCACTCCGTACTCGGTGGCCACGTACATGACGTCGGTGCGGGTGAGCGTGACCACCGACCCCGGCCGCAGCTGCGGGACTATCTTGGAGATCAGCTCGCCCTCCTTGTTTTCGACCACCGAGTGGGTGACGATGAAGGCCTTCCCTCCCCGCGAGAGCCAGGCGCCGCGCGTGAAGTCCACCTGCCCGCCCGTGGCCGTGTACTGTATGGGCCCGAAGGCCTCGGAGGCGCATTGCCCGCCGATGTCGATCTCCAGGGTGGTGTTGATGGAGATGAGGTTGTCGTTGCGCCCGATGATATAGGGGTCGTTGTTGTAGCTGATGGGCGAGAGGTAGATCATGGGGTTGTCGTCCATCCAGTCGTAGAGCTCCTGCGACCCCAGGCCGAAATAGCACAGCATCTGGTGGGGATGGAGGGACTTGGCGGTGTTGTCCATGGCCCCCGATTCGAAGAGCTTCATGTAGGCATCGCCTATCATCTCGGTGTGGCAGCCCAGGCGCTTCTTCCTCACCAGCAGCTCCCCGATGGCGTTGGTCGTGCCCCCGATGCCGAGCTGCACGGTCGAGCCGTCCTCGATAAGGTCGATGATGTTCTCCGCGATGGCCTGGTCCCTCTCCGTGATGGGGTCCGGGGGCAGCGCGAACACCGGGTGGTGGTTCTCCACTATCTTGTCCACCTGGGAGATGTGCAGCCAGTTGGGCCCGTGCACGATGGGCTGCTGCTCGTTGACCTCCACGTAAACGGTGTCCAGGTCGTCCACCACGTCCAGGTAGTTGGCGAAGAGCCCCAGGTTCAGGTAGCCGTTTTTGTCCATGGGCCCCGTCTGCACCGCCAGCTTACGATACCCGGAGCGGTCCACCGCCTGCCTGGTGACGCGGTGGAAATGGTAGGGGGTGTGGGTCATCAGCCCGTCCGCCAACGCCTTGCGGTCCAGCGGTGACGTGTAGTAGTTGTCGATGAGAAGGTTTCTCTGCAGCTCCGGCTGCAGCACCTTGAAAACGTTCGCCAGCATGATGAAGCTGCCCATCTGCACATCCTCAAACTCGCCCGCCACGGCGCGGTCGAATATGGCCTCGAGGATGGCCACCGGCGTCGACGATGCCCCGCTGGCGAAGATGTGCTCCCCGCTCTTCACCTCCGCGGCGATGTCCTCCGGCGTGGTCAGCCTGGCCCGGTACATGTCCTCCCACTTGCTGCTCATTTTTCTACCTCCCGTGCTGCGTATTGTTTCGACAGGCCATAGCATTGAATCGACATTTCGTGCCGCGGTGATAAGCCCCGCGACCTCCGCCGCCCGAACCGCGCCGGCCCCTGGGCCCCGGATATGGCCGGTTCCGCGGCCCGGCATAAGCCGGTTTCGTGCGCGACTCCTTCAGCCCGAGCCATGCCCATGGCGCACACGATCCCCGCGGTCGGGCTATACGTACAGTCTATGCAATATAGGTGGGCGTCGCGACGTGCCCTCATCCCGCTGCCCTCCTCCCGCTCACTCCCGTATCATGATGAGCATCATCTTGAAACGCTGCCGTGCATTTATGGCATGGGGCACGTCCGCCGGCATCACCACCATCTCGCCGGCCCCCACCTCAAGGGGGTTGCCGCCGATCACCACCTCGGCCTCGCCGTCCAGCACGAGCACGGTCGCGTCGAAGGGAGCGGAATGCTCGCTCAGCCCCTGCCCCCGGTCGAAGGCGAACACGGACAGCGTGCCTTTCTCGCCCCGCACGACCTCGCGGCTGACCACCGCCCCCTGCTGGTAATCGACCATGGCGGCCGCTTCGAGCACCCGGCCTCTCAGCTCCGCATTGTCCTCGTCCATCTGCACCTCCTCCCTGGGGTTCGACCTCCCGGAACGCCCATTCGACCTCCCGGAACGCCCATTTAACCTCCTGGAGCGTCCATACGACCTCCCGGAACGCCCATTCGACCTCCCGGAACGCCCATTCGACCTCCCGGAGCGTCCATACGACCTCCCGGAACGTCCATAAAGATTCTACCCCAATCGCCCACAAATGAACGTAATCTTCGTCAAGGTGATGATAGAATGGGAGGGCCTCAACTCAGCGGAAAAGCTGGTGGCGATGAATGGCAGCAGGCATGAAAAAGTCTCTCCCCCCGAGCGCTTGGCGATGGCGCCGAATCACGAGGAGCAGGCGAGAAGGCGGTGGGGGAGGGCCTTTGCCGGCATGGCCATGGGCGGCCGCCGCACGGGCGCGGATATGTCCCCGGCGGGCGCCGTGCATAAAAGGGAGGGCGAGGGTGGATAAGAGAACGTGGACCGCGTGGCTGGCCGTCGCCCTGCTCGTGTTCGTGCTGGCCTCGCTCCTCGGCGGCTGCGAGGCCTCCACGCCGGGCGGCAACGGCAACGGCAACGGTAACGGCAACGGCGGCGGTGACGGCGCAGACCCGCTGCAGCGCCTCACCCGGGAGCAGAAGGTGGGGCAGCTTTTCCTGGTGGGCTTCGAGGGCACGGAGGTGACCCCGGAGGTGAGGCGGCTCTTCCAGGCCGTCCACCCGGGAGGCGTGATACTTTTCGGCCGCAACATCACCGGCGCGGAACAGCTGGCGCGCCTCACCGCCGACCTGCAGGAGCTGTCCGCCGCGGACACCGGCCTGCCCCTCTTCATTGCCATCGACCAGGAAGGAGGGCAGGTGACCCGCGTGGATTGGCTCGGGGACGACGTCTCCCAGGCGCAGGTCGCCTCCCCGCAGCAGGCATACGATCTCGCCTTGGCGCGGGCGCAGGGGCTTAAGGGCCTGGGCGTCAACCTCAACCTGGCCCCGGTGCTGGACGCGGGGCTGCCGGGCGACTTCCTCACCCGCTACGGGCGCATCTTCCCCGGGAGCCCGCGGCAGGTGGGAGAGATGGGGGCGAGCGCCGTTTCCGGCCAGCGGGAGGGGGGCCTCCTCTCCGCCGTCAAGCACTTCCCGGGCTACGGCGGCATCGACTGCGACCCCGAGAACGACAGGCTGGCGGTGGTGCCGGCCCTGCCCGAGATATCCCAGTTCCAGGCGGCGGCTGTGGCCGAGCCGGAGTTCGTGATGACCGCCAACGTCATCTACAGCGGCCTGGACCCGGAGCTGCCCTTCACCCTCTCCCCCGCGGGCATCTCTTTCCTGCGCGGCAGCCTGCACGGGGATTACCTCATCATCAGCGACGACCTCGCCAGCGAGGTTCTCAAGCAGGCCTACGGCATGGCGGGGACAGCGGTCCTCGCCGCCCGCGCGGGGGTGGACATATTGCTCATCTCGGGGCATGAGGCGGGGGACGCAGAGGCCGCCTGCGCCGCCGTGCTGGAGGCGGCGCGTACGGGCAAGCTCGCGGAGGCGGATTTGAGCGCGCGCGTCAGCGCCATCCTCGGCTGTAAAGCCCGTGGGCTCAGTCCCTGACATGTATCATTTCGTCGCGGTTACGCCCCTTGAAATGTGCCGCCGCGTTTCCCTGTCCGCATGCTCCCAAGCGGCGGGCGATGCCTTCGCGCTCACGCAAGCTTTGCGCGCGGGGCGGCGGAGCTTGCAGCTCGTCTGGGGGAAGTGCATATAATGGCAAGGGGTCCGCATATGCGCAGATGTGAAGCAAAACCGGGACAATGGCTCGAGATATGGCGGGGCCGACCTCGGCAGGGGAGGGCAATATGAGCGCAGGGTCCGAAGGCAAAAAGCATCTCGAAAGCGAGGAGGCGGCGCAGCAGCGCGGGAAGCGCCGGGCCGAGGTCCTGGAACGCCTCGAACGCAAGGCGGGGGATTACCTGGAGGCTTACGGAAGCTGCGCGCAGGGCACGCTGCTGGCCATGCAGGAGGAGTTCGACCTGGGCAACGCCGAGGTCCTCAAAGCCGCCACCGCCATGCCCGGCGTGGCCTTGCGCGGGGAGACCTGCGGCGCGGTGATCGGGCCCATCATGGCGCTGGGGCTGGAGTTCGGCCGCGATAAGCCCGAGGACTACGGGGCTTTCCTGCGTACCCTGCAGGCCGCGAACCGCTTCTGCCGCCTGTTCGAGGAGGAGTTCGGGACCTGCATGTGCGCAGGCGTGCAGGAGCGCCTCTTCGGCCGCAGCTTCGACCTGCTCGACCCCGCTGACATGCAGGAGTTCGCCGCCGCCGGGGCACAGAAGAAATGCCGCATAGCGGCGGGGAAGGCGGTGCGCATAGCCGGCGAGATGCTTCTCGAGGCGAGGGAGGCGCCATCTGCAGGCTGACGCCGTGCCGCATGTTTGAGGGCCGCCCATAATCGGGCACATGCGGCCATGATGTACGTTGAGGGCCGCCCATAATCGGGCACATGCGGCCATGATGCATGTTTGAGGGCCGGCGCCACTCGGGCGGCGCTTAGGGCTGACCCCGCCCGGGCGATGTGGCAGACTGGAGGGAGGAGGGGGCAGAGGGGCAGAGGGGGGCAGAGGGAGGAGGAAAGAGGTACCATGTCCTACGCTTGCGAATACGCGGTGACCATATCCCGTTCCACCTACGATGGTCTCATCTTCGACCTGGACGGCGTGGTCACGCATACGGCGCGGCTACACGCCGCGGCATGGAAGGAGATGTTCGACCACTACCTGCAGGCGCGGGCCGCCGGGGGCGACTTCGTCCCCTTCACCGTCGATGACGACTACCGCCTCTACGTGGACGGCAAGCCGCGCTACAACGGGGTGAAGAGCTTCCTCGACGCCCGCGGCATCGACATCCCTTACGGCACCCCGGACGATTCCCCCGGCCTGGAGACGGTGTGCGGCCTCGGCAACCGCAAGGACCTCATCTTCCTGCGCCTGATGAAATCCCAAGGGGTGGAGGTGTACGAGTCCTCGCAGCAGCTCATCGTCAACCTGCGCAACCGCGGCTACCGCGTCGCCGTGGCCTCCTCCAGCCGCAACTGCGCGGAGGTGCTGGAGGCCGCGGGCATCTCCGGCCTCTTCGAGGCCCGCGTGGACGGCATAGACATCGAGAGCCTCGACCTCAGGGGCAAGCCCGACCCCGACATGTTCCTGGAGGCGGCCCGCCGCCTGGGGGTGGAGCCGCGCAGGTGCGTGGTGCTCGAGGACTCCATCTCCGGGGTGCAGGCGGGGCGGGACGGCGGCTTCGGGCTGGTCATCGGCGTCGACCGCCAGGACCAGGAGGCGGCGCTGCTCGAGGGCGGGGCCGACCTGGTGGTGCGCGACCTGGCGGAGATAGACGTGGAGGTGCACATCGCGGACTTGCCGCACGCCCTGGAGAGCTTCGAGGAGATAGAGGAGAGGTTCGACGGCAGGCGCGCGGCGGTATTTTTAGACTACGACGGCACCCTCACCCCCATCGTCTCCCGCCCCGAGGACGCCCTGCTGGACGGGGACATGCGCGGCGCGGTCCTGGAGCTGGCGGGCCAGTGCACGGTGGCGGTGGTGAGCGGCCGGGGCCTGGAGGGCGTCAGGGACCTGGTGGGCATCGAGGACATCTATTACGCGGGCAGCCACGGCTTCGAGATGGCCGGCCCGGGTGGCTTCCAGCGGGAGAACGAGGAGGCGGGGCGCTTCCTCCCCGACCTCGACCGCGCCCAGGCCCGCCTGGAACGGGAGCTCGCCGCCGTCCCTGGCTCCCAGGTGGAGCGCAAGAGGTTCACCATCGCCATCCACTACCGCAACGTGGCGGACGAGCATCTCCCGCGGGTGGAGGAGGCGCTGGCCTCCGCCAACCGCGCCTTCCCGGGTTTCCGCCGGACGGAGGGCAAGAAGGTCTACGAACTGCAGCCGGACATAGACTGGAACAAGGGCCGTGCCGTGGAATGGTTCATGGAGGCCCTGAGCCTCGGGGGGCCGCAGTGCGTGCCCCTCTACATCGGTGACGACGTCACCGACGAGGACGCCTTCGAGGCGCTCAAGGCGCGCGGCATCACCGTGGTGGTGGGGGAGGAGCCGCGCTGCACCCGGGCCCAGTACCGCCTGCGCGACACCGGCGAGGTGGGCGCCTTCCTGGCCCGGCTCACCGCCCTGCTGGAGGAGGAGAGCACCTGGTGGCTGGCGCAGGAGGGATACGAGCCCGCGGAGGAGGGACTGAGGGAGGCGCTGTGCACCCTGGGCAACGGCTATTTCGCCACCCGCGGGGCGGCGCAAGAGGCGCGGGCCGGTGGCGCACATTACCCCGGCACCTACCTGGCGGGCGGCTACAACCGCCTGCAGACGGAGATCGCCGGGCGGGTGGTGGAGAACGAGGACCTGGTCAATTTGCCCAACTGGCTGCAGCTCGAGGTGCGCGCCGCCGGCGGGGAGTGGTTCCATCCCGCCGCGGAGGGGCTCATCTCCTACCGCCAGGAACTGCACATGAAGAGCGGGGTGCTTCACCGCCACGTTCACTGGCGCGATGCGCAGGGCAGGGAGACGAGGATGCACTCCCGCCGCCTGGTGAGCCAGGCGGACATGCACCTGGCGGCCATGGAGACGACCATCGTTCCGCTGAACTGGTCGGGGCGCCTGGAGATACGCTCCGCCTTGGACGGTACGGTCACCAACGAGGGGGTGGAGAGGTACCGCAGCCTCAACGCCCGCCACCTGGAGACGGTGGGGGAGGGGCGCGTGGGCGAGGACACCGTGCTGCTCAAGGTGCGCACCAACCAGTCCCGCATCGAGGTGGCCCAGGCGGCGAGGACGGAGGTCTTCCGCAACGGCGAGCCGCTGTCCGCGCAGAGGACGGCCTCCCTGCAGCCGGGCTGCGCCGCCCTGCTCATCCAGGTGGATGCGGCCAAGGGAGAGCGGGTGGTGGTGGAGAAGACGGTGGCCGTGTACACCTCCCGCGACAGCGCCATCTCCGAGTGCGGCCTGGCCGCGCGCAAGGCGGTGGAAGGGGCGGACAGGTTCCAGGGGCTGCTGCGCTCCCACGCCCTCGCCTGGAGCCACCTGTGGAGTCGCTTCGAGGTGGGCCTGCACCTCTACGACCTGCGCGAGCAGCACTACGCCCAGCGCATACTGCGCCTCTACCGCTTCCACCTGCTGCAGACGGCGTGCATGCACTCCCTGGACATCGACGTGGGCATGCCCTCGCGGGGATGGCATGGCGAGGCCTATCGTGGCCACATCTTCTGGGACGAGCTCATCATCTTCCCCTTCCTGAACTACCGCACCCCGCAGATAACGCGCTCGCTGCTCATGTACCGCTACCGCCGCCTCAACGAGGCGCGCAAGGCGGCGCACAAGCTGGGCTACCGGGGGGCCATGTTCCCCTGGCAGAGCGGCAGCGACGGCCGCGAGGAGACCCAGGAGGTCCACCTCAACCCCGTGTCCGGGAACTGGCTGCCCGACCACTCCCACCTGCAGAGGCATATCAACGTGGCCATCGTTTACAACATATGGCAGTACTACCAGGTCACCGGGGACCTGGAATTCCTCTCCTGGTACGGCGCGGAGATGATACTGGAGATCGCGCGCTTCTGGGCCTCCCTGGCCGAATACAACCCGCAGCTGGAGCGCTATGAGATCAAGGGGGTCATGGGACCGGACGAGTATCACGACGCCTACCCCGGCGCCGAGACCCCGGGGCTCGACAACAACGCTTACACCAACGTCATGGTGGCTTTTGTCATGAACCGCGCCCTCGATCTCTTCCATATCCTGCCACCGGAGTACCTGGACGAGCTGCGCGGGAAGCTGGAGATAGAGGAGGTGGAGATAGAGCGCTGGCGGGAGATGAGCCGCAAGATGCGGCTGGTGTTCCACTCCGGCGGCATCATCAGCCAGTTCGAGGGCTACGACGACCTGCTCGAGCTCGACTGGGAGGGGTACAGCAGGAAGTATGGCAACATCCAGCGCCTCGACCGCATCCTGGAGGCGGAGGGCGACACCTGCAACCGCTACAAGGCCTCCAAGCAGGCCGACGTGCTCATGCTCTTCTACCTCTTCTCCGCGGAGGAGCTGGGGGAGCTCTTCGCCCAGCTGGGCTACGACTTCGACCCCGCGATGATACCCGCCAACATCGATTACTACCTCGCGCGCACCTCCAACGGCTCCTCTTTGAGCTGGATCATCCACTCCTGGGTGGCAGCGCGGCGCGATCGCTCCCATTCCTGGGAGCTCTTCAACGTGGCATTGCTCACCGACTTCGCCGACGTGCAGGGCGGCACCACCCCGGAGGGCATACACCTGGGGGCCATGGCGGGATGCGTGGATATCGTCGGGCGCGCCTACACCGGCCTGGAGTGCCGCGGCGACGTGCTGCGATTCAATCCCGTCTTCCCCGAGGAGATGAACGGGCTGGCCATGCAGATACGCTACCGCGGGCAGTGGCTGGACCTCGACATCACGCGCGATCGCTTCCGCGTGCGCGCCCTCTCCGGCGGCGCGGGCGTGGTCAGGGTGGAGGTGGGGGGCAAGATCCTGGAGCTGCGCGAGGGAGAGACGGCGCAGGTGGCGCTGTAGGCGGCCGCCCCTGGCGGCGAGCCCGCGCCGCCGCTGCCGGCAACGGCGAGGCGGCAGTGCTATAATCGTGCACACGGCTATGGCGGATTCGCAAGCGAGGGGGGAACTATGCCTTACACCTATGGGACACAGGAGTGGGAGGAATCCTTCAGCAAGCTCATGCGCGACCTGCTGGACGTGGAGCGGGAGCCCTATATCCTGGGCACCCCCTCCTGGATAGCTACCTACGAGGCGTTGATACAGGGCGACGAGGAGTACCGCAAGCTGGCCAAGGACTGGGAGGGCGGGGTGGTCATACACATCACCGCCGAGCCGGATGTGGGCCTCGAGCACGATATGTACCTGCTCATCGACCTCTGGCATGGCGACTGCCGCGGCGTGCGCCTGGTGCCCACCGAGGCGGGAGAGGGCGGCGACTATGTGCTCACCGCCGCCTACGAGCGTTGGAAGCAGGTGATGACCGGCGAGCTGGACGTGGTCAAGGGCCTCATGCAGGGCAAGATCAAGCTCAAGGGACACCTGCCGACCATCGTGCGCTACAACAAGGCCGCCGTGCGCCTGGTGCAGCTGGTGGCCACGGTCAAGACCATTTTCCTGGACGAGATGGACGCGGAGGAGATCGAGGCCTTCAAGCCCTGGGTGGACTTCATCCGCGAGGAGTATCAGCTCTGAGAGGCCGCGCCGGGGGCCTGCGGCCTCCCGCTATCTCCCGGCCAGTGTTATATGCACCCCCTGCGCTGCGCCGGGGTCGAGGGTGATCTCGCCGCCTGAGACAGCGTCCAGCCTGGATTCTCCCTCTTTCTCTTCCTGCGTCTCCTCCTCGCTTCCAGCATCCGGCGTCTTCCCACCTCCTTGGAGATAAGGTTGTACTCATGCGGTGTCCAAGCAAATCGGGTCCACTTAATAGCCACAAGCTTGTCGACAGGATTTGTCTGGAGAAGTATTTACCGAGTTGCCGGATGTCGCCGGTTATGAAGTGAGTGGTCTTGCAGGCCGGCTCAATGAAAGGGCGCTCTTTGCGCGCAATGAAGGGTTAAACATTGTAGGATATAGACATATATGGCATATTAATAACATGAAATATGAAAGATTACAGGAGATAGTGGGCAATGAGCCGCTGTTCGAGACCGGGCTGCTCCTGGCGGGGGACATCGACCCCGCGAGCGTACGCCGGCAGCTGTCGCGCCTGACCGCTTCCGGCCGCCTGCTGCAGCTGCGTCGCGGCCTGTACGCCCTGGCACCGCCATATCAGAAGGTCAAGCCGCACCCCTTCCTGGTCGCAAACCATATCGTGCGCCCTTCCTATGTGAGCCTGCAGTCGGCCCTCGCCCACCATGGCATCATCCCGGAACATGTGCCCGTGGTTACCAGCGTCACTACATCGCGGCCGGGCCTTTGGAGCACCGCCCTCGGAGACTTCTCATACCGTCACATCAAGAAGGGATTATTCTTCGGAAGTCATATGGAGGACCTGGGCGGGGGACAGGCAGCTCTGGTCGCCACCCCGGAAAAGGCTTTGCTCGATTTGCTTCATCTCCAACCCGGATCCGATCGGCCGGCATATCTTCAGGAACTGCGACTCGAGAACCTGGAAACACTGGACTTTCATTTAATGATGGTCCTCGCCGAGGAAGCCGGCAGTCCTAAACTGCGCAGGGCAGCAAAAAGATTGAAAGAGATGGCGTATATGGAGGCAGGGGAGTACGAGGCGCTGTGAAGGACTACCTGTCCGGGCTGATACGATCCGCACCATCGCCCCTTCAGGCACGTAACGACGTTCGAGAGTATCTGCAAGCGCGCATCCTGGCCGTCCTGCAGCGCCGGGGGGCCATGGTTCCGCTCGCATTTCACGGGGGCACGGCATTGCGTTTCCTCTTCGCGACCGCCAGATATTCAGAAGACCTCGATTTCTCCCTTGATGGCAAGAGAGGCGAATACGATTTCCGCGCTTATATGAGGGCGATCGAGAGGGAATTCTCCCTGGAGAGGTACGAGGTGCAGTTCAAGGTCAACGATAAGAAGAGCGTGCACAGCGCTTTCATACACTTCCCGGGGCTATATTATGATTTGGGCCTGTCCCCACACCGCAGAGAGACATTATCTGTAAAGGTGGAAGTGGATACACGCCCCCCAGCGGGCGCGACCCTTGCCACCACGGTCATCAGGCGCTACGTCGTCCTGCAGCTGCAGCATCACGACAGGGCTACTCTCGTGGCGGGCAAGCTGCACGCTATCCTGCAGCGCCCATATTTCAAGGGGCGCGATCTCTATGATCTTGCCTGGTACTTGAGTGATCCGGAATGGCCCCCGCCAAATCTCGATTACCTCAACAACGCACTGCGGCAGACGGGATGGGATGGGAGTCCGTTGAATATAAGGAACTGGCGCAAAGCGGTCCGGGAAAGACTCGAGCTGGTTTCATGGGAGGAAGCAGTGGGCGATGTGGCTCCCTTCCTGGGGCCGGGAGCAGACCCTGCCGTTCTCAACAGGAACAACGTCATGCGCCTTCTCCGGTAGATAATCGATGCGGTGACAGCAGGATGGGCATCATTTCATATATCTTTAACTCGGCGATGTCATCCACTGCCGGGCTTCTTCGTACTAGTCCCCCTGGCCAACCACAACACCCTCAACACCCTCTATCCCGAGTGGGTAAGCAATATAACCGTCCGGATGCTTTTCAACGATGATCATGAGCTGTCTCACAGAAACCTCCCAAAGAGAGTTCTTACCCAAATATTAGATTATGATTGCGATGTTTTCAGCGTACGGGGCAAGCAAGCAGATCAGGAAATACAAGGGATCACGCCCTCTGTCTTGCCCATATAAACCAATCTGTCTTTATTGCCATAGGAGGGGTAGAGAGCACCAAGCCAGGCCGCCGTCTTTGCCGCACTCGGTATTCCTTCAATGGGCGGATCTCCGCCATGCTTCGGTAGTGCTTATCGCTTTGTATGAGGTGTAGATCGTATATGACGGTTTCGCGGGAGGAAGCGGTGGGCGACGCGGCTCGGCCGCGTCAGTCCGCACGCTGAATGTTAGAATATTGTAGTCGGCAGGCGCGCCCGGGCGATGATGCAGCGGGCCGGCTCGAGGCGCACGAGGGTCGCGGGCACGGCACCATGGCGGGGCTCCCGCGGGAGGGCGGCCGCGACCTTGCGGGATTCGCAGGGGAACGTTTTGCTCTCTGCAGGAAACCGGGCCGCGCACGGGGCTTAAGGGGATCAAATGGCCAGGAAAGCGGAGGAATCTTTCGGGGAGAGGGTCAGGAAGCTGCGGAAGGCGAGGAGGATAAGCCTGGAGGACCTCGCCCGCGACAGCGGCTACCCGCAGGACTTCCTGGCGGACATCGAGGAGGGGAGGGCGGCGCCGCCGGTGGCGGTGGTGCTGCAGCTGAGCCGCATCCTGCACGTGGACATGGAGCGCCTGCAGGGCGAGCGCGGCAGGGAGGCGGCGCAGAAGCGGGCGAGCAGCCACGAGAAGCGGGTCGCCTCCTACGCCTACAAGCCCCTGAGCACGCCGGGCGAGAAGAGGCATCTGGGGGCCTACCTGGTGAGCATCGACGCGGGAACGGAGCACAAAGGCGTCGAATACCACCACGAGGGCGAGGAGTTCATCTACGTCCTGCGCGGCGGCTTGAGGATAAAGGTCGGCGGCAAGACCACCGCCCTCAAGCAGGGCGCAAGCATCAGTTTCGACTCCTCCCTCCCCCACGAGCTGAGCAACCCGGGCAGGGAAAAGGCCGAGCTCCTGGTCGTCCTCTACGTTCCCTGAAGGAGGGCCATGCCTTTCCGTTTGAGCGATGAACAGAAGATGGTCCGGCTCATGGCCCGGGACTTCGCCGCCAGGGAGCTGGAGCCCCTGGCCGCCCAGCGCGACCGGGAGGAGACCTTCCCCGCGGAAGTGGTGAGGAAGATGGGGGAGCTGGGCCTGCTGGGGATGATGGTGCCGCCCGAGCACGGCGGGGCCGGCGCGGGGGCGGTCAGCTACTGCCTCGCCCTGCAGGAGATAGCCTACGCCTGCGCCTCCACCGCGGTGACCATGTCCGTGGCCAACCTCTCCACCGAGCCCCTGCTGCAGTTCGGGAACGAGGAGCTCAAGGCCAGGTACCTGGGCAGGCTGGCGGAGGGGGGGCTGCTGGGTTGTTTCGCCCTCACCGAGCCGGAGGCGGGGTCGGACCCGGGGAGCCTCACCACGCGGGCCGAGGACAAGGGGGACCACTTCCTGGTAAACGGCATCAAGACCTTCATCACCCACGGGCAGTATGCCGACGTGATCAACCTCATCGCCAGGACCGGCCCGGAAAAAGGCAGCAAGGGCCTCTCGGCTTTCATCGTGGAGCGGGGCGCGCCGGGGCTCTCCGTCGGCGCGAGGGAGGACAAGATGGGCCTGCGGGCCTCCAACACCGTGGAGCTCCTCTTCGACGACTGCAGGGTTCCCGGGGAAAACCTGGTGGGAAAGCCGGGGGAGGGCTTCAAGGTGGCCATGAGCGCGCTGGACAGTGGGCGCATCGGCATCGCCTCGCAGGCGCTGGGCATCAGCCGCGCCTGCCTGGACGAGGGCGTGAAGTACGCCCGCGGGCGCAAGCAGTTCGGCAAGAGCATCGCCTCCTTCGAGGCCATACAGTGGATGATAGCGGACATGGCCACCGGCATCGAGGCCGCCAACGGGCTCAGCCTCTCCGCCGCGTGGAGGAAGGACGAGGGGCTCCCCTTCACCCGCGAGGCCTCCATGGCCAAGCTCTTCGCGTCCGAGCTGGCCAACCGCAGCGCCTACCTGGCCCTGCAGATACACGGCGGCTACGGCTACCTCAAGGACTCCAAGGTGGAGAGGCTCTACCGCGACGCCCGCGCCACCACCATCTACGAGGGCACCTCGGAGATACAGCGGCTGGTCATCGCGCGCGACATCCTGCGCGAACGCGCCTGAGGCCGCTGCCCTTCCGCGCCTATGGGTATAATATATACGCCGCCGCAGGAGCCGTGGAAAGGATCTGCACCATGAAAATAGGACCCAAACGCTTCCGGCCGGACTGGACGGAGGAGCCCCCGCGCCCGGGCAGCATCCGCTCCATCGTCAAGTACGGCGAGCCGCACCGCTTCAAGCATCCCAGCGACGCCTGGGTGAAGATGATGATGCAGGAGTTCGGAATGAGCAGGGACGACTTCTCGCGCAAGAGCAACGAGGGGCACGAGCTGGTCGAGCTGGACCGCCCGCCGCAGCTGGAGCCCCGGCACATCGAGGCGCTGGCGCGCGTGGTGGGGAAGGACAACGTGGCCACCGACGATTACAGCCGCGTGAGGTACGCCACCGGCATGACCTCGGAGGAGATATGGGAGCTGCGCCGCGGGGTCATCCGCGAGGTGGCGGACGTGGTGGTGCACCCGCGCGACAAGAACGACGTGCGGGAGCTCGTGCGCTACTGCCACGCCGAGCGCATCCCCATCACCGTCTTCGGCGCGGGCTCGTCGGTGAACTTCGGCTGCCGTCCCTACAAGGGGGGCGTCACCCTGGTGATGAGCACGCATATGAACCGGCTGCTGGAGATAAGCGAGCTCAACCAGACGGCGCGCGTGCAGCCGGGCATGTTCGGCCCCGCCTACGAGGAGGCCCTCAACAACGCCCCCGAGGGCTTCGGCTGCGCCCTCCGCTACACCAACGGGCATTTCCCCCAGTCCTTCGAGTACTCCACCGTGGGGGGCTGGGTGGTGACCCTGGGCTCCGGGCAGGCCTCCACCTATTACGGCGACGCCTGCGACATCGTCTTCAGCCAGGAGTACGTGACCCCGGCGGGGGATATCAGGACCCTCGACTACCCGGCCACGGCCACCGGCCCCAAGGTGCACGACATCTTCAAGGGCTCGGAGGGCGCCTTCGGCATCCTGGTCGAGCTGACCATGAAGATATACCGCTACCTGCCCGAGAACCGCCGCTACTTCAGCTACATGTTCCGGAGCTGGGAGGAGGCGGTGGAGGCCAGCCGCGAGATCATGCAGCGCGAGTCGGGCATGCCCGCCATCTACCGTATCTCCGACCCCGAGGAGACCGACCGCGGCCTCAAGCTCTACGGCGTGCCGGGCTTCGCGGACGCCGCCCTGGCCCGCCTGGGCTTCAAGCCGGGGCAGCGCAGCCTGTGCCTGGGCAACGTGGAGGGGCATGCGGACTACACCCGCCTGGTGGCGCGCATGATCCGGCGCATCGCCCGCGAGCACGGCGCCCTGCCCTTAAGCGGCTTTCCCGCGCGCATGTGGGAGCATACCCGCTACACCGAGCCCTTCATGCGCGAGGACCTGAACGACTACGGCATCTTTTTAGACACCCTGGAGACCAGCGTCACCTGGGAGAGCCTGCACCGCGTGCATCAGGGGGTGCGCGCCTTCATCAAGAGCAGGCCGGGAACCATCTGCATGACCCACGCCTCGCACTTCTATCCCCACGGCACCAACCTCTACTTCATCCTCCTGGCGCGCATGGAGGTGGACGAGTACGTGGAGCTGCAGAACGGCATCATCGACCGCATGCTGGAGTTCGGCGGCACTCCCAGCCATCACCACGGGGTGGGCCGCCTGCTGGCCCCCTGGATGGAGCGGCACCTGGGCCGGGAGCAGATGGAGGTCCTGCGGGCGCTCAAGCGCCACTTCGACCCCCACGGCATCATGAACCCGGGCGGGCAGCTGGGTCTGGACGAGATACCGAAGCGCAGGTAGGCCGCGCCGCCCTCGCGCAGGGCGCGCCTCTCCTGGGGCCAGGCGCGGGCGCATGCGGCATCGCGCGCGCCGCGTGCGGCCGGCACAGGAATGCGATGGACGGCGCGCATGGCGGCAGGCGGAGCCCTAAGGGGAAGTCGCGGAGTGTGCGGGCCGCGGATATGGGCGGGCTATGCGCGCCAGGGTATGGATATGGTTAGCCCCCAAGGGGTGGATATGATTTGCCCTATCCCGCCTCGCGCCCGGATATCACCTGTGGTCCGGGCATTTATCGAAGAACGAGCGGTCCTTGCCCGTCCTCTTCACTATCCAGTCCACCTGGGCTTCCGGGATATAGGGGGTGCCGCAGACGCTGCAGGCGACCATCTTGAAGTCCCTGCCCCAAATCCTGCGCACGCCGTCCTTCTCCCTGAGGGCGATGGCTCCGGTGGGGCAGGCGTAGGCGCAGGCCCCGCAGCCGATGCACACCTCGGAGGGTTTGTGGTAAGGGGTGGCGGGCTTTTTGTCCGCGCCGCGATCCTCCATGGCGATGGCATAAACGCCCACCACCTCGGCGCAGACGTTGGTGCACAGGGCGCAGGCGATGCACTTGCCGCGGTCTTTCTCGCCCTCGTCCAGGCGGTAGCGGACATCGGTCAGCCCCTCGGCCGCGGCCATCTCCCTTATGACCTCCACATCCGGCACGCGCGCCATGAGCAGCTCCAGCACCCCCTTGCGCATCCTGTGCACCAGGGGGGTATCCGTCTTCACCTCCAGGCCCGCGCGTACGGGGTAGTTGCAGGCGGTGACCAGCCTCATGCGGCCGCCCTGATGCGCCTCCACCAGGCAGACGCGGCAGGAGCCGCCGCTGCTCTTGACCTCGCTGTTGTAGCACAGGGAGGGGATGTAGATGCCGTTGGCGTGCGCCACCTCCAGCACGCTCCGGTCCTTCACCGCCTCGAAGGTACGCCCGTCGATGATCACGCTTATCTTTTCCATGCTATGAGATCCTCACTGCATCGAAGGTACACACGTCCTTGCAGACGCCGCACTTTATGCATCTCGTCGTGTCGATGGTATGGGGCTGCTTGCGCTCGCCCGCGATGCACCCCTGCGGGCACTTCTTGGCGCAGAGGAGGCAGCCCGTGCAGGCCTCCGCGTCTATGGAGTAGGTGATGAGCTCCTTGCACACCCCGGCCGGGCAGCGCTTGTCCCGGATGTGGGCGTCGTATTCGTCGCGGAAGTACTTGATGGTGGAGAGCACCGGGTTGGCCGCCGAGGTGCCCAGCCCGCACAGCGCCCCCCAGCTCAGCAGCTCGCACAGCTCCTCCAGCATGGCCAAGTGCTCCTCCCCGCCGCGGCCCTCGGTGATGTCGGTCAGCAGGTCCAGCATGCGCGGCAGGCCGTCCCGGCAGGGGGTGCATTTGCCGCAGGATTCGCCCACCAAAAAGTCGATGAAGTACCTGGCCACGTCCACCATGCAGGTCTCCTCGTCCATGACGATGATGCCCCCCGACCCCATCATGGACCCGGCATCGGTGAGGGTGTCGAAATCTATGGGCAAATCGGCCAGGCGCTCGGGGATGCAGCCCCCGGAGGGCCCCCCGGTCTGCACCGCCTTGAACTGCCCGCCCCCCAGGATGCCGCCGCCGATGTCCTCGACCAGCTCGCGTATGGAGATGCCCATGGGCACCTCCACCAGGCCGGTGTTGTTGACCTTGCCCACCAGGGAGAAGACCTTGGTGCCTTTGGAGCCCTCGGTGCCCATGGACGCGTACCAGTCCGCGCCCCGGGTGATGATCTCCGGCACGTTGGCCCAGGTCTCCACGTTGTTGAGCACCGTGGGGCGGTCGTAGAGGCCCCTCTCCACCGAGCGTATGTACTTGGCCCGCGGCTCTCCCACCTCGCCGCCCACCGAGCGCATCAGCGCCGAGGACTCGCCGCACACGAAGGCGCCGCCCCCCCGGCTGATCTTGATGTCGAAGGAGAAGCCGCTGCCCAGGATGTCCTCGCCCAGCAGCCCCTTCTCCCGCGCCGCCGCGAGCGCGGCCTCCAGGTTCCTCACTGCCAGCGGGTACTCGTCGCGCACGTAGATATAGCCCTGATGCGCCCCCACGGCGAAGGCGCCGATGACCATGCCCTCGATGACGCAGTGCGGGTCGCCCTCCATGATGGAGCGGTCCATGAAGGCGCCGGGGTCGCCCTCGTCACCGTTGCACAGCACGTAGCGCACATCGCTCTGCACCGCCACGCAGGAGCGCCACTTGGTGCCGGCGGGGAAGCCGCCGCCGCCGCGCCCGCGCAGGCCCGAGCGCTCAACCTCGGAGATGATGTCCTGCGGGTCCATGGCCAGCGCCCGCGCCAGCCCGGCGTAGCCGCCGGCGAGGATGTAGTCGTCGATGCTCGCCGGGTCTATGTTGCCGATGCGCTTGAGCGCGATGCGGTGCTGATGCTTGTAGAAGGGGATCTCGCTGTAGCGCGCGACGGCCTCGCCGGTGACCTTGTCCCGGTAGGTGAGGCGCTCCACGATGCGCCCGCCCTTGACAGATTCCTCCACGATCTCCGGCACATCCTCGGGCTTCACCTTGAGGTAGAGGATGTCCTGCGGCCTGAGCGCCACCAGCGGCCCGTTCTCGCAGTAGCCGTGGCAGCCGGTGGTCTTGATGCCCAGGTTGACGTCCAGCTGCAGCCCCTGCTCCCGGGCGGCCTGGGCAAAGGCATCGGCCACCGGCCCGGCCCCGTTGGCCTGGCAGCCGGTGCCGAAGCACACCAGCACGGTGGGAAGGTCGGGCTTGGCCCCGGCCTCCAACTTCCGGCGGTAGGCCTGCAATTGCTCGGCGGAGTTGATGGCTCCCATATCCTCAGCTCTCCACTTGCTTCTTCACCAGGCCCATGACCTTGGAGGGGCGGGTCTGCCCGTGATAGACCTCGTCGACGAGGGTCACCGGGGCCATGGCGCAGGCTCCCACGCAGTTGACGCACTCCAGGGTGAACTCCCCGTCCGGCGTGGTGCCGTTGCGCTTCACCGCCAGCTCCCGCTCCAGCGTCTCCAGTATCTGCGGGGCCCCCTTGAGGTGGCAGGCCGTGCCCGTGCACACCTTGACGATATGGCGGCCGCGCGGGGTGAGCGAGAGCGCCTTGTAGAAGGTGCCCATGGCGTAGATCTTGCTCTCCGGCACCTCCATTACCTCGCTCAGGCGGCGTATGCTCTCCTCGGGGACGTAGTGGAACTCGCGCTGGAAGTCCTGCAGGATGGCCAGCAGCGATTCCTCCGTCCTCTCGTAACGGTCTATGATGCGGTCGAACGAAGTCACGTCAGTCATGCGATCAACCCTCTTCGCTGAGCTTCAGCAGCTTCTCGTAATCCCTGGTGGTGCGCTCCTGGATGATGTCTATGTCCTCGGGCTTAAGGTGCCGGAAGCGGCCCTGCCCTTCGATGTATTCCCGCACCGGCAGGATGGGGTCGGGGCGGTAGGTGAGGCGGTGGACGCCGTGCTCGTACTCGTAGAGCGGGAATACGCAGCTGTTCACGGCCAGGCGCCCGTACCTGATGGCCTCCTCGGGGGGGATGCGCCAGCCGGTGGGGCATACCGAGAGTATGTGCAGGTAAGCCGGCCCGGGGATGGCGGCGGCCTTCTCCACCTTCTCCATGAGGTCGAAGGGGAAGCTGGGGCAGGCCGTGGCCACGTACGGGATGTCGTGGGCGATGGCTATCTTGGCCATGTTCTTCTTCTGCGTCTGCTGGCCCACGGACAGCTTGCCCGCCGGGCTGGTAGTGGTGCTGGCCCCCCAGGGGGTGGAGCTGGAGCGCTGTATGCCGGTGTTCATGTAGGCCTCGTTGTCGTAGCACACGTAGATGAAGTCGTGCCCGCGCTCCATGGCCCCGGAGAGTTGCCCCATGCCGATATCGGCCGTGGCGCCGTCGCCGCCCATGGCCACGAAGTTGATCTTGCGCGGAGGCAGCTTGCCCTTGCGCATCATGGCCTTCATGCCCGACTCGCAGCCGCTTATGACCGCCGAGGCGTTCTCGAAGGCCACGTGTATCCAGGGTACCTCCCAGGCCGTGGTGGGCAGGGGGGAGGAGACTATCTCCATGCAACCCGTGGCCATGGCCACGATGGTGTTGCGCCCCAGGGCCTTCATCACCAGGCGCACGGCCAGCGCCTCGGCGCAGCCCTGGCAGGCGCGGTGCCCGCAGGCGAAGTATTCCTCCTGCTCGACCAGCCTCGCCGAATAAACCGAATATTTGTCCATGCCTTGCTCCTCACCCGCGCAGGCCGTAGAGGGTGAACCCGGCGGTGTCTCCCGCGGCGGCCTTGGCCTTTCCCTCGAGGATGATGGCCTTGAAGTCCTCCGTCGTCACGTCCCGGCTCGCCAGCCCCGCCACGTAATTCACGATGGCCGGCGCCTGCGGCATGTCGCATACGGCACTTCGCAGCTCCAGGGCTACCGGGCCGCCGGGGCCGCCGAAGCTGATGGCGCGGTCCAGCACGATGAGGCCTTGCTTGCCCGCCGCCGCGCGCCTGATGTCGTCGAAGGGGAAGGGGCGCCACAGGCGTATCTTGATCACGCCCACCCTCTCCCCCTGCTCCCTGAGCTCGTCCACCGCGGCCATGGCCGTCTCGCCCAGCGAGCCCATGGTCACGATGCAGTATTCGGCGTCGTCGGCGCGGTAGGTCTCCACCGGCCGGTAGCGCCGACCGGTGAGCTCGGCCCATTCCTCCCAGGCCTTGAGGCAGACGGCGTAGGAGTCCACCAGGGCGCGCTCGCGCGCCATCTGCGTCTCGGTATATATCTCGGGCATAGCGAAGCAGCCCATGGAGATCGGCTCGTCCGGGTGCAGGGGCTTCTCCATCTCGTATTCGGGCAGGTAGCGCCGGACGAGCTCGTCGTCCTCGAACTCGATGGGCTCTATCACGTGAGTCATGATGAAGCCGTCGAGGTTGAGGGCCACGGGCAGGCGCACCGTGGGGTCCTCGGCCACGCGGAAGGCCCAGAAGACGTGGTCGTAGGCCTCCTGCCCGTTCTCGACGAAGACGTGTATCCAGCCGCCGTCGCGCACCATCATCACGTCGGTGTGGTCGTTCCAGATGGAGAGCGGCCCGGACAAGGAGCGGTTGGCGAGGGCCATGACCACGGGCAGGCGCGAGGAGGAGGTGATGAAGAATATCTCCGCCATCAGCGCCAGCCCCTGCGAGCTGGTGGAGGTGAAGGTGCGGGCGCCCACGGCGGCCGCCCCGCAGCACACGCTCATGGCCGAGTGCTCGCTCTCCACGGGCACGAACTCCGCGTCCAGCTGCCCGTCCGCCACCAGCTCGGAGAGGTGCTCCACGATATGGGTCTGGGGGGTGATGGGGTAGGCGCTGATGACGTCGCAGTCGGTCTGCCCGACCGCCTCCGCCAGGGCCAGCGATACCTCTATGCCTTTGCGTTCCTTGCCCATATCATTCTTCCTCTATGACCATGGTTATGCAGCCCACCGGGCATTCCCGGGCGCAGATGCCGCATCCCTTGCAGTACTCCAGGTCGGCTTGGAAATGCCCCTCCTCGGTGCGGTGTATGGCCGCGTCCGGGCAGTACAGCCAGCAGACGCCGCAGCTGATGCAGGTGTTTTTGTCCACCACCGGCCGCAGCGACCGCCAGGTGCCGGTCTTGTACTCCCGCGAGCTGCCGGGCTCGCTGACCGTTGCCCCTACCTCCAGCTCCTGCCACGTTATCTCTTCCATCGGTTTGGCCACGCCCGCTAACTCCTTCGCTACGCGTCTAAAATATAGTGCGATATGGTCCGGCCGCTCTCACCTATTCTCTCAGCGCCACTTCATGGAAGGCCCGCTCCAGGGCTTTCATGTTCTTCTCCCCCAGCTTGGGCCCGAAGCGGTCCAGCATGGGCCCGCGCATATCCTCGACCTCGAAGAGGCCGGTGGCCCTGATGACCGCGCCCATCATGGTGGTGTTCACGATGGGCCGTCCCAGCTCCTCCCGGGCTATCTTATCGGCATCGACGATGCCGACGCGGCAGGAGAAGGAACACGAGTCCATTATCTCCTCATAGGATTTTCGCGAGTTGATGATGAGCACCCCGTCCGGCTTGAGCCCCTCCACCGGGTCTATGAGGGTGAGGAGGCCGGAGTCGAGCACGACCACCACATCGGGCTCGTAGACCTTGGCGCGGATGAGTATCCTTTTGTCGTCCACCCGGCAGAAGGCCACCACCGGGGCGCCCCTGCGCTCGGGCCCGAAACTCGGGAAGGCCTGGGCGTATTTGCCCTTGGCGATGGCCGCCATGGCGATGAGCTCGGCCGAGGTGACCGCCCCCTGCCCGCCCCTGCCGTGAAACCTTATCTCCAGCATGCAAGCTCCCGTTCGACCTCTGTCCACCGTCTCTGTCGGCATCCTCTTCCCGGCAAGGGTTCTGTGTTCTTCTTGCCAAGAAGTTTAATATTATATCCGAAACGCTTCCTGGTTCAAGGGCAAATCCAGCCAGTACCGCAACGCGGCTGCCGGTTACCCGCGTTCTCGCCTCCACCCATCTCGGCGGCCGCCCCGCGGGAGTGCGGCAGCCGAAGGCCCGCTGGACCCCCATGCAACCATATGTGTCTGTGGGGTGCCCGTCAACGGCATCCGCCAACCGCGAAGAGCGGTGAATTCCCGGGAAGCGAAAAAGTCATGCCCTGCTGCTGGAATATCTGCGCAGAAGGTGCGCGATGCCCGCCGGCGGATGCCGCCGGCCGCATGGTTTGATGAAGGGCGGTATCTCATGGCGGATCACGATCTCGAGGCGCGGCGCGGCTGGGATTCGGACTTTCAGGAGTTCAGCGAAACCCCCTCGCGCCTGGTGCGCATAAGGCTGGAGGATTTTCTGGGCGAGGTGAGCGGCTCGCAGCGCAAGGCCTGGGACGAATCCATCCCCGAGCTGCAGGGCGAAGTGCGGGAGGTCGTGCAGGGCGACCCCATGGCCCGGGAGTATTGGGCCGTCCTCGAGTATGAGCTGCCCATGGAATCCAAGCGCGTGGATGTAGCGTTTCTATGCCACTAACCAACCGGAGAGGATCAACGAGGAGATCAAGAGCTTGGCCAAGATCATCTGGATCTTCTCTCTCAGAAGATAGACTCACAAGCGAGCTCTATCTCACATTCAAGTTCGAGGATGAGAAGCTGCGGCAGAGACGGTTGTGGGGTTTCAATAATATGGTGTCATCAGAGGAAGGCGAGGGCTACAGAGGGAAATACCCTGACACTATCTCATATATGCAAATATATGCAAATCTTAAATGGAACAAGTAGCCTTCAGGGGCATGTCGCTGGCGGCATATATAATGCGTCTAGTGGGAAGGTTAGAGCTGGCAGGGGAAAATTGGACAGGCGCTTAAGTGGTAAACTGCTCCCGATGGAAGAAAGGAGCAGTAAGGATGGCGAAGAGACCGAGGAGGAACCACACGGCGGTCTTCAAGGCCAAGGTGGCGCTGGAGGCGCTCAAGGAGGAGAGGACGGTGATCGAGGGGCCGAGATCACGGGCGTCCACCCCAGCTTGGTCACCCAGTGGAAGAAGCAGCTGCTCCGGAGGGCATCTGACGCTTTTTAAGAAGGAGAGAACGCCGGAAGACGGCCCCAGCGCCAAGGAGCTCAGCGCCAAGATCGGCCAGCTGGTGATGGAGAATGATTTTTTGGCAGGTGCGCTCGGGAAGCTTCACGGGACGAGCGCAAAGAAATGACCGGCGCCGAGCATCCCCTGCCTCCCGCCCGGCAGTGCCGCCTGCTCGAGCTTGCCCGGTCCACCGCCCACTACAAGCCCAAGCCGCTCCGAGAACGTGACCTGGAGATGATGAGGCATATGGACGAGATCCACCTCGCATATCCCTTCTACGGCAGCCGCAGGATCATGCACGAGTTGCGTGGCCGGGGATACGACGTAGGCCGGGGACACGTCTCCAAGCTGATGCAGCTGATGGGCATCCGGGCCATCTACCGCCGGCCCCGCACCACCATCCCCGATGCCAAGCATAAGGTATATCCCTACCTGCTCAATGGCCTGACAATCGATCGAGCCAACCATGTCTGGGCGACAGATATCTGTTATCTGCCGATGGCCAGGGGGTACGCCTATCTCGTCGCCATCATGGACTGGGCCAGCCGCAAGGTGCTCTCCTTCCGGCTCTCCAACACCCTGGACGCCTCCTTCTGCTCAGAGGCACTGACCGAAGCCATCGCCAGGTACGGATGCCCCGAGATATTCAACTCAGACCAGGGAGCACAGTTCACCTCCGATGAGTTCACCGATGTTCTGAAGGATCACAAGGTCAGGATCAGCATGGACGGCCGTGGCCGCTGGGTAGACAACGTGTTCGTGGAGAGGCTGTGGAGAAGCGTCAAGTACGAGGAGGTCTATCTGAAGGCATACGAATCACTTATCGAGGCACGCCAGGGCCTCGGAGACTACTTCGAGTTCTACAACGCAAGGAGGCGGCACCAGGGCCTTGACTACCGCACGCCCGACGAGGTCTACTGGGATACGCTCACTCAGAAACCAGAGGCAGCATGATGATGGACATGATGAGCAGTGCACCACTTAAGGATCACGAAAACCTGTCCAACGAACCCCGGCCACCTCTGTTCTGTTATATGGTCGAAGAGAACAAACTATATGGGGGGAGATCGAAAAGTTTCGGGAATGACCCCGAATATAGCAAGCGAAGGTTTTCTCGTCAGTAGTTAGCTTATATAAAGGCAGGTAGAATGGATTTCCCAAAGCTTATGAAAGAAATTGAAGACCTCTATCTTGGTGATAATCGTCCATGGATAATTGGTCTAAGTGGCGGGAAGGACTCTACATGCGTCACGCAACTTGTCTACTCTATGCTTCTGAAGTTACCTGAGAATAAAAGAAAAAAAGAAGTGCATATCCTTACATCAGATACCTTAGTCGAACCTCCGTATATTTTGGAGCGCGTAAGAAGAACCTGTTCAAGGATTGACTCACAAGCCAAGAAAGATGGCCTTCCCATGAAGGTTAAGATGTTGAAACCTCAGCTTAACGATACCTTTTGGGTAAACCTGATAGGACGAGGCTATCCTTCCCCAAACATATGGTTTAGGTGGTGTACCGATAGATTGAAGATAAAGCCGGCTTCCAAATATATCCTGGAGCACGTTAAAGAGAATGGAGAAGTTATCATCCTCTTAGGTGCGAGGAAGAACGAGAGCGCGACTAGAGCACAAACAATGGGGAAATATGCAATTGAGAACTTCAGGCTCAGGAAACATAGCGATATCTCGGGGGCATACATATACGCACCTATAGAGGATTGGGACACTCCAGACGTATGGACATATCTATTGCAGGCAGAATCGCCTTGGGGGGATAACAACAAGGAGTTGCTCCAGCTATATAAGAAATGTGACGCTGAGTGTCCCCTGGTTATTGATAGGAGTACTCCTGCATGCGGTGGTAGTAGGTTTGGCTGCTGGGTTTGTACCGTCGTGGCAAGAGATAAAGCGATCGAAAGCCTCATTGATGAGGGCGAGACCTGGCTTGAGCCTCTCTTAGATTTCCGGAATTGGTTAAAAGCCATAAGGGATGATCCCGCCGCCAGAGAGCCTATGAGAAAAGGAGATAAGCGCAAGAAAATTATCGCAGAGCGATGGAACAAAGAATTCAAGGAGCATGAGCACAGGGGTTTTAAGGTCCTTGGTTCGTTTACGCTGGAAACTCGACACGAAATCCTCAGGAGATTAGTGGAGCTGCATGAGAGCTTCAAAGGGAAAGGGTTTCCTCTTATTTCCCCTGAAGAGATAAAAGCAATAGAGACAATATGGGTATATGAAGGAGACCCAATCACCTCTGTAGTTGATGTATTGGCGCGCAACAAATGTGAAATAGTCTGCCAAGCAGATAATGGTATCTCGGCTCAACTGAAAACAATCTGTGCTAAACATGACATACCTTTTGAGTTATTAGAAAGAATGCTAATTGTAGAAAATGACCTTTCGATGCTTTCGAGGAGAATAGGCATTTATAGTCGTCTTGAAAAGATTATTGGGGAGTATAGTCTCGAGAATATGCAAATGAAGTTGGAGACTTGAAATGATTGTTAGAAGCATCAAGTTGTGTAACTTCAAGAACTTCCGGGATGAACAGACAATATGTCTACAACCGAGTAGCAAGAATAAGAACATCATCCTGATAGGTGGCATTAACGGGGCTGGAAAGACAACATTGCTGGAAGCCCTTCGCTTATGTATGTTCGGGAAGAGGGCTAATGGCTATGCGCTATCAAGTAAGGAGTATAGCGAGTATATAAGGGCTAGCAAAAACAGAGCATCGAAAAAAGAGAACGACCAAAGGTATTATGTTGAAGTGTGCATAGAGCTAAATGATAGTTTCCCAATCTATGACATCACATTGAGAAGAGAGTGGAATCTAGCTGGCAAAGGATTCGAGGAAAATATACATATCTTCAGAGACGGTAACCCCTTTGAGCTCGTACCCAATGAGTATTGGGAGGATTATATCTCCACTATATTTCCTCCTCACCTGGCAGAGTACTTCTTTTTTGATGGCGAGAAGCTCAAGGAGATAACAGCTAGTAAAACTGCGTTGATATTAATCAAGAAATCCATTCAAGATGTCTTAGGTCTGAACATGCTTGAAGTGCTTGCTAGGGATCTAGACGCACTTATAAGGGCGATTAAGAGGAGAAACATCAAAGAGGAACAGATTATGGAAGAACTTAGTAGCAAGGAGCGCGAATTAGAAGTACTGGAATCTGATGAATGCAACATCCTAGCTGAAATTGAACATAAGGAAAAAAGGTTAAATGAAATCATGGCTGAAAGAACAGGAGAAGAAAAACATTTAAGGAAGATCGCGGGTTCATTTGCGCGGAACAAGCATATTTATGAGAGCAAATTACAAGCACTGTCATCAGAAAAAGGGCGGGTTGAGGAGGATATCTCAAGGATATGCGGCGAGCTTCTACCGTTTATCATTATGGAAATGGAATGCATAGATCTAGTAGCGCAATTTGACAAGGAGATGAAGATCTGGGAGTCGATGGTGGGAAGCAATTCGTTGGAGAGGGTGAGGAAGAAGTTAATTAATAGGATTAAGAAAGAAAGTGATACACTGAGAATCAACGATGAGGTTTTTAAACTCATTAGAGCTGAGATAGATAGAACCTTCTTGGATGCAATGCACAAAGAGGCTGCGAAAGGTGAACTGTTGCACGAATTGTCAATGGAAGAGAGGGCGAAGATAACCGAATTTCTTTCTAACCTTAGGGGGATGGAGGCTAAGATAAATTTGAGGGCTCTGCTAGTGGAGCAAGAAAATATCTTGAAAAACATTAAGAGAGTAAGGAGGAAGTTGACCGAGGTTCCTAAAACAGAATATGTGAATGAACAAGTTAGCTTGGTTGCAAAAATATCAGTTGATGAAGAAATTATTAGGAAAGAAATAGAAGATCTGTATGCAGCTAGGGAAGATCATGACAACAAAATAGACATTTGCGTGATGGAGATCAGGAGTTTAATGGAGAATATATTTTGTCTAGAGGAGGATGAAAAGAAGATTGAAATCTCGGAAAGAGCAATAAGGGTTATCGATGAGTATAAGGACTTCGTGATTCACGAAAAAGTAAGGGAGCTCGAAGAGCAGATAACCAGTATGTATCGAGAGCTTGCGAATAAGGATGATATGGTTGAGAGGATAGAGGTAGATAGAGAAAGCTTTGAAATAATTCTGTTGGACAGACATAACGAAATAGTAGATAAGGAAGGCATATCCGAGGGAGAAAAAGAGATATTGATTCTGGCTGTAATGTGGGGGCTATTAAAGATCTCGCCAAAGAGATACCCGCTGATAATGGATATCCCTTTAGCGAAGCTAGATAGCAGCCATGTTCACAATATTCTTACAAAATATTTCCCTCGAGCAGGAGAACAGGTGATCCTCCTGTCTCATGACAGGGAAATAGTTGGAGAGGATTATGGGAAGCTACAACCCAGCATTGGTCGAATGTATACGCTGGGATTGGGAGAAACAGATAAGGTGAAAGAGGGCCATTTCTTTGGGAGCGGCAATGTCAACTAAATTGAAATTGTCCAAGGAATCATCGAATAAGCTAGATTACCTCTCGAACAGAGTTGGGCTGCGGAGGAATCTGCTATGCAGAATAGCAATGGGAAAGGCAATAGCAGAAGGTAAATTATTTGAGAAGATTATTGCATCGGATAGCGCTGGGTATGAGTTTAACCGATATACGCTGACGGGAGACCGAGATGAATTGTATAAAGCGCTGGTTGTGCAGCATGAGAATAAGATAATAAGCGAGGAAGAGTATTTGCCAAAGTATTTGAAATATTATATTGAAGAAGGACTTCATATACTCCACAGTGATTTCCAGAGAATCAATTCTCCAAGTGAATTTCTCTTAAGCTTATTTCAGGATTCATAGGCCAGGTTCACATGGGTCGCATTCTATCACAGAGCAACCTATAAGGTGGACCCGATTTCCTTGTGGCACCGAGTAAGGGATAACCTTATGTCCAAGTAAGGTGGACCCGATTTCCTTGGACACTGAATAAGGATAACCTTATGTCCAAGGA
>CAZEAU010000029.1:14369-29146 GCA_964510515.1 uncultured Actinomycetota bacterium | reverse complement strand
GCCGAAAACGACTCCCCCCTTATGGCACTTTGGAGGGTTGACCCCGGAAGGGACGGGAGGGACGTTGGGGCGGTTGAGTTATGGCACTTTGGAGGGTTGACCCCGGAAGGGACACCGGAAGGGACATGCGGTTATGGCACTTTGGAGGGTTGACCCCGGAAGGGACGGGAGGGACGTTGGACTTCGTCAAGGGTGGCCGTCGCGCAGCTTGCTGGCGGCTTCCTCAAGGAGATCGGCCAGGGCATCCGATTCGTTTTCATGTCGCTTCAGCCCCTCGTCGATCAGTTCCCTGGCGGCTACGGTGATGCCCAGCCCTTTCTTTTTCGCGTGTTCCTCCAGGCGCTTGAACATGTTCCTGTCCATCCTTATCGACAGGATAGAGCCCTTGAGGTTCACCTTGAGCTTGACCTTCTTCCCTTCGGCGAACTCCCGGTCGAAATCCTCCTCGGACATGTTCTCGATATCGTCTATCTCACCTTCCATGCGGTTACGCAACGCCATACTCCCTCCCCTTTGTCCACTTGTTCCACGACCACCTTGTACCTTGTACCCCGGGGCGACATGGCAAGAATATCGTATCTTTGTATTACAACGCCCCTTACCTTGGTTCGCCTTCCCTTTCTTATCTCCCAGTCTCCATAGAATATGGCTTCCTCTATATCGCTACATTTGATGCCCTTTTCCGCGATATGGCGCGTGTTGACAGCGTCCCATTCCAGATAATTGATATTGATCGTGCTGCTCCTTGATTGTAATACAATTCAGAGTTCAGGGGAACATTGAAAGGAACGTGCTAACGGCCTGTCCTCACGCATCTTCACGCAGCATTGGAGAGGAAGATCTTTCGTTTGTGGTAAGCGGTTTGGTTGCTTATTTACTATATCTGCTTATGTTATATAATATATATAACACTACAAGTCAACCCCGAACCGGCAGCTGAAGACCACCCCTTTCAGCGACCGCGCCATCTCTTCATCAAGCAGCATCACCGCCCAATGCCATCACGATATGGCACGGGCGGGGGCCCGTTGACTCATTTAGAAATGTACTCGAAATGATTGACCCCGGAAGGGACGGGAGGGACGTTGGGGCGGTTAAGTTATGGCACTTTGGAGGGTTGACCCCGGAAGGGACGGAAGGGACATACGCCCCTCCGCGCCGAAAACGACTCCCCCCTTATGGCACTTTGGAGGGTTGACCCCGGAAGGGACGTTGGGGCAGTTAAGTTATGGCACTTTTGGGGTCAACCCTCGGAAGGGACGGAAGGGACATACGCCCCTCCGCGCCGAAAACGACTCCCCCCTTATGGCACTTTGGAGGGTTGACCCCGGAAGGGACGGGAGGGACGTTGGGGCGGTTGAGTTATGGCACTTTGGAGGGTTGACCCCGGAAGGGACGGAGGGGACGCAGGGCGAACATCTCCTTGAGCTCCCGGTCGGACAGCTCGGTGATCCACTTCTCCCCCGCCGATACGGTCAGCTCGGCCAGCTCCCGCTTGTCGCGCATCATCTCGTCTATCCTCTCCTCGAAGGTGTTGAGAGTGATGAGGCGGTGCACGCAGACATTGCGCTCCTGGCCGATGCGGTAAGTGCGGTCGGTGGCCTGCTCCTCCACGGCGGGGTTCCACCACAGGTCGTAGTGGATGACGTTGCTGGCCGCGGTGAGGTTGAGGCCCGTCCCGCCCGCCTTGAGCGAGACCACCATTATTGCATGGTCCCCGCCCTCCTGGAATTCCCGCACCAGCTCGTCCCGCTTCCTGCGGGGGATTCCCCCGTGGAAGAAAAGGGCTCTCTCGCCCAGCTCCGCCTCGAACATCCGCAGCAGGATCTCCCCCATCTCCACGTACTGGGTGAAGACGAGGGTCTTTTCCCCCGCCGCGAGGGTGTTCGCGAGCAGGGAGACGGCGCGGGCGGCCTTGCCCGACAGGCGCGCCTGCGCCCGGCCTTTCTTTGCGAACAGCACCGGGTGGTTGCACACCTGCTTGAGGGAGGTGATGAGCTTGAGGATGAGGCCCCGCCGCTGCATCCCCTCGCTGCATTCGATGATACGCATGGCGTCCTCCACCACACGCTGATAGAGAGCGGCCTGCTCCCCGGTGAGGTAGCAGTACTCCTCGGCGGTTATCTTGTCGGGCAGGTCGCTGATGACTTTCTTGTCCGACTTGAGCCGCCGCATGATGAAGGGGGCGGTGACCCGCTTCAGGCGCTCGATGCGCTCCGCGTCCCGGTATTTCTCGATGGGGGCGGCATAGCCCTTGTGGAAGGACTCGAGGGAGCCCAGGTAGCCCGGGTTGAGGAAGTCGAAGATGCTCCACAGCTCGCCCAGGTGGTTCTCCACCGGGGTCCCGCTGAGGGCGATGCGGACGTCGGCCTTGAGCGCCTTCACCGCCCTGGCCTGGTCCGTGCGCGGGTTCTTGATGTTCTGGGCCTCGTCCACGATGAGCACGCCCCACCGCCTGGCCTTGAATTTCTCCAGGTCCCGGCGGAGGATACCGTAGGTGGTGATCACCAGGTCCGCGCTCCTGGTCGACAGGCGGCGGTCCGTCCCGTGGTAAATGGAGGCGCGCAGGGAGGGGGCGAACTTCTCCAGCTCCTTGTGCCAGTTGCCCGCCACCGTGGTGGGGCAGACCACCAGGGCCGGGCGCTTCCCCTCCTTCCCCTCCTTCCCCCCCTTCCCCTCCTTCCCCTCCTTGAGCTTCAGCACGAGGGCGATGGCCTGCACCGTCTTCCCCAGCCCCATGTCGTCGGCGAGGCAGGAGCCGAGCCCCCTCACCGCGTTGGTGTACAGCCAGCCGAGGCCCCTTTCCTGGTAAGGGCGCAGGTCGCCCTGGAGGCTCGCCGGGGTTCTTACCGTATCCGCCCGGGCCAGCTTCTTCAGCCATGCCGCGAGGGCGCGATCGGGGCGGAGGGCCACGCCGTCCATCTCCCCCGCCAGGGCCCAGTGCAGGAATTCCAGGGGGGACGGGACCGGCGGAGGTTTGGACATCTTCTCGAGCAGCCTGCGGGCCTCCCCGGGGGAGAGCAGCAGGTAGCCGTCCTTGAACCGCACCACCCCCTCGGCGGACCGCGCAAGCTCGGTGAAGTCCTCGCGGGAGATGACCGTGTCCCCCAGGGATATCTCCCAATCGAAGCGCAGCATCTCGCGCAGCGAGAGATAGGTGACGGCCTTGCCCCCACCCTTCGTCGTGGCGCGCATGGTCAGACTGGGGGTGAGCAGCCTGGCCAGTTCCCGGGGGAGCACCAGCCTTATGCCCAGGATGCCCAGGAGCGTTGAATGGCGGGCGAGCAGGCCGGCCATCTCCTCCGGGCCGATCACCGCGCTCATCACCCCCCGCGAGTTGAGGATGTCGTGCAGCTGCGGGATGTATTCGCCGGCGATGGCGATCTGCCGCGCCAGGTCGCGTTTCACGCGCCGGGCGGGGCGCGAGAAGACCTCCCCCTCGGCGGCGAAGACCTCGGCAAGGGAGAGGATGGGCGCCAGCGGGTCGTCGCGGTCCTCCACGTCCAGGTGCAGGCCGAAGACATCTTCATCGGGGACCTCTATCCTGATGACCGGGGACACGGCCTTTCCCCTGATGTACAGCCTCTCCAGCCAGTTGGCCACGCTTACCGCCGTGCGCCCCTCCTCGAACCTGCCGGGCTGATAGCTCTGGCCACGGAAGAAAGCCCGCGCCAGCTTGTCCGTGGCGAGGTTTTCGGGCATGCCCGAGAAACGGCGCACGATGCGGTCCAGGAACAGGGCGACGAGATGGCGGGCCGAGCCCGGGGCCGGGACGGCCTTACCCTTTCTGCGGTATGCCAGGTTCGCCGGGATCAGGGACTCCAGGGTGCCCAGCGCGCGCCTGACCGATTCGTCCTGCACGAGTGGAAGGTACCTCACGCGGAATGCTCCGGCGCCGGTATCCGGAGTTTTATTTGTGTCGGTGCCGGTGCCGGGGGTTTTTCTTGTGTCGGTGCCGGGGGTTTTTCTTGTGTCGGTGCCGGTAACGGGGGTCACCTCGGAGAAGGTGCCGGGGGTCACCTCGGGGAAGGTGCCGGGGGTTTCCCTCGTGCCGTCATCTGGAGCTTTGCCCGTGCCGGTGCCGGGGGTAACCTCGGGGAAGGTGCGGGAGGTTTTCCTTGTGCCGGTGCGGAGGGTTTTCCCCGTGCCGTCATCCGGAGCTTTGCCCGTGCCGGTGCCGGGGGTAACCTCGGGGAAGGTGCGGGAGGTTTTCCTTGTGCCGGTAACGGGGGTCACCTCGGGGAAGGTGCCGGGGTTTTCCCTCGTGCCAATAACGGGAATCACCTCGGGGACGAAAGAGGAGGAGCGCGCCAGGGACAGGGCTATGGCTCCCGCTACGCACAGCGCGCGCGAGGAGGGGGAGTAGCGCGCGAGGTCCGTCTCCACCGGGAGGGCGAGAAACAGGTCGAGCACCGGGTCGGCGTCCAGCCTGACGCCCCTGCGCGGCGAGAGTCGCAGCCCGCTGCCTGACGCCACCGGCAGGATTCTCCTCGCCGGCCGCGGGTCGCAGGCCTCCGGGGTGGCGGCCGAGATCATTCGCGCGAGCCGCTTCGGCCCCGGGGAGTTCTCGCGGTCCAGGGCGATGAAGAAGGTGGGGCGGGCCCCGTCCAGGACGAGATAGAAGTCCGCGGTGCGCAGGGGCGGGAACTCCTCGATGATTTCCGGCGATTCCGCCTCCGCGGCCACCGTCGTGTATGCGCCCCGCAGCACTTTCTTGAAGTCCCCGTCCTCCCAGAACAGGGGGGCGTCCTGCAGCAGGGAGAAGACCCCCTCCAGGTCCAGCCGGGGGAAGGAGAGGTCGAGGTCGAGCCACTCCGGCGGAGCGGGCGCCGCCTCCGCCTCGCCGTGGGGGATGAAGGCCATCTCCTCCCACATGGCCTCGCCCTCCTCGTCGGCGGCGAGCATCCCCGCCGCCCCGCGCAGGGCGGCGGCGGTCACGCCGCGCAGGTTGAAGGCGATGAAGGGGTCCTTGTCGATCTCGTTGGCGACGATGTAGTAAACCGCCGCCAGATGCTTGCAGGGATTGGCCCAGTCGGGGCAGGAGCATCGCGCTTCCAGCTCTTCCCAGGATCTCGGCAGGAGCGAGATCCCCGCGCCCTCGAGCATGTCCAACATGCTCCGGGGGAGCCTCCCCAGGCTCAGCTCGGCGGCTATGGCGGGATTGGAGGCCACGAGCAGCCTGGTCTTGGAGGTCTCTGAGGGGGTGAAGGGCTTGAGCCTGAAGCCCACCTTGTAGGGCTTGGGCCTGGTGCCCTGCACCAGCGCCCGCACCGACCCTTTTTCCAGGCGGATTTCCAGCACGCTGCCGTTGCGGGCGTAGCGGCGTCCGCGGGGGAGGCGGTTGGTGTCGCGATCGACCCTCTCCATCGCCTCCACCCAGGCGTTTCCCCACCAGGTACGGCCGAAGGTCATCCTGGTCAACGGCGTTTTCTCCTCGTCACCCTTGCGGAACCTTACAACCCTCGGGAAGTATTTTATACGCTAACGGGGACACGGTCGGTGGCACTTCTGGGGTCAACCCTCCCGAGGGACACGCGGTTATGGCACTTCTGGGGTCAACCCTCCGGAGGGACACAAGGGACATGCGGCTCCCCACACCTAAAACGACTCCCCCCTCTTTGTGGCACTTCTGGGGTCAACCCTCCAAAGGGACACTTCTGAGGTCAACCCTCCCGAGGAACGCCGCGGCAAGGGGTTGTTTTTCGTCAAGTAAAATTCCCTGTTTTCAGCAAATAGAATTCCCTATCGTGAGCAAGGGGAATTCCCTCGGATGAGCAAGGAGAATTCCCGCTCTTCATCAAGCAGCATCACCCCCCAACCCCATCACGATATGGCACGTTCGGAGGCCCGTTGACTCATTTAGAAATGTACTCGAAATGATTGCCCCGGAAGGGACACCGGGAGGAACGTTGGGGCAGTTAAGTTATGGCACTTTTGGGGTCAACCCTCGGAAGGGACGGAAGGGACATACGCCCCTCCGCGGCGAAAACGACTCCCCCTTTATGGCACTTTGGAGGGTTGACCCCGGAAGGGACAGAAGGGACGTTGGGGCGGTTAAGTTATGGCACTTTGGGGGGTTGACCCCGGAAGGGACAAAGCGGCAGGGGCAGGCTCGACAAACAGAGCCTCCTGCTTATCACCCAGCGGCAACATCCTCCCCTGGCCTGAACCGCCCCGGCTTTCCTGGAGGCTAGTTATGGCACTTTGGGGGGTTGACCCCGGAAGGGACACAAGGGACGTTGGGGCGGTTAAGTTGTGGCATTTTGGAGGGTTGACCCCGGAATGGACACAAGGGACGTTGGGGCGGTTAAGTTGTGGCACTTTGGGGGGTTGACCCCGGAAGGGACACGCGGTTATGGCATTTTGGAGGGTTGACCCCGGAAGGGACAGAGTGGATGGTAGAATATTGCTACCGGGAGGTGCATATGGGAAATACCGGGGTAAAAAGAAAAGGGGTGGGGTCATTGATGATAACAGGATGCGATCTGCTCGCGCGCTGCCTGCAGCGGTTGGGCGTCTCCTTCGTCACCGGCAGGGAGGAAGGAGCGCTGGGACCCGTCTTTAAGACCCTGCGGGAAACGGAGGGGGTGACGGCGATATCCCCGCGGGGTGACATCGCCGGCGCCTTCATGGCCTACGGGAACACCTATTACCGGATATTCCCAGCCGTGGTCCTCACCTCCACCCCGGCCGACGCCGTGAACGCACTCAGTGGCGTGGGCACGGCCTGGGCGGACAAGGTGCCCGTCCTGATCATCTCCGCATGCCCCGACATACGAGTGGCGGGCAGCCCGGCGGGACGCACCCAGAGGGAGTTCTTCTCGGCTTTCACCAAGTGGAGCGCGACGGTCCTGCGCGGCAAGGAGATACCCCGGGCGGTGGGACAGGCCTTCCGCGAAGCCATGAGCGGGTGTCACGGCCCGGTGCATGTCGATATTCCCCTGGGGTTGCTGTCGGGGGAGTTGGAGCTATCCGAGGACGAACTCGAGGAAGCGATCTCCCGCGAGACCGGGGCGCAGCCCGCCGCGGCTATTGAAGGCGATCCCGCGCTCATCGAGAAGGCCTTGAAACAGCTGCTGTCGTCCGAGCGGCCCCTCATCTTCTCGGGGGGAGGCGTGGTCCACGCCAAGGCCTGGAAGGAGATGGACGACCTGGTGCGCGCGCTGGAGATACCCGCCTCCACCTCCATGGCCGGGGAGGGAACCGTGCGCGGCGACAACCCTTTCTATATCGGAGGGCCGAGCTATGTGGGCGGCGAATCCTTTCACCGCGCCATCAAGCGGGCCGACTGCGTGCTGGCGGTGGGCACGGCCATGGGGGGCCTGGAGGGGTTCGGGCAGCCGCCCTTCTGGAACGCCGATATCCGTTTTATCCAGGTGGACATCGATCCGGTCAACATCTGCCTCAACATGCCGGTGGATATCTCCATTCTGGGGGACGCCAAGGCGGTTCTCGCCCGCATGCTGGAGATGGTGACGTCGGGGGAGGTGGGGCCGAACCCGGCCCACCGGCCGTGGCTGGAACACCTGCAAGCGGTGAGGCGGCGCTGGCGTTCGCGGGTGGAAGAGGAAGCCAACGATTCCTGGCCCATCATCCACCAGGGTTACCTGGCCAGGACGATAAGCAGGCTTGCCGAGCCCGACACCTTCTTCGCCATCGACGGCGGCAACACCGCCCTGTGGGCAGGCATGTTCTGCATGCCCCACCGCCCGCACAGCGCCGTCTTCCCCGCGGGCATGGGGACCCTTGGCTGCGGCATACCGCTGGCCATGGGCATCAAGGCCGCCGACCCGGAGCGGCCCCTGGTGCTTATCCAGGGAGACGGCTCCTTCCTCTACAATGTCCAGGAGCTGGAGACGGCCCGCCGCCTGGGCATGGCCTTCGTGGTGGTCATCTTCAACGACGGCTGTTGGAACATGATCAAGGGCTGCCAGGACCTGTTCTTCGGCGCCCGCTACGTCGGCGCCATCCTGGGGGACATCGATTACGCCGCCATCTCGCGCGGCTTGGGCTGCTACGGCAGGCGTGTGACGAGGGCGAGTGACATTGAACCCGCCTTCCGGGAGGCACAGGCTTCGGGACTGCCGGCGGTCCTGGACGTGGCTGTGGACCCGGATACCTTCCCCGAAACCCTGGCCAGCTTCGCCGTCGGGGAGTTCGAAGGCATCCATTTCAACCCCTTGATGGCCTTGGGGATACCCAAGATCAAGCTCGACCGCAGGCTCTTGAGCCGCGCCAAGTACGCCATCAACATCCTCATGGACAAGGACTTGAGGTAGGGGGTGATGGGCATGCGATTCTATACCGGAGGAGACCTGGTGGCGGAGGCGCTGGCCCGGGAGGGAGTGGAATACTTCGTCGGCATCCTGGGGGGGCAGATAACGCCGCTCTTCGACGCCATCAACATCCTCATGGACAAGGACTTGAGGTAGGGGGTGATGGACATGCGATTCTATACCGGAGGAGACCTGGTGGCGGAGGCGCTGGCCCGGGAGGGAGTGGAATACTTCGTCGGCATCCTGGGGGGGCAGATAACGCCGCTCTTCGACGCCATCGGAAGGGACCCGAGGCTGAAACTGGTGAACCCGCGCAACGAGGCCGCAGGGGCCATGATCGCCGACGGCTACGCGCGCGCATGCGAAAAACCCGTGGTGGTCATCTCCACGGTGGGAGCGGGAGCCATCTACTCGGTGGCCGGCACCGGCTACGCCTGGGGAGACCACGTGCCTATCTTCTCCATATCCCCCCAGGTGCAGAGCTGGAAGATGTACCCGGCGCAGGAATCTCTGCAGGGGTGCTACCAGGCAGACATGATGGCCGGGGTGACCCGCTTCAACTGCATCGCTTACAACTGGAAGCGCATCCCGCGCCTGGTTCAGAGGGCACTGCGCGAGGCCTACTCCGGGGAACGGGGACCGGTGCACGTCGATGTCCCGGCGGATATCTTCTTCGAATACCACCTGTTGAGCGAGCGGGGGTTGCGCAGGCTCATGCCCCCGCCCGGCAGCAGCCGCTTCTCCGGCAGCTTCCTGCCCGACCGCGACGCGGCCGCCGCGGCGGTGGGCCTGCTCGAAAACTCGCAGAGGCCGGTGGTGGTGGCGGGTTTGAGCGTGCTCAGGGAAGGAGCATGGGACGCTCTGGGCGCATTGGCGGAGAGGCTGTCCGCGCCTGTAGCCCTGACGCCGCCCGCCCTCTCGGCCCTCGCCGGCGGCGACCCGGGCTATATCGGGGTGTATGGCCATCCCGCCCTCAGCAGCCTGTCCGAAACGATGAAGCAGTCCGACCTCCTGCTCATGGTCGGTGCCACCCTGGGCGAGCAGGAGGAGGTGGTGGAGATGATCGACCGCTCCAACACCGGGGTGATCCAGACCTCGCCCGAGCCGGAGCTGTTGGGAGCGCTGGGGCCGGTTGACGCGGCCCTGGCGGGCGACGCCGCTTCCATCTCCAGGGTGCTGGAGAAGGGCATGGCCGGGGATCCCGGCACGAGGGCGAAGTGGAGGCGGTCCTGTCGCGAATCCTTCGCAACCGCCCTGGACAACATGAGGGAGGATGCGAGGGGCAAGGGGCCCGGGGCCGCGGTGGACGCCCTCGGGCAGGCCATGGATAAGCGGGACCTGCTGGTGCTGGACGGCAGGGAGTCGTTTTATTGGGGGTCCCTGCTCTGCCCGGCCGGAACGAACAATACCCGCTATCTCTCATACGGGCTCCGGGGCACCGGCTACGGGCTGCCCATGGCCCTGGGGGTAAAGCTGGCGCGCCCGGGGGAGAGGGTCTTCGCGCTGTGCGACACGGCGTCCCTGCTCCAACACGTCCAGGAGCTGGACACCGCCCGGCGGGAGGGCATAAGCGTGGTCGTGTGCGTGGTGGGAGAGCCCTTCGATTGGAGCGGGGTGGCGGAAGGGTTCGGTCTTACCGGCTACGCGGCCACCGGGGCGGCGGAGCTCATGGTGGCCCTGGAAAAGGCGGGCGGCGCGGAAACGGCTACGGTCATCGACATGACGCGCTTCGAATAAAGGGGGGCAGACGCCCATCCACATATGAACATGGCATATCCGGGGTCAGGCCCGGACCGTGCCACAACGTGGCATATCCGGGGTCAGGCCCGGGGTGTGCCACAACGGTTGCATCATGGCACATCCGGGGTCATGGCATATACGGGGTCAGGCCCGGGCCGTGCCACAACGGCTGCATCATGGCGCATTCGGGGTCATGGCACATTCGGGGTCAGGCCCGGACCGTGCCATAACGGTTGCATCATCCACGTGTGGCACATTCGGGGTCAGGCCCGGGGTGTGCCACAACGGTTGCATCATCCACATGTTCACCCATGGTGCGCCGGGCGCATTCGGTGACACATTCGGGGTCAGGCCCGGGCCGTGCCACAACGGTTGCATCATGGCGCATTCGGGGTCAGGCCCGGGCCGTGCCACAACGGCTGCATCATGGCGCATTCGGGGTCATGGCACATTCGGGGTCAGGCCCGGACCGTGCCATAACGGTTGCATCATCCACATGTTCACCTGTGGTGCGCCGGGCGCATGTAGGTCGCCACATCGGCGCGGGGGGCGCGGACGCCTTCTCGCCACGACTTCTGTAGAGCAGCTTCGCAATGACTTCGCATAGAGTGACCCCGGGGGCGGCTCCGGCGATCCAGCAAGGTATTCTTGCATCATAGGAAGATGCGGCGAAATGCGAGGCCCTATCCCTTTTCTCCGCTGACCCGGATCCTGGCCATTATCTCCCCGGCAAGGCCCGAGAACTGCTCTTTCAATTGCCTTGCATCCACTTCTTTGATCATCTCGACGGGCCATCGCGTGATATCGTCCGGCAGGTCCCTCGCTTTACCAAAGGCCACCGCGAGCCAATAGAGGTCGAATCCGGGGTCTTTCACCTCGGCATACCGTACGAGTTCCCATATATCTTCGGTTTGCAGGATGAAGAAGAGGTCGATGGCATCTCTTGGCTCGTCCCTTCCGAAGAACACGAGCAGTTTATCGACGATGAGGTCTTTGTAATCGTTTACTTTTACCCCGAGGTCGGTGTCGAGCGGTTCCTCGAAACGAAAAGGCGAGTCGTAAGCCAGTTGGACCCTGGTGCTGTCCCCCCCCGTTCCCACCTCGAACTCCACAAACGACTCAAGGCGCCGGACCGCTTTTACCGCTAGACTCCGCTGCAGGGCGTCTTCAAGGACACGCGAAAAAGGCAGCGTGAGGCCTTCTTCGCCGGTGAAGAGGTCGAGGTCGAAAGACTTGCGGTGGGCGAGGAAGAAATCAGCCAAGGCCGTTCCGCCGCTCAGATAGAAGGAGCTTGCATCCGGGACGGCGGCAAAGACATGCAGGATGTCGCGTTGAAGCTCTGTGATAATTCCCTTACTTGAAAGCATTGAAGTAATCTTCCCACAGCGCGGCTATCTCTCTGGGGAGCTCGAGCTCCGGCATGAGAGTTCTGATTTCTTCCCAATCCAAAGCCGCGATATCCTCGGCCCTGCCATGAGTCAAGACCTGTCTTATGAACCAATTCTTTTGAAAAGGATCGTTCAGGTCCACCTCATCGGTCGACCATACGATATAGCGCTTAGGCTGCATGTTTATCCGCCCTCACATGCAATCCGTGTTTGTACGGACTCCATGATGAATTATAGCTCATGGTGCATGGCTCGTGGTGGCACGGTTGGTGGCACTTCTGGGGTCAACCCTCGGAAGGGACAGAAGAGACATCCGCAACAGTGCGAAAGCACGGGCCGGGGTTGACCCCGGAAGGGACAAAGCGGTATGGGTGGGCTCGACAAAAAGAGCCTCCTGCTTATCTCCTAGCGGCCTCATCCTCCCTTTGCCTGAACCGCCCCGGCATTCCTGGAGGCTGATTGTGGCACTTCTGGGGTCAACCCTCGGAAGGGACGGAAGGGACATCCGCAACAGTGCGAAAGCACGGGCCGGGGTTGACCCCGGAAGGGACAAAGCGGTATGGGTGGGCTCGACAAAAAGAGCCTCCTGCTTATCTCCTAGCGGCCTCATCCTCCCTTGGCCTGAACCGCCCCGGCATTCCTGGAGGCTGGTTATGGCACTTTGGAGGGTTGACCCCGGAAGGGACATAAGAGACATATGTCTCTCCGCGTCGAAAAGTGACTCCCCCATTATGGCACTTTGGGGGGTTGACCCCGAAAGGGACGGAAGGGACATCTGCCTCTCCGCGCCGAAAAGCGGCTCTATTTTGCGTTTATGGCACGGTCGGGGGCCCGTTGACTCATTTAGAAATGTACTCGAAATGAGGCTTGTTGACCCCGAAAGGGACGCAAGGGACATGCGTCTCTCCGCGTCGAAAAGCGACTCCCCCATTATGGCACACCGGAGGGTTGACCCCGGAAAGGACACGCGGTTATGGCACTTTGGAGGGTTGACCCCGAAAGGGACATACGGTTATGGCACTTTGGAGGGTTGACCCCGGAAGTGCCACTTTCGGGGGTTGACCCCGGAGGGGACGTATGGCACATGTTAGGGTTGACCCCGGAAGGGACGCAAGGATATTTGTCGGTTTGGTTCTATGTAAGGGGGTAGTCGTTATGCGCCGTCTGTCTCCAGTTGTCTTCTCCGTCCTCGTGCTGGTGCTCGGGTCGCTCCTCGCCTTCACCCTGCCGCCCAAGACCGCCGCGGCGGCCGATTGGGCCCCGTCCTCGGGCGAGGGCATGGACGGCGACTTCCGGCCCGCCGCGTATATGGTCGCAAGCACAGCCACCTACAAGAACCGCCTCTACGTGGGGACATCCAATCCCCAGGGCGGCATGGTACTGCGCAAGGACGAGGACAGCTGGACGCAGGTTAACGAGGACGGCTTCGGGGACCCCGACATCAGCGACGTGGCGAGCCTGGCCGTCTTCGGCGACAAGCTCTACGCGGGAACCGGCAACATGAACTTCGCCGGGGCCGCGGGCTGCGAGGTATGGAGCTACGACGGCACCTCCTGGACCTGCGTGGTGGGAAGCGGGGCTTCGGTCGGCCGCGGCTTCGGGAACCCCAAAAACTTCCGGGCGTACTCCATGGCCGTCTTCGGCGACTACCTCTACGTGGGAACGGATAACGACAGCGAGGGGCTGGAGCTCTGGCGCAGCAACAACGGCACCTCCTGGAGCAGGGTGGGCGCAAGCGCCTTTGGAGCCCACAACATGGTGGCCACGTCCATGCAGGTCTTCGGCGACTTCCTCTACGTCGGCACCCGCAACTACAATGATGGATGCCAGGTCTGGTGTTCGCCCGACGGCACCACCTGGCAGCAGTGGGGGGAAAGCGGCTTCGGGGAGCCGGACTTGACGGATGCCGCCTGCATGGAGGTCTTCGGCGGCAGGCTGTACGTCGGGGTTTCTAACGGCGACCACGGCGTGAAGATATTCAGCACCGACGGGGTTTCGCTGCCGTGGACCAATAACGACGGGGGGCAGCTCGGCGCGGACAGGCAGTGGGCCGCAGGCCTGCAGGCCCTGGACGGATACCTCTACCTGGGGGCCAGCGGCTTCAGCTACGGGGCCCAGGTGTGGCGCTCTTCCGACGGCGATAACTGGAGCTTACTAAGCTTGATGGAGATGGGCGAGGAGAACTACGGGGCCTCGGAGCTGTTCGCCTTCGAGGGCAAGCTGCACGCGGCGACCACCAACGCCGCCGCCCTGTGGCGCTACGACGGGAGCTGGGAGCGCATCTCCCCGTGGGGCTTCACGAGCAACGCCAACTGGGAAGCGCCCTGCATGGCCGCTCTGGGCGGATACCTGTACGCGGGCACCAGGAGCGTGCTCGGCTGCGAGCTGTGGCGCGGCGACGGGAGCACCTGGGACAGGGTGGCGTCGGGCGGGTTCGGAAACCGCCGCAACGAGGGGGCCCGCAGCATGGCGGCCTATGCGGGGAACCTCTATGTGGGCACCTCAAACCACTGGAACGGCTGCGAGGTGTGGCGCCTGTCCGGGTCCTCCTTCGAGAAGGTCGCCACGGGCGGCTTCGGGGACAAGTGCAACACCGTGGCCCAATGCATGGCGGTAAACGGGGGGAAGCTCTATGTCGGCACCAGCAACTACAACACGGGAGGGGAGGTGTGGTCCTGGGACGGCTCGGCCTGGAAGCGGGTCAACGTGGGCGGCTTCGGGGATGCGACCAGTGAGGACATCGAAAGCATGGCCTCCTACGGGGGCCGCCTCTACGCCTGCGTCAGTGGCGCCGGCGGGTGCCGGGTGTGGAGCACGGCGGGCGTGGGGGGACCCCCCTACACCGACTGGGCCCAGGCCAACGCGGACGGTTTCGGGGATGGCAACAACACCTCCGCCTATGCCATGGCCGTCTTCAGGGGCCGCCTGCACGTCGGTACCCGCAACCTCGCCACGGGATGCGAGGTATGGGCCTTCGACGGCTCGGCCTGGGAGAAGGCGGCCTCGGGCGGGTTCGGCGGGGCCGACAACGACTTCATCACCTGCATGGCCGTGCACAACGGGCGCCTGTACGCGGGGACGGAACAGGTCCCCTTTGGCGGCAGCGCAAAATGCCGCGTTTGGAGCACCCCCGGCGCCGGGGGGTTCCCCTACGGAGACTGGGTCCAGGAGGGCGAGGACAATTTCGGGGACGACCGCAACTCCCATGCCGCCTCCATGGCCGTGTATTTCTCCCGGCTCCTGGTGGGCGTGAGCAACTACTACGAGGGCTGCCGGCTGTGGAGCACGGGCTCGACATGGTACCTGGCCGAGGGGGCCACGGCCGGGGGCTTCGAGACCTGGGTGCTGGTGCAGAACCCGGGGGAGCAGGCGG
>CAZEAU010000029.1:0-14269 GCA_964510515.1 uncultured Actinomycetota bacterium | reverse complement strand
TGTACTGGACCCCGGTGGGCAGCTCGCAGCGGACGCTGGGGCACGACTCGGTGGGGGTGACCGCGCCTTCGGAGGTGTGGTACCTGGCCGAGGGGGCGACGGCCGGGGGCTTCGAGACCTGGGTGCTGGTGCAGAACCCGGGGGAGCAGGCGGTGCACGTGGACTTCACGCTGAACACCGATGCGGGCGAGGTCGAGCCGCCGGATTTGCAGGGGGTGGAGATACCCGCGGGCTCGCGGCGCTCCTTCAACCTGGGGAACTGGGTAGCTAGCTATGACTTATCTACCAGGGTGAGCTGCGCGGACGGGTCGGTGATATGCGAGCGCGCCATGTACTGGACCCCGGTGGGCAGCTCGCAGCGGACGCTGGGGCACGACTCGGTGGGCTACTCCCCCTGACGCCGGGTGGCACCTCTGTGGCACTTCTGGGGTCAACCCTCGAAAGGGACAAAGCGGTATGGCACTTCTGGGGTCAACCCTCGAAAGGGACAAAGAGGAGAAAAGCAACGGTGCGAATGGCACAGCCCGGGGTTGACCCCAGAAAGGACGTTGCGGCAAGGGGGTCTCGCCAAGCATAATCCCGAGGCAACATCCAGCGGGATTCCCGCTCTTCACCCAGCGGCATCATCCCCTGTTGGCCTGAACCGCCCCGGCTTTCCCGAAGGCTGGTTGTGGCACTTCTGGGGTCAACCCCCGGAAGGGACAAAGCGGCGCGGGGTTTTCGCCAAGCATAATCCCGAGGCAACATCCAGCGGGATTCCCGCTCTTCACCCAGCGGCATCATCCCCTGTTGGCCTGAACCGCCCCGGCTTTCCCGAAGGCTGGTTGTGGCACTTCTGGGGTCAACCCCCGGAAGGGACAGAGGGGACCGGGAGGGAAGTTGGGGCGGTTAACTTGTGGCACACCGGAGGGTTGACCCCAGAAAGGACGGAAGGGATAAAGCGGCATGTTGCGCGCTACCGCAACAGGCTTACTGCGAGGGGATTGCTGCATGAGCTATAATCGGCGGCGAGACTTAAACCCAAAGTTATGTCCAAGGAACCGGGGCCGCAACACTTGCTTCTAATCTTGCGCACCACACGCATGGAGCCGCTCTTACATGTCCCTTTCCCGGGATTGACCCCTGAAGATTGACCCCTGAAGATTGACCCCTGGGCGTTCCTCCACCGGATAGCCCATCAAGAGATGTAGAGCTGATGCCAGCGACCGAAGGTGAGCAGAAGGAACAGCTCGTTGGTATGGTCCTTTACGCCGCGGAGATGGCGGGAGGCAAGCTCCTCTATCGCCTTGGTGTCGAATATGTCCGGGTTCAGGCATTCGGCATCAGCGACCGTCGCCATGATAAGCTCCCTGAACTTCTCGCTGCTCCTCGTCAAGGCCCAGTAGTTCAACCATGAAGCCTGCGTATATACCTTATTGCGGTTGATGAGTCTTCTCTTAAAAGAAGCGTAGTTTCTTTTGTAAAACCTAAACAGGGCGGGCGCGAAGGGGGACAGGCCATAGTTGGCATCCGGAATCCTCGCGACCTCCCCGTCCAATCTCTCCATCGCCCGCATCCACAAGAGCGGGTCCGCCCTGAACTCGGGAGGGGTCCGGAGATACAGGTCCAGCAAGCGATTGTCATAGGCAAAGCTTCTTTCCTCCATATAGGGCCTGATGGACAGAATGAATATCGCGGAAGGGAAGCGTGAATGATTGCCAGCAGCGAACCAATCGAAGCGGTTGTAGGCGGAGGCATCGGGGGGCAGCGCGGACAGCACCCTTGAAATCGCCGCCCTTATCGCCGCCTCATGACCTTGAGAATAGTCTTGGTTGAACAGAGCCGTCGGGTTTGAGCCCCAGAGCGAATGGTAAGCTTTGCCGAGAATGTCATCCACGATTGAGTCTTCCGAGAGTTTTTTAAGCGATTCAAGGGGGAACTTCATGCCGGCCAGCGCAAATCCTTTTCGCGGCAACTTCGACGCCCTGAAAAAGGTTTCCACGCCATAGCCATGAAACAGGAGGTCGCACCGCTCCCTCATCGAATCGAACAGCCCGATATAATGGGCTTGGACAAAAGGATACATGCCGCCACCGATTTTTACCGCCTCGTCGAGCAGGTTCACATATTGGTCGGGGGGGCGCCGTATGAAATGGTGTTCGCATCCCGCGGCATCGGCGATTCTTCTGGCGGTTTTGACCTCGCGATTATAGTGGTCCGCGACGGTTATGGCCTCGAGCTTCCCGATACCCCTGGAGGCGGCGAGCACCATGCGTGAGTCGAGGCCGCCGCTGAGCAGAAGACCCATGCGCTTGCCTCCGCGCATTCTGGCCGCCACGCTGTCGTGGATGGCATCCGCCAGGCACGAGGAATAGTGTTCCCTTGAATGTGAATAGTCGGGCCTGTACTCCATTTTCCAGTAAGTTGTCAGGCGTGAGCTTCCCTTTTTAAACTTGAGCGCGCTTGCGGGCGGCAGCAGGCTTATGCCCTTGAGGAAGGTCCTGTCCTCCAGCACCCTTTGGAAGGTGAAGAACTCGAAGACGGATTGCTGGTCGAGCTCTTTTTTCATGCCGGGGAAGCGCAGCAGGGGGCCCAGCTGCGTGCCGAAGACCACCCTTTTATCGTCCGCGGAATAGAAGAGAGGCCTTGAGGCGAAGCGGTCGTTGGCTATGGTGAGCTCTTCCTTCCCGTGGTCATATATGGCTATAACGAATGAGCCGTTCAGCTTTTCAAACCCTTGAATGCCGTATCGCCGAAAGACCTCCAGGCAGTGATGCGCCTCCCCATAGTAGGCGTCCGAATCGCCTTCGGGGTGGTCGCCCGCGGCCCGGGCGGGCGCGGCATGGTCGAATATCTCCCCATCGAGGAAGAGCGACAGCGAGCCGTCCGCGCTTCGTGCGGGGCGCCTGCGGCTATCCTGCCCATGATATCTCTGCAATAGGTGAAGACCGCCATGCCGCCGCTCCAGAAGGCCCGCCGACGGGTCGATGACCGCCTCGCCCGCCATGGCGCGGATGACCTCGTCCGGCTGCATGGATTCAGCCGTGGCGGCATCCGAGACCAGGAACCCCAGCAAAACGCTCATGTATCGCGGCTCCTCGATAGAACATTAAGGGCCCTTGCGTGCATTCCTTCGCCTGGGCGGAGGAGAGGCATCACATAATCACCATCCCATCCCGCTTGTTCGCTTCCGCAATTATACCTACTCGCGCGGGATGATTGGCCGGGCCATGGGTAAGATGGCGGTCGGGGAAAGGGGGGCGAGAGCTGAAGGCGAGCGGCCGGAGTTGATAGCGAGCGGCTCTTCCCCGCTCCCTATCGCAGGCTCTTCAGCCGCCCGGAGATGAGCCTGTAAAGCAGGATGTCCTCCTCGGTGAGGCTCCTGGTGATTATAGTGAGGAGGACGCCGATGAGCAGAAAGGTGGGGTAGCAGAGCAGCACCAGCCAGTTGGACCTCTGCACCAGGGCCCTCAAAGGGAGATATAGGAGCGCGCTCATGGCGAAGCATCCGGCCATGGGCACGAGGTTCGCCCTGCCGAAGGGGTGAACCCTGTATCTGGCGTAGAGAAAGCCTGAGGTGATGAGGTTGAGTATGAGCAGGGAGGCGGCGGTGGCGATGGCCGCCCCGCTTATCCCCCAGCGCGGGATGAAGAGCAGGTTCATGACCACATTGGAGACCGCGGCCGCGCTCCAGGCGCCCATGAGCAGCTTGGTGTTCCCGTAGGCGACGAGCACATGCGTGTTGGGCCCGAGCAGTATGTGGATGAAATCCGCCGCCACCAGTATGGCCAGTGTCGCGGCCGCCTGCGCGTATGACCCCGAGAAGAGGAGGGTGAGGGTCTGAGAGGGGAAGAGGAAGAAAGTGAGGGCGAGGGGGAGGGTGAGGATGAAAAGCCATTTGGAGACCGCCCGGTAGAGGTTCTTTATCTCCTCTTTCTCCTCGCGGGCGACCATCCCGGTGATGACCGGCATGAAGATGGTGCTGAAGGCAAAGAGGAAGATGGATACGAATTGCATGATGATGAAGGCCGAGTTGTAGAAGCCCACGCTGTCGGCAGGCATGAAATAGGCGAGCATCATGGTGTCCGTGTTGTTGAGGATGATGCTGCTCAGGGTGGTGAGCAGCAGGGGCAGGCTGAAGGCGAGCAGCTCCCTGGCCATGGGCGCGGCGGCGACGCCCTTGAGGCGCGGCGAGATGATCCTTCTGTAGAGGAAGATGCCGGCGGCAAGGGTCACCAGGTAGGAGGCGGCAAGAGCCGCGGAGGCGGCGTATATGTTCCTCCATATGAAAAGGGCTATGAGGATGAGCAGAAGCCCTGAGATGCTCAAAGTGAAGTCGTCGAGCGCAACGGCGGCCCGGGCTTTCCGGAACCCGTAGAAGAAGGAGACTATGTTGGTGTTGAGGAGGAAAATGGGGGCCGCCAGGCACATGATGATGAACACGCCCTGGAAGTCGGGCTTGGAGAGCAGGCGGGAGATGGCTCCGCTCAGGGTGATGGACGCCAGCGCGAGGAAGATGCCGGAGGCCGTGACTATCTTGAGGGTGGAGCGAATGGTGCCCTTTACCGCGGGGTAATCGTGTTTCGCGTCGTAGAAGGCGATGAATCTCCGCGCGCCATAGGTGACCCCCAGGGAGCTGAAGTTGACCATGATGTTCATCCAGGCATACGCGGTGGCGAACAGGCCGTATTCCTCCGGGGTCAGCATACGGATGATCATGAATTGGCGCAGGAAGCCGGTAGCCCGCGAGACGGCGAGCCCGATGAGGATGATTATCCCGCCGCCGATGACCACCCGGAGAGATGACTGATATGAGGATTCCGCTTCGTCCATTTAACGCTTCCTCGTCGTTTTGCTTCGTTGCTTTTCCACGCGCCTATTTTAACCCAGCCGGCGCGCCTGGGGTCAGCCCTCCCAGGCGGCGTGTCCGGGGTCAACCCCGAAAAGGGACGCGGCGCGCCTGGGGTCAACCCGCAAAAGGGACATCACAGCCAAGAGCTCATCGGGATGTCACTCCTCGGTCGGCTCCGAATCATGCCATCCATAGCGGCTCTAGGCTGTCCCTTTTGAGGGATCGACCCCGTAGGTGATGTGTCTGGGGTTGACCCCGGAAGGGACGGAAGGGATGTTGGTGGGCTGGCGGGGGTCAGGCCCGAAGAGAGGGCCTGACCCCTTGGTGGCACTTCCTGGGGTTGACCCCGAAAAGGGACAAAGCCGGACATGCAAAGGGGTTCTGGTTAACCTTGAACGGCTAACGCTGCGGACTCCCGGGCATAAGCAAATTCTTCACCGCCAAAGAGTCGAGCTCTCGCCGCTCAACACCATCAAGGGACACCACGGGTTAAATCGCCCTCAGAACGGGTTGTGGCATTGCCTATCTGCCTGGGGTTCTCTGTCCGCGATGGTCAAAAAAGTGGAGTTAAACCGTTCCGGTTGAGTTCAGGGCATGGCGCCCAACGCCCATCATCTTCTCACTTAGCAGCATGCGATCGACCGATATTTCATAATTGCCAAAAGCTGCTATATATGCCCTTGAGGAATCGGAGAAGAACGACGATTCTATCAAAGAATCTCAGCTCTCTATCCCCTAGCGCAGCAAAGCAGTAGATGATGAGAGTCTTTGTGTTGAAAGGCCATTCCCTCAGCGACATCCTCAGATACTCCGTGCCTCTCGCGAAATGTCCATATTTCAGAAGATGGTTGGCAATCGAATAGTAGTGGCTTGATAAGATCCTTCTTCTCGCTACCGCGTTGAACTCCGCGGAATACTCCTTGACCTTCTCCAGCACGCGCAGATGTCCCGCAATCCTGTTCTCTGTGTTATCCGATATCCTATTGCCCTCATCTTCATGGACTATCAAGAGATGGCGCGGGACGAAATCGATTTCATAGAGCCTCGATATCCTTAGCGCCATATCATAGTCCTGCCTGGCCGGCAGATTCTCGTCGAACATCCCGACTCTTTCGTCGAAAAAGCAGGAGCGCCGCACTAGCCACGAGGGGGTGCCAGTCATTCTGTCTTCAAACAATTGCAAAGAAAAGGTACCACCCCTGTGCCGGGGCATAACCTTATATAGGACTTTTCCGTCCCTGCACCTGACCTGGCCGCAATGGACTAATCCCAATCTGCTTGATCCCGCAGAGAAAACGCTTAGTTGCAGGGATATCTTCTCGGGAGCCCACTCATCGTCGTCATCTAGAAAGGCAATGAATTCGCCCCTTGAGGACCTTATCCCGGAATTTCTGGCGGCCGCACCGCCCTTCTTGGTGTCATGCCGAATGTACCTCAATCTCGAATCGTCAAACTCTGATTGGATTGCCTGCAAGGTGTTATCAGAGGAGGCATCATCAACCACGATGACCTCTAAATTATGGTAATCCTGCTTAAGGACTGAATCCACTGCTCTTTTAAGGGATTGGGCCCTGTTGCGCGTTGGGATAATAACGCTGACCAACGGCTCCTCGGTATTTTCTTCAATCGATCGGCTCATAGCTCTCCTGGGATCATCTAAATAGCTGCTCATCATATTAAGCATTTCGCTCAACGGCTCTGTTTGATTTCTGCACGGCACGCTGTAATTAGACGGGTTGGTTCAGCTCTCTTCGATGTTCTATTGCTCTCCGCCAAAGCATATGCGTCCCCGATCTTCCAGTTGAAGATTATAGCCCCTCCGGCCTCTGGCGATAAGGGGGAAGCCCTTGAAAGAAGCATGGCGCGGCGGCGTGTCTGGGGTCAACCCGTAAAAGGGACATCGGCGCGTCTGGGGTCAACCCTCGCAAAGGACAAAGCGGCGTGGGTAGTCTCGATTTGCAGAGTCTCCTGCTTATCATCAAGCGGCATCACCTCCCAATGCCATCACGATATGGCACATAGGAGGGTTGACCCCAGAAGGGACGTTGGTGGACTGGCGGGGGTCAGGCCCGAAGAGAGGGCCTGACCCCTTGGTGGCACTTCTGGGGTCAACCCGTAAAGGGGACATTACATAACAAAGAGCTCATTGAGATGCCACCTCTCAGTCGACTGCGAATCATGCCATCCGTTACCGCTCCTGTAATGTCCCTTTTGAGGGATTGACGCCTGGGGGTTGACCCCTATAGCTCCGGAGGCGGGCTAGCGGGAACGCGGATCAACTCCGCGAGCGGGGCTCGCCTTTGCTAAGCTCATCCATTAAGGAAGCAAACCGTTTAGCCATTTCTCTATGGCTGTATTTGGCGATGCACTCCTCGCGCCCTGAATAGACAACATGGCCACGATTCATATAGTCCTCATAAAAACTCATCAATACCCGCTTCAGGTGTTCGTGTCCCTGGGCATGGATTCCCGCGCCAGTCTCCTCCAACAATTCGCTTACAACGCTTCTCGGGCCGCCTATAGCGAGAATCGGCCTTCTGGCCGCCAGATATTCGAATATTTTCGCGGTGTGAACACCGACTTCACCAGGATCATCCCAGTTCAGCAGCAGCAGCACCTGCGACTCACGCTGCTTCTCCAGGGCGATATGCCGCGGCACCTGCGGGCTCAGGCTGACTATATCTTCGAGACCTAGACGCTTGATCTCTTTCTCGATTAAGTGTTCCGGGGAACCTACGAAGCGAATGTCTACATGCTCACGGTTCATCTCTCCGCAGGAGACCACCTCGCTGATAGCCCGAAGCAGCGGGTTGGGGTCCTGCTTTTCTTGATAAATACGCCCGGTATAGGTGATAGTGAATTTGCTGGTCAGCGGCGCTGAAACAACTTCGTCTGGATCGTATCCGTTCTTAATCACATACACTTTCTTTTCATGATGCAGCAAGCGAAGCTTTTCAGCCCAGGGCTCGGATACTATTACAAGCGCATCTGCATTGCTCAAGGTCTTCACCTCTAAGCGCCTCTCAAAGAAGCGCCCCGCGCGCGTATATGAGTAATAGTGGTTCTGGGTCCATGGATCCTGAAAATTCGCTATCCATGGAATGCCATGCTGGTTTTTCAACTCATGAGCGATAAGATGGCATGTTGCTGGAAAACTGCTGCTGAGCATGACATCAAATCGCTCTTTCTCTAAAAGGGCTGATCCCTCACCGACAGCGAATTGGCGCCATCCTCTCTGCTCATCAGGATACGCGATAAGCGACCTGGCGAGTATTGCGAGCCTGGATACGATTGAGCTATTACTTTCGCGCCAGGCCCGCGGCACCTTTACCTGGTCCAGAAAGTCTTTTTCCGCTTTCAAGCCAAACTTTGTTTTCCACCGAGCATATACATCGCCCGGATAAGCTGTTTGGACAACTCTAAACTGCCGCTCAGGAGCTTCGGGAAGTTCTGGTGTAAGAATCGCCGGCTCCCATCCATATTCCGGCAAATACTTGGCGAGCCCACGCATTCTCAATCCCGCCACTGAGGGGCGCGGTGGAAAGTGATAGGTGATGATTAAGACCTTGCCCGGCATTACGTTTTGCCCCTTACCTCCTTGCGATAAACATGATCCATCCTGCCAGCTCAGTTATCTGCGGAATGGAGAGAACTCCGGCAACATCCAGCTCCTCTATCGCAGATAGACTATACTTCGTTTCGCCATAGCCATCCATGCATAGACCCTGTGGTTTGTCGCGTCGGGGCTCAAGCCGCAGGCGGCGTGTCTGGGGTCAACCCTCGCAAGGGACAGAAGTGGCACTTCTGGGGTCAACCCTCAAAAGGGACATCACAGCCAAGAGCTCATCGGGATGTCACTCCTCGGTCGGCTCCGAATCATGCCATTCATAGCGGTTCTAGGCTGTCCCTTTTGAGGGATCGACCCCGTAGGTGATGTGTCTGGGGTCAACCCTCGGAAGGGACAGAAGGGACATGGCACACCGGAGGGTTGACCCCGGAAGGGACGGAAGGGACGTTGCGGCATGGGGGTATCGTCAAGCATACTCCCGAGGCAACATCCAGCGGAATTCTCGCTCTTCACCCAGCACCATCATCCTCACTTGGCCTGAATCGCCCCGGCTTTCCCGAAGGCTGGTTGTGGCACATAGGAGGGTTGACCCCGGAAGGGACGGAAGGGACGTTGGTGGGCTGGCGGGGTCAGGCCCGAAGAGAGGGCCTGACCCCTTGGTGGCACTTCCTGGGGTTGACCCCGGAAGGGACAAAGCTCCCTGACAAGTATCGCGAATCAAGGCTTTGAAGCCGGAGCTCACTTGCATGGCCGGCTTTGTCCCTTTTGAGGGATTGACCCCTGAGGGATCGACCCTGGGGGGATCGACCCCTGGGGGGTTGACCCCTGTCGATGTCCCTTTTGCGGGTTGACCCCGGAAAGGACGCCGGAAAAGGCGGCCTCAGTCGTCTATGAGCAGCCTCAGCTCGCGTTTGAGTATCTTGCCCACCGCGCTCACCGGGAGCGAGTCGTAGAACTTGATGACCTTGGGCACCTTGTAGGGGGCCACCCTCTCGCGCATGAAGGCGAGGATCTTCTCCTTCTGCTCCTCGCTCTTCTCCACGCCCGGCTTGAGGATGATGCCCGCCATCACGCGCTCGGAGCCCGGCCGGTCGGGGTCGGGGAAGCCGACGGTGGCGGCCATCTCCACATCGGGGTGCTTGTCCAGCTCGTCGTCCAGCTCGCGGGTGAAGACCTTGTAGCCGGAGACGATGACCATGTCCTTGATGCGATCCACCACATACAGATAGCCGTCCTCGTCCATGCGCCCGAGGTCGCCGGTGTGCATCCAGCCGTCCCGGATGGCGTTGGCCGTCTCCTCCGGGCTGTTGAAATAGCCCCTCATCACCTGCGGGCCGCGTATGCATATCTCGCCAGTCTCGCCCAGGGGCACCGGCTCCCCCGTCTCGGGGTTGACCAGCTTGAGCTCGGTGTCCGCAATGGGGATGCCCACCGAGCCTATCTTCTTCTTACCGTAGCGCGGGTTGCAGGTGGCGATGGGCGAGGTCTCGGTCATGCCGTAGAGCTCGATGAACTTCTCGCCGCCCATGACCTGATTGATGTCGGGTATGCTCTCGGGCGGGAAGGGCGCGGCGCCGCTGATGCAATACCTGATGGAGCTGAAATCCAGCGCCCGGAACTCCGGCTTCTTCAGCAACTCATAGAAGATGGTGGGGACATTGATGATGGATGTCGGCCTGTATTTCTCGAGGGCGCCGACGAAGAAGTCCAGGTCGCGCGGGTTGGGCACGCATATCTGCCCCATCCCTCCCTGCAGGAGGCCGGCGGCCAGGGCCAGCCCTGCCATGTGGAACATGGGGAAGGCCGTAATGCCCACCTCTCCGTTGAAGCCGGGCTCGTCCGCCCAGGCAAGGGTCTGAATGCAGTTAGCCATGAAGTTGCGCTGCCTGAGCACGGCTCCCTTGGACGGCCCCGTGGTCCCTCCCGTGTACATGATGAAGATGGTATCGTCCATGTCGCGCGGCACGAAGACGGGGTCCTCGGGCATGCCCTCCAGGGCGTCCGAGAAGGAGATGACCTTCTTGCCCGGTATCTCCTGCACCTGCACGGGGGGGAAGTCCCCGGGCATGAAGTCGGTGGTCCCCGCCACGATGACCGTGGTGAAGGGGCACTTGTCCGCCACCCCGGCGACCAGCGGGAAGAGGAGGTCCATGGTCAGGACGACCTTGGCGCCCGAGTCGACGAGCTGATGCTCCAGCTCGTGGGGGCTGAGCAGGGGGCTGATGCCGGTGGAGACGCATCCCGCCTTCTGCGCCGCGACCATGGTGATGTAATGGGCGGGGATGTTCAGCGCATGCAACCCTACCACGTCGTCCGGCTTGAGCCCGAGCTCCAGCAGATACGCCGCCATCTGATTGGTGAGGCGGTCCAACTCGTTGAAGGTGATGATATTGTCCATGTAGATGAGGGCGATGTTCTCCCCCACCTTCCCCACCACCTCCACGAACTTCTCCGCTAAGGTCTTGTTCTCGTACTCGAGGAACTCGCTCACGTGCGGGTCGTAGTGCTTGAGCCACGGCTTCTGGGCGTAGATGTCGCCCGCCTGCGTTTCCTTGTCGCTTCCGGTCATTCCAAACCCCTTTCTTGATTGCTCCCCTTCGCCGACGCTGCCGAACTTGTCGCCCGGGCTTTTTTACTGTTGTCTATGCTGCCCGGCTCCCTAATCACCGCCGGTGGCGCCGAACTTGTCGCCCGGGCTTTTTTACTGTCTCCGATGCTGCCCGGCCTCTTGTTCAGCCTGCAAACCTGCTGTCGATGCTGCCCGGCCTCTTGCCGTGATGCCGCCATGCCTCCGGTGATGTCACAACCATTTCCCTGGCTGCTCCCTGACAATCGCCGAATAGCCGATCCTTCGGTTTGAGCGATACCTGCTCAGCAAGGCGTGACGAGGAATACTGGTGCAATGAAGGCTAAGGTGATGTTGCCGAACCAGCCCGCTTGTTCTCTAGTATAAGGGCCCGCCATCATTCGTCAATCAAGAACTCCAGCCTTGGCACTTCTGGGGTCAACCCTCGCAAGGGACGGAAGGGACAGAAGGGACGTTGGTGGGCTGGCGGGGGTCAGGCCCGAAGAGAGGGCCTGACCCCTTGGTGGCACTTCTGGGGTCAACCCCCGGAAGGGACAAAGCGACATGGGGGTCTCGCTAAGCATAATCCCGAGGCAACACCCAGTCGGATTCCCGCTCTTCACCCAGAGGCATCATCCTTCCTTGGCTTGAATCGCCCCGGCTTTCCTGGAGGCTGGTTATGGCATTTTGGAGGGTTGACCCCAGAAAGGACGGAAGGGACCGGAAGGGAAGTTGGAGCGGTTAAGTTATGGCACATAGGAGGGTTGACCCCGGAAGGGACGCTTGTGGGGCTGACCCCGTTCTGCCTGCGGGTTATACTTATCATCGGGATAGTCGGCTGGGCAGCTCCACGGGTTATATCTATCATGCTGCGCGTGCCGCGCGAGAGGTCAAGGTGATCAGCGACAATTAGAATTCCAGGAAGATCTAGTTGACGCCAATCATCAAGGCGTCAGCGATGGAGGAAAGGACGGTGCGGTGATGTCGGAGGAGGCCAGAACCTTGCGGGTGGGGGCGGTGCAGATGGTCTCGGAGAATGCGGACGTGGAGGGCAACCTGAAGCGGGCCACGGTCTTCGTCGAGGAGGCGGTGGGCCGGGGGGCGAAGCTGGTCGTCCTCCCTGAGTTCATGCCCAATGGGTATGTCTACACCAAAGACCTGTGGAACACCGCCGAGGGGCCGGGCGGGCCCACCCTGAATTGGATGAAGGAGACCTCCGGCAGGCTGGGCATCTGGCTGGGCACCAGTTTCCTGGAGGCCGAGGGCGAGGACTTCGTCAACTCCTTCGTCATCACCACTCCCGATGGCTCCGAAGCCGGCCGCGTGCACAAGCAGACGCCGGCCTTCGCGGAAGCCTTCTTCATAAAGGGGAAGGTCAACCCGCACGTGATTAAGACCGGGCTGGCCAAGATCGGGGTGGGCATCTGCTACGAGAACCACCTCGCCTACATCCCGCGGCTCATGCACGAGCAAGGCGTGGACCTCATGCTCATGGTGCACTCCGCCCCCTCCCCCATGCCCAACCCCCTCTACCCCGCCAAGGCGGTGGAGAAATACGACCGCGACCTGCAGGAGCTGGCGGCTTTTTACGCGGGCATGCTGGGCATCCCGGCGGTCTCGAGCAATAAATGCGGGGCGTGGAGCTCCCCCCTCCCCCTGCTGCCCTTCCTTGCCCAGGAATCGAGCTTCACCGGCTTCACCACCATCGCCGATTCGGACGGCAGCGTGAAGGCGCAGTTGCAGAAGGATGAGGGAGTCATCGTCGAGGATGTCATTCTGGACCCCAGCCGCAAGGCCGCCGCGATTCCTTCTATGCGCGGGCGATGGTCGCATAAGGTGCCCTGGCAGATGAATCAGTTCCGCCCCTTCGAGTTCCTGGGCGGGATCTCCTACAGCTTCAGCGGCGAGCGCAAGCGCCGCGCGCGGGAGATATCGGCCGCCTCCGGTTAGCGCCCAGGATGGGGTCGGGCCTTAACGCTATATATACAGCGTCCGTGATGAGGCGCGGGGTGGGGGCCGGAGGTTGAGGCAGGTGATGATACGAATGGTGGGGCGTGATGAGACGCGGGGTGGGGGCCGGAGGTTGAGGCGGGTGATGAGGTCCGTGATGAGGCGCATGGTGGGGCGTGGTGAGGCGCGGGGTGAGGCGCGGGGTGAGGCCGGAGGTTGAGGCGGGTGATGAGGCCCGTGATGATGCGCGGGGTGGGAGCCGGAAGGTTGAGGTCCGTGATGAGGCGCGAGGTGGGGCACGGGGGGGTGGAAGACGGAGGTTGAGGCCCGTGATGATGCGCATGGTGGGGCCGGAGATTGAGGCCCGTGATGAGGCGCGGGGTGAGGCGAGAGCTGGGGGCCGGAGGTTGAGGCCCGTGATGATGCGCATAGTGGGGCCGGAGATTGAGGCCCGTGATGAGGCGCGGGGTGAGGCGAGAGCTGGGGGCCGGAGGTTGAGGCCCGTGATGATGCGTATGATGAGGCGCGGGGTGAAGCCGGAGATTGAGGCCCGTGATGAGGCGCGGGGTGAGGCGCAGCTTCGGCGTTGCAATCTGCCGACATGCCTGAGGTTCATCCCCGATGGGCTTTCCGGGCGAGCATTTGATGGGGACAGCATATAACCCAGGCGGCTCCCCCGAAGGGAGATTCAAACGCTGTTGGCCAAATATCCCCGCCAAGTCACTATGGTGCTACTATGATGTTCCCATCGGATGTGAGCTTCCAGCGCCTTTCGAATATGTGTTCTCTTGACGCGACGGGATAGCGGCTCTCGTCAGCTATTTCGACCACGCGCCTCTAGCTGCCGGCCGCGTGGGAGCGCCGTCCCTTCTGGGGTCAACCCTGGGGAGTGCCATTACACGCAGCTTCGTGAAACGTCCCTTCTGGGGTCAACCCCGGACCGTGCCATTACACGCAGCTGCGGGAAACGCCGAACTCCCGCTCTTGCCATCGATTATGTCCCTTCTGGGGTCAACCCCGGGGAGTGCCATTACACGCAGCTGCGGGAAACGCCGAACTCCCGCTCTTGCCATCGATTATGTCCCTTTCGAGGGCTGACCCCAGGAGTGCCACTTTCGGGGGTTGACCCCGGAAGGGACAAGGCGAGCTGGCGGGGGTCAGGCCCGAAGAGTGGGCCTGACCCCTAGTGAAGGGATGTATCGCCAGTGTCCCTTTCGGGGGTTGACCCCAGGAGTGCCATCGATTATGTCCCTTGTATGGTAATAGTCGCCGGGTTATCGGTGGCTTTTAGGGTCCTGCGCCACCTCTGAGATCTGCTCAAGACAACCCCCGCCGTTGAATAGAGCTGTTAATG
>CAZEAU010000028.1:0-29586 GCA_964510515.1 uncultured Actinomycetota bacterium | reverse complement strand
CGTACCGGTACCGGGCCTCACCTTCCATATGCGAACCGGTCCCTACGATGACACGCCCGGAAGAACATTTACCACACGCACACCGAAGGAGAGAGGGGAAGAACATGTGCCACCCGCGCTCCAGAGGGACGCCGGAAGAACGCCTGCGAACCGCTTCCTGCAAGGCGCTGACTTGAAGCATGAGAGAGCCCTTTTCTCCAGGATCAGCCGCGGGGAAGAGAGCATGAAGCAGGCACCGTGAAGAAAGCGTGGGGCCACGTCTTGCGAACCCGAGGTAAAACCCCAGGTGCGAACTGGGAAGATAACGGAGCAGGCAAAGAACAAGACCTGACCCCATCCGGGTGGCGATACCTGGTTTCATCTCAGGTGTGGGAATTTGGGGGAGAGAAGTCGAGCCCCGGGAAGGGTGCAGGTGCCGCCTCCTCGAATACTCATATGTTGGTATCATGCGCCGCGTGGCGACAGGCCTGTGGCCCAGGGCCACGGCTTCAGAGAGCCCGCATGGCATGGCGAGGGGCGCCGCCTCAGCGGGGGCGCGAGTGCGCCGAGGCATGTGGGGGAGGTGAAGACGGGTGAACGGGAGAGACGCGTCCGCCGCGATGAACGCTTCCCTTCTCCTCGACGGCGAGGACCGCATCCTCGAGGGGAACCGGGATGCCGAGGTCTTCCTGGAGAAGCCCCTGGAGGAAGTGCGCAAGGCCCCCCTGCATGTGGCGAACCCTTCCCTTTACTCCGCGCTCAAGGAGCTGCTGAGCAAGACCAAGCGTGGCCGTGGCGTCGAGGACTACGCCATGGCCTACAAGGTGGGCAAGCGCCTCATGCGCCTCAACGTCGACGTGTCGCCCTATCCCCTGGAGGCACTGGGCGCGACCGGCACGCTGGTGACCATCCGCAGCGCGGGGCCGCGCCCGGCGCCGGAACGCCGCGTGCCCGGGGGGGAAGCCGCCGCCCCCCCCGCCCCCGAAGAGGATCTCGGGCTGCCGCAGCTTTTGGCCATCATGGTCGAGCCGGCTTTCATGCTCGACTTCGACGCCAACTTCACCTACGTCAACCCCGCCATGTGCGCCCTCCTCGCGCACGCGGAAGAGGAGCTGGTCGGGCGGCCGCTCTCCTTCTTCATGCGGCGCGAAGAGGCCAAGCAAGCCCTGGACAGGCTGGTGGAGGCGGCTGTCGCCGCGCCCTGGCGGGGAGAGCTGGAGTTCACCCGTGGCGACGGCGGCGTTTGCTTCGTGGCCGCGACCATCACCGCCCTCAAGACGGGGCGCGGAAAGGCAAAGCGGCTGCTGGGCATAGGCAGGGACCACACCGCGGAGGTCCGCCTCCGCCGCGAAAGGGAGGATGAGCTGCAGAGGGTGTGGAGCCTGCTCGAGAGCGTGGGGCTGGCCCTGGTCTGTTTCACCCCTGATCTCCGCGTGACCCTGCTCAGCCACTCCGCTCAGGAGGTCCTGGGAACGAGCAGCGACCGCGCCATCGGAACGCCGCTCCCGGAGCTCTTCCCGGCCGAAACCCGCGAGGAGGTCGCGGGCCTCCTCGAGCGGGCCGTCGGGGGCGAGGAGGCCGAAGAAGCCATGGTCAGGGCGGGCAGCGGGAAGGAAACCCGCGCCCTCTTCATGGGCGTAAGGCCTGGGGTGATGTTCGAGGGAAGGGCGTGGGAATACGTGGCCGTCATGCGGGAGGCGGCGCGAGAGCTCTCACAGGCGGAGGAGGCGGAGGCGCAGCTCAAGGCCTTACGCAGGAAAGTGAGTATCCTGGAGCTGGCGCTGCATAACCCGGATCCCCGGATCTTTTTGCAAAAATGTCTCGATGGATTGCGCGACGAATTCGGCTGTGCCGCGGCGGCCGCCTTCAGCGTGAAGAGGAGCATGGCCACACTGCGCATGCAGGTGGGCCTGGAGGCCGGGGAGACCGAGGTGCTGTCCAGCCTCAAGTTGCGGCCCGGACACGCCCGGCTTTGCGCGGGGCTGGTACGCCTCGGGGTGGAGGTCCACGGCGGCATCCCCAGGAGGGGCTGGGACGAGGTGCATTCTTTCCTCGAGAAGGCGGACGCCCTGCTCCCCCTGCTCAGGGAGAGGAGGATGCGCAGCATAACCGCTATCCCCCTGCGCCGCGATGGCGAGGCGGAGGGAGCCCTGGTCCTTGCCGATTGCGACCCGGCGAAGGTGGACGCGCTCGACGACGTGGCCTTCTCCGCCCTGGGCGAGGCGGTCGCGGCGGCCTTGGGGGTCTTGGAGGGCAGGGCCGCGGAAGCCCTTGCGGAGGAGGCGGCGGGGGGCGGGCGGACGGCCCGGTCGGGGGCGGCCGACGCGCCCGCGGGCGCGACGCGCTGGGAGCCCGGGGACGCGGCGGGCGGGGAGCCGGCAGCGCCGGGAGCACGCGGTGGGGACGACGGGGGGGCGCCCGCCGCGGCCAAGGAGGCGGAGAAGGAGAGAGGGCGTGAACACGATTACTTCGAGAGTGCCAGGGAGGCCAAGGGGGAGGAGTCGCCCCCGGACAACCTGGCTCTGTTCGGCGAATCGCCCCTGGAGCGTTCCATGCCTTCGCCCCAAGGCATCGACCTCGCGGCCCTGCTCCGGGACATCAAGGAATATTATGGCAAGGAGAAAGGGGAAGGGGAGATATTCCTCGAGATAGAGGAGGACCTCCCCAAACTGCATGCCGACAAGCGCCTGCTCAGGGAGACGCTGCTGCAGCTGGTGGACAACGCCCGTCATTTCTCCCCGCCCGATGCCCCGGTGATCCTGGGCGCCGAGAGATGGGGCGACGAGGTGCTCCTGCACGTGGAGGACCAGGGCCCCGGCATCCCGGTGGAGATAGTGGAGGAGGTCATGCGCGCCCCCCTCGAGGGTGCCGATGCCGGCAGCGCCGGAAGGCTCGGGGCACACGGGCTCTACCTCTGCCGCAGATATGTCGGGGCCATGGGCGGAGACTTCTCCATCAAGGGACGGCCGGACGAGGGAACCACCGCCTTCGTCAGGCTGCGCGTGCTGCCCTTCATAGGGGAGATCACGTGACCCCGGAGGTAAAGATCCTGGGCATATGCGGCAGCCCGGTGAAGGACGGCAATGCGCGGGCGCTCCTGCAGGCCGCGCTGGCGAGCCAGGACGGGCAGCCCGGGGTGAGCAGCGAGATCGTCTCCCTCGCGGGGGCGGGGGTGGGGGACTGCATCCACTGCAACTGGTGCCTGCGCAAGCAGGAGGGCGGCCGCAGGTGTTCCGTGGACGACGGCATGACCGCCCTCTATCCGCGCGTGGAGGCCGCGGACGTCATCATCTTAGACAGCCCCGTCTATTTCGGGCGCCTCTCCGGCCACCTGGCCGCCTTTATCGACCGCCTGCGTCCCTACGTGCACGGCAATCTCAGCGCCGGCATGCTGCGCAACAAGGTAGGGGGCTCCATCGCCGTGGCCTGGTTCCGCATGGCCGGCCTGGAGATGTCCCTCATCACCATGAACCAGTTCTTCTTCGCGGTGAACATGGTCATCGCCTCGCCGGATATGGGGCTGCAGGGCGGGTCCGCCTTCTCGTCCCTGCAGGGAACGGGGCGCCGCGAAGGGGACGATCGCAAGCTGGTGCTCCGGGACGAGCTGGGGGTGCTCAGCGCCGCCGCCACCGTTGCCCGCGCCGTGGAGCTGTCCCGCCTCATCCAGGCCGGGACGGCGAGCCTGGGTTAGGGGGGCGGGTCAACGCCGCGGGGGCGAGCCCCCCTTGCACCCCGCGGTCCCCACCAGCGCGGGGAATCCGCTGCGAGAGGGGGTCTCACCATTCCGCCGGGCAGCTTGAGCGGCGGGGATGTGCGGAGGAGGCGGCCCGCTCGAGCCCCGCTCATCGTCAGCGCCGGGCATCCTCCGCGTTAGATACGGTCTCGCCCTGTCCCGCGTCAGAGCAATGCACTTCCGGACAGGCGGAGCATATGCCATGACATGTGGGGCTTGAGGACGTGGCGGTGAAGGCCGGAGAGCGGGTCTCCCACCCTCCCCTCCAGGGCCCGCAGGGCATCCTCGAGGAGATACCGCGACCTGAAGCCGGGCTGGAAATAATGGTTCACGAGATGGCATCCGGGACAGTAACTGATGACGTTCTTCGCCCCCGCCTCCTTGAGATCCCTGCGCTTGACGGCCAGGACCCTCCCCGCGTCGACGAGCATGCCGCGGCTGAAGAGCCCCCCGTATCCGCAACAGAGGGCGTTCTCGCGGTTGTGCGGCGCCTCCGAGACCCGCATCCCCAGCATGGAGGACAGCTTGCGGGTGGCATCCATGAAGTCCTCCCCGCACTCGTAGCCGAAGCAGGAATCCGAGATGACCGCCTCGCCGCTCAGGGGCGACACGATACGCGCCGACCCCTCCTCGATCCTCTCCAGGAGATATTCGTAGATGCTGATGACGGGGAAGGGCACCTCGAGGCCCAGCTGTTCGGGCATGATCCTGGTCAGCACTTTCTGGCAGTGCCCGCATACCGCTATCAGGCGCTCGAAGCGACATTCCTTGAGGCGGGCGAGGAACCTTGCGGCTATCCTGTAACCCTCCTCCCATTTGCCCCCCTGTATGGCCCACACCCCGCAGCAGTCGTCCGGGCCTCCGAACTTGGGAACGGCGCCGAGGGTGGTGGAATCCGCCAGGGTGCGCGGGGCCATCCTGTCGCCGCAGCCGACCCACATGACGTCCCTGCCTCGCTTGGGCACGGCGAGATCCCGCAGTATCTCTTTGTCCTCCCTGCCCATGCCGTTGTATATGTCCCGGAAGAAATTAGGTCGCCAGCCCTCACACCCCATGCCGTTGGTCATGTACTCGACCAGCGCGGGGAGTCGCTTCTGCGGGCGCCTGCGCTCCTCCAGGCATTCGCGCTGCATGGCGCCGGGATGCGCGTCCTGCGGGCAGCGGTGGTCGCATTTCCCGCAGCGTATGCAGGCGGAGAACTCCGCGTGCCAGCGCGGGCCCGCGAGGACCTCCCGCATGAGACCCGCGGCCTCCTTGGGCGTGAAGTCCAGGTATGCGCATCCCGCGAGGCATTTCCCGCACTGCGTGCAGGCCTCGGCGGAAAAACCGCGAATGAACGAGCCGTTATCGGCGTGAGCGAGCATGGCTGCCCCCCTTGTCCGTTCGCCGCACCCGCACGGCCGTGCAGGGCGGCCCACCATCCTTTCCCTGGCGGCGATTCTAACAGAGAATGCCGCGGTGAGGATATGCGCATTATTCCCGGCCCGCGTGGCGGCGCGGTCGCGTGCAGCAAGGAGGGCTTGCGGGGAACCGTATCCCCCGCCCGCAATGGCGGAGCATGGCCCGGCGCTGCCCGGGCTGGCGCCTATGGGCGGAGGCGGCGGGTGCTCCCCCCGCCCGCGCGGAGGATATGCGCGGGAGGAAGCGCCCGCGCTGCATGCCCGTGTGGGGGCACGGTCGAGGCAGGCGCGCCCCTGTTCGCCGCCGCTCCGGCGTGGCCGGATGCGGGGAGCGCTCCGCGCATGCGAACGGTTCCAGGGCGGGGGCTGACCCGCTTGACGGGGGGAGAGGGGGCGGCAATATACTAAGACCAACCGGTCTGTCTAACAGCAGAGGTACGGCATGACCAAGTCGCTGGGCATAAGGAAAAACCCGGTCAAGGACGAGCGGGAAGCGGCTTTCAAGCGTGCCGCCCTCAAGGTCTTCTCCAGCAAGGGCTATCACCGCAGCACCATGTCGGAGATCGCCATGGAGGCCGGCTTCGGCAAGGGCACCCTCTACTGGTACTGGAAATCCAAGCAGGACCTCTATTTCGCCCTGGTCAAGGAGTCGCACGACGAATTCATGGTCCTGCTCCGGGAGGCCTCGGAGATGGATGCCGACACCCTGGAGAGATTGCTCTGGCTGGGCAACGAGGTCGTCGAGCTGCATTACCGCAACCGCGACTACACCAAGCTCTCCTGGAAGATGCGCGCCGAGGAGTCGGGAGCCTTCTCCCCCGCTCACCTGCAAAGGCTGCGCGGCAACAGCGCGGAGATCAAGGGTTTGCTGGAGGGTATAATAGCCCAAGGTATGCGGGAAGGCATCTTCCCCGAAGTCGACGCCTACTACCTGGCCTGCATACTGCTGGGCCTGCTGGAGGGGATCGAGATCCAGTGGCTTGAGGACCCGCAGTCCTTCGATATGCGCAAGGCCTTGTCGATGGTCATGAGCTTCCTGGAGTCTTGCATCAGGGGCGCGGGAGACCCCGGGAGCGGCATGGACCCCGGTTGGCGGAAGAAGCAGGAAAAGCGGAGGTAGAAAAATGTCCAGACTGGTGGTTCTAGGCGGCTGCGGCGCGGTGGGTAGCACGGCCATGCGTTACCTTGCCGCGACGGATTATTTCGACGCCTATGTGGTGGCGGACAAGAACATCGAGGAGGCGCGCAGGCTCGCGGCCGAGCTGGGCGAGGAGAGGGTGAAGACGTACGCACTCAACGCCGAAGACCCCCAGAACCTCAAGGACGCCATCGCCTCGGGCGACGTCGTCCTCAACTGCGTGGGCCCCTTCTACAGGTACGGACCCGTCATCCTGGGGGCGGCCATCGAGGCGGGAGTCGACTACGTGGACGTATGCGACGACATGGACGCCACCGAGATCATGCTGGCCATGGACGGCAAGGCCGCCGACGCCGGCATCTCCGCCCTCATCGGTATGGGCAGCTCCCCGGGCATGGCCAACGCGCTGGTGAAGTTCACCGCGGAGACCCTGCTGGACAAGGTGGATGCGGTGGACATCTATCACGCCCACGGCGGCGAGGAGGTGGAGGGCCCGGCGGTGGTCAAGCACCGCTTCCATTCCATGGAGATCGACATCCCCATGTTCCTGGACGGGGAGTTCAAGACGGTGAGGCTCTTCGAGGAGAGCGGCCGGGCCCTGGAGGAGGAGACGGAATTCCGCGACGTCGGCACCTATCCCGTTTACGCCTATCCCCACCCCGAGACCATCACCCTGCCCAAGTACATCGAGGGCGTGCAGCGCGTGACTAACCTCGGGCTGGTCATCCCGGTGGAGTACGCCGACCTCATCAAGGACATGGTGAGGCTGGGGCTGACCTCGGACGAGTCGCTGGAGGTGCAGGGGCGGAAGGTCATACCGCGCGAGTTCGCGGTGGCCTTCGTCCTCTCCCGCCGCGAGGCCATGCTCAAGGAGGCGGGGATCGATTACGCATGCGGCTGCCTCAAGATCGTGGTCAAGGGGGAGAAGGGCGGGGAGCCCTCCACCTTCGTCTTTCAGATGTCCTCCAGCGGCATGGGCATGGGCGAGGGCACGGGCATTCCCGCGGCCATGGGCGCCATCATGATGGGCCGGGGCAATATCGCCCTCAAGGGCGCCTTCCCTCCCGAGGCGGCGGTGGACCCCATGGAGATGATTCGCCTGGCGGGGGAGCTCATCAAGTCGTCCGGCAAGGGTGAGGGGGCTCCCATCTATATCGAGCAGATCGACGCCGACGGGAAGGTCAACGTCATCGACCTCAAGCTCTGAGGGCTTGTCCTCGCCGGGGAGGGGGGGCGGGAGGCCGCGCGGGTGCGCTGCCGGCAGAGAGCGCGCCCGAGAGGGAGGAGCGGTGTAAGCCATGGGCGATAGATACATCGTCAGTCATGACGTGGGGACGGGCGGGAGCAAGGCCGTGCTCACCGACCTGGCCGGGGACATCGTCGCCGCGAGCTTCGAGCCCTACCCCACCTTTTATCCGCAGCCGCGGTGGGCGGAGCAGGACCCCCGGGACTGGTGGGGAGCGGTGGCCGCGAGCACGCGGCGCGTGCTCAAGCAGAGCGGGGTAAGCCCGCGCCGCATTGTCGGCACCGGGTTTGCCACCCAGATGCTGGGCGTGCTCCCCGTGGACGTCTCCGGGAATCCGCTGCGGCCGGCCATCATCTGGCTGGACAGCCGCGCCGAAGAGCAGGCGACGCGGCTGGCGCGCCGCTTCGGGGGCCCCCGGGTGATCATGGCCCTGGCCGGGGCGGTGCCCTCGGGCAAGGACGTCATCTGCAAGATGCTGTGGATCAAGGAGAGGGAGCCGCAAATCTGGGAGGAAACCCACAAGATACTCGACGTCAACGGCTACCTCGTCTTCCGCGCCACCGGCAACATGATCATCGACCACACCGGCGCGGGGGTCACGGGCTTTCTCAAGAACAAGACGCGCGAGTGGGACCCGCTCTTCGCCAGGCTTCTGGGCGTATCCCTGGAGAAGATGCCCGAGGTGAAGAGCTCCGTCGAGGTGGTGGGCCTCTTGACCCGGGAGGCCGCGGCGGATATGGGCCTCGAGCCGGGCACGCCGGTCATCGGCGGCATGGGGGACGTCCCCGCCGCGGCCACCGGCTCCGGCGCCCTGGATGACGGGGACGCTCACATCTATCTCGGCACCTCGGGCTGGCTGGTCATCTCGACCGCGAAGGTGAAGAACCTGGGAAAGAACGGCATCGTCTCCGTGCCCTCCGCCGATCCCGAGATGTTCATCATGATCGGGGAGACGGAGACGGCGGGCGCCTGCCTGAAGTGGTTCGCGGAGAACCTGGCCACGGCGGAGGAGATGGAGAAGGCTCGGCAGGCGGGGGAGGAGATGGCCATCTTCCCCGTCCTGGACGAGGTGGTGGAGGGGGTGGAGACGGGGGCGGGGCGCCTGCTTTTCACCCCCTGGATGTTCGGGGAGCGCGCCCCGGTCAGCGATACCACCCTGCGTGCCGCCTTCGTCAACCTCTCCCTCGAGCACACGCGGGAGCACCTGCTGCGCGCCGTTTACGAGGGGGTGGCCTACAACTTCCGCTGGCTGGTGGACATGGTGGGCAGGGCGGGGTTCGCCTGCCGCACCCTGCGCGCCATCGGCGGCGGGGCCCGCTCCGACGTGTGGATGCAGATAATTGCCGACGTCACCCAGCGCGAGGTGGAGGCGGTCCGCACCCCCCAGGAGGCGGGGGCCATGGGCTGCGCCATGGCGGTGGCGGTGGCCTTGAGGGAATACGAGAGCTACCGGGAGTTGAAGAAGGTGATCGGCGTGCGCAGGACCTTCGCGCCCGACCCGGCCTGCTGCGCGGAGTACGAGGAACTCTACCGGGTGTTCCGCTGCCTGTACGGCAGCCTCGCCGGCATATGCCGCGCGCTCAACGAGCCGGCGGGCTCCTGCGAGGCATGAAGTCCAAAGGAGGAGGAGAGATGCTCTATTACGAGGCGCAGCCGAAAGCGCTGCCGGAGGGGATCGAAGGCGACGATTTCATCATCGCCACCTATTACGCTGCCCTGCCGCGCGACATGATCATGTACTACCTGGCCCCCTTCCTGGCCGTGGAGCAGTCCACGGGCACCTGGACCGCGGTGCCCGGCGAGACCCCCGAGATGCGGGCCAGGCACGTGGCCAAGGTCATCGGCATCCACGAGGTGCCCTTCTTCGAGTTCGAGGTTCCGAGGGAGGTGGAGGAGCGCACCTACGTGGTGCAGATAGCCTTCCCCTTCCGCAACATCGAGCATCAGATACCCATGCTGCTCACCGCGGTGGTGGGCAATATCTCCATGGGGGGCAAGATCAAGCTGCTCGACCTGCACTTCCCCAAGCGGTACACGGACGGGTTCGCGGGGCCCAATTTCGGCATCGACGGCATCTATCGGGCGCTGGGCATCGAGGAGCGGCGACCCCTGGTCAACAACATGATCAAGCCCTGCACGGGCTACGCCTGCGAGGTGGGGGAGAAGCTCTTCTACGAGGTGGCCCTGGGCGGATGCGACGTCATCAAGGACGACGAGCTCATCGCGGACATGGCCTTCAACCGCTGCGAGGACCGCGTGAAGGCCTACATGGCCATGGAGAAGCGGGCTTACGAGGAGACGGGAGAGCACACCCTGTACACGGTGAACATCTCGGACAACGTGCCCAAGATGTTCGAGACCGCCAAGCGGGTGGTGGACGCCGGCGCCAACGCCATCATGGTCAATTACCTGGCGGTGGGGCTGCCGGCCATGCAGGCTCTGGCCGAGGACCCGGACATCAACGTGCCCATACTCGCCCACATGGACTGCGCCGGGGCCCTCTACGAGTCGCCCATCTCGGGCATCGCATCGCACCTCGTCCTGGGCAAGCTGCCGCGGCTGGCCGGGGCCGACATCGTGGTCTTCCCCGCGCCTTACGGCAAGGCGCCCTATCTCAAGGACCGCTTCGTGCACACCGCGGACGTCATGCATTATCCCATGCACGACGTCAAGCCCATGATGCCCATGCCCTCGGGCGGCATCACCCCGGACATGGTGCCGGTATGCGTGGCGGACATCGGCCGGGAGATAATGATCGGCTCGGGCGGTGGCATACACGCCCACCCCATGGGGCCGACCGCGGGGGCGAAGGCCTTTCGCCAGGCCATCGACGCTACCGTACAGGGAATACCCATACAGGATTACGCCAAAGAGCATCAGGAGCTGGGCGTGGCGCTGGGCCTGTGGGAGGGCACCTTCAGCGAGACCAGCGCGGCGAGTGGCCTTGACTCCAAGCTGGAGTCGCTGAGCGACCGCTAGGGGAAGAGCCGCGCCGGACGAGGGGAGGATCATGGGCAGCGTTAAGGATCTCGAGGTCCTGGAGGAGCCCTCGGGCGCCCGGCCGGGCAGGGGGCGCTTCCATTTCTCGGACCGCTATTCCGTGTTCGACTGGGGGGAGATGCCCGACCTCATCGAGGGCAAGGGCGAGGCCCTGTGCATGATCGGCGCCTGCTTCTTCGAGCGCCTGGAGTCCATGGGCATCGCCAACCACTACCTGGGGGTAGTGGACGCGAGCGGCGTGGCGCGGCGCCTTCGCGACCTGGAGGCGCCCTCCGCCGTCATGGAGGTGAGGCTGCTGCGCGTGCTCCAGCCCGGGATGGTAGAGGGCCGCTACGACTACTCCGCCTACCGGGGGGGGGAGGGCAACATGCTCATCCCGCTGGAGGTCATCTACCGCAACTCCCTGCCCGAGGGCTGCAGCGTTTTCGGCCGCCTGCGCAGGGGCGAGATCAGCGTCGAGGACCTGGGGCTTTCCGCGCAGCCCGAGCCGGGGGAGAGGCTGCGCGAGCCCATCGTCGACGTCTCCACAAAGCTGGAGTCCACCGACAGGTACCTGAGCTGGGAGGAGGCGCGCGAGATAGCCGGCCTCTCCCCCCTGGAGGCGGAGGAGCTGAGGCGTGTGACGCTTACGGCCAACCGGCTCATCTCCGCCGCCGTCGAGCCCCTCGGCCTCACCAACCAGGACGGCAAGCTGGAGTTCGGCTTCGGCGCCGGGCGCGAGCCCATGCTCCTCGACGTCCTGGGGACGCCGGACGAGTGCCGCTTCGAATACGATGGCATGCCGGTGGGCAAGGAGGCGGCGAGGATCTTCTACCGCAAGACGGAGTGGAGCCGCGAGGTCGAGGCGGCGAAGGCCAGGGACAGGCTGCGGTGGAAAAGCCTGGTGGGCAAGCCGCCGCCGCCGCTGCCTCCGAGGATGAGGGAGCTCATCGCACTGCTCTATCAGGGGTGCTGCGACGGCATCACCGGCCGCGCCTTCTTCGCCGCGCCGCCCCTCGCCGAGGTCCTCCGCGAGCTCAGGGACATGCTCTAGCGGCCGCGGCGAGCATCTCCGGCCCTGGGCCGCCGAAAGCCCCGCCGCCCCGGCCCCTGGGGGGCGGGGCGGCGGGGCGCCCTCTCAGTCCTCCTCTTCCTCGAGATCCAGCTTCTCCAGGCCCAGAACCTTGAAGAGAAAGTAGACCACGGCGAGGATGATGACGAAGTTGATGAGCACGCCGATGAAATGCCCGTAGTTGAACACGGCCTTGCCGACGGTGAAGGTCAGGGTATCCAGGCTCCCCTCGCCCACGATAGCCCCGATGATGGGGTTGACGAGGTCGGTGACCAGGGCGTTGACCACGACCCCGGTCGCCGCGCCGACGATGAAACCTATGGCTAGACCCACCACTCCCTGCTTGCGTATGAACTCGACGAAACCACGCATCTTTATCACCTCCTGGGCTTAGATTCAACGCCGCGGGCCCGCAATCCTTGCCCCATCCGCGCCGCGGGCGCCGGCGGGGGGGTGGCGGCGCCGGGCGGGCACGTACCGGGGGCCCCGTGGCGGCGCCTTCGGGGTGCGGGGGAGAGCTCGGGCGGGCGCCGGGGCCCCGCCGCTGCGGACATGGGGAGGCGACGGCCCTACAGGGGCAGGCGCTCCTCCGCCTCCGGCAGGAGCATGCGGCCCCGGGGCACGTACATGGTCATCACGCTCCTGCCCGGGGCTATCTCGCGAATGCGGTGCGAAAGGTCGTTGTCGCCCAGGGTGAGGCGAGCTCCCCCGGGCCTGAAGCCCCTGCCCAGCGAGCCGGAGATGCCGTCCGCGCGGGTGCGCAGCAGGGCGCGCCCCTGTGGCGAGAAGAAGGCGCAGTCGAAATAGGTCTTCATGCGCGCCGGGCTCTTCTTCACCTCCAGGCTGAGCACCTCCTCGCCTTTCTCGCGCAGCCTGCAGGTGACCGCCTGGGCGCTTTCCTCGAAATCGATGTCGGCCAGGGACGCCGGCAAGCCCCAGATCTCCGAGCCCGCGCGCATCCCCAGCTCGGAGGTCAGCAGGAATCGCCACACGAAGACCTCGAAGGACAGGGAGGCGGACATGCGCAGCAGGGGGAGAAGCGGAGGGTTATAACGCGGCTGGTAGCGCGCCGGCACCATGATGGCGAATTGCCTGTGGGGGCCGATGCTGGTGTCGCGGCAGTCCGCGGCCATGAAGAGGAGCAGGCCCTTTCCGGGCAGAAGCTCCGCCGGAACCAGCCTGGAGGTGGGAAGGAGCTCTCTCAGCTTGAGCGCGGGGGCGGTGAAAGCTCCCGCGATGGAGAAGACGTCGCGGTAGATGATGGGCAGGTCGCACGTGCCCCCGCTGACGGCCACCGCGTGCTGCTCGACATCCTCGAGGAATCCGCTCTCCATCTTGCCCTCCTGTCCGCGTGGTCCCGCCTCGCCCGCCGTCGCCTCTCCCTGCCCTGCATTATAACGATTTGGGCGCGCCGGCGTGAAGGTGAACCTCCGGCATTTCTCCGGGCCGCAGGGCCGACCGCCGGGCGCAAGGAACCGTTCGCTCATCAGGGCGGTCATATATAAGGTAGAGAAAGGAAAATGCAATGCGGCGGAGAAAGACTGGGATGATAGTGCCGCTTCTACAAAGAGGGTGAGGTAGGAATGAAGATCGAGCTGGATCGGCGTGAAGGCCTGCCCGGGGTATTCCAGCGCAAGAACGGCAAGGTGGAGATCGATGCCGGTCGGCTCCATTACCGGGTGCTCAACAACATGGTCAAGGGGGCGGTGGCGGAAGGGAGCGAGGAGATAGTCCTGGACAACATCTCCGGACAGCGCTATATCGGCTCCGGCATCCGCGGGAAGGTGGACATCACCGTGCGCGGGGAGCCGGGCAACGACCTGGGGGCCTTCATGGACGGACCCCACATCACCGTGGAGCGCGACGCCCGGGACGGCGTGGGCAACACCATGAATGCCGGGACCATCGTGGTGCACGGGCACGCCGGGGACATCGTGGGCAGGGGCATGCGCGGCGGGAAGATATTCGTGAGAGGCGGCGTCGGCCGCCGCGCGGCCAACCACATGAGGGAGCACCACAACGACTTCCCCCTCCTGGTCATCGGCGGCGGAGCCAGGGACTTCCTGGGAGAGTACATGGGCGGCGGGCTGGTCGTCGCCCTCGGGCTCGGCACCGGGGACGAGGGCAGGCTCACGGCCAGGCACCTGGGCGCGGGCATGCAGGGAGGTCTTATATTCATACGTGGCGAGGTGGAGGAAAACCAGCTGGGCAGGGAGGTGACCTGCGCGCCGGCCACGGCCGAGGACATCGCCGCGCTCAGGCCCTGCATCGAGGAGTACGTGGGATATTTTGGCGGCGACGCGGAATCCATTCTGGCCTCGGGTTTCACCAGGCTGCGCCCCAAGTCCCCCCGCTCTCCCAGCGGGCTGCACTCCCGCTGAGATCCCTCGCGCGGCTGCACAAGGGCGAGGCCGCGGCCCCATGAGAGCCCCCACCCCTGCCCTGAGGCCGCGCGAACGCACACGGTCGGCGCGTGCCCCGCTGGCTCGCGCCCTCGGCTACTTTCTGCGCACCGGGAACTGCAGCTCCGTGACGAGGTCCTCCTCGGACCCGACCATGATGAGGTCGTTGTGGAAGATGGCGATGCCCGGGCCCATGAGCTCGTAGCCGTTCTCGCCGATCCAGCGCATCAGCTTGAGCTGCGAGTCCTGCACCCCGGCGTACGCTCCCTTGTGCACGAGGTAGGCCACCTCCTGGGCGGGCACCGTCTTCACCCCGGTCTCGCCCGTGGTGGCCATCTTCTCTATCTCCGGCGGCGGTTGCAGTGGTCTCATGCTCATTCCTCCCGTCTCGATCCTGCCAGGTCCCGTGGGGGGGCGGTCAGGAATCAATTATAGCCGCAGCAGCGGCGCGCGGTGATGCACGCCGCCGCTGATAAGGATCAGGACGCCGCTTCCGCCGCCCGGTAGAATGGGGAAGATTCGGGTATATTATACAAAACCGACGCCGGAGATCGGTTACCGTGCGCACCGAGAGAAGGAGGAAGGAACATATGGACAAGTACGAATGCACCGTTTGCGGCTACATCTACGACCCGGAGAAAGGAGACCCCGACGGGGGCATAGAGCCGGGCACCTCCTTTGAGGACCTGCCGGACGACTGGGTGTGCCCCCAGTGCGGCGCGGAAAAAGATATGTTCGAGAAGGTCTAGGGGTGCACAGGGCCCCGGCAGGGCGCTGCGGGCAGGGCTCACCCGCCCCCGGCAGCGCCCTTCGCTTTGCCCGTTGACGGCGCTTCCTCGGCACGGCGGTCGGCGCCCGCTCCCCAGCGGGGCCGATGCCGCGGCGGCGGGGAAGGAGGCGGGTGTGCAGGCGGGATGCCCGCGGCTAATCGCCGTGCACCGAGCAGCTCACGCTCTTGTCCTGCAGGGCATAGCTCCCGTGCGACGGGCAGGCGGGCACGCTCTGCAGGTAGCCGGGGACCAGCGCCTGAATGGAGGCGGGATAGATCCCCTCCACGGCCTGATACTGCTGCGCGGCGGAGGAGATGAGGCTGCGGTTCGCTGCGCAGGCGGCGCTGTCGGCCTGGCCCACCGGGCCCCCCCTTTCCGACCCCTGGTTCGCGGCGGCGCTCCCACCCACCCCGCCGCCGCAACCGGCGGCGAACACGACCAGGGCTAGAAGCACCAGGGCGAGAAGGAAGTTTCGTTTCATGGCCACCACCCCGTTTCCGTCAGTATTTGAGCTGCCGTATGGCGATACGGATCGATTATCGGCCCGCGCTCCGTGCTTCTTGAAGCGCCGGGGAGGGGGCGGTGCCGCCGCCGGGGTGCTTCACTCCTATATCCCGCCGCTGTCCATGTCGCGGATAGCCCGGATGACCGCTTTTCTCGCCGCCTGATTGATGATGCTGGGCGGGTTCTCCAGGACGGCCGTACGCCACGCTTCCAGGGGCCTGTCTGCCTCCTTGAAGGCTTCGTAGAGGGCATCCTGCAGCTGCTCCAGGCTGGGCTCGATGTGGACCTCGAATATCTGCCTCTGGGATGCGGAGAGGTTCTCCCTTTCCCTGGCCAGGACGTCACGGAACTCTTGCTTGATCCGCTTGCCGCGGTTCCTGACATAGTAGTCGTTCAGCTCTGCGATGAAATCCACCATGCGCTCGAGCTCCCTTTACCCTCCAGCTCCCCCTTTGCTCTATCATAATGGCTCGCGCGGGAAAAATAAACGCCCGGCCCCCGGCCGCGCTGTCCTCCCCGGCGCACGGGGCCGCATGGCGCGCACATGCTCCCGGCCGGGGAGGCGGCGGCGAGGGGCGCCCGCATGCGGCAAGATAAAAAGCCCTCGCGCGAGGGCCTGGGGTGTCCTGGTGGAGCCGATGGGATTTGAACCCACGACTTCTGCCTTGCGAAGGCAGCGCTCTCCCGCTGAGCTACGGCCCCATAGGTGCAGGGCTATTCTACCAGAAGGGTATGCGCGCTTCCACAACGCCGCGTGACCGGGAGGGGAAACGGCGAGGCTCCGCCCCGCGTCCGGCATTGATGGCCGCGCCGCGGAGACGTATCCTTTTAAGAAGGGGCACAGGGTGGCTCCGCCCCGGTGCGGCACCGCCCGAGCGGAGAGAGGAGGAGAGCATGAACAAGCGCACGGGTTCGCTGCCCTTCCTGCTGGCGGCCCTGGCTGGGGCCGCGCTGCTTCTGTGCTCGTGCGGCGGGTCGCTTCCCGGCGGGGGAGAGGCGGGAGGCGGGGGCGCAGGGGCCGCCGCCAACGATTACTCCTTTCTGGTCTGCGGGGATCCCCACGGCCGCACCGACCTCCTGGAAGAGGTCGTGGCCCAGGCCCGGGAGGGCGAGTTCCTGGTCGTCGTGGGGGACGTGAGCACCGGCAAGGGCTTGGCCGAGATGCAGGGGATGAAGGACTTCCTCGACGCCACGGGGATCACCTATCACGTCATACCCGGAGATAACGACATGCCCGGGGGCGACGCCTCCGTGTTCACCCAGGTCTTCGGGCCGGACCACTATGCCCTGGACTTCCAGGGCACGCGCCTCGTCTTCTTGAACGATGCCGTGCAGGGCGTGGGCTGCCCGCAGGAGCAGCTCGCCTGGCTGCGGCAGAACCTGGCGGAGATGGGGGAGGAAAGGGTGGTCATCGGCTTCGCCCACGTGCCCCCCGGCGCGCCGCTGGACGTGGGCCACGGCGGTTTCCAGCCAAGGGAGACGGAGAGCGCCCGGGAGATGCTGCGCATCCTGGAAAGCGCCGGCGCCTCCGTGCTTTACTGCGGCCATATCCACGCCTACATGCTCTACAGCTCCGGCCCTCCCCGCGTGGTGGTCACCGGGGGTGCCGGCGCGGCCCCGCATCTCTCGGAGCAGGCGGGCGGCTTTCACCACTTCCTGCGCGTGACCGTCAGGGGGGACGAGGTGAGCGAGGAAGCGATACGCCTGTGAGCGCGTCCGCCCCCAAGGGGAAGACCCCGTTGGGGGGAACGGGGTCTTGGTGGGGCAGCCAGTCTGCTTGCTTGCACCCATTGAGGGATATTGCCGGTCAACTCATGGGGGTACCTGGCTGCCTCGCCCTTATTGTCGGAGCTTGCGCGGCCGGCCTTTAGGGTATTTTCTCACAGGCCCAGCATCTCGCGCAGGGCGGAGGCCTGGCGGCGGGACACCGGCACGCGGCTCTCTTTCTCGTCCTTGAGGGTCACGATGAGGCTGTTGCGGGAAAGCTTGATTATCTGGTCGACCTTTTTGAGGTTGACGATGAAGCTGCGGTGGGTGCGGAAAAAATTCCTGCCGTCGAGCACCCTTTCCAGCTCGGAAAGGCTGTAGGTGGTGAGATAGGCCTCGGACGCGGTGTGCAGGTTGGCGTATTCGTGCTTGGTGTCGATGAAGTAGATGTCCTCCATGGGGACGAGCTTGATCACATCTCCCTTCTGCACCGCTATCTGCTCCAGGCGTACCGTTTCCCGCGTCCTCCCCGCCTCCGCGCTCAGGCGGCGGGCCCTGCCCACACGGTCGAGGATCACCTTCACCCTGGCCGCCAGCTCCAGGGGGCTGAAGGGCTTGGGCACGTAATCGTCGGCACCGCCGCGCAGGCCGATGACCTTGGACTGCTCATCTCCGATGGCGGTCAGCATGATCACCGGGATGTCCCTGGTGCGCTCCTCGGACCTCAACTGCATGAGTACCTGCCAGCCGTCCACCTTGGGCATCATGACGTCCAGGATGATGAGGTCCGGGTCGGTCTCCGCGACCATCTTCAGGCCCTCCTCGCCGTCGGCGGCCAAGGCGACCTCGTAGTTGTCCAGCTTGAGGTTGAGCTCGACCACGTTGGAGATGGCCGGGTCGTCCTCTATGAGCAGGATGCGGTACCTGTCCTCTTGGTCAGCGTTCATGCCGGGCCCTGGTCCTCTCGATTTTTCTGCGCGAGCGATTCCATTACTGGTTTCGTCATCCTCACCCTCCATCTTGATAGCCTTGCTACTTGCTGCGGCGGTCGGCGAAATAGGCGCTTCCAGGCATGGACTTGGCATACTTCAGGGTCTCTTTGGCTATCTCTCCCACCTCCCAGTGGGTGGCGATGCGCCTGCGGTGGTTGCTGGCTATGCCGATGCTCAGGGTCATGACCGGGACGAGGACGTCCCGCCCCAGGCGGTCGACGCTGATGGAATAGCCCCGCGCGAGGTCCTCGTCCCGGTAGAGGGTCCCCACCTCTTCGTCGAAGGCGGAGATGACGGCCTCGGCGACCGGGACGGCCTTCTCCGGGGAGGTGAGGACCACGAAATCGTCCCCTCCGCCGTGCCCTACGAAATCGTCCAGGTTGCCCGTGTTCTTCACCGCGTCGTCGATTATGGAGGCCAGCATGCGGATGGCCCTGTCCCCGGCGGGGAAGCCGTAGACTTCGTTGAAGGGCTTGAAGCCGTCGATGTCTATGTAAAGCGCGGCGAAAAGGAGGTTCCGCGAGGTGCGTCGCTTGGTCTCGGCGTCTATGGAGATGCTGCCCGGAAGCCCGGTGAGCGGGCTTACATCCCGCTTCTGGCGCGAGCGTATGAGGTTGATGGTGATGCGCGCCACCAGGTCCGAGAACTCGAAGGGCTTGGTGATGAAATCGTCCGCGCCCGCCTCGATGCTGGCCACCTTGTCCTGGGCCTGCGTCCTGGCCGAGAGCACGACCACGGGTATGTGGTTGGTCCTCCCGTCCGCCTTGAGGCGTCGGCACACCTCCAGCCCGTCCATCTCGGGCATCATCATGTCGCAGAGGATGAGGTCGGGCCTCTGCTCCCCTACCAGGCGCAGCGCCTCCTCGCCCTCGCACGAGGTGATGACCTCGTAGCCCTCGACCTCCAGGTTGAACCTGATGATGTCCAGGATATTCCTTTCGTCGTCCACGACCAGGACCTTGACGGGCACGACCGGGTCGTTTTTCATGTCTTCTCACCCGCCTCTTTCTCCGTGTGCGCGGCCGCCCTCTCGCCTTCGCCGTCCCGGGCGGAAAGGGGAAGGGCGAAACTGAAGGTGCTGCCCTCGCCGAGCACGCTCTCCGCCCAGATGGAGCCGCCGTGCGCCTCCACGATGCTCCTGCTCACATAGAGGCCCAGGCCCGTGCCGTAGACCTCCCGCGTGGCGCGGTTGTCCACGCGGTGGAATTTCTCGAAGATATGGGAAAGATGCTCGGCCGGCACCCCCACCCCGGAATCCGAAACCCTGCACTCCACCCGCCGCGGCCGCTGCTCGAGGGCCACGCGTATCTCTCCCCCCGAGGGCGAGTACTTGGCGGCGTTGTCCACCAGGTTCACCAGCACCTGCTCGATCTTGTCGGGGTCGATATCCACCAGCCCCAGGCTCTCCGGGGTGTCGAGCCCGATCTCGTGGTTGGGGAACTGCGACCGCAGCCTGCCGATGATGATGCGCACCAGCTGGGACAGGTCCAGGGCGCGCTTCTTCAGCGTCAGCCGCCCGGACTCTATGCGGGAGACGTCGAGGATGTCCGACACCAGCCGGGTGAGACGGTCCGTCTCCTCCTCGATGACGCGCAGGAACTCCCGGCGCGTGGGCTTGTCGAAGTCGACATCGGTGCGGCGCAGGGTGGCGGTATAGGCTTTGATGGAGGTGAGCGGGGTGCGCAGCTCGTGGGAGACCGTGGACACGAAGTCGGACTTGGCCTGCTCCAGCTCGCGCAGGGCAGTGATGTCGCGGATGACCGCGATGATGCCTATGCGCGTTCCCGGGGCGGTCTCGATATTGGAGGTCTTGACCTCCAGGATACTGCGGGCGGGGGACTCGAGCTCCACCTCCTCTTCCAGTTCCTTCCCGGCATTCAGGCTGCGCAGGAAGGTATTGGCGAGTTGCCGCGGGTGGATGACCTCCTTCACGTGTCGGCCCTCGGTCTGGGTGAAGGGGGGCAGGCCCAGTATCCTCTCCGCGGCCGAGTTGACCAGTATTATCTGCGCCTCGTCGTTTACGGCGATCACGCCGTCGTTGATGGAATGCAGCATGGCTTCCGTCCGCCGCTGGTCCTCGGTGATGAGGCGGTAAAGGTTGGAGTTCTCGAGGGCGATGGCGGCCTGGTTCACGAACAGGCCGAGCAGCCTGAGGTCGTCCTCGCCGAAGGAATGTCGGTGGGGCGCGGCGGCGACCTCGATGACGCCCGTGGTCGCACCCTGCCAGGTTATCGGCGCGGCGAGATAGGAAAGGGGATGGTCGACCCCCGCTCCCCAGGGGGTGGCGGCGGCGGCTTCCACCTCGGCCCGCCGCAGCGGTGCCCCCTTCGCCGCCGCCTCCCCCGGCAGGAACTCGCCATCGCGGAAGGCGCGGCCGAGCTGGCCCGCGTCCAGGCCGTGCAGCGCCCTGATGCGGAAGCTCCCGGCATCGTCGCGCAGGGAGAGGGCGCCCATTTCCGCGCCCACCAGGTGCACCGCCTTATCCAGCAGGAAGTCCAGCAAATCGCTCGTATCCACCTCGTCGATGAGCGACCTGCCCACCTCGTAGAGCGTCGTCTGCTCCTCGACGCGGCGGGCGATGAGCAGCATGAGGTCGTCCCTGATCTCGTCCACCTTCACCCGCTCGGTGATGTCCTCCACGATGACCACGAAACCGCTGTTGGGCTCGTAGGAGACCCGTATGGGCGAGGCGCTCACCGAGCATATGCGCTCCGGCGTGCCGCGCAGGCGCACCTCGAGGCGGGCGTGCTCCGCCGCCCGCGCCTTGTCCGTGTCCAGGAACCCCCACAGGGCCTCCGCGTCCAGGAGGATGGGCTCCAGGAGCTCCCGCAGCGTGATGTCGCGCGGCAGGTCCTCAAGACCCATGAGGTCGCGCGCCGCCTGATTGGCCATGACCACCTTGCCCGCGGAGTCCGTGACCATGAGGCTGCTGCTCATGCTCTCCACGATGATCTCGCTGCGGGAGAGCACCATCTGATAGAGCTCGGCGCGAGCGATGATGGAGGCCGCCAGGTTGGAGATGGTCACCAGCATCTGCAGGTCCTCCGGGGTGAAGCTGCGCCGTTCGCTGCTGGCGAAGCTGATCACCCCGATCAATTCCTTCCCGACCATGACCGGGGCCGCGAGAGCCGAAAGGGCTCCCGCCTGCGCCGGAGGGAGTCCGAGCAGGCGGAGGTCGCCGGGGATGTCGTTGACCAGGATGGGCTTCTTCTCCCTCACCACCCAGCCCAGGAAACCCTCGCCTGAGGGGACCTCCGTGCGCTCCTTCGGCACGCCGCCGGGAGCGCCCGAGGCCTCGAGCAACAGGAGGCCGCCCTTGCGGTCCAGGAGGTGTATGGAGCTCAGGTCGGTTTTAAAGAAGGAGGCGGTGGAGGCGAGCAGGTGCTGCAGTGAGCTCTCGAGGTCCATCTTCTCCATGAGGGTGGAACTGAGGCGGTAAAGCGTCTCCATCCTCTCCGCCTTGCTCTGCTCGCGCCGATCCAGCTCGGCGAGGTAGGAGAGGATGACCGAGGCGCCGAGGAGCACGACCACGTCGATGAGCAGAGAGGCGCCTTGCTGCGCCAGGACCATCTCCCGCCCCAGGCAGGCGGCGGCATAGACGGCGCTCACCCCCCCCGCCATGAACAGCGTCGTGGTCCAGTTCCCGTAGAGGGAGGCGGTGGCGCAGAGGAGGAAGAGCAGGGGGAAGAAAGGGCTGGAGATGCCGCCGCTGTAAAAGATCAGGAAGCAGACGAGCAGGGCATCGAGCCCCAGGAGGGAGATCCCCCGCGCCCCCGCAGGAGCCGACCTGCGCAGGTGCCGCGCGGCATGGTAAGCGGCCCCCAGAAGCGCCATCACCGCAACGGTGACGAGCCAGGGCCAGCGCGTTATGCTCTCCCCGTAATAGAGGGGATAGAAGGCCACAACGATGAAGGCTATCCAGTGGGACAGCGGAAGAAGCTTGGCCGACTTCATGTTCTTTACCCCTTTTCAATGTCCAGTTTAGTATCGAAACGACGGCGCACAAACTTGACAAGCCGGCTCAAGGCGGCTGTGGGTATGCGCGCGCGGGCGCCACGCTTCCGGCGACGCCGTCGGTTCTCCGGCGCGACCGTCTGCCTTGCCGGAATCGCCGCCGGTATCCCGGCGCGACCGTTTGCCTTCCCGGAACCGCCGCCGGTATCCCGGCGCGACCGTCTGCCTTGCCGGAATCGCCGCCGATCCTCCGGCACCGCGGAATGTTGCGGGCGCGGCCCGTAGGCTATGATAGAGCGAAAGGAGGCGGCATGGCATTGCAGGTGGGGATAATCGGCCTGCCCAACGCGGGCAAATCGACGATCTTCAATGCCCTCACCCGTGCCGGGGCGCAGGTGGCGGGCTATCCCTTCTCCACCGTGGACCCCAATTACGGGGTGGCGCTGATGCCCGACCTGCGCCTGCAGGGGGTGGCGGAGGCGGCTGGATGCGCCCGCATCGTCCCCGCCGACCTGCGCATGGTGGACATCGCCGGGCTGGTGGAGGGGGCCCACCGCGGCGAGGGCCTGGGTAATCGGTTCCTGGCCCATATCCGGGAGGTGGACGCCCTGGCCCATGCCGTGCGCTTTTTTTCCTCGCCGGAGGTGGCGCACGTGAGCGCCGAGACAGACCCGTTGAGGGATATCGCGGTGGTCAACACCGAGCTCATCCTGGCCGACCTGGCGGCGGTGGAGAGGCGCAGGGAGAGGATAGCCAAGGCGGCGAAGACGGGCGACCGCGAAAAGGGGCGCGAGCTCGAGCTGCTGGAGCGGGTGGAGCGCGAGCTGGACCGGGAGGTCCCGCTGCGCAGCGTCCCCCTTGCGCCGCAGGAGGAGGAGGTCCTCGCCGGGCTCTTTCTGCTCACCGCCAAGCCGGTCATCTACGTGGCCAATCTGGGGGAAGAGCAGCTGGGCGAGGAAAGCCCCCCGCTGCGCGGGCTGAGGGAGCTCGCCGCCGCGGAGGGAGCGGAGGTGGTGGCTTTCAGCGCCAGGCTGGAGGCGGAGATAGAGGACCTCGAGCCGGGCGAGGTGGAGGAGTTCCTCGAGGCCTACGGCATCAAGAGCCTGGGGCTGGAGGAGTTCGCCGCGCGTTGTTATGCCCTGCTGGGGCTGATTACTTTCTTCACCACCGAGTCGGGGGAGTGCCGCGCCTGGCCGCTGCGGGAGGGCGATACCGCCGTGCGGGCGGCGGGCAGGATACACACCGACATGGAGCAGGGGTTCGTGCGCGCGGAGGTCATCGGCTGGGAGGACTTCCTCGCCCACGGCTCCTTTCAGGCCGCGAGGGAGAAAGGCGCGGCGAGGGTGGAGGGCAGGGATTACGTCGTGCGCGACGGCGACGTCATCCTCTTCCGCTTTTCCTGAGGAGCCCTTGCCGACAGGGCTCGCGTTTTGCCTCCGAGCCGCGAGTCGAGGATGCTTGTGGTGGGATCCGGGGGCACGGCCCTCGCTCCGCACTCGCAGGTCTTAAAGGACCGGCGCCTGCCTTCTAACGCGCACACTGCTCGCGAATGTCGCTTCGGGCAGGCCCCCGGCTCCCGGGGGCGGATGTGCTTGTGGTGGGGATCCGGGGACGCGGCCCTCGCTCCGCACTCGCAGGTTTTAAAGGACAGGCATCTGCCTTCTCTCGTGCACACTGCTCGCGAAGGTCGCTTCGGGCAGGCCCCCGGCTCCCGGGGATTGTTTGCGCAGGATCCGGGGGCACGGCCCTCGCTCCGCACTCGCAGGTCTTAAAGGGCCAGCGTCTGCCCTCCTGGCCCTTTTCACCTTTTGCAACGTCTGTCCACCTCGGCTCTCTTGTCCCACCCGCCGCATGGGCTCGCGTTTTGCCTCCGAGCCGCGAGGCGAGGATGCCAAGACCGAGCCCACACTCGCGCATCGCGGCGGAGGGCGCGTAGCGCTGGGGTCCGGTCCCGCGCTTTTTGCGCCGCAGGCGAGAAGCCGGAGGCGTGAAAGGCCGGGACCTGACAACAAGTGCTGCTACCCGGAAGAGCCCGTACCGGTACCCGGCCTCACCTTCCGTATGCGAACCGGCGCCTTTGATGACACGCCCGGAAAAACATGTACCACCCGCGCATCGGAGGAGAGCGGGGCGCGCAAGCGCTCGGGTCCAGTCTCACCTTCCGTATGCGAACCGGCTCCTTTGATGACACGCCAGGAAGAACATGAGGGGCGTCCGGAAGAACATGTACCACCCGCGCTCCGAAGGGACGCCGGAAGAACACCTGCGACCAGGCTCCTCCAAGGGCCGAGGAAGGGAGGAACACCTGCGAACCAGCTACTGCAAGGCGCTCACTTGGAGCATGAGAGAGCCCTTTGCCCCAGGAGCTGCCACCGGGAAGAGGGCATGGGGCCACGTCTTGCGAACCCGAGGTAAAACCCCAGGTGCGAACAGGCAAGATAGCGGAGCAAGCAAAGAACAAGACCTGACCCCATCCGGGGTCAGGTTGGAGGCAGCGAGAGGCGCTTGATGAGCATGCGCGCCCCGCTGCGGGGGTCCAGCTCGCGCGTGTCCACCAGCCTGCGCACGAGCTCGCTCGCCGCGGGGTCCTCGCGCAGGGCCCTGGAGACGGCCTCTTGCACCTGCAGGTTGATTATCTCCAGCACCTCCGCGAGGATGCGCTCCCTGGCCTTATGCGCCAGCAGGCCCGCGGAGGCGAGGAAGCGGTGGTGTTCGGCCAAGGCGTCGGCGAGCTCCCCCACGCCCTCCCCGGAAGTGGCCACGGTGCGGATGACCGGGGGCAGGTAGCCGTCCTCGCGGTCCGCCAGCTCCAGCATCATGCTTATCTCGGCGCCGGCGCGAGCGGCGCCGTCGCGGTCCGCCTTGTTGACCACGAAGATGTCGCCTATCTCCATGATGCCGGCCTTGATGGCCTGTATCTCATCTCCTCCCCCCGGCATGGTCACCACCACCGAGGTATGGGCGAGGTTGACGATATCCACCTCCGCCTGGCCGGCCCCCACCGTCTCCACGACGATGACCTCCTTGCCGAAGGCATCGAGGATGTTCACCGCGTCGTTGGCGGCGACGGACAGCCCGCCCAGGGCGCCGCGCGTGCCCATGGAGCGGATGAAGACACCCGGGTCCGTGGCCAGCTCCTGCATGCGGATGCGGTCGCCCAGGATGGCGCCGCCGCTGAATGGGCTGCTGGGGTCGATGGCGATGATGCCCACGCTCTTGCCCCGGGCGCGCAGGGTCTTGGTGAGCGAGCAGACCAGGGTGCTCTTCCCCGTTCCCGGGGCGCCGGTGACGCCTACGATGTGGGCGCGCCCGGCATGTGTGTGCAGGCGCCTGACGGGCTCCGCGGCCGCGGGGTCCCCGTTCTCCACCATGGAGATGAGCCTGGCAACCGCTCGCCTGTCGCCTTCGAGCAGGCGCGAGTAGATATCGTCCATGTCGCCTCCGTCAGCGTTACGCACCTGCTCTTATGCTAACACCCGCAGGCCCGGCGGGCTCCCCTTAAGGCCGTAAAGGCGTGCGGCGACGGCCTCGCGCCCGCGGCCTTGCCGTCTGGCTTGGCACGGCGGCTCTTTGCGAGAGCCCGCGCCTGCGCACACGCGGCCTTGCCGGCAACGGGGCTGACCCCCTTCGTGCGCAGGGTGTATCCTGCAGGCATGCGCGAAGTGAGCGTGACGAACCTCTCCCGGGGCACGGTGCTGGCGCGCAGGGCGCTCCTGGCCGATACCCCGGACGCCCGCAGGCGCGGGCTGCTGGGCACGCCATGCCTGCCCGACGGTCGCGGCCTGCTCATCGTCCCCTGCCGCCAGGTGCATACCTTCGGCATGCGCTATGCTATCGACGTCGTCTTCCTGGGCGGGGATTGGAAGGTCAGGCGGGTGGTCCGCGCCATGCAGCCGTGGAGGCTGGGCGCGCTGGTGCTGGGGGGCAGGGCGGCGGTCGAGCTTCCCGCCGGGAAGGCGGCGGAGACGGGGACTCGGGTGGGGGACACGCTGCAGGCCTTCACGCTCCCGGGGGACGAGGGCTCCGATTGCGCCGCCGCAAGGGCCACGCCTATCATAGGTGGGAAGGGAGCGAAAGGCGTGGGTATGTGCACCACGGAAAGACATATACGCAGATACCGCCGCGGCGGCGAGGCTCTGGAGGCCGCCGACCGCATAGTGCTTGAAGTCCCCCTGGAGGTCAGGGTCAATGGCATCCCCCTGGCTGCGCTCATGCGCATGCCGGGCATGGAGGAGGAGCTGGCGACGGGCTTCTGCCTCAGCGAGGGGGTCATCCCCGAGGCGTCGCGCATAAAGTCGTTGCGGCTCTGCCTGGCCGGAGAGGGGGAGAGCGGAGGGGGAGGGCTGGAGGGCGCCGCCGCTGAGCGCGTTGACGCGGTCGAGCTGGACATCGACTCCCCCTGCGGGGGAGGGCGCTCCACCTCCTTCCGTGTGGTGCGCAGCGGCGGCGGCGGGGCCGACATCTCCGCTCTCGAGGGCTTGCCGCGAGGGAAGGCCTCCTCGCGGCCGCGCGTGCGGGAGGAGGTTTTCTACCATCTGGGCGAGGAGCTCACGCGGCGCCAGGGGATCTTCCGCGGCACGGGTGGGACGCATGGCGCCGGCGTCTTCTCCCCCGCGGGAGAGGCCGTGATGGTGGCCGAGGACGTGGGCAGGCATAACGCCCTGGACAAGGCGGTGGGCTGGTGCGCCCTGCGCGGCATATCCCTCGAGGACAAGCTCCTGGTCCTCTCGGGACGGGTCAGCTGCGAGATGGCCCTGAAGGCGGCGAGGGCGGGGATACCGCTGCTCGTGTCTTTGGCCGCACCCACGGCGCTGGGTCTGCTGGTGGCGGAGAGGGCCGGGCTCACCGTGGTGGGCTTCTGCGACGGCAAGAGGTTCAATGCCTACACCGGCCTCGAGAGGATCGAGGCGTGACGGGCGGCGGCCGTGGCGACGCGGACAGGGGAGGTTTCGTGGCCGCGGTGCTCGCGGGCGGCGAGGGGAAGCGCCTGGGCATGGATAAGACCACGCTGCACATCGGCGCCTGCTCCCTGCTGGACCACATCGTCGCCTTCCTGCGGGGAATGTTTCCTCTCATCCTGCTGGTAGTGCAGAAGCAGGGCTCGTCGCTCGCCGACATGGAGGCCGATGGCGTGACGGTGGTAGCCGATGTCATCGCTGGCAAGGGACCCCTGGTGGGCATCTACACCGCGCTGTGCAACTCGCCCGCACCTTACGTCTTCGTCATGGCCTGCGACATGCCCTACCCCAGCCGCGAGCTCATCTCCCGCATGCTCGCCGCCGCGCCGGGCAGGGACGCCGTGGTGCCCCGGCGGGGCGAGTATATCGAGCCCCTTTTCGCCGTGTACCGCAGGGATATCGCGGGCAGGATAAAAGAGCGCATCGAGGGAGGGCGCCTCAAGATACACGAGCTTATCGGGGAGCTGGACGTGCGCTACCTGGAGGAGGAGGAGATAGCCGCCTGCGACCCCCAGTTCCGCTCCTTTTTCAACATCAACACCCCCGAGGACCTGGAGGCCGCGTTCTGAGCGCGCCCGCCGCTTGACACCTGCATCTGCGAAGGACATAAGGCCCCACCGGAGCGCGCCCGCCGCATGCCGCCCGCATTGCCGGGAATATGGTGGCCGCATTTTGCCCGTGCCTGGAATATAATCGTTGTGTGGCTGCAGCTTTGCAACGGGCGCTCGGGAGGACCTTCGGCGACGCGGCGACCGCCATTCCGGCTGCGAGGCCGGGGATGCGGGCGCGGGCAACGGGGGAGGCTGGCGTAGAGGAGGTAATGTCATGACCGGTAAGGAGAGGATGCTGGAGGCCTTGGCCCGCAGGGAGCCGGACCGCGTGCCGGTATGGGAGATCGCTTTCAACGAGGAGTCCATCATCAAGCTCGGGGCCAATTACACCGACGACCTGCCGCCGGTGAAGTTCGCCCAGCAGATGACCATGGAGGAGAAGGTGAAGCTGCTCAACACCCTCTTCACCGTGGCCCGGGAGCTGGAGCTGGACGGCATCACCGCCGTCGGCCTGCTGGGGAGCGAGCCCGTGGACGAGGAGCACGTGCGGGACGGCTGGGGGCGTATCCTGCGCGTGAGCGAGGAGGGGGAGGCGACCGCGGTGGGGGGGCCGATCGGGGAGCCCTCCGACCTCAAGGGGCTCAAGCCCTATCATCCCCAGCCCACCGACCTCCTCATGCTCATGGCCGCCGTGGGCAACCTGGGCACGGACGTCGCCCAGGTGCTCCTGCAGCCCGGGCCCTTCCGCGAGAGCTGGAGCCTCATGGGGAGCATGGAGAAACTGCTCTACCATTACGTGAAGAACCCGGGCTTCGTGAAGGACCTGGGCCAGGTGGTGACCGAGTACATCCTGGAGGTCATCGACATGGCCTGCGACCACGGCGTAGACGTCATCGCCCTGGACGGCGACCTCGCTTTCAACCAGACCACGCTGATATCGCCCGCCCAGTACGAGGAGTACGTCTTCCCCTGCCATCAGCAGGTCGCCGAGCACGTCCACCGCCGCGGCAAGCTCATCGTCAAGCACTCCGACGGCAATATGTGGCCCATCATGGACGGCATCGCCGACGCGGGTTTCGACGGCTTCCACCCCGTGCAGCCCCAGTGCATGGATATCGGCGAGGTGAAGGAGAAATACGGCGACCGGCTGTGCATCCTGGGCAATATCGACTGCACCTACCTCCTGCCCTTCGGGAGCGAGGAGGAGGTGGCCGAGGCGGTGAAGGAGACCATACGGATAGCGGCCCCCGGAGGGGGCTACATCATCAGCTCCTCCAACTCCATCCACCCCGGGGTGAAACCGGAGAATTACCTGGCCATGGTCAGGGCGGCGCGCGAGTACGGCGTCTATCCCATCGAGACCGCGGAGTGAAGGAGGCGGCCATGCAGGAGGTCCTGGACGGCATCAGGCAGGCGATACTGGCGGGAGAGGAGGAGGACGCGCAGAGGCTGGTGGGCGAGTCCCTGGAGGCCGGAGAGGAGCCGAGCCGCATCATGGAGGAAGCCATGATGCCCGCCATGGAGGATATCGGGGAGCGCTTCTCGCGCGGCGAGGCGTTCATCCCCGAGCTCATCGTGGCCGCCGAGGCCATGCGGCGGGGGATGGCCACTTTGAAGCCGCACCTGGGCCGCTCCGAGAGGGGCAGCGGGCTGGTGCTGCTGGGCACGGTTTACGGCGACATCCATTCCATCGGCAAGAACCTCCTGGGCATGTGCCTGGAGGGAGCGGGCTTCGAGGTGGTGGACATCGGCGAGGACGTGAAGACGCAGGCTTTCGTGGAGGCTTACCGTGAGCACCGCCCGGACATCCTCGGCCTCTCCGCCCTGCTGAGCTCGACCATGCAGCGCATACCCGAGGTGGTGGAGGCGGTGCGCGCCGAGGACTCCGGCGCGGTGATCATGGTGGGGGGAGCCCCCGTGACGCAGGAGTTCGCCGACCGGTCGGGCGCCGACGGCTACGCTCCGGACGCCTTCGAGGCCACGAGAAAAGCCCGGGAGCTCCTCTCCTGACCCGGATGGGGTCAGGTCTTGTTCTTTGCCTGCTCCGCTATCTTCCCAGTTCGCACCTGGGGTTTTGCCTCGGGTTCGCAAGACGTGGCCCCACAGGCGTGAGCGCCACATGTTCTTCCGGACGCCCCTCATGCTTTTCCGGGCGTGTCATCATAGGGACCGGTTCGCATACGGAAGGTGAGGCCCGGTAC
>CAZEAU010000027.1:0-30890 GCA_964510515.1 uncultured Actinomycetota bacterium | reverse complement strand
GGAGGCAAAACGCGAGCCCATGCGGCGGGCTGGAGAGAGAGCCGGTGAGGGCAGAAGGGGTCAGGTCTTGTTCTTTGCCTGCTCCGCTATCTTCCCAGTTCGCACCTGGGGCTTTACCTCAAGATTGCAAGACGTGGCCCCATGCTTTCTTCGCCGCGCCTGCTCCATGCTCTCTTCCCCGCGGCTGATCCTGGAGAAAAGGGCTCTCTCATGCTTCAAGTCAGCGCCTTGCAGGAATCGGTTCGCATACGGAAGGAAGGTGTCTTTCCCTGCCTCGGCTATTGCAGGAGGCGGTTCGCAGGCGTTCTTCCGGCTCCCCTTCGTGGCGCGGGCGGTACATGCTCTTCCGGACGTCCCTTCGAAGCGCGGGTGGCACATGTTCTTCCGGACGTCCCTTCGGGGCGCGTGCGCCTCATGTTCTTCCGGGCGTGTCATCATGGGGACCGGTTCGCATACGGAAGGTGAGGCCCGGTACCGGCTATTAGGAGCACGGCGGCCCGCGCAGATGTCGGCGTACGCACCTGGAGCCGGGCGCGCGGGTCGAGACGGCTAGGCGGGAGGGCGGGGCGCAGGCTCTTTTTCCTTGCGCAGGCGGCCGCGCAGCCTGTCCAGGCGGCTTGTGCCACGCGTCTCGGCGGAGCGCTCGGAGAGGCGCTCGTCGATGAACCCCGCGGCGCGCATGGCCAGGGCCATGATGGTGAGCTGCGGGTTCACTCCCAGGGAGGTGGGCAGCACGCTGGCATCGCAGATGAAGAGGTTCTCCACCTCCCAGGTCTCGCAGGAGCTCTTGACCACGGAGTACTGGGGGTCGCTCCCCATGCTGCAGGTCCCCATGGGATGATATGCGCTGAGCCCGTATATGCCCGCCCGCTTGAGGCGCGCGTGGGCCAGCCGGGAGAGGTCCCGCGCCCCGGTGAGCACCTTGAAGCCGTCGAGGGGGGTGAAGACGCGCTTGGCGCCTGCAGCGAACCAGATCTCCGCCATGAGCAGGATGGAGCGCTTGAGCCTCTCCAGGTCCGCGCGGCCCATGTTGTAGAAGGCCAGCGGCTGGCGCGCCGACGGCCCCGCGACCACCCTTCCGGAGGAATCGTGCTCGCTGATCATGGACCCGAAGGTGCCCATATAGGGGTATTCCCACATGGCCCCGGCATGGCGCCTGCCCCCCCAGGGCAGGGTCACGGCCATGACCGCCGGCGGCAGGGTGACCCCCTCCAGCATGATGCCGTCAGGGGCGAAGTCATCGACATAGGCGCTCTGCGGTATGCCCTTGGGGTTCCCCAGCTTTTCGCCGGTGAGGGCTATGGTGGCCCCGCAAGGATGGATGGAGAGGTTGCTCCCCACCCGGCCGGAGGACAGGCAGATACGGTTGTGCATGAGCAGGGAGGGGGACTGCATGGCCCCCGCCGCCAGCACCACCAGCGGCGCTTCCACCTCCATGCGGAAGGTTCTCTTGCCGCTGCGCGGGTCGAGGAAATGGCCGCGCACCCCGACCGCCCTGCCGCCGCGCACCACGATGCGTTCCGCGCGGCAGCGCGTGTACACGTCCGCGCCTGCGCGCACCGCGTCCGGGATGAAGGAGACATCGACGCTCTGCTTGGCGCCGGAGGGACATCCGTATGCGCATACGCCGTATCCCTCGCAGTCCTTGGCGTTGCGGGGCAAAAAACCGCCCGAATAACCGAGCTTCTCCGCCGTGCGCAGGAAGAGCAGGTTGTTCTCGCCCACCACCTCGGGGTCGGCCCTCTTCACGAAGAGGTACTCCTCCAGCGCCGCGTAGAGCAGGTTGAGCTCGTCATCGCCGATGTCGCGCAGGCCGCATTCCAGGTGCCAGCGCCTGAGCACGCGGGGAGGGATGCGCAGGCAGGTGCCGGAGTTTACGGTGGTCGTTCCCCCCACCGTCTTGCCCTGGGGGACGACGATGATGGGCAGGCCCAGGGTGAAGGACTGCCCGGCGTCGCGGTAAAGGCGGGTCAGGGCCCGCCCGGGCCTGAAGTCGAAGTCCTCGCGCGTGAAGTGCCCGCCCTCCTCCAGGACCACGATGCTGTGGCCGGCCTCGGCCAGCTCCTTGGCGATGGGGCCGCCTCCGGCCCCGGAGCCGATGATGACCACATCGGCCCCGCGCCTGATGTTCCCCGTCAGCTCTCCCGGCTTGACTATCATCTCTGCACCCCCCGCGCCGCCGCCTCCTCGCGCATGGCCGCGATATCGAACCCGAGATGGGCCTGCAGGTCGTCCCGGTCGTAGTGGGACAAGTAGATGGCGGTGCCCAGGAGGGTGGGCACGGCGCTGAGGGCCGCGATGCGGTGGCCGTAAAGGGACTGGATGAAATCGTCCGCCTCCTCGCGGGGGAGGGAGTAGAGGGACTTGCGGCGCATGAGGCGGCACAAAACCTGCAGGGCCAGCATCATGGCATAGAACATGATGCGAAAGACCGGCGTGCCCGCGCGCAGGAAGTCGCGGTTGAAATCCACCATGTCCTCGGGGTCGGCGGGGGGCAGGCTCCCTGACGGGGCGATGAATATCGGCGCCAGAAGGCGCAGCCGGTTCGAGAAATAGGCCCTCATGCGGTCCTCCCTCGCGGTGTCCTCAGCGGCTTCACACCTGCACTATGTCATGCGGGTCCACGGCATGATGTCCTCGGGGGCGCATGCCCCTGTATTTGACCATACTCCCGCGCGCCGCGGGGGTCAATTCCTCCTCCCCCGGCGGCGCCGGGGACAGCCGGCGGACGGTGGTGCTAGAATCTTATGGTGCCCGCGGGCGCGCAAGGGCGCGGCTGGGACGGAGAGAGGCGAAAAAGGAGGCAGAGGGACTTGAACGACGCCCCCATCGGGATGTTCGACTCGGGCGTGGGAGGCTTCACGGTGATGAAGGCCGTGATGAACAGGCTCCCCCACGAGTCCATCTGCTATTTCGGGGACAGCGAGCGCGGGCCTTACGGTCCCCGCGCCCTGGGCCAGATACGCGAGTTCTCCCTGCAGATCGCCTCCTTCCTGGAGGGACTCGGGGCCAAGCTCATCGTCATCGCCTGCAACTCCGCCACCTCGGCCGCCCTGCTGGAGGTGCAGCGCGGGTGCGGGGTCCCGGTGCTGGGGGTGGTGGAGCCGGGAGCCAGGGGAGCCGTGCGCGCCACCCGCAACCACCGCATCGGGGTCATGGGGACGCCGGCCACGGTGGCCAGCCGCGCCTACCCCCGGGCCATACGCGCCCTGGACGCCGGGGCCAGGGTGCATTCCCGCGCCTGCCCTTCGCTGGTGGATTTCGTGGAGCGCGGGGAGGTCGCGGGGGCGCGCATCGAGGAGGAGGTGCGCGGCTACCTGGCGCCGCTGCTGAGCAGGGGCGTGGATACCCTGGTCCTGGGGTGCACCCATTACCCCCTCATCAGCGAGGTCATCGGCGGGGTCGCGGGCGGGGGGGTGAGCCTCATCAGCTCGGACGAGGAGGTGGCGAGGGAGGTCGAGGAGACCCTTATGCGGCGGGGTCAACTGCGCGGTTCCGCCGCGCCTCCCGCATACCGCTTCATGTGTTCGGGCGACGCGGAGAAGGCCATCTCCCTGGGCCGCATATTCCTCGGGCCGGAAGTCGAGCGGGTGGAGAAGGTCACCCTGCCGGCGTCGAGGTCGCTGCCGTGAAGCTCACCGTCCTGGGGGCTTGCGGCACCTATCCCCGGCCCGGCGGAGCCACAAACGGCTTTCTGCTGCGCGAGGGGGACACGCTGCTCGCGCTGGAGCTGGGGAATGGCTGCCTCTCCAACCTGCTCAAGGAGGCCGCCCCCGCGGCCCTAGACGCGGTGATGATAACCCACATGCACATCGACCATTTCGGCGATCTCTACCCTCTCTTCTACGCCCTGCGCTTCGACCCCGCAGAGCCCTGGGGCTTGCGCCTGATCATGCCGCGGGGGGGATTGGAGCTCATGGGGCGCATCCTGGGCGAGGGCTCGCGCCGGTATCTGCCGCGCGTATTCGCGGCCGAGGACATGGAGGCGGGGCGCGAGTACTCGCTGGGGGAGGTGCGCGCCAGGTTCTATCCCACCCGGCACCCCGTGGAGGGATACAGCGTGCGCCTGTGGGGAAAGGGCTGGAGCATGGCCTATTCCTCCGACTCCGCGCCCTCTCCCGACCTGGAGGAGGCGGCGGCGGGGGTGGACCTCTTCGTGTGCGAGGCGACTTTCCCGGCCTCTCACGCCGCCGAGGCATCGCACGGGCACATGACCGCGCGGCAGGCGGGGGAGGCGGCCGCGCGGGCGGGGGCGCGAAGCCTCCTCCTCACCCATATCTGGCCCACTTTCGACCGGCAGGATATCCTGGAAGAGGCGAGAGAGGCCTTCGGGGGCGAGACGGCGCTTGCCCGCGAGGGGATGGAAATTTACCTGGGAGGTGGAGCGAATGACCAGGCGTGACGGCAGGAGACCGGACGAGCTGCGCCGCATGAGCATAACGCGTGACTACATCCCGCATGCGGAGGGCTCCGCCTGCGTGGAGATGGGCAACACCAGGGTGGTATGCACGGCAAGCCTGGAGTTCAAGGTCCCCCATTTCCTGCGCGGCTCGGGGCGAGGGTGGGTGACCGCGGAATACGGCATGCTGCCGCGCTCTACCCAGGAGAGGATGAACCGCGAGGCCGCATCCGGCAGGCAGGGGGGGAGGACGCAGGAGATACAGAGACTTATCGGCAGGTCGCTGCGGGCGGTGACCGACCTGGAGGCCCTGAAGGAATACACCCTCTGGCTGGACTGCGACGTCATACAGGCCGACGGGGGCACGCGTACCGCCGCCATCAACGGCGCCTACGTGGCCCTCTACGACGCCTTGCGCGGCATGGTGGAGGGGAAGCGGCTGGCGGAGGTCCCGCTTACCGGGTCGGTGGCCGCGATGAGCGTGGGCATCGTGGACGGCGTCCCCCTCCTCGACCTCGACTTTGCGGAGGACTCGGGCGCCGAGGTGGACATGAACGTGGTCATGACCGGCGCCGGCTCCATAGTGGAGCTGCAGGGGACGGCGGAGAGAAGGACTTTCAGCCGCGAGGAACTGGACGCGGTGCTGGACTTAGCCCGCCGCGGTATCGAGCAGGCGACCTGGCTGCAGAACAAGGCCCTCTTCGCCGCGGACGGCGTCGCCATCCTGGAGGATGGCGCTTGAGCGCGGCGCGGCTGGTCCTGGCCACGTCAAACCGCGGCAAGATGGGGGAGATGCGCGCCCTCCTCTCCGGGCTGGAGGTGGAGCTGCTGACCCGGGACGACTTCCGGGAGTGGCCCGTCCTGGAGGAGCGCGGCCATACCTTCGAGGAGAACGCTGCCGGCAAGGCGCTGCAGCTGTCGCGCTGGGCCGGCACCCCGGCCCTGGCCGACGATTCCGGGTTGGAGGTGGAGGCGCTGCAGGGAGCGCCGGGGGTGAGGAGCGCGCGTTTTGCCGGGGCCCGGGCAGGCGACGCCGCCAATATCTCCCGCCTGCTGCGCGAGATGGAGGGCATTCCCGGGGAGATGCGCAAGGCGCGCTTCGTGTGCGTGCTCGTGCTGGCCTCTCCCGGCGGCCGGACCCTGGAGATCAGGGAGGAGTGCGAGGGCTCCATCATCACCGCGCCCAGGGGGGCGGGGGGCTTCGGCTACGACCCGGTTTTCGTGCCCGAGGGCATGGATAAGACCATGGCGGAACTCTCGCCGCAAGAAAAAAACGCCGTGAGCCACCGCGGCAAGGCCATGCGGCGGCTGCGCTCGCTGCTGCAGCGCGGCGAGCCGCCGTGGCTGCGTGGAGAGTGAAAAGGGTGAAAATAATGGAGCGGGAGACGGGTCTCGAACCCGCGACCTAGAGCTTGGAAGGCTCTCGCTCTTCCAACTGAGCTACTCCCGCTCGCCTGCGTCAATATTCTAACATAGCCCGCCTCGCCGGGAGGACGCCGGGAGCGCGGAGGATGGCTGGCTGGTCGGGGCGGGCGGATTCGAACCGCCGACCTCATGCTCCCAAAGCATGCGCGCTGGCCAAGCTGCGCTACGCCCCGACGCATCGATTATAGCACCGCCGCCTCGGCGCCGGCCCGGGGCCGGCATGCGGGCGGCCGCCTCAGCGCATGCGGCGCCCCGCCGCGGAGGCGGTTCCCCGTGGATAGCGCCACCCGGTTTTCATATAATAGGATTGCGCTGCGCCGAGGGAGGCGCATCTCTCCGACGCGGCCCGGCGGGGGCACGCGGAGGCGCGTCAGGCGAGGAAGGGGGAACGGGATGCTGGTGGAGAGAGGATGGTTCATACCCACGCTGCAGTTCGGGCCGCACGACGTCTTCCTGTGCGAGGACTGGGACGAGACCCCGGTGGGCCCCTACCGGGCCGTCTTCCACTTCTCCCCCGACGATCGCCGCACCCTCTACGTCTCCAGCGAGGAGGGCAGGGACCTGGTCTCGAGCATACACCGCTTCGATGAGACGGTGGTGACGCCGCTCGATTCGCGCCGGGAGGGAAACCGCTGGAGCATCGCCCTCGACACGGGGGAGCGGGGTGAGCTGCGCATGGAGGTCGATTATGCGGAGAACGCCGTGCTCAAAATGGTGAACCCCATCGTGCGCCGCATCCCCGACGTCATCGCCCGCAACCCGCTTTACTGCCGGCTTCTGCCCCGTCTCGCCGCGCCCTTCCTGGGCAGCGACCCGGAGCAGAAGATAATGGGGGTCACGGAGGTGGGACGCAGCACCCGCTTCCGCATGGAGCGCGTATTCAAGGTCACTTCCGCGCGCTGCACCTGGGGAGGCGAGGACCTCAGCTCCCTGCGCGAGTGCGGTTTCCGCCACGATATGGGGGCCTATAAGACCATCTCCAAGCCCATGGTCAGCTACCTTACGCTGATAGCGGAGTAGCCGCCGCGGCCGGGCGCTCCGGGCCCGGCGGGCCGGGCGGCGGAGACGCGCCGCGCCCGCGGTTGTTTGTGCCGCCGCGCCTCATATATCATGGAAAATCGAAACGGGCTATCGCCTGCGCCCCGCTTCGGGGGAGGCGGGAGGCGCACCGGCAGCGAGGAGCAGGTGGGATGTTCAGAGCTTCGCGCTCGGGCGTGGAGAACATATTTCACTACGTCGGGGTGGTGCTCATCGCGCTGGGCCTGTGCATGCTTCTGCCCGCGGCGCTGAGCGCGGCGGCCGGGGAGTGGTCGGCGGTGCTGGATCTGCTCGTCTCCGTCGGCGTGACCGCCGGGGTGGGGAACCTGCTCTATTTCAACCTGCATGCGCGCCGCCAGGTGACCTGGAACCAGGGCCTGGTAATCGTGGCCCTCTCATGGCTGCTGGCCATGCTCTTCTCCGCGCTGCCCCTCTATCTCAACGGCCACTACTCCTCCTACCTGGACGCCTGCTTCGAGGCCATGTCCGGCTTCGCCACCACCGGCCTGACCCTGACACAAGACCTCGACCACCTGGCCTACGGCATGAACTTCTGGCGCCATTTCACCATGTTCCTGGGGGGGCAGGGCATCGTCGTCCTGGTCATCACCTATTTCACGGCCGGAAGCAGCACGGCCGCGCAGATGTACACGGGGGAGGGGCGGGAGAGCATCATGCCCAACGTCATCGAGAGCTCGCGTTTCATCTGGAGGGTGAGCATGGTTTACCTGGCCACGGGCACGCTGGCCCTGGGCGTCTGTCTCCTGGCCGAGGGGATGGCCCCGGTGCGCTCCTTCTTCCAGGCCTCCTGCCTGTTCATGGCGGGTTTCGACACCGGGGGCTACGCGCCGCAGGCGCTCAACGTGGGCTATTATCACAGCCTGCCGGTGGAGCTCATCACCGTGGTCTTCATGTTCCTGGGCATGATCAACTTCGCCATACAGTACGAAGTGTGGAGCCGCCGCCCGCGCGAGCTGGTGAAGAACATGGAGATGAGGGTGCTGGCCACGAGCCTGGCCGTCACCCTGGCCCTGCTGCTGGCGGGGATAGGGCTGGCGGGGACCTTCGGGAGCTTCGGGGCCGGCCTGCGCCGCGGGGGCTATCAGCTCATCTCCGCGCATAGCGGGACCGGTTTTATGACCGTCTGCGGCCGGCAGCTGGGAGAGCGCTGGGGCGACCTCGCCCTCCTGGTCCTCATCCTGGCCATGGGCATCGGGGGCTGCGCCTGCGCAACCTCCGGGGCCATCAAGGTCTATCGCCTCGGGATCATCGGCAAGGAGATGAAGAGGAAGATGAAACAGGCGCTCTCCCCGGCCTCCGCGGTGCTCGTCTCGCGCTTCCACCACATCAGGGAGGTGACCATGAGCCAGGGCATGGTGGGGGCGGCGCTGCTCACCACCGCCCTCTACCTGCTGCTCTACCTCCTGGGCACGCTGGCCGGGCTCCTCTACGGTTACGGGCTTTCCGACTCGGCCTTCGAGTCGGTGTCCGCCGCCGGCAACGTGGGCCTGACCACGGGCATCACCGGCCATACCATGCCCGCCCTGCTCAAGGTGGTGTATATATTGCAGATGTGGGCGGGGAGGCTGGAGGTCATGGCCGTGGTGGTGCTCATCGCCTATTTCCTGAACATGTTGAGGAGGGATCGCAGATGAAGAGGGCCGCCGTTTGCGCCGTGATGTGGTTATGCGCTCTTCTCTGGGTGATGGCCATGCCCGCATGTGCGGCGGCGGGGGGCGAGGGCGTCGCGGTCACCTCCGCCGAGCTGCTGGACGACTGGCGGGAGCTGGACGGAAGGAAGGTCGTTTTCCGCGGGGAGGCCGTGGGCGACGTGATGCGCCGCGGCGATTTCGCCTGGATCACCGTGAACGACGATCCCTACAGCCGCAAGGCGCTGCTGGAGGGGGGCGAGTTGCGGGGAGGGAACAGCGGCATCGGCGTGTGGCTGCCGGCGGCGGAGGCGGAGAAGATAGAGTTCCTGGGCAGGTTCGGCACCCGGGGGGACATCGTGGAGGTGCGCGGAGTGTTCAACGCCGACTGCGAGGAGCACGGAGGGGATTTCGACATCCACGCCGCCTCGCTGACCGTGCTGGAGCGGGGGCGGGCCCTGGAGTCCGGGCCGGGCGGAGCGAAGGTCCTGGCCGCAGCCCTCGCCGGCGTCTTCCTGCTGCTCACCCTGCTTCCCTTCCTGCGGAGCCGCGCGCGAGAGATACGTAAAGCCAGGGCCCTGCTGCGCGAAGAGGAGGAGAACGGGGAGTAGCGCAGCGCCGGCCGCGCCGGGGCCCCCGTCCCTTGCGCGCCCGGGGCCCGCAAATTCCTATCGGGGTATCTTTATCACGAAGAACCCCGCCCCTTGCGCGCCCGGGGCCCGCATGGCCCCGGTATCTCCTCTCCCGCCACGGCCGCCGGGCCGCGATTTGTTCCGCGGGGGCGGTGTGACTATGATATGGGCAGCATGGAGATGGCCGCATGCGGCCGCGGCCGGTTTGCGGTGCCGGGTGTCGAGGACGCGACCCAAGGAGCGGGCGGGATGTTCAAGCCCACGCGCAAGGACCTCGAGAACATCTTCCGTTATGTCGGCATGGTCCTGGTGGCGTTGGGGCTGAGCATGTTCCTGGCGCTGGCGGTCAGCGCGGCGGCGGGCGAGTGGTCGGGGGCGCTGAGCTTCTTCTTCTCCGCCTGCCTCACGGCGGGAGTCGGGAACATCCTCTATTTCAGCCTGCGTTCGCGGCGCGGCGTCACCTGGAATCAGGGCCTGGTCATAGTGGCCCTCACCTGGTTCTTTTCCATGCTCTTCGCGGCCCTGCCCCTCTATCTCAGCGGGCATTACGCCTCCTACCTGGACGCCTGCTTCGAGGCCATGTCCGGCCTGACCACCACGGGCCGCACCCTGGTGCACGACCTGGACCACATGGCCTACGGGGTGAGCTTCTGGCGCCATTTCCTCCATTTCATGGGCGGCCAGGGCATAGTCATCATGGTGCTCACCTATTTCGTGGGCGGGACGGGCACGGCGGTGCAGATGTACATGGGCGAGGCGCGGGAGAGCATCATGCCCAACGTCATCGAGAGCTCGCGTTTCATCTGGAAGGTGAGCGTCACCTACCTGATGACCGGGACCCTGGCCCTGGGCATCTGTCTCCTGGCCGAGGGGATGGCCCCGGTGCGCTCCTTCTTCCAGGCCTCCTGCCTGTTCATGGCGGGTTTCGACACCGGGGGCTTCGCGCCCCAGGCGCTCAACGTGGGCTACTATCACAGCCTGCCGGTGGAGCTCATCACCGTGGTTTTCATGGTGCTGGGCATGACCAACTTCGCCGTGCAGTACGAGGTCTGGCGGGGGCGCCCCGGAGAGCTGGTGAAGAACATGGAGCTGAGGGTCATGTTCATCACCATGCTCCTGCTCGCGGGCCTGGTGCTGGCGAGCCTGATGCGGGCGGAGGTCTTTCAGTCCGCGGGGGCCTGCCTGCGCCGCAGCGTCTATCACGTCGTCTCCGCGCAGAGCACGACCGGGTTCTCCACCCTTCCCGGGCAGCACATCGCGCATCGCTGGGGCGACCTGGCCCTCTACATCATCGCCATGGCCATGCTGCTGGGGGGCTGCGCCTGTTCCACCGCCGGCGGAATCAAGTCCTTCCGCATCGGCATAATCTGGAAGGAGACCAAGCTCAGGCTCAGGAAATCCCTCTCCCCGGCATCGTCGGTGATGGTGGAGCGCTTTCACCACATCAGGGAGGTGACCATGACGGACGCCATGACGAGGACGGTCATGCACATCACCCTTCTCTTCGTGCTGCTCTTCCTGCTGGGCATGACCGTGGCCCTCCTCTACGGACACGACCTGCACACGGCGATATTCGAATCGGCCTCGGCGGGGGGCAATTCGGGGCTGACCACGGGGGTCATCGACTACACCATGCCCGCCCCGCTCAAGCTGGTGTTCATCTTCCAGATGTGGGCGGGGAGGCTGGAATTGCTGGCGGTGGTGGTGACCATCGCCTATTTCCTCAGCATGCTGGGGCGGGGGCGGCGGTGAGGGCGCGCCGGCCGCTCCCGCCCCCGGCGTCAAAGCCGCCCGGCGGCGGGTCCGCGCCTCCCGGGCGTAAAGAAAAGCAAGGGCTTTCGCCCTTGCTTCGCTATGCCTGGGGTGAGCGACGGGATTTGAACCCGCGACCTCTGGGGCCACAACCCAGTGCTCTGCCGCTGAGCTACGCCCACCATGCTATGCTGGCACGCCTGGGAGGACTCGAACCTCCAACCTGCGGATTAGAAGTCCGCTGCTCTGTCCTTTGAGCTACAGGCGCATCTTCCGCAAGGAAATTATAGCATCCCTCCCGCCGGGCGGCATGTCGCTTCCGGCGCGGCCGCCGCCCCGCGAGCGGAAGGGGCGCCCGGGCGCGTGTGGTTTGCCACATATAATCGCCCGTAGTAGTATATTTATCGTTCCTGCTCCCCAGATATTCGGGCGAGAGTGGCGGAACCGGTAGACGCGCTGGGTTTAGGACTCAGTGGTTTTCAACCGTGGGGGTTCGAGTCCCCCCTCTCGCACCAGGAGCTCCCGCACCCGTACGGGGGTGGGATTTTTTTCGACCGTTCGAGGAGAGAACGCAGGCGACGGGAAGGAGCGCGTGAGGTGGCCGTTAAAGCTGAGATGGAGGAAGTGGACAAGAACGTGGTCCGCATCAAGGTAGAGGTGCCCGCGGAGGATATAGGCAAGGCCGTGGACGGAGCCTTTCGCGACATCGCCCGAGAGGTGAGCATACCCGGTTTTCGCAAGGGGAAGGTGCCGCGCCGCGTGCTGCAGGCCCGCCTGGGCATGGAGGCTATCTACCAGGAGGTAAAGCAGGCCAACCTCTCGGACTATTACGAGCAGGCCCTGTCGCAGCTGGGGATAGAGCCTATCGCCGAGCCCGAGGTGGACATCGACGAGATAGAGATAGAGGAAGGCAAGGCGATGTCCTTCGAGGCCACGGTGGAGATAAAGCCGCGCATCGATCTCTCCGCCTACAAGGGCGTGGAGGTGGAGCCTCCCGATGAAGAGGTAAAGGAAGAGGAAGTTAAGAGGGTCCTCGACGGCATGCGGGAGAAGTTCGCGCAGCTGGAGGTGGCGTCGGGCAAGGCGCTCGCCGAGGGGGACTTCGCGCTCATCGATTTCGAAGGCACGGTCAACGGCGTCGCCTTCGAGGGCGGGTCGGCGAACGATTTCGTCTTCGAGGTGGGCACGGAGGACATCTGGCCCGAGTTCAACCAGGAGCTGAGCGGCAAGCGCAAGGGAGATATCCTGGACATCAAGGCGAACATGCCCGAGCAGTTCCCGGACGAGGAGCTCGCGGGCAAGATCGCCTCCTTCAAGGTCATAGTCAAGGAGGTCAAGGTCAAGAAGCTGCCCGAGGCCGACGACGATTTCGCCAAGGAATCCAGCAAGTTCGACACCATCGCCGAGCTGGAGGAGGACATACGCGGCAGGCTGAGCCAGGCGAAGAAGGCGCAGGCGGAGGAATCGATACGCATGCAGGTCCTGGAGAAGCTGGCGCAGGACCTGGAGGTGGACATACCCGGGAAGATGGTGGAGAGCTATGCCCACCAGCGTAAACACGAGCTGGAGGCGCGCCTCGCCGCGAGCGGCGTGACCATGGACAGCTACCTCAAGGCCGTGGACCTCAGCGCGGAACGCATGGACGAGGAGCTGGAGAAGGAGGCCGCGGAGATCATCCGCAGGGAGCTGGTGCTGGACGCGGTCATCCGCAGCGAGGGCATGGAGGCGAGCGAGGAGGAGCTGCAGGGGGAGATGGAGCAGCGGGCGGGGATGTTCGGCGTCGCGGCGGAGGATTTCCGCAAGGTCCTCGAGGAGAGGGGCGGATTGGAGGACATGCGCGAGGAGCTGCTGCGCAGAAGGGCGCTCAAGTTATTGGGCGACAATGCCGTATCTGCCGGAGAGGGAGGCAAAGACGCGGCGGCGGAAACGGCCGCGGGCGAGGGGGACGAAAGCGAGGCCGCGGATGGCGAGGCCCCCCGGGCGGAGGAAGAGACCGCGGGAGAGGGGGCCGTGGAGGAAGGCGCATGATATCATGGCGCCCCCCTGTCGGCGTGCGGGTATAATCTTAAGACAGGAGGACTCTGGAAAGCGAAGGTGATGCGAAGTGGCCAACAGCCTGATACCGATAGTGATAGAACAGACGAACCGCGGGGAGAGGTCTTTCGACATCTACTCGCGGCTGCTCAAGGACCGCATCATCTTCCTGGGGACAGAGATCGACGACCACGTGGCCAACGTGGTCATGGCACAGCTCCTGCACCTGGACTCGGAGGACCCGGGCAAGGACATCCACCTCTATATCAATAGCCCCGGCGGGGTGGTCACCTCGACCCTGGCCATCTACGACACCATGCAGTACGTGAACTCGGACGTCTCCACCATCTGCATCGGGCAGGCGGCTTCGGGGGCTGCGCTGCTGCTCTGCGCGGGGGCGGCGGGCAAGCGTTTCGCGCTCCCTCACTCGCGGGTGCTGCTGCATCAGCCGGCGGGGGGAACCAGTGGCCAGGCGGTGGATATCGACATCCACGCGCGGGAGATACTGCGCCTGCGCGACCTCCTGGACAAGATACTCTCCGACCATACCGGGCAGCCCCTGGACCGCATTCGTGCGGACACCGACCGCGACTTCATCATGTCCGCGCAGGAGGCGGTGGAATACGGAGTGATCGACGCGCTGATCGAGAAAAAGGTCGAGGAAGCGCAGAAGCTGAAGTAGAGGCGGGCGCCGCGGCGGGGCGCTTGAAAAGCGGCGGCAGCGGCCGATGATAAGACAGGCAAAGCGGAGGTTCAGCTGAATGGCAAAGCTCGGAGAGGGCGGCGATCTGCTCAAATGCTCGTTCTGCGGCAAGAGCCAGCGGCAGGTGAAGAAGCTCATCGCCGGCCCCGGCGTGTACATCTGTGACGAGTGCATAGATCTCTGCAACGAGATCATCGAGGAGGAACTCTCCGAGACCCCCGAACTGCGCCTGGAGGAGCTGCCCAAGCCCAGCGAGATCTACGAGTTCCTGAACGATTACGTCATCGGCCAGGAGAAGGCCAAGAAGGTCCTCTCCGTGGCCGTTTACAACCACTATAAGCGCATACAGGTGGGCTCCTACAGCGACGACGACGTCGAGCTGCAGAAGAGCAATATCGTGCTCATCGGGCCTACCGGCTGCGGCAAGACGCTGCTGGCGCAGACCCTGGCGCGGGTGCTCAACGTGCCCTTCTGCATCGCCGACGCCACCACCCTCACCGAGGCCGGGTACGTGGGGGAGGACGTGGAGAACATCCTGCTCAAGCTGATACAGGCGGCCGATTACGACGTCAAGCGGGCGGAGACGGGCATCATCTACATCGACGAGGTGGACAAGATAGCCCGCAAGTCCGAGAACCCCTCCATCACCCGGGACGTCTCCGGGGAGGGGGTGCAGCAGGCGCTGCTCAAGATACTCGAGGGCACGGTGGCCAGCGTGCCTCCCCAGGGCGGGCGCAAGCACCCCCACCAGGAGTTCATCCAGATAGACACCACCAACGTGCTCTTCATCTGCGGGGGAGCCTTCGCGGGTCTGGAGAGCATCGTGGAGAACCGCATCGGCAAGAAGGGCGTGGGCTTCGGCGCCGACGTGCGCAAACGCGAGGACAAGGAGATCGGCGAGATCCTGGAGCAGGTGATGCCGGAGGACCTGCTCAAATACGGGCTCATCCCCGAGTTCGTGGGCAGGCTGCCGGTGGTGGCCGCCTTCCACGGCCTCAAGGAGGAGGACCTGGCCTGCATACTCACCGAGCCCAAAAACGCCCTGGTCAAGCAGTACAAGAAGTTCTTCGAGTTCGATGGCGTGGAGCTGCGCTTCACCGACGGGGCGCTGCGCGCCATCGCCCGCAAAGCCACCAAGCGGACCACCGGGGCCCGCGGCCTGCGCGCCATCATGGAGGAGAGCCTGCTCAACGTGATGTACGAGCTCCCCTCGCGCAACGACATCATCCGCTGCGTGGTCACCAAGGACACGGTGGAGAAGGGCATCGAGCCCACCCTGGTCACCGCGGCCAGCGACTACAAGGACGAGGAAAGCGCCTGACCGCGCCCTGCCCCCGCCGTTCACGTTTTTTAACGCGTCCGTGCCGCTGCCCGGGAGGGGCGCGGGGGGCCACGGTCATCATCGCCGACCCGGCGGGAAGCGCTTCTGCGCCAACCCCGCGCCCAGGCCCGAGAAGGCGGGCCGGGCGGACGTCGCCGCCGGCGGGGCCGCGGCGCGCAGTCCGGGCGGACGCAAGGGCGATCAAGCGGGTTAAGGCATGAATTCTTCCAGGGCGTCGCGGATGTCCTCCACCGTGTGGCGAAGCTCCCGGGCGCCTGTGGAGATGCCCTGCACCCTTTCCTCCATGACCCCCGCCGTGGCCCTCAGGTTCTCGAGGAATCCCTTGAAGTACGCCGACCAGAACAGCGCGTCCTTGTGGGCGTAACGCAGGGTGCGGTAGATGAGCAGGCCGGAATAGGCCAGCACGAGCAGGCACAGCATCCCCAGCGCCAGGGAGCTCAGAAAAACGATCAGCGCGGCGGTGCCCATATGCGCCTCCTCTCCTTCCCGCCCTCGACCTGCGCACGTCGCGGCCGCCCATGCCCTCCCCGGAGGATATTCTAACATGCGGCGGCCGGGCCTCCCCGCCGCGGGCGGCGGGGAGGCGCCCCCGCGCCCGTTACGCGCGCGAGCGCGCCGCTGTTGCCGGCGCCCAAAAGGCGGCGCGCAGGGCGGCGGCGGGGCGCGCGACCCGCGGTTTGACAAAGGACCCGGCCGCTTCATACCATGCATGGGAACGCGCGTAACGGGTCCGGCGAGGCGAGGAGAGGCCAAGGTGGGAACGGGAAAAAGGGGCGGAGGCGGGGAGGGCGGCGCTCACGATATCTCCAGGGCGTACGAGCCGGCCCCGGTCGAGGAGAGGTGGTACGCCTTCTGGGAGGAGAAGGGCTATTTTCACGCCGAGGTGAACGCGGAGAAAGAGCCCTTCACCATCGTCATCCCCCCGCCCAACGTCACCGGCTCCCTGCACCTGGGCCACGCCCTCAACAACTCCCTGCAGGACTTCATCATCCGCCGCCGGCGCATGCAGGGATACGAGACGCTGTGGCTGCCGGGCACCGACCATGCCGCCATCGCCACCCATGCGGTGGTGGAGCGCAACCTGGCCGAGGAGGGCAGCAGCCGCTGGGAGATAGGGCGGGAGGCCTTCCTGGAGCGGGTGTGGGAGTGGGTGCACAAGTACGGGGGAACCATCATCACCCAGCTCAAACGCATGGGCTGCTCCTGCGACTGGGAGCGCGAACGCTTCACCATGGACGAGGGGTGTTCGCGCGCGGTGCGCGAGGTCTTCGTGCGCCTCTACGAGCAGGGCCTCATCTACCAGGGATACTACATCGTCAACTGGTGTCCGCGCTGTCTCACCGCCATCTCCGACATCGAGGTGGAGCACGAGGACGTCGAGGGCAGGCTGTGGTACATACGCTACGACATCAAGGAGACGGGCGAGCCTATCTACGTGGCCACCACCCGCCCGGAGACCATGCTCGGGGACACCGCGGTGGCGGTGAACCCCGAGGACGGGCGCTACCGCGGGCTGGTGGGCAAGACGGCGGTACTGCCGCTGCTGGGGCGGGAGATACCGGTCATCGCCGACGATTTTGTGGATCCCGCGTTCGGGACGGGGGTGGTCAAGGTGACCCCGGCGCACGACCCCAACGACTTCGAGATGGGGCGGCGCCACGGCCTTGAGGAGATCAACGTCCTTACCCCCGAGGCGGTGGTCAACGATAACGGCGGCCCCTACGCGGGGCTGGAGCGCTTCGAGGCGCGCGACGCTGTGCTGCGCGACCTGGAGGAGATGGGATACGTCCAGAAGGTGGAGGCCCACCTGCACGCCGTGGGGCACTGCTACCGCTGCCATACCGTCATCGAGCCCTACCTCTCGCAGCAGTGGTTCGTGAGCATGCAGGAGCTGGCGCGGCCGGCCATCGCGGCGGTGGAGGAGGGGAAGACGTCTTTCGTGCCCGTCCGCTGGGAGAAGACCTATTTCGAGTGGATGCGCAATATCCGCGACTGGTGCATCTCGCGCCAGCTGTGGTTCGGGCATCGCATACCCGCCTGGTACTGCCGGGAATGCGGCGAGGTGATCGTGGCCCGCGAGGACCCCGCGGCGTGTGCCTGCGGGGGGGCGCTGGAGCAGGACCCGGACGTGCTGGACACCTGGTTCTCCTCCGGCTTGTGGCCTTTCTCCACCCTGGGCTGGCCCGACGAGGTCCCCGAGACCTCCTATTTCTATCCCACCTCGGTGCTGGTCACCGCCTTCGACATCATCTTCTTCTGGGTGGCGCGCATGATGTTCCTGGGCATCCATTTCATGGGGGAGGTCCCCTTCCGCGAGGTCTTCGTGACCGCGCTCATCCGCGACGAGTCGGGGAGGAAGATGAGCAAGTCGTCCGGGAACGTCATCGACCCCCTGGACGTCATCGACCGCTACGGGGCCGACGCCCTGCGTTTCACGCTGGGCCATATCGCGGTGCCCGGGCGCGACGTCTTCCTCTCCGAGGAGCGCATCGCCGGCAGCCGCAATTTCTGCAACAAGATATGGAACGCCTCCCGCTTCACCCTCATGAACCTGGAGGGGTTCGACCCCGCGCGCACGCGCGGGGAGGAGCTTTCCTACACCCTGGCGGACCGCTGGATACTGTCGGCTTTGAGCGCCCTCATCTCCGCCGTGGACGAGCACTGCGAGGCCTACAATTTCAGCGAGGCCTGCCGGGCCCTCTACGAGTTCTTCTGGAACGATTTCTGCGACTGGTACGTGGAGCTTTCCAAGCTCCGCCTCTACGGCGAGGACGGGGCGGAGCGGGATACCGCCCGCCACGTGCTGTGCACGGTGCTGGAACAGGCCCTGCGCCTGCTCCACCCCTTCATGCCCTTCATCAGCGAGGAGCTCTGGCAGCGCCTGCCGCACGAGGGCGAGTCCATCACCGTGGCCCCCTGGCCGCAAGCGCGACCGCAGCTGCGCGACGAGGGGGCGGAGGAGGACATGGGCGTGCTGCGCGAGGTCATAACCTGCATCCGCCGCCTGCGCTCGGAGATGGGGGCGCGCCCGGATGCGCGCCTGGCCGCGCAGCTGCTGCCCCTGCAAGAAGGCCGCCGCGAGCTGCTGCAGGAGCATGCGCACTACGTGACCTCTCAGGCCCGCCTCTCCTCGCTAGAGCTGGTGGAGAAGGTCGCCGACCCCGCCGCCTGCGCGCGCGGCCTCGCGGCCGGGGTGGAGGTCTTCATCCCCCTGGGAGGCGGGAACCTGCGCGAGGAGGCGCCGCGCATCGAGAGGGAGATAGACAGGCTGGAGCAGGAGTCCCGGCGCTTCCGCGACAAGCTGTCCAACCAGGACTTCCTCTCCCGGGCGCCGGCGGCGGTGGTGGACAAGGAGAGGCGCAAGCTGGCGGAGAACACGCTCAAGATAGAGAAGCTGCGGGAGCAGCTGGGGCTGCTCAGCGGATGATGGCGGCCCGGTCCCGCCCCGCGTCTCCGGCCCGAGGAGGGGCGGGGCGGAGTGACGGCATGAGGCGCGGACGCGGGCATGGTGGCGATCATGCGCCGAGGCCCGTGGAGGGCGGGGACTGACACACAAGGAGAGGTGCGGGTGGACTTCGAGGCGGCGGAGCAATACCTGGAGCTGGCGGCGCGGCACGGCATCAAGCCCAGCCTGGACCGCATGCGCGTGCTGTGCTCCAGGCTGGGCGACCCCCAGCTCGCCTTCCCCTCCATCCACATCACCGGCACCAACGGCAAGACCACCATGGCGCGCATGGTCTCCTCCATCCTGGGGGTGGGGGGGAGGAAGGTTGCGCGCTACACCTCGCCGCACATGCAGTCGGTGACCGAGCGCATGTGCATGGGCGAGAGGCCGGTGTCGCGCGAGGAGTTCGCCGCGTTGCTCGAGGAGATCATCCCCCTGGTGGAGGAGACGAACCGGGAGACGGGCGACCCCCTGAGCTACTTCGAGATCACCACGGCCATGGCTTTCCTCTATTTCGCCAAGCGCAAGGCCGATGTGGGGGTCATCGAGGTGGGCCTGGGGGGGAGGTGGGACGCCACCAACCTGGTGCGGTCGCGCCTGCAGGTGATAACCGGCGTGGCCCTGGACCACCTGGCCGAACTGGGGGACACGCTGGAGAAGATAGCCTTCGAGAAGGCGGGCATCATCAAGGAGGACAGCTACGTCATCTCCGCGGTAAGCGACGCGACGGCCCTGGAGATAATCGAGCGCACCTGCGAGGCGAAAGGGAGCAGCCTCAAGCTCATGGGGCGCGATTTCCAGATATTGTATAATCTCACCTACGGTATCGAGACCGGCCGCGTGGGGCAGGCGGTGGGCGTGCGGGGGCTGCTGCGGGAATACCCCGAGCTTTTCCTGCCCCTGCTGGGGGGGCATCAGGCGGTCAACGCCGCCTGCGCCGTGGCCGCCTGCGAGACCTGGGCGGGGTCGCTGGCGGCCCTCTCCGCCGGCGAGGTGGAGGCGGGGATGCGGCGCGTGAAGTCCCCCGGACGCCTGGAGGTGGTCTCGCTCGACCCCCTGCTCCTCCTGGACGGGGCGCATAACCCGGATGGGGCGAGCAGGCTGGCGCACGTCATCGGCAACGACCTCGATTACGACAAGCTCATCCTGGTGGTGGGGATACTCGAGGACAAGGACGCGCGCCGCATGCTCAAACCGCTGCTCCCTTTGGCCTCCACGGTGGTGGCGACGCAGAGCGGCGACGGGCGGGCGACGCCGGCGCGCAGGCTGGCGGCCATGGTGGAGGGGATGGGCTACGACTGCGTGGTGGTGGAGGAGGTCGCGGAGGCGCTGAAGTTCGCGCGCACCCTCGCCGCGGTCTCGGATATGGTGTGCGTGACGGGATCGCTTTATACCGTGGGGGAGGCGCGCAGCGCCCTGGGCTTGCGGCCGGGGTAAAAGGAGGGGGGCTTCGCGCCCTCCGGCGGCAGCGCGGCGGGCCCGGGCCCCGCGCGTACGCCCGGCGGCCTCACGGCCCGCGGCCCGGGAAATGTCCTCTTGTCCGTGGCGGGATAGGGTGCGAGAATGTAGGGCGGCTTGAGCGGGACGGGTGGAAAGCAGGCATGACGGAGGAGCATATGGCTGACGAGAAGACCCTGGTGCTGGTGAAGCCGGACGGCGTGAGGAGGGGGTTGGTCGGGGAGGTGGTCTCCCGTTGCGAGCGCCTCGGCCTCAAGATAACGGCCATGCGCATGCTCAGGGTGGACGAGGAGCTGGCCGCGCGCCACTATGCCGAGCACGTGGAGAAGCCCTTTTATCCCCAGCTGGCGGCCTTCATCACCTCCGGCGAGGTGGTGGCCATGGTCCTGCGGGGGGAGTCGGCCATAGGGGCGGTGAGGAAGCTCATGGGACCCACCGACCCCGCCGATGCCCCCCCGGGCACCATCCGCGGCGATTACGGGCTGGAGGTGACCGAGAACATCGTGCACGGTTCGGACGGGCCGGAGAGCGCCGCCCGGGAGATCGCGCTCTTCTTCCCCACCCCCTAGCCGCGGAACCGCGCCCGGGCGACTTCCGTCTATGTCCTATGGCCCCGCTGCGGGCAGGCCCGATCCCGGAGAGGGGAGAGGCGGGGGGGGCCGGCCGGCGAATATCTCCGCAGCTTACATGGGCTTTGCGGCGTGTATGATAAAATGATTTGAAGCGCTGAGGCGGCTTTTACGGCCGCCCAGGCCTGATGAAAGGTGATAAAGCATGTTCTCTTCGTGGGAGATGCTCGGAAGGGACATGGCCATAGATCTGGGGACGGCTAATACCCTCGTTTATGTGCGGGGAAAGGGCATAGTCCTCAACGAGCCCTCGGTGGTGGCCATCAACACCTCCAACGGCGCCATCCTGGCGGTGGGGGCGGAGGCCAAGAGGATGATCGGCCGCACCCCCGGACATATCGTGGCCGTGCGTCCGCTGCGCGACGGGGTCATCGCCGACTTCGACGTCACCGAGAAGATGCTGCGCTATTTCATCCAGAAGGTGCACAAAAGGAGGCTGTTCGCGCGCCCGCGCGTGGTCGTCTGCGTGCCCTCCGGGACCACGGGGGTGGAGCAGAGGGCGGTGGAGGAGGCCTGCATACAGGCCGGGGCGAGGGCGGCTTACATCATCGAGGAGCCCATGGCGGCGGCCATCGGGGCCGGCCTTCCCATACACGAGCCCATGGGGAACATGGTCGTGGATATCGGGGGCGGCACCACCGAGGTGGCGGTGATCTCCCTCGGGGGCATCGTGACCAGCGAGTCCATACGCGTCGGCGGCGACGAGCTCGACGACTCGGTGGTCAACTACATCAAGAAGGAATACAACCTCATGATCGGTGAGAGGACCTCCGAGGAGCTCAAGATACAGATCGGCTCGGCTTTCCCCGTGGATGACGGCATAGACGCGGAGATAAGGGGCAGGGACCTGGTGACGGGCCTCCCCAAGACGGTGCTGGTACAGGCCGAGGAGATACGCGAGGCCATCGAGGAGCCGGTATCGGCCATCGTGGAGGCGGTGAAGACCACGCTGGACAAGACCCCTCCGGAGCTGGCTTCGGACATCATGGACCGGGGGATAATGCTGACGGGAGGAGGAGCCCTGCTCGCCGGGCTGAGCGAAAGGCTGAGGCATGAGACGGCCATGCCGGTGGAGGTCACCGGTTCGCCGCTCTCGGACGTGGCCATCGGGTCCGGGAAGTGCCTCGAGGAGTTCGAGATCATGAAGAAGGTGTTGATCTCCTCGTCCCGGCATTGAACCGGGGCTTGAGACATCATGGTCGAAAGACAGAACGGCAGGCATCGCGCGCTGATCATCACCCTGATCATCATCTGCATACTCCTGGTCACCGTGTATTCAAGGGAGAGCAAGAGCGGGCTCTTTCATCGCCTGCAGCGCCTCTCGCTGGACATGGTATCGCCCCTGCAGAAAGGCATGAGCAAGGCGCTGAGCCCGGTGAAGGACGGCATCGGTTTTCTGGCCGACCTGGGCACGGCGAGGGGGGAGCGCGACCGTCTCAAGGGGGAGGTCGAGGAGCTGCTGGGCCAGGTGGACGAAAAAGAGGAGCTGCTGCGCGAGAACCGTACCCTCAAGAACATGATCGAGGTCAAGGAGAGCCGCCCCGACCTCGAGTTCCTGGTGGTGGACGTCATCGGGGCCAACCCCGACATCTGGGAGCAGACCATACAGATAGGCGCCGGGTACTCGGACGGCCTGCAGGAATACATGGCCGTCTTAAGCGAGGACGGCAACCTGGTGGGCCGCATCATCATGTGCACCTCCAAGGCCGCGGTGGTGCAGCTGATCACGGACGACAAGAGCTCGGTCGGCGCCATGCTGCGGCGCAACGCGGAGATGGGCGTGATCAAGGGCGAGGGCCGGAGAGGGGTACGCCTGGAGTTGCTCAATCAGGACGCCGACGTGGAGACGGGTGACGTGGTGCTGACCTCGGGGCTCGGCGGGACCTGCCCTTCGGGCATCCCGGTGGGGACCATCACCGAGATCAGCGAGCGGCGGGCGGATCTCTCCGTGGGCATCGTCATAACCCCCCGGGCCAGCCTCACCCGCCTGGACCGGGTGATGGTCGTGGTCTCGCCGCTCCCGAGCAACTCTCCCCTCCAGGGCGAGAAGGAGGACTGAGGCCGGTGCAGCGCAGAATGACCTTTTTCGTGGTGCTGGTGGTGGCGCTGCTCATCGAGCTCACCGTGGCCCCGGAGATAGGCATAGGCTCGGTCAAACCGGACATACTGCTGGTGGCCACCGTCTGCTGGGCCCTCTTCCAGGGCCCGGGGCAGGGAGCCCTCTTCGGCTTCTTCGCGGGGCTGCTGGAGGGCATCTTCTCCACCGCCGTGCTCGGGGTCTCGGCATTCGCCAAGACCTTCATCGGCTATTTCGGCGGCGAGCTGCGCCAGAGGGTGATATCGAAGTCCGTCATGTGGCCCATGCTCATCGTCTTCGTCGCCTCCGCCGTCCACGAACTGATGAAGTTTGCCACCTGGGCCATAGTGGGCCTGGAGCAGCGGCCGCCCTTCAGTTTCGGCGTCATCGCCGGCCTGGCCCTCTACAACGCGCTCATCACCCTGGTGGTCTTCCCGGTGATCGGGCGCTTCACGGGCGAGGAAGACCGGGCGTTGATGTTCCAGTGAGGGCGGGAGGAGGCAGGACATGGCGATAAACCCGCAGCAGAAAGGGGCCATGGTCCACCGTTTCACCCTCTTCGTGATGTTCGTGGGTGCGCTGCTGGCGGTGCTCGTGGTGCGCCTGTGGTTCCTGCAGGTGGTGCAGGGCGACCACTACAGCGCCATGGCCGAGGGCAACCGCATACGCGAGGTCTCCCTGGAGGCGTCGCGGGGCAAGATACTGGACCGGCGCGCCGACGGCAAGCAGCCCCTGGTGACCAACCGCCAGGCGCTCTCCGTGTTCGTCCTGCCCACCGAATACGAGAAACTGGAGGACAAGGAGGGCGAGGTGGCGCGGCTGGCGGGGATGCTGGAGATGGACCCGCAGGGCATCCTGGACAAGGTGCAGGGGGAGGAAGTGCAGCCGCACAAGCCGGTGCTGATCAAAAAGGACGTGGACCCCGAGACCTATCTCTTCATCGCGGAAAGGCAGGTCGATTTCCCCTGGGTGCTGGCGGAGGAGATGCCGGTGCGGGAATACCCCGACGGCGAGGAGGCGCTGGCCGCGCACGTGCTCGGGTACCTGGGGGAGATCTCCGAGGAGCAGCTGGCCACCCTCAAGGAGAAGGGCTACAAAGCCGGCGACATCGTGGGCACCTCCGGGGTGGAGGCCTTCTACGAGGACACCCTGCGCGGGGTGGACGGCAAGGAGATCTGGGAGGTGGACGCCAGCGGGAAGCCCCTGCAGAAGCTGGGCAAGGAGGAGCGCAACCCGGGCAAGACCCTGGTGCTGACGCTGGACAAGGAGCTGCAGAAAGTGGTGGAGCAGGCGCTGCAGGAGGGCATGGCCCGGGCGCGCACCTACTACGACGAGGAGCGGGGCAAGAACTACACCGCCCCCGCCGGAGCGGCGGTGGTGCTCGACCCGCGCAACGGGGAGATACTGGCCATGGCCAGCGAGCCCACCTTCAACCTGGAGAGGTTCGTGGGGGGCATAGAGGAGGAGGAATGGGCGGTGCTCAACGACCCCGCCAACAACGCCCCGCTCAACAACCGCGCCATCGTGGGGCAATACCCCCCGGGCTCCACCTTCAAGGTGATAACCGCCATGGGCGCGCTGCAGGACCTGTCCGTCAATGCACATTCGCCCTTCTACTGCAATCACGTCTTCAACCGCGGCGAGTTCAGGGACTTCCCCAAGACCTGCTGGGGCACCCACGGCAGCGTGGATTTCTTCAACGCCATCGTGCAGTCCTGCGACGTGGTCTTCTACGACCTGGGCTACTCCTTCTACGAGAACCGCGAGAGGGACGGCTGGGTGACCCGCCTGCAGGACTACTCGCTGCTCGCCGGTTTGGGGTCGAAGACGGGCGTGGATCTGCCCAACGAGTTCGAGGGGAGGGTGCCCACGCCGCAGTGGAAATGGGAGTTCAACCACGGCAATCCTGATTATCAGCGCTGGTATCCCGGCGACACGGTGAACATGGCGGTGGGGCAGGGGGACATCCTGGTCACCCCGCTGCAGCTGGCCAACGTCTATGCCGCCATCGCCAACGGCGGCCCGTTTTTCCGCCCCCACGTGGGCAAGGAGATACTGACCTGGCAGGGAGAGACGGTGGAGGTCGTCGAGGCGCAGCAGCTGGGCGACGTCACCGCCGCCGGCAACCCGCTGGGGCTTCGCGTCGATGCCGCCAACCTGGCCACGATAAGCTCCGCCCTCGCCGGCGTGACCTCCGGGAACGGCACCGCCGCGGGGGCCTTTCACGGCTTCCCCCTGCAGCAGTTTCCCGTGGCCGGCAAGACGGGGACGGCGGAGGTGCAGGGAAAACAGCCCTGCGCCTGGTTCGCGTGCTATGCTCCCGCGTTCGACCCGCAGTACGTGGTGGTGGTGATGATCGAGGAGGGCGGTTTCGGCGGCACCATGGCCGCGCCGGTGGCCCGGCGCATACTGGAGTACGTGTTCGGTGTCCCGCCCGGGGAGGCCCAGGGCGGCATCGTGGGAGACTGAGGAGGGCAAGTGCCGGAACGTCTGGGCAGGGTGCTCGCGCCCAAGGTAACGGAGCGGAAGCAGACCGACGAGGTGGCCCGCCGCCTCAGCGACCTGCCCGTGCGCCACATCGACTGGACCCTGCTGGCGATAACCTTCTTCCTCATCGCCTTCGGGATGCTCATGCAGTACAGCGCCACGCGCGGCGACGCCCCGGGCAACCCGACCTATTACGTGCTCAGGAGCGCCATCAGCCTTTTCATCGGCCTCGTCTTCATGGGGCTCATGCTGAGCTTCGATTACCGCCGCCTCAAGGTGGCCTCGCCCTTCGTCTACGGGGCCTTCCTGTTCTTTCTCATCGTGGTCCTCTTCTTCGAGAGGCTCATGGGCGCCTCGCGCTGGATATCTCTGGGCCCCATCGATTTCCAGCCCTCGGAGTTCTGCAAGCTGGTGCTCATCCTGGCGCTGGCCAACTTCTTCTCCGACAACAAGTCCGAGCCCGATTCCCTGCGCAGCTTTCTCATCCCCCTGGCCTGGGCCATGCCCTACATGCTCCTCATCTTTCTGCAGCCGGACCTGGGCACGACCCTGGTGCTGGCCGCCATACTGCTGACCATGCTCTTCCTGGTGGGGTGCCGCATGCGCTACTGGCTCGGCTTCCTGGCCGCGGGGGCGGTGGCCTTCACCCTCGGCTTCGTCCTGCACATATTCAAGCCCTATCAGGCCGAGCGCTTCACCGCCTTCCTGCGCCAGGGCTCGAACATACAGGAGGCGGGTTATCACCTGCTGCAGTCGAAGATCGCCGTGGGCTCGGGGCAGCTGGTGGGCAAGGGCCTCATGCAGGGCACGCAGACCAACCTCGACTTCCTCCCCGCCCACCATACCGATTTCATCTTCGCGGTCATCGGGGAGGAGCTGGGCCTCGTCGGGGCCCTGATCCTCATCGCGGCCTTCGGCCTCCTGCTGTGGCGGGGGGTGCGTATCGCCAATAACGCGCGGGACTTCTACGGCACCCTCATCGCCTTCGGCATCGTCATCATGCTGGGCTTCCAGGTGGTGGTGAACATCGGCATGACCATGGGGATCATGCCCATCACCGGCATCCCGCTGCCCTTCATCAGCTACGGGGGGAACAACCTCATCGTGAACCTGGCCGCGGTCGGCCTGCTGGCCAACATCCACATGCGGCGTTTCTCCCAGATATAGGCAGAGAACACGTCACGTGGATTGAAGCCGAGGGCGGCAGGACGGCCCGCCGCGCTGCCGGCGGGGAGGCGGGCGCGCCCGGCCCGGGCGCCATGCCGCCGCCGCGGGGGGGGGCACGAGAAGAAAGGAGAGGAGGAGGCGGATTTGCAGCCGCAAAAGGCTTATCGCTCGGGGTTCGCGGGCATTGTGGGCCGCCCCAACGTGGGCAAGTCCACGCTGCTCAACAACCTCATGCGCCGCAAGATGGCCATCATCTCCAAAAGACCCCAGACCACGAGGAACAAGATCAGGTGTGTTTACACCAGGGAAGACGCCCAGATCATCTTCGTGGACACGCCGGGATTCCACAAGCCGAGAAACGCGCTCGGCGAGCGCCTCAACCAGGCGGTACGCGAGACCCTCGCCGAGGTGGACACGGTGGCCTTCATGCTGGACGGCAGCAAGGCCATCGGCAGGGGGGACGCCTATATCGCCTCGCAGCTGTTGCAGCTGGACACCCCCAAGGTGGTGGTGCTGAACAAGATAGACCGCATGACCCGGAAGGAGGTGGCCGCGCAGTCGGCGGCGGCGGAGGAGCTGGGCGCCTTCCGCGCCGTGATCCCCGTCTCGGCCAGGACGGGAGAGAACGTGCACACGGTCATCGAAAGCATCGTGGAGACACTGCCCGAGGGCCCGAAATATTATCCCGACGACATGCTGACGGACCAACCGGTCTCCTTCATCGTGGCGGAGCTCATCCGCGAGAAGGCGCTGCAGCTCACGCACGAGGAGGTCCCGCACAGCGTGGCGGTGGTGGTGGAGGAGATGGAGCCGCGGGAGGGACGCGGCCTGGTGGACATCGATGCCGTCATCTACGTGGAACGCGAGTCGCAGAAGGGCATCGTCATCGGCAAGGGAGGAAAGATGCTCAAGGAGATCGGGAGCAGGGCGCGCAGGGAGATCGAGCCCCTGCTGGGCGACAAAGTATATCTGCGGCTCAGGGTGGCGGTGGAGAAGGACTGGACAAAAAGCCCGGAGATGCTCAAGCGGCTGGGTTATTGAGGGCGGCGGGGCGCCGCTGACGGAGGCGCAGGGGGTTCCCGCGGAGCCGCCCGCCCGCTTCCCTCCGCGGCCGCGGGCGCCCCGGGAACGGCGGTGCGCTTTCTGGTGGGCGCGCCTTTACGGAAAGGAACAGCCATGGCGGAAGATGCTTTGCGGGTGTTTCCGAGCGTCGGTCACCTGACCTATATCCTGGATGCCGCCATGCTGCGCCCCGAGGCCGGCGAGCGCGAATACCTGGAATTCCTCAGGGAGGCCGCCGACGCCCGCTTCCGCTGCGTCTTCGTAGCCCCCTGTTATCTCCCCCTGGCCCGCCAGGAGCTGGAGGGCAGCGGCGTCACCCTGGGGGCGCCCATCTCCTTCCCCCTGGGCTTCGCCTGCAGCGACGTCAAGAAGGCGGAGACGGTGTTCGCGCTGCAGCAGGGGGCGGGCGACCTGGAGGTGGTCATTAACGTGTCCGCCCTGCGTTCGCGTCGCTACGAGAGGGTGAGGGAGGACATCGCCGCGGTGGTCGGGCTCGCCAGGCGCTACGACAGCGGCAGGGGAGAGGGCCACGTCGTGGTGAAGGCCGTCCTGGAGACCGGCTATCTGAACCGGGAGGAGGTGCGCCGCGGCGCCGGGCTGGCGCGGGAGGCGGGCGCAGATTTCGTGGTGACCTCGAGCGGCTTCGCTCCCGCGGGAGCGGACGAGGGGGAGGTGGCCTTCCTGCGCGAGGTGGTGGGGCCGGGCTTCGGGGTGAAGGCCTGCGGAGGCATACGCGACCTGGCCGCGGTGATGAGGATGATGCGCGCCGGGGCAAGCCGCGTCGGGACCGCTTGGGCCAGCGAGATCCTGCAGGAGTATCTGCGCCTCCTTCCCTGGAACAGAGGCTGACGGGCGCGCCGGCCGTGGAAAACGAAACCCTCACGCCGCGCGCCAGGGCGCATGGCGCAGATATGTGTTTCGGCATGGCGAGCGTTTCCCTCACGCTGCGTGCGCAAGGCGCATGGCGCGGGGGGAAGGGCGGCGCTCCGGAAGCATGCAGGTGGGCGCACTCCGGCACTGTGGGGGGTGGGGAAGGTGAGCGGAGGGTTTGTGGGGGATAGCGGCCGGGCAGGAGGTGGTTTCAAGCAAGAGATGACCCCAAGTAACCTTTGATACTACCCTCGGGCCTTTCTTCGAGCTTCCCCTTCCGGCTTTCGCCTTCCGGTTCTCCTCTCCGTCCGCCCCGCTGACCTTACCTCCAGCTTCTTGGGGTCGCACTAATAATACTACAGTGGTACTGCTGAGTCAATAGTCATTTAACTGGGGTTCTGCATCAAGATGACGCCAATGACGCGCATCAGCCTCCGTCCAGGTGGCGCAGGATCACCTGGCGGGTTTTCAAGGGGCGCTCCAGGAAGCTCTCCGAGAAACGGAAGGCGGTCAGGAGCACCTCGCGGCAGACGGCGGGGCTCTCCTGCCGGCGGGCGATGGAGGCCATGTCCTCCGCCAGCAGGCGGCGCATGAGCGAGAGCCGCTGCGGCGACACGTCCAGGCGGCCCTTGAGCCCGGCGGAGCAGGCGCCGCAGGCTATACCCCCTCCGTGCAGGTCCATGCACACCCGTTCCCCCTCTATCCTCCGCCCGCAGTGCAAACAGCGGTCGAGATGGGGATGATAGCCGATGAGGGCGCAGACCTTGAGCTCGAACGCGGCCAGCAGCAGGGCCGGGTTGGAGACCTCCCCCTCCAGGATATCCAGGGACACGCAGAGGGCTTGGAAGAGGCGGGGGATGCTCTGGTTCTCCTGCAGGGACTTCTCGATCATCTCCAGCATGGCTTCGCCGAAGAGGAACTTGGAGAAGTCACAGCGCAGCCGGGCATGGGAGCTGACGATCTCCGCCTGCACCACCGTGTCCAGGTTGCGTCCCTCGTGCAGCACGGCCTGGACGTGGGTGAAGGGCTCGAGGCGCCCCCCGAACTTGCTGCGGGTGCGCCTCACCCCCTTGGCAACGGCCCGCTTCAGGCCGCGGCCCGCGGTTATCAGCGACAGTATGCGGTCGGCCTCGCCCAGGTCGAAGGCGCGGAGCACGACCGCCTCCTCCTTGTAGGTGGCCAAGGCGGCCTATCCCTTCCGGATGCTCCCGAAACGGCGCTCCCTCGTCTGGTACTCGCGGATGGCGTCGGCGAGGTCGCGGGCGCCGAAGTCGGGCCAGAGGACCTCGGTGACGTATATCTCGGTATAGGCGAGCTCCCAGAGGAGAAAATTGCTGATGCGCATCTCTCCCGCCGTGCGCACCAGGAGGTCCGGGTCGGGGACGTCGGGGACGTAGAGGTAGGAGCGGAAGCTCTCCGTATCCACCTGCTGCGGGGTTATCCGGCCCGCGTAGAGGTCCTCGGCCAGGGCGCGGGTGGCGTCGATGATCTCCGCCCTCCCCCCGTAGTTGAAGGCGATGTTCAGGGACATGCCGGTGTTGTCGCGGGTCAGCTCGACCGCGTTGTCGATGGCCTGCAGGGTGGAGCGCGGTATCCTTTCCCTCCTCCCCATGTGGCGGATGCGTATATTGCGCTGGTGGAAGTCCTTAACCCTCTTATTGAGCAGGTTGCGGTTGAAGCTCATCAGGAACTCCACCTCGTTGTCGGAGCGGTTCCAGTTCTCGGTGGAGAAGGCGAAGAGGGTCATCGCCCCGAGCCCCCAGTCCGACGCGGTGCGCACCACCTCGGTTATCGACTTCTCGCCGGCCTTATGGCCGGCGATGCGGGGCAGGTTGCGATGCTCCGCCCAGCGTCCGTTGCCGTCCATGATGAGGGCCACGTGATGGGGTAGTGCTCCCTCCGGCCTGCCCGCTTTGCTCTCGCCCATGCCGCTGCCGCCCCCCCGCTTCTCTAGATGTCGGTGGCGGCCGGCGGTTGCGCATCGGCCTCTTCCTGCTGTTTGAAGATGATCCTCTGCAGGGCATAGACCCCCAGCAGGGAAACCGCGCAGCTCTTCTGGGGGGGCATTTTCGAGGTCGGTATGTAAAGGGCACATTCATCGTTGCAGGGAGAAAGGGCGCCCGCGATGGCGGAGACGCGGAACGGGCAATATGCTCCCGGGACGTTGGCCATCGCTACCTCCTGACAAAATGCCTTAGGGCAATGCTAACATACCGGATGGTGCCAGGTCTTGTCTTTTGCATACTTCCCGGATGGGGTCAGGTCTTGTTCTTTGCCTGCTTCGCTATCTTCCCAGTTCGCACCTGGGCTTTTGCCTCGGATTCGCAAGACGTGGCCCCGCGGGGTGGGCAGACGACTGACCCCAGCACTTCGCGCCTCGCTCCCCTTCAGGGCGCGGGTGGTTCCGAACGTGTCATCGTAGGGGCCGGTTCGCATACGTAAGGTGAGGCCCGGTACCTGTACGGGCTCTTCCGGGTAGCAGCACTTGTTGTCAGGTCCCGGCCTTTCACGCCTCCGGCTTATCGCCTGCGGCGCAAAAAGCGCGGGACCGGACCCCAGCGCTACGCGCCCTCCGCCGCGATGCGTATGACAGGGCTCGGTCTTGGCATCCTCGCCTCACGGCTCGGAGGCAAAACGCGAGCCCATGCGGCGGGCTGGACAAGAGGGCCGGGGTGGGCAGAAGGGGTCAGGTCTTGTTCTTTGCCTGCTTCGCTATCTTCC
>CAZEAU010000026.1:7236-32517 GCA_964510515.1 uncultured Actinomycetota bacterium | reverse complement strand
GGTCTTGTTCTTTGCCTGCTCCGCTATCTTCCCAGTTCGCACCTGGGGTTTTACCCCGGGTTTGCAAGACGTGGCCCCACAGGCGTGAGCGGCACATGTTCTTCCGGCGTCCCTCATGTTCTTCCGGACGTGTCATCATAGGGACCGGTTCGCATACGGAAGGTGAGGCCCGGTACCGGTACGGGCTCTTCCGGGTAGCAGCACTTGTTGTCAGGTCCCGGCCTTTCACGCCTCCGGCTTATCGCCTGCGGCGCAAAAAGCGCGGGACCGGACCCCAGCGCTACGCGCCCTCCGCCGCGATGCGCGAGAGAGGGCTCGGTCTTGGCATCCTCGCCTCGCGGCTCGGAGGCAAAACGCGAGCCCATGCGGCGGGCTGGAGAGAGAGCCGGAGTGGGAAGACGCTGAGGTCTATAGAGGTGGCGGGGGAGAGCAGACGCTGCGGATGGTGGAAAGGGCTAAGTGGGCAGACGACGGTCCTTTAAGACCTGCGAGTGCGGGGCGAGGGCCGTGCCCCCGGATCCCGTTCCATATGCAGCACTTGCTGTCAGGTCCCGGCATCCTCGCCTCGCGGCTCGGAGGCAAAACGCGAGCCCTGCCTGCGGATTATGGAAAGGGCAAGGTGGACAGGGCATACGGTAAACAAGGGCAAAGGGAGAGCGGATGAGGGTTGGCGTTGCGGTTCTGTAAAGGGCGGGGGTGGGAAGGTCGGGTAACAACGGGGGGCGAGGCGTGTTTATAATAACGGACATGATAACGGACATGATAACGGACATGAGGCGGGGGAAGAAAGGGAGAGGACGGAGTTGTCCGGCGGAAACCCGAGCAGGAAGACCTATCATGAGGACGGCGCCCTGGTGCGCCGCGCCCAGGAGGAACGGGAGGCTTTCGCGGCCCTTTACGTCAAGTACCTCAAGCGGGTGTACACCTACGTCTATTACCGCGTGGGGAGCGTGGAGGACGCCGAGGACATAAGCGAGAGCGTGTTCCTGCACGCCCTCATCCACCTCGACCGCTATCAAGACCGCGGCATACCTTTTTCGGCCTGGCTGCTGCGCATCGCTCACAACCTCGTGGCCAACTGGCATCGCGACTCCAAGCGGCGCCGCACCGTAGGCCTGGACGCGGTGGGGCCGCTGCCGGACACGTCGCCCATGCCGGAGGAAGCCGTGGAGAGCGAGGAGGAGAGGCGGGAGGTTCTCGAACTTCTGGCCACCCTCTCCGAGGAGCGGCAACAGGCCCTTATCCTGCGCTATGCCGAGGGCATGAAGCACAGGGAGATCGGGGAGGTCATGGGCAAGAGCGCCGGGGCGGTGAAGGTGCTTATCCACCGTTCTCTTATCAGCCTGCACCGCGCCCTTTCCGAAAAGGAGGACAGGCGATGAACGATGATGCCGCAAGGCAAAAGCGGGAGGGCAGAGGAGGTTGGGCTTACCGGGACACCGTGAGGGCGCTTAAGAGCAGCCTGCGTCCCATGGAGCCGAGCGAGCAGTTCTCGCGCCGCCTGGAGGGGATGTGCGAGAGCATGGGCGCCATAGAGCTGTTCGGGAAGGGAGCGGCGGTGCGCGAAGGGGGCGGACACAGGGGGGTCATCATAGGCGGGGCGATCCTCTCGGCGCTTCCCTTCCTCGGGGTGGCGGCGTATGCCATAGGAAAGCACGTGCTGCGCAGGAGGCTGGTGCCCGTAGGGGTTTAACGGGCGGGAGGGAAGAGCAAGCCAAGATGCAGAGATCTGACGTTCTGGCCATGATCCGGGCGGCCCTGGCGGAGGCCCTGGAGCTGCCCGAGGAGGAGATAAGGGAGGAATCCCGCCTCGGGGAGGACCTGGAGGCGGACTCGCTGGACCTGGTGGAACTGCTCCTGGAGATGGAGCAGCGCTTCGGGTTCAGGGTGTCCGACGAGGAGGCGGCGGAGATCGAGACGGTGGGGGACGCGGTGGACCTCATCCTGGGCAAAGCCGCCGCATGAGCGGGCGCGCTGGGCACAAGATGAGGGTGGGCATACCGGGCGGCCTTCTCTATTACCGCTACGGAAGGCTGTGGAACTCCTTCCTGCACGCCCTGGGGGCGGAGGTGGTGGAGTCCGGGGAGACCACCCGCTCCATCCTCACCTCGGGCGTGAGCAAGGCGGAAAATGAGAGCTGCCTGCCGGTCAAGGTCTTCTACGGACACGTGCTGGCGCTCGCGGGCGAGGTGGACGCCCTCTTCGTCCCCCGCCTGGTGAGCGTGAAGAGGGGCACCCACACCTGCCCCAAGATGCTGGGCCTCCCGGACATGGCGCGGGCCGCGGCAGGGGGCGGTGTCCCCGTCATCTCCCCGACCATAGACTTCCAGTCGGGGCTGTGGCACAACTACAAGGCGGTGTACTCCCTGGGGCGCAGCTTCTCCGCCAACCCCATGCGCATCATCGCGGCGGGCATTACGGCGTGGAGGGAGCACCGCCTCTATCTTGAGCGCCTGACCCGGGGGCTGGACCACGAGGGGGCCCTGCGGGGGGAGGCGGGGCGCCTTCTCTGCGCGGGCCGGGAGCTGCGCATCGCGGTCATCGGCCATCACTACAACGTCTACGACACCTTCACCACCATGTCCCTGCTGCAGAGGCTGGGCGCCATGGGCGTGGATGTGGTGACCGCGGACATGGTGCCGGAGAGGATGCGGGACGCGGAGCTCAAGCGCCTGCCCAAGGGCATCTACTGGAGCTACGAACAGGAGGTCGCGGGGGCCATCCTGGCCTGCGCGAGGAGGAAGCTGGTGGACGGCATCATCTTCATGATCTCTTTCCCCTGCGGCCCGGACTCCATCATCCGCGTCCTCTGCGAGCAGGAGAACCGGGCCGCGGGAAACGTGCCCATGCTCACCCTGGTCATGGACGAGCACACCGGCGAGGGGGGCTTCCTCACGCGCATCGAGGCTTTCGTGGACATGCTGAGGCGCAGCAAGCGGGGCGCTCAAGGGCAGCGGACGGCGGTGGTGGCATGAAGATAAGCTGGCCGCATATGGGCAGCCTGGAGTTCGTGATGAAGAGCGTCCTGGAGGAGATGGGCGTGGACTACCTCCTGCCGCCGCCCAACTCCCAGCGCACCCTGGAGCTGGGCGCCCGCCACGGCCCCGAGTTCGCCTGCTTCCCGCTCAAGACCACCCTGGGAAATTTCATCGAAGCCATCGAGAGCGGCGCCGACACCCTGATCATGGTCGCGGGACGGGGCCCCTGCCGCTTCGGGTTCTACGCCGAGACGCAGCGGCGCATACTGGCCGATGCCGGATACGATTTCGAGATGGTGGCCCTCGAGTTCGAGCCCTCGAGGCTTCCCGCCACCCTGCGCGCGCTCAAGCGTCTCAAGCAGGGAAGGTCGTGGGCCGCCCTCTACCGTGCCATCAGGTTCGCCCTCGCCAAGGCGAACCTCATCGACCGCCTGGAGAGGCAGGCGCTTCATCAGCGCTGCCTGGACCGCGAGCGCGGCGCCACCACCGCGGCCATGGGGCGCTGTTACGGCATGGTGAGCGAGGCCGGCACCTATGCCGGCCTGGCCAGGGTGGAGGAGGAGGCCTTCGCCCTGCTGCGCTCCGTCCCCCGCGGCGGCCGGGAGGAGATGAAGATAGGCATCGTGGGCGAGTTCTACCTCGTGCTGGAGCCCTTCTTCAACCTCAACGTCGAGGAGCAGCTCGGCGACCTGGGGGCGTACGTAGAGCGCAATATCTACCTCACGGACTGGCTGCGCCCCTCGGGGGAGAGGCCGGTGCTGGGGCATCACGAACAGGCCTCGGAACGCCTGGCCCAGCCCTATCTCACCCACAAGGTCGGGGGCGAGGGGATGTTCAGCATCGGCGACACCGTCCTCTACCACCAGCTCGGCTTCGATGGAGTGGTGCAGCTCATGCCCTTCACCTGCATGCCCGAGACCATCGCCAAGAGCATCCTGCCCCTGGTATCCCGCGATGTGGGGATACCGGTGCTCTCCCTGGTCATCGACGAGATGACCGGGCGCGCCGGCGTGGCAACGCGCCTGGAGGCCTTCACCGACCTGGCGCGTTTCCGGCGGCGCGCGGGCGGGCGGGAGCCCGGGCTCGCCCTGCAGCCCGCCCTCTAGGGGGCGCCGCGCAGCCTGGCGGGGGAAGGCGGGAAAGGCGGGGGGATGACGGCTCGTATGCTTTACGTATCCTTGGTGCTACTATCGTGCTAAGGAGACGGATCGCCGCCGGGCGGGCGGCGGTCGCGGCGAGAGGGAGAGCAGGCCATGCAGGTGATCATCGCGGGCTGCGGAAGGGTGGGGTCGCAACTGGCGCTGCAGCTCTCCTACGAGGGCCACAACGTGGTGATCATCGACCGGGATCCCGAGTCCTTCGACCGCCTGGGGATGTCCTTCAACGGCATCACCCTGGCGGGGGTGGCCTTCGACGAGGACCTGCTGGTGGAGGCGGGGATCGAGCACGCCGACGCCTTCGCCGCCCTCACCAATTACGACAACACCAACCTCATGGCCGCGGAGATCGCTGCGGGACTCTTCGGCGTCCCCCTGGTCACGGCGCGGGTCTACAGCCCGGACAAGGAGATGACCTACCGCACCATGAGCATCGACTACATATGCGGCAGCACCGTGCTGGCCGAGATCTTCCACCGCGCCGTCACCTCGGGGAGGGTCATGACCCACGCGGACTGGGGGGAAGGCCTGCAGGTGCTGGAGGTCGGCGCCGGAGAGGAGATGGAGGGGAGGGCGGTGAGCGACCTCAGGAGCCCTGGGAGCGGACGTCTGCTGGCCCTGATGAGGGGGGGGCGGCCGGTGTTCTTCACTCGCGACACCCGCCTGGCGGGGGGGGACCGCCTGGTGCTCGCCGCCGAGACCGGCGACCCCGCCTTCATGAGCAAGGTGATGCCGGATGGTCTCGGGCGCTTTCGCGCCGGCGGGGCCGGAGAGGGAACGCCTCCCCGCACCCGCCGCGGCAGGCAGGGGTGGAAGGTGATCGTGGCGGGCTGCGGCAGGGTGGGCACGCAGCTCGTGCAGATGCTCTCCCTGGACGGCTTTCAGGTTACGGTCATCGACCGCAACGCGGAGGCCTTCCAGGGGCTGAGCAAGACCTTCCAGGGGGAGGCGGTGACCGGCGTGGCCTTCGACCTCGACGTCCTGGAGGAGGCCGGCATCGGGGAGGCCAGCGTCTTCGCCGCCCTCACCAATTACGACAACACCAACCTCATGGCCGCCGAGGTGGCGAGGAGCATTTACGGCAGGAGGAACGTCTTCACCCGCCTCTACAACCCCGATAAGGAGCAGACCTTCCAGGCGCTCGATATCGACTACATCTGCGGAACCGTGATTCTCGCCGAGCAGTTCATGCAGAAGATAGAGAGCGAGAGGGTGAAAATCCTGGCCTGGACGGCCAACAACCGCGTCCTCCTGGTGGAATTCACCTGTCCCCCACGCCTCTCGGGCAAGACGGTGGGCAGGCTGGAGCGCGAGGAACTGCTGCGCGTGGGGCTGGTGTCGCATCGGGGCCTGACCACGGTGGCCACCAGGGATACGGTGCTGCGCCGCGGGGACAGGATAGTGGCGGCGGTGCTGGCGGGGCGCATCAACCGCGTGAGGAGGATGCTGGAAGTGGGGCGGGTGCGCGGCCCCCGGGGCGGGCGCGGAGGAGCGGCGGCCTCGTATGCCGCACGGCCCGCGGGATAAGGTATAGTAATCCTCGGAGCCGATAGCGAAAAAGGCGGGTGAGCGGTCATCAGGATAGCCATCATGGGCGGAGGAAAGGTGGGAGCTTTCCTCGCCGATGCCCTGGACGGGAAGGGGCACCGCGTGGCGGTGATCGAACGCAACAAGGAGCTCTGCGAGCGGCTTGCGGCGACCACCTCCGCGGTGATCATCCACGGGGACGGCTGCGACATCCGCTATCAGGAGGAGGCGGATGTCGGCGGGTCGGAGGTCTTCGCCGCGGTGACCGGCGACGACGACGACAACCTCGTCGCCTGCCAGCTCGCCAGGACCTATTTCCAGGTCGCGCGCAGCGTGGCGCGGGTCAACAACCCCAAGAACGAACGCATTTTCAACAAGCTGGGCGTGGACGCCATCTCCAGCACATCGATCATCGCCCAGCTCATCGAGGAACGCACTACGGTGGGGGATATCATCACCCTGCATACCCTGAAGAAGGGCAAACTTGCGGTGGTAGAGCTGGACCTCCCCGATGATCGCTGCCGCTCCTGCGATGTCCCCTTGCGGGACCTGGGGCTCCCCTCCGGCTGTGTCCTCGTCTCCATCGTCAGGGGCGAGGAGGTAATAATACCCCAGGGAAGCTCGACGCTTCAGCCTGGCGATACGCTGATCGCGGTGACCGAGCCGGAGCGGGAGGCTGCCCTCAAGCGCGTACTGACCAGCTAGGGAGTCTCTGCCTGGCACGTGAAAGGCCAAGGCCATGGGAAGCGGGGCGGGAGAGGACCGGTTGCCTGCACGTGAGTCCCCGGCGCGGAGCTTGAAAATCGCCAGGGGAAAATATAAGATTGGGAGCGCCTAAAATAATTTTTCCAGGCCCGAAAAAATGTCTGATGTCTGGTGTGTAAGAAAACGGCCCGCGGGAAGAACGGAGGCGGGGCGGAGAGAGGCATGGCGGCGCCGTCGCGGGTCGAGGTGAGCGCGGCGGCCCGGCAGCGGGAGGGATAATGGCATGAGCACGATGCTCGAGAAGCTGAACCTGGTAAGGGAGGCGGAGGAGAAAGCCACCGCGGCGTTCGCCGATTACCGGCGCGCGGCGGAGGAGACCCTGTCGAAGGCCCGGGCGGAGAGCGAGAGATTCCGCAAGGAGGAGGAGGCCAAGGCCCGCGAGGAAGGCGAGCGGGAGATGCGCGCCATCATCGAGCGGGCCGGAAACGAGGCCGAGGAGCTGAAGGCGGAATACATGCGGGACAGCGAGAAGCTGCTTGCCCTGGTGGGCGAGAGGCGCAAGGAGGCCGTCGACTTCCTCGTGGAGAGGCTGGAGAGAGGCGAGGAGGAGACGGGCGAGCAGGGGCAGGGATAGGCATGTCCATAGCCAGGATGACCAGGGTCACGCTGCTGGCTCCCCGCGACGCCAGGGAGGAGCTGGTGGACCGCCTGCACGAGCTGGGGGCGGTGCATATCAGCGATGTCACGGCCGCCTCCCAGGAAGAGGAGCTCGCGGAGCTGCTCACCCCCTTCGAGCCGGAGACCAGGATGCTGCGGCTCTCCATGGCCAGAACCGATTTCATCATCGAGTTGCTGGAGAGATACGAGGACGAGAAGGGCGGGCTCGTCTCCAGCTTTCTCGTCGAGAGGGTGCATCTTGATTACGACGCATTCATGGCCATCGAGGGCGACTTCGATCTCGAGGCGCTTTATCGCGAAATGGAGGCGCAGGATGTGCGGCTGCGTCAGAGCGGCGCCGCCATCTCCGCCCTGGAGGACGAGCTGGAGGCCCTGCGCCCCTGGGAGGCCCTGGATGCCCCCCTGGGCGGATTGCGCGGGCTGCAGAGCGTGCATTTTCGTCCGCTCATCGCCTCCGCCACCGGCCTCAAAGCCTGGGCGGCGGAGCTCGAGGAGCGCTGCCCGCACAGCGTGTGGGAGGAAGTGGGCCGGGAGAGGGAAAGCGTACGCGTGGCGGCCATGGTGCATGCGGACGACCTGGAGGAGTTCGACCACCTCGCGGCGGAAAGCGGTTTCGAGGCGGCCCAGCTCGCAGACGGGCGGGGCAGCGTGAAGGAGGAGATGGGGGGGATAGAGGGGCGGCTGGACGAGGAGAGGGCGGAGAAGTCCCGCGTCGAGGAGGCCATCGTGGGCAAGATGGACCTCAAGCCGAAGGTCATGGCCCTCAACGATTATCTCCACAATCAGCTGATGAAGGAGGAAGCGAAGAAGCGCTTCCTGCATACGCGCAGCGTGGTGGCCCTGCAGGGATGGGTGGAGGAGGCGAGACGCGAGGAGGTGCAGGCGGGGATAGAGGGCCTGGGCATGAGCGCCGATGTGGCCTTCAGCGAGCCGGAGGAGGGCGACGAGCCGCCCACCCTCATGGTCAACCGCCGCCGTATCCGCCCGGCCGAGACCCTCATCGAGCTCTTCGGCATTCCCAATCACGCGGAGACGGACCCCACGCCCTTCGTGGCGCCCTTCTTCATCCTCTTCTTCGGCATGTGCATCGGCGATGTGGGGTATGGCCTCATCCTCGCCGGCGCCTTCTGGCTGGCGCAGAAAAAACTGGATGTGAGCGAGAGCGCCAAGAAATTCCTGCGCCTCTTCATGTATTGCGGCTTCGCCTCCATACTGATGGGCGTGCTCACCTGCGGGTATTTCGGCATTGACGGCTTCCTGGGGGTGGAGGGGAAATCGCTTCCCTCCTTCATGAAGTTCCCGGGCACCATGGACCTGCTCTTCAAGCCCATCCCCTTCATGGTCATCTGCCTGGGCCTGGGGCTGCTCCACATATTCATCGGGGTGGCCATCGAGATGCGCGACAATATCAGGGAGAACTCCCTGTGGCTGGGGCTGTGCGAGCAGGGCACCACGCTCCTCTTCTGGCTCGGCATAGCCGTGGCCGGCCTCGGTTTCGGCATCGGGGTGAAGCCCCTCGGGCAGGCGGGAGTGTATATCGCCGCGGCGGGGGTGGCCACGGTGGTCCTCTTCTCCAATATCGCCAGCAAGAACCTGGCGGGCAAGTTCTTCGGGGGCCTTTACAACTTCTACGGCCTCTTCTCCAGCACCATCGGCGATGTGGCCTCCTACCTGCGCCTCTACGCCCTGGGGCTGGCCACCATCTCCATCGGCATGGTGGTCAACATCATGGCCAGCCTGGTGTGGGGCGTGCCCGTGCTGGGCATCATCTTCATGCTGGTGATCATCCTGGGCGGCCATGCCTTCAACCTGGCCGTCAATTTCCTCAGCGCCTTCGTGCATCCCCTCCGCTTGCAGTATGTGGAGTTCTTCAGCAAGTTCTACGAGGACGGCGGGGTGCCCTTCGCCCCCCTCGCCCTGGAAACGCGAAAGACCGTGGTAGATAAGTAAGGAATAGAGGAGGTTGGTATGGTAGAGGCATTTGGAGGCCTGTCAGGCCTGCACTGGGCCCTGCTGGGGGCCGCGGTGGCGGTGATCGGGGGGGGCGCCGGCTCCTCCATGGGCATCACCTATGTCGCGAATGTGGCGGGAGGCATACTCACCGAGATGCCGGAACGCTTCGGCCCCCTGCTGCCCCTGGTGGTCATACCCGGCACACAGGGCATATACGGATTCATCACCGGAGTCCTGGTCATATTCATCATGGAGCCCGCCGCGGGCTGGGCGGCCCTTCCCGGCGCGCTCGGCTTCCAGATCTTCCTGGCATGCCTGCCGGTGGCCTTCGTCTGCTTCGTCTCCGGCATCTATCAGGGCCTGACCGCCGCGGGAGCGGCGGGGATGGTGGCGAAGCGGCGCGAGGAGATGGGGCGCTCGCTGGTGCTCCCCGCCCTGGTGGAGACCTATGCGGTGCTCTCCCTCATCGTGACCATACTCGTATTCTTCATCGTCATCTCGCCCGCTATCGACAAGCTGGCGGGCTAGGCGATGCGCGAGCGTAGCGCGTGGGCCGGAGGAGACTGAGATGTCCCTGGAGAGCCTGCTGGCGAAGATAGAGGAGGATGGCCGCGAGGAGGGGCGCAAGGCGGTTGAGGCCGCCGAGGAGGAGGCCGCGCGCCTGACGGCGGAGGGGAGAGAGGAGACGCTCCGCGCGGCGGAGAAGATACGCTCCAGCCTCCGCGAGCGCGGGGAGCGCGAGAGGATACGGGTCACGAGCGAGGCCCTCGCGGAGGGCCGCGCCGCCTTCCTCTCCGCCCAGGACAGGCTCTTCGAGGAGGCCTTCACGGAGGCCCTGCGGAGCTTCGAGGGCCTGCCGGAGGACCGCTATCGCGCGTGGCTGAAGAGGATCGTGGTGGAGAACGCATCGGGGGGCGAGGAGCAGATCGTGGCCGCGCCCTATGATCGCCGCCTCCTGGAGGGCGGGCTGCTGGAAGAGATAAGGGCGGCCCTGCCCGAGAAGGAGAGCGGAGCGGCGCTGACCCTGGCGGAGGAGGAGGGCGATTTCAGCCGCGGGGTCATCCTAAAGGCCGCCAACTACATCAACAATCTCTCGCTGGAGACGCTGATGCGCGAGGCGAGGGACCGTAACGAGGAGAAGGTGCTCAAGATCCTCTTCGGCGAGGTGGACGCGAGGGACGCGATAAAATGAGCCGTGCGGGAGGAAGCGGAGGCGTTGCGGGCAGGGCGGGCTCCCCGGCCGCCCTGCCGGGCAGGCAGGTGAAGAAGCTGCCGTCGTTTACCGGCGTCGGCTTCAAGCGCATCAGGCCGTTCAGCAATGTCACGCGCTACGGCCACGCCGTGGGCAGGATAAGGGTTATGGAGATGCGCATGCTCAACTCGCAGCGCCTGGAGAGGCTCATCGACGCCGATTTCGAGGGGGCCCTCAACATCCTCGATGAGATAGACATGGGAGATTACCTGGCCAGCGCGAAGCTGTCTCGGGACGTGGACGCCGACCTCACCGACTTCCTGCGCCATGTCTATTCCTCCCTTGCCGAAGCCCTGCCCCGGGACTCCGTGATCATGGACTTCTTCCTCTGCCGCTACGATTTTCACAACTTGAAGGCGCTGCTCAAGGCGAGGCTGGGAGAGGAGGAGCCGCAGGGCCTGCTGGAGGGCCTGGGCGCTTTGGGGCTGGAGGCCCTGCGCATGGGGGTGGAGAACCCGGCGCTATTGCCCTCGCCCTACCTGGAAGCCATGGAGGAGGCGGCCGAGCAGGATTCCCCGCAGGAGGTGGATACCCTGCTGGAGAAGCATTTCCTGGCTTACCGCCTGCAGTTGGCGGAACGCGAGGACAGCCCCTTCATCATCGACTTCGCGCGCTCCTCCATAGACCTGGCCAACCTCAAGCTGGTCATCAGGGCGCGCCTGCTCTCCAAGGAGCGGGAGTTCCTGGAGAGGATGATGGTCAGGGGGGGCTTTGTGGCCGCCGCGAATCTCGCCGACCTCTATTCAGACCCCCCCGAGATGATGGCCAAAAAGCTGGAGGCCAACCCCTATTTCTCGCGCCTGATGGAATTCGCCGAGAGCGAGGAGGCGGTGGTGAGGCTCACCGACTTCGACCGCAGGAGCGACGATCAGCTCATGGAGATGGTGCAGGGGATGAAGAGGGTGTCGGTGGGCGTGGAGCCCATCTTCGCCTATCTGCGGGCGCGGGAGAACGAGGTGCTCATGGTGCGCCTGATACTCATCTCCAAGCTGCACAAGATATCGCCCGAGGCCATCGAGAAGGCACTGCGCAAGCTGTACATCGAGTGAGGGCGGGAATGGAAGGCGGGATATGGAACGGTTGAGAATGGCGATGATCGGAGGCTTTACCTCCGTGGCCGGCTTTCGGGCCGTGGGGGTGGATACCTACCCCGTGGCCGTGCCGCAGGACGGGCCGCAGGCCTGGGAGGCGCTGCCGCGCGAGAGATATGGGGTGGTCATCATCACCGAGCCCGTCTACGAGGTCCTGCAGGAGAGGATAGCGGGCTTTCCCGGCGACGAGGACCTGCCGGTGGTGCTGGTGGTGCCCGCGGTAAGCGGCTCCACGGGCCTGGGCAGGACGGGGGTCAGGAAGAGAGTGGAGAAGGCGCTGGGTTCGGTGATCGAAGGATGAGGCGGCAGGCACATGCCCATAAGCGGAAAGAGGAAGAAACAGAGATGAGGAGCGAGGAATGAAAGAGGGATATGTGGTCAAGGTGGCGGGTCCGCTCGTCGTCGCCAAGGGACTTCCCGACCCCAAGATGTACGACCTGGTCAAGGTGGGCGATGACCTCCTGATGGGAGAGATAATCGAGCTGCGCGGAGAGCGCGCCTCCATACAGGTATACGAGGAGACCTCCGGCATCGGCCCGGGGGACGCGGTGCTTTCCACCGGTAAGCCGCTGAGCGTGGAGCTGGGCCCCGGCCTGCTCACCTCCATCTACGACGGCGTGCAGCGCCCCCTTGATGTCATCATGGATAAACATGGCAATTACATCACGCGCGGCGTGGAGGAGCCGGGGCTGTCGCGCACGCGCAAATGGCCCTTCCAGGCGTTGGCCCGCGAGGGGGATACGGTGGAGCCCGGGGATGTCCTGGGCACGGTGCAGGAGAGCAAGGTCATCACCCATCGCGTCATGGTGCCCGCGGGGGTAGAGGGCAAGGTCACCCACGTGGAGGAGGGCGAGTTCACGATAGAGGACAGGGTGGCGGTGGTGGAGACGGCCGCGGGCGAGGTCGAGCTGACCATGATGCAGACCTGGCCGGTGCGCAAGCCGCGCCTGTACGCGGAGAAGAGGCCTCCCAGCGAGCCCCTCATCACCGGGCAGCGCATCGTGGATACCTTCTTCCCCATCGCCAAGGGCGGAACGGCCTGCGTGCCCGGGCCCTTCGGCTCGGGCAAGACGGTGCTGCAGCACGCCATCGCCAAGTGGGCCAACTCGCAGATCGTCGTCTTCGTGGGATGCGGGGAGCGCGGGAACGAGATGACCGATGTGCTGCAGGAGTTCCCGGAGCTGACCGACCCTTATTCGGGGGAGCCGCTGATGCTGCGCACCGTGCTCATCGCCAACACCTCCAATATGCCGGTGGCCGCCCGCGAGGCCTCGGTGTACACGGGGATAACCCTGGCCGAGTATTACCGCGACATGGGATATGATGTCACCCTGCAGGCGGACTCCAGCTCCCGCTGGGCGGAGGCGCTGCGGGAGATCTCCGCCCGCCTGGAGGAGATGCCGGGCGAGGAGGGATACCCCGCCTATCTGGGAACGCGTCTGGCCACCTTCTACGAGAGGTCGGGCCGCGTGATCTGTCTGGGCAAGGAGCGCAGGGAGGGCTCGATATGCGCCATCGGATCCGTGTCCCCGCCGGGAGGCGACCTCTCGGAGCCGGTCACCCAGGCCACCCTGCGCGTGGTGAAGGTGTTCTGGGCCCTGGAGGACCGTCTGGCCTTCGCGCGGCATTTCCCGGCCATCAGCTGGCTGAACAGCTACAGCCTCTACCTGGACCAGACCGAGGAGTTCTGGGAGGACGAGGTGGACGCCACCTATGCGCAGCTGCGCGAGGAGGCCATGTCCATCCTGCAGCGCGAGGCCGACCTGCAGGAGATAGTGCGCCTCATCGGCGTGGAGGCTCTCTCGGATGCGGAGAGGCTGCTCATGGATACGGCGAAGTCGCTGCGCGAGGACTTCCTGCATCAAAACGCCTTCGACGATGCGGACGCCTTCACCTCGCTGCGCAAGCAGTTCCTGCTGCTCAGGGCGATCATGACCTTCCATGTCCTCGCGGAGGAGGAGCTGGCGAAGGGGAGGAGCGTGGAGGAGCTGCTCGACCTGCCCGTGAAGGACGAGATAGCGCGGGCTAAATTCATACCCGAGGATGCACTGGACAGGTTTGCCCGGCTGGAGGAGGCGGCGGCCGCGCAGCTGGCTGCGAGGGCGGAGGAAGCGGTGCCGGAGGAAAGCCACGCCCCGCCGGCGGTCTGATGTGGCGCGGGAAGGAGCTGGAAGATGGTAAAGGAATATCTTACGGTTAAAGAGATCGTCGGACCCCTCGTCCTCCTGCAGGGGGTGGAGGGGGCGAAATATGACGAGCTGGTCGAGGTGGAGTTCCCCGACGGCTCCATGGGCCTGGGCAGCGTTCTGGAGGTGGAGGAGGACAAGGTGCTCCTGCAGTCCTTTGAGAGCACCAGCGGGCTGAACATCGCGCAGACGAAGGTGCGCTTCACCGGGCGCAGCCTCGAGCTGCCGGTGAGCAAGGACATACTGGGCCGGGTATTCGACGGCCTGGGGCGTCCCATCGACAAGGGGCCGCGCGTCATCCCGGAGAAAAAGCTGGACATCAACGGCAGCCCCATCAATCCCTTCGCGCGCGATTACCCCACCGACTTCATCCAGACGGGCATCTCGTCCATAGACGGGCTCAACCCCCTGGTGCGCGGGCAGAAGCTGCCCATCTTCTCCGGCGCCGGCCTCCCCCATAACCGCATCGCGGCGCAGATCGCCCGCCAGTCCGGCGTGCTGGGCGAGGAGGAGGATTTCGCGGTGGTCTTCGCCACCATGGGCATCACCTTCGAGGAGGCGGATTTCTTCATCCGCGAGTTCCGCAGCCAAGCCGCCCTGGAGCGGGCGGTGCTTTTCATCAACCTCGCCGACGACCCGGCCATCGAGCGCATCGCTACCCCGCGCATGGCGCTCACCGCGGCCGAATACCTGGCCTATGAGCAGGATATGCAGGTGCTGGTGCTGCTCACGGACATGACCTATTACTGCGAGGCGCTGCGCGAGATATCGGCGGCCCGCAAGGAGGTTCCGGGTCGCCGCGGATACCCGGGCTATCTGTACACCGACCTGGCCAGCCTCTACGAGCGCGCGGGGAGGATTAAGGGGGCCAAGGGCTCGATAACGCAGATCCCCGTGCTCTCCATGCCCGACGACGACAAGACGCACCCCATACCCGACCTCACGGGATACATCACCGAGGGACAGATAATCCTCGCGCGCGACCTGCAGAGGCAGGGGGTCTATCCCCCGGTGGACGTGCTCCCCTCCCTCTCGCGCCTCAAGGAGAAGGGCATAGGCGAGGGCAAAACCAGGGAGGACCATTCCGGCCTCTCCAACCAGCTCTTCTCCGCATATGCCAGGGGCAAGGAGGCCAGGGAGCTCTCGGTGATACTCGGGGAGGCGGCCCTGTCCGAGGAGGACAAGCTCTATGTCAAGTTCTCCGACGCTTTCGAGGAGCGCTTCATCCGCCAGGGAGAACACGAGACGCGGGCCATCGAGGAGACCCTCTCCATCGGGTGGGAGCTGCTGAGAATACTGCCGCGCTCCGAGCTGAAGAGGGTCAAGGACGAGGAGATAGGGAAGTATATGGACGCGGGGGTGAGCCGTTAGTTGGCGCGCATCAATGTAAACCCCAACCGCATGGAGCTGCTCAAGCTCCGCCGTCGCACGGCCATCGCCAAGCGCGGCCACAAGTTGCTCAAGGACAAGCTGGACGAGCTGATGAAGCAGTTCATGGGGCTGATCAAGGAGAGCGGAAACCTGCGCGAGGACCTGGAGGGCAAGCTGGCGGAGGCCTACACCGTCTTCTCCATCGCGCGCTCGGAAGTGACCACCGAGGAGGTGGAGGAATCCCTGGCCATCACCTGCGCGGAGCTGCACCTGGACATAGAGGACGAGCGCATCATGGGGGTCAAGGTGCCGCATTTCGTCGTGGAGACGAGCGGCGGCTACGACTGCTACGGGCTGGCCACCACCCCCATGGCCTTTGACGCCGCCCTGCAGCACTACCGCGAGCTCATCTCCCCGCTGGTCGCTCTGGCGGAGGTCGAGAACAACATCCGCCTCCTGGCCATGGAGATAGAGAAGACCCGCCGGCGCGTGAACGCCCTCGAATACGTGCTCATACCCTCGCTGGAGGAGACGGTGGCCTATATCACCATGAAGCTCGACGAGATGGAGCGCTCCTACCGCACGCAGCTGATGAAGATCAAATCCATGCAGGAGGAGCTGGAGCGGGCTCAGGCGTAACGGTCTCGCCGCGGGTGCGCATAAGGCCCGGGCTTTATGCGCAGCGGTCTCGCTCTTTGCCGCTTCCGCCGCCGCTCCGGGTCGCGCTCTCCTCCTCTTCGCTCGCAGCTATGCACGTTTCGCGTGCCCTTCGCGGGGGCGGCGGCCGGGAGACATGGCTGGCGCCGCCGCATACGCGCTCCTCCGGCATAAGCTATACTGCAAAGAGGAGCGGTGATATCTGCAAGGGAATGGGGCATGCTCAAACAACTCTCCGATACGGTCACCCGGCGCCTGGAGGAGCTGGTGGGGGATATACAGGAGGCCTTCGAGGCCCATTTCCCCGCCTATGCCGACCTTCACGAGGACGCCAGGAAGGATATCCGCGGGCTGGTGCAGAAACTGGCCGCGCACACGACGGACTTCATGGCGGGCAGGGGGGTCGCGGCGGAGGAGCTCTATGCCTTCGCCCGCTCCATGGGGAGGAACCGTTCTCTGCAGAGCCTGCCCTTCGCCGACCTGGTGCGGGCCGTCTACCTGGCGGAATCGATAACCTGGAGCCGCATCATGCCGGGCGCAAAAGAGATCGAGCTCGAGCCGCGGGACCTGCACCAGCTTCTGGAAAGACAGGGCAAGCTCAACACGAACCTCATCGCCGCCCTCTCCGCCGCATACATGGAGACCCGGGACAAGATGCTCAACCGGCAGCTCAGTGAGCTGCACGGGCTTCTGGAGGTGGGCCTGACCATCTCCTCCACCATGGACCTGGACCGCGTCTTCCGGCAGATCCTGGAGGTCGCCGCGGGCATCATGCAGAACCCCATGGGGGCCGTCTACCTGCTGGACGAGGAGCGGGAGGAGCTGCGCCTGGTATCCGAGGTGGGGCTCGGGGCGCCCTGGACGAAGGGGCGGCGCGTGTACCTCGCGCGCTCCCTGCTCGCCGCCGCCATGCAGGAGAAGGATCCGATAGCGGCCGTGGATGCGGCGCTGCGCGGCCTCACCCTGCCCGTGCCCGCCGGGGGGGGCAAGGTGCGCTCGGTGCTTTCCTGTCCCATCATCAAGGACACCAAGCCCATCGGGGGGCTGGAGCTCTACGATGTAGAGCCCCGGATATACGACCGGCTGGACATGGCCCTGCTGGCGGCGTTCGCCCCCCAGGCGGGCGTGGCCATCGAGAACGCCAGGCTCTTCGAGCTGGAGAGGAAGAGGCGCCGCCAGACGGTCGAGCTCAAGGAGCTGGCCGAGGCCATCGGCGGGGCCATGTCCTTCAGGCAGGCCATGGGCGTCCTGGTGAGGAGCATGGTGATGATGACCGGGGCGCACAAGTGCCTGCTCTTTTTCTACGAAGCGGATACCGGGAAGCTGGAGTTCGCACGCGGTTACGGGCTCGCCTCGACCATGGTGAGGTACCTGCAAGGGGCCTCCTGGGGGCGCGAGAACCTCGACGAGGCGACCACGCGGGTGATCGAGCAACAGGAGGTGATCACCAGCAGGGATGCGCACAACGACTCCAGGATAAACCCAGAATACGCGCAATTCCTCAAGATAAGAGCCTGCGTCATCGCCCCCCTCATCTACGGCGGGAAGGTGAAGGGCATCCTGGCCATAGGCAGAAAGGACAACATCGGCATCTTCGATGACGATGACCAGGAGATAATCGCGGTGATCCTGGACCAGATCACCGTCGCCATAGAGCAGGTGAGGCTGCGCGAGCGCGTGCATGAGCGCGAGAAGAGGCTGCGCGAGCTGGAGGCGAGCGAGCGCGTCTTCGCCGAGCGCGAACGCAGCGAGGTCATCATCGCCGCCAGCCCGGAGGCCATCTTCCTCGTGGACCGGGACCGCAACGTCACCCTTTTCAACCCGGCGGCCTCCGAGCTCTTCGGGTGGCGGGAGGAGGAGGCGGTCGGCAGGCACGTGCACGAGATCATCTTCCTGGAGCACGGGACGGAGAAGGGAACCTGCTCCTGGGAGGCCTGCCCCGTGGATGCCGCCTTTCGCGGGGAGGCGGTGAAGATCAAGGAGATGGAGTACCGGCGCCGCGACGGCAGCAAGGTATGGATAGCGGGCTCCTTCTCCGTGATCCGCAATCGCAAGCGTCAGATACAGAACGTGGTCTGCGTTTTCCGCAACGTCAGCGAGCAGAAGAGACTGCAGCACCTGGCCCTGGTGGACAGGGAACTCGACATCGCCTCGGACATCCAGAGCGCGCTCCTGCCCGTCGGTCCCCTGGACAGCCGCAGCGCGCGGGTGCTGGTGCATCAGGAGCAGGCGCGCATCGTGGGGGGCGACTGGTACGACTTCTGGCGGGAGGACAAGCGCATGGTGATGGTGGTGGGAGATGCCAGCGGCAGCGGCATCCCGGCCGCGCTCCTGGCCACCCTGGCCATGAGCGCCATCCGGGCGGAGGCCAAGCACAGCAGCGACACCCTGGGGATTATCAGCAAGGCGAACCGGGCCATCGTGCCCAACCGGCTGGAGGACCGCTTCATCACCGTCTTCTACGCGGACCTGGAGCTGGATACCCTCAAGCTGCGTTATGTCAACGCCGGGCACAACGACCCCATACTCATACGCGGCGGCTCCGAGCTCATCCTTTTGGGGAGCGAGAAGCGCAGCATACTGGGGGCCTTCGAGCACCCCGAGCTGGGGGTGGAGGAGGTGCAGTTGGAGCCGGGCGACCGCGTCTTCATCTATACCGACGGCGTGACGGAGTGCAAGGATTCGCGGCGGCGCATGTACGGAGAGAACCGGCTCAGGCGTTACCTCAGGCGCGCCGGGTCCAGGGCGCCGCAGGCCCTCATCGACGGCCTGGTCGATTCCCTCAAGGGCTTCTGTGGCGGCAAGATGGACGACGATTTCACCATCCTTCTCTGCGATGTGAAGAGACGCTGAGGTTCCCGAGACCGGGAGCAATCGATCGCCGTGTGCGCCTCCGGCCCGGGCTTCCGGGCGGCGCTCTCGCCGCGCCATGCAGGCTCCGCTCCGGCCGACCCGGCAGTTCCTGGCCATGTGGTCGCGCAGATGGGGATGTTCCCGGATCATGCCCCCGGATCCCGGGAAGAGCTTTTGCTGCAGGCGACACGGGAGCAAATCCTTTTATCCTCAGCAACCAGGATGCGTATTTCTTTGACCGAGCTGTATGAAACCTGCGTGGCGAACCCTATATAATGGCCATGGATGGGCGCTACAGCCTTCACGCAGCGAAAGGGCCTTGAGATGAGGATCGGCGATATAAGTCCGCAGCGAGTGCGGGAGTTCGCGGCCGCCTGGCCCGCTTACGCCCGCGATGGCGGCAATCCCCTGTGGATGGACGAGGATTCGCTGCGAGCGCTGCAGGAGCGCAAGCTGCGCATGCAGCTGGAGCTGGTGGCCGCGGCCAGCCCCTATTACCGCGATCTCTTCAAGCGCGAGAAGGTGGCCGTCGAGAGCATCCGCACCCTGCGTGATCTGGAGCGCATCCCGGTCACCTGCAAGGAGCGCTACCTCAAAAGCCCTCTGGCCTTCCTGCTGGTGACCGATCCGCCGCAGGCGCTGGACGCCACCTACGAGATAACCTATACCTCGGGAACCACCACGGGGGTCCCCGCGCCCTTCTTCAATACCACCTACGACATGTACAACATCAGCCTGCAGCTGCGCCGCACGGCCGAGATCAGCTGGATGACCCCCCGGGACACCGTGCTCAACCTCTTCCCTTACGGCAACCTTCCCCATGTCGGCTTCTACCGCACCATCCACCTGGCCTCGACGCTGGGGATGAGGCTGGTGAACGGCCTGGTGGGCAAGGACGAGCCCGGCTTCGAGCTGCACCGCTCCGTGGACGAGGTGCTCGAGCTGGCCGAGGCGCACGTGGCCAGCGTGTTCGCGGGAACGGGGAGATACGCGCGCAGGGCCATCCTCAGGGGCAGTCAGCTGGGCACGGACCTCTCCTCGCTGCGCCTCGTCCTGGCCCTGGGGGACGCCGTCCCGGAGGGCATGCGCGACGAGATGCGCGAGCGCCTGGGGGGAGGCGCGGGGGAGGAGGCCACGGTCAACAACGGCTATATCCTCACCGAATGCCAGGGGCCGTTCGTGGAGTGCTGCGAGTTCGGGGGGTGCCATAACCCCGCTCCCAACATATACCATATCGAGATCCTCGATCCCGACAGCCTCAAGCCTCTTCCCGACGGCGAGGTCGGCCTGCTCGCCGTGACCCATATCGACCGCAGGGGCACGGTGCTCCTGCGCTACGTGGTGGGGGACCTGGCGGCGCGCGAGAGCGGGGAATGCCCGCACTGCGGCCGGGTGGGGAGCCGCCTGGTGGTGCGCATGGGCTCGACCTACGCGGCGCGCGCCGAGGAGGTGATCCGCGTAGGGGGCAGGCTGGTCAACCCGGAGGCGGTGCACAACCAGCTGGTGGGGGTGAAGGGCATGGTCGAATACCAGCTGGTGGTGGAGAAGGAGGAGCCCGGCAACCCCCTCAGCCCCGACCGCCTCATCATCCGCCTCTCCGTGGCGGGAAGGATGCGCCAGGACCTGGAGGAGGAAGTGGTCAACCGCGTGCGGGAGGCCACGGGCATCGACCCCGGGGTGGAGTTCGTGCAGTCACCGGAGATCTATGACCCCACCCTGGCCCTCAAGGCCACCCGCTTCGTGGACCGGCGCTGAGCGCTTGCGGCGCGCCGGGCTGCGCGGCGCACATATGTGCGTGCGGGCGGGAGGGGCGGCCGGGGACGAAGGTCTATTCGATGGCCCCGATGGAGCAGTGGCCGCCGGAGCGCTCCTTGAAATACATGGCCCTTTCGCTGACCACGGGAAGGTCGGAGGAGAGCCTGATGCTGACCTCGGTCGGCCCCAGCTCCGCGCCTGCGTCGATGGTATAGCGCGACCTGCCCGCCACCTCCACCGTCTTGCTCCGGGTGGCGCCGCCGGGCATCATGAAGTCGATCCTCACCGTGGCGGTTGCGTCCCAGGGGTTCTGCACCAGCAGCCATTCCTCGAAGCCGTCCGCGGTGTAACCTTCGGCGAAAAACCAGGTGTATTCGGGCGTGGGCGTTCCCAGGGTGGCGTGGCCGTCGCTGCGGCCGTTCCAGTACATGGCGCGCTCCGCGATCACCGGGAGGCGGGAGGACACGCTCACCGAGAGCTGGGCGCCGGGGAGCAGCTCGTGCACGGGAACGGTGTAGCGGCTGCGCGCGGGCACGGAGATGCTCATGGCGGTATTGCTCCCGTCGAGCTGCATGAAGGTCAGGTCCACCCGCGCCTGCGCGCCGGAGGGGTTCTGCACCAGCAGCCATTCCTCGAAGCCGTCCGCGGTATAGCCCTCGGCGAAGAACCAGGTACAGGAGGGGGAGCGCGCGCCGATGGAGCAGGAGCCGCTGCGCATGGAGTTGAGGTACTGGGCGCGTTCGACCACCACCGGTTGGCTTGACGATACGTACGTGCTGACCTGGGCGTCGGGCAGGATATCGTCCACGTGGATGGTGAAGCGCGAACGCGGTGGCACGTTGTATCGGCGGTCCACAAGCCCCTGATCCTGGGTCTGGAACTGGACGGCGACCGCGGCCTCCGCGTCCCCCGGGTTCTGGATGAGCACCCATTCATCGAAGTCGCCGCCGGTGTAACCCTCCGCCAGGTACCAGGAAGTCGAGGGGAGGTTTACGCCGATGGTGTCATGTCCCGCCAGACCCCCGTTGAAATACATCGCGCGTTCCGCCACCACCGGCTGGTCCGATTCCACCAGCGTGGACACCTCGGTGGCCGGCAGGATGGCGTTCACGTGGATGGTGAAGCGCGAGTGGGGAGGGACGGACCAGCCGAGCTCGGTATTGACGCCGCCGGGCTGCATGAAGGTCGTCTTGACCTGAGCCGCCGCCTCTCCCGGGTTCTGGATGAGCACCCAGGTGTCGAACTCCCCCCCGCTGACGTTGCCGCCGGTGTAGCCCTCCGCCAGGTACCACCTGGTTGAGGGCGACGGCAGGTTGGTGTTCACGCCCAGGCGCAGCGTCGCGGGGGGGGTGAAGGCCGCTGGGTCGGGAGATTCCGTCTGCAGGTAGAGAATATAGACGCCGTCGGGCACGGGCTGCCCCGCCGCGTCGCAGCCGTCCCAGGCCAGGCCCGAAGCCCCCGCGGGCAGCTCCCTGATGACCCGTGACCCGCACATGATGAGGGCCCTGGCGATGGACCCGGCGGGCGCGCCGTAGGATACGTTTATCTGCTGGCGCGGGCTGCCGGTGCCCGGCGAACAGGAGAAGGGCCGCGCGTCCAGGCCGCTTATGGGCCGGCACTGCGAGCGGCTCACATAAGCGGGGAGCAGCCCGCCGTTGATCACCTGCCGCAGGTTTCCCGCCGCGTCAAATACCAGCACCGGGATGCGCTTGGCGGGGTCGGCCTCCGCCCAGTTCGCGCAGGAGAACACGGGCACGCGCCCCGGGGCGTGCGCCGGGTCGTAGAGGAGGTGACCGTCCGCGAGGTCGAGGCGCAGCCGGGCCATGGCGCTGAGATAGCTGAAGCAGGCGGTACCCCTGGGATAGTAACCCAGGGATTGCCGGTAGGCGGAGTCCAGGGCATAGGCGCCGCGTGCCCCTCCCGCCTCCAGGTCGGCCTCCTCCAGGTAGGAGGCGGCCCGGGCGGCATCCGCAAAGCCGAGCCCGCGGGCCTCGCTGGTGCCGAGGAAGCAGTAGTCGACGTAGTCGACCACGTCCCAGAAGCCCCCGTTCTTCTTGGCGGCGAAATAGCGTTGCAGGTCCCAGTAGCCCGTCAGCCGCCCCGCCTGCCCCTGCGGCCACCCGGAGACCCCCAGCCAGTATCCCAGGGCGTCGCGCCACAGGTTCTGCGACACCCACTGGTTCTCGTTGCTCACGCTGGTGTGCACGCTGCCGTACCTGCGGGAGGTCACCTCCGCCGCGGAGGCGAGGTCGCGCTGGAGCCTCTCCAGGTTCTCCGCGCTGAGCCCGCTGTCGAGCCCCGCCGCCAGCAGGTAGAGCAGGCCGTTCGAGGCGTAGATGGAATACGCTTCCCGTTCGGCGCGGGGGATGGCGGGGTCGGCGCATACGGCGAAATGGTCGCCCAGCCAGAGCTTTTCCTCCAGGGTGAGGTTGACCAGCCTCACCTGCGCGTCGCAGGAGGCGATGAAGGCCTCGTCGGGGGAGGCCTGGGCGCGCGCCATCTCCGCCGCGGCCCGGCAGGCGGCCAGCCCCTTCACCCCCAGGTAGGTCTGGTTGCGGGCGTTCTGCACCGCGGGCGAGCCCTGGTCTATGGTGTTGGCGACATGCAGGTCCGGCAGGCCGTCCCCGTCCGTATCGCACGCGATGATGAAATCGGCATAGGACCTGGCCTTGGCGAAGAGGTCCCGCATGAGGTCGTCGTCGCCGGTGCTCTTCCAGTAGGAATAGAGGAGCAGGATGTAGTTGGCGTTTTCCTCCACCGGCATGTCGTGGGGATAGGCCATGCCGGTGACCTCGTGCAGCACGCCCATGTCGTGCGAGAGGTATTTGCCCTGCGCGTTGGACTTCTCGAAGCCCGGCCACTCCCGCAGCAGCCGGCCCAGGAGGTCCGGCCAGAAGCAGAGGTAGAACCAGGCGTCGTTGTATTCGACGTCGATGGTGGAGTGGAACATGCAGGGCGTGCCCTCCCACACGCTGAACCATTCCTCTCCCTCCTTGTCGCAGACCCACCAGGCGTTGATGATGAAGCTCTGCAGGGCGCAGGCGGCGAGGTCGCGCCCCGATGCGGGCAGGGGGGAGACGTAGGCGTCGCAGAGCACGCCGTCGAAGAAAGACGCCTTGCGCGTGATGACGTCCCGCTCGCCCAGCGCATACTCCACCACCTCCTCGATATCGGCCAGGGCGGGCCCATCCGTCTTGCCGTAGAGGAAGGTGTGCTGAACCTCGCCGGGGCCCTTGCGCACGGTGAGGACGTCGGAGGTGGTGTGGCTGGAGAGCACCGCGGTGAGGGCGTCGCTGCCGCCGGGGGCGAGAGAGAAGGACCAGCGCAGGCCGGAATAGCCCCGCGGCTGGAAGGTGTAGACCTTGTGGTCGTAGGGTGGGGGGTATCCGGCGGGCGACTCCCATATCCAGCTCGTGTCCGCGATGTCCGCGTAGCGCAGCTCCACGCCGGCGGTGTCCTCCACCGCCAGGCCCTCCCAGAAGGTCACGCCGTAGGCGCCGGGGTCGTCGTTGCGCGTCTCGTCCGCGTAGGAGTAGCGCGCCTTATGCTTGAATCCCGAGCCGGCGAGGGCCCCGGCCAGGTCCTCGGGGGCCGAGGCGTCCTTGTGGGGCCTGACCAGGATGAGCTCGCCCTCCGCGGGGAGCGCCCCCGCGTTTGCCACCTCGACCTCGAGGTAGAAGAAGGGGGCACAGGAGAGCTTGGCGTCACCGGGGTAGAAGGGCGCGGTCAGGGTGACGACGGCGTCAAAGTCAAGGGCGGGGTCGCTGCATCGGTAGGAGACGCCGGTGAGGGTCAGCTCCTGGTCGATGCCGTCGAAGACGGGGTAGCGGTCGGTGAAGGGAAGGCAGCGGATGTCGCCCTGCGCATCGCGGAAGGCCAGCACCAGCTCGGAGAGCTCCTCGCTCCAGGTGCCCAGGGGCGACTGGCGCCAGGCCAGGAGCTGCGGCACGGGGTTGACCATGAAGCGCGAGCCGAAGCGGCCGAGGATGACCTCGTGCATGTCCTGGGCGGCGCCGTTGACGAAGCGCAGGGGGCAGGCGCTCCAGTGCCGGGTCTCCATGACGTTTATCTCCGTCGCGGTCTGCCCGGAGGCGATGAGGCGGATATTGCAGATGGTGGCCTCGCGCTTGTCGGCCTGGAAGCGGAGGTCCAGGCTGCGCTTGCCCGTCGCGGCGTCCAGGATGGTGGGCACGCTGGGCACCGTCACCTGGTAGGCGGCGTTGATGCCCACCTTGGAGGAGATGTCCAGGTTGGTCAGGCCGGGCAGGGCGGAGCCGTTGGCGCTGACGGTGAACGCCCTCGACCCCGCGGGGTAGACCGGCTCCACGAAGCTGAACTCGATGCTGTAGTGGGAGCGGGAAAGCCCGCCGAGGAGGTAATGAAAGTCCTCGCCCCAGCGCTCCTGCTTGAACTTGTAGGGCTGCCGGGTGATAGCGTCGGTGCCGGTGATGTCGCGCCCCGCCAGGGGGGTGGTGGAGGTCGTGCCCTGAAGCTCGACGATGATGCGGCCCTCGTCCGCCCGCGCCTCGGCGGCGGGCAGGAAGAGGAGCAGGGCCGCCAGGGCAAGCGCCGGCGCGACCCAGCGCGCCCTTGCGGGCCGGGCGTGCCCGCCCCCCGCCTTCCGCGCCGCGGCCTTGGCGGCGTCCTCTGCGCCCGCGCCGCGCCCGGGCTCAAAACATGCCGTTGAGGACATCGTAACCCACCTCGCAACTTCCTCCCGCCCAGGCCTCCCCGCCGTAGTTGAAATACATGGGCCTCTCGGCCACTATGGCCCGCTGCGAGGAGACGCGCATGGACACGTCCCTGTCCGGGCCCACGGCCTCGTTCACGCTCACCGTCACCCGGGAGCGCGCGGGCACGCGCCATTCCTCGCTGACGTTGTCTCCCTGGCCCGCGCCGAGCAGGTATTCCACCTCCACCAGCGCCTCCTCGTCGCCCGGGTTGGCCAGGGTCAGCCACTCCTCGAAGCCGGGGCGCGTGGTGCCCTCGGCGAAATACCACGCGGTGGCGGCATGCCTCGCCCCCATGACGTTATGGCCGCCCGCGATCCTTCCCTGATAATCGAAATACATGGGCCTCTCGGCCACTATGGCCCGCTGCGAGGAGACGCGCATGGAC
>CAZEAU010000026.1:0-7136 GCA_964510515.1 uncultured Actinomycetota bacterium | reverse complement strand
GCGCGTGGTGCCCTCGGCGAAATACCACGCGGTGGCGGCATGCCTCGCCCCCATGGTGGAGGACCCCCCGCGCCACTTGCCGTGATAGTCGAAGTACATGGCGCGCTCCACGAAGATGCGCTGCGGGCTGCTCACCACGGCCGCCACGTCCTTTTCCGCCCCCACCCGGGCGTTGACGCTGAGGGAGAAACGGCTCCCGGCGGGCACGGGGTAAGAGGCGCTCGATGTCGCGCCGTTCGCCATGAGGAAAGTGAATTCCACCTGGGCCTCCACGCTGTCCGGGTTGAGCACGCACAGCCACTCCTCGAAGCCGGAGCGCGTGGTGCCCTCGGCGAAGTGCCAGGTGCTGCGGCTGAGTCGTGCCAGGGCGGCGGCGGCGTCGAGCCTGCCGTGGCCGTGGTGCTGGTCCCAGCCGGGAGCCCCGAGGTCCACGCAGGTGGAGCGGATCATGTCCGCGGTCTGGCTCGGGGTGAGCTCGGGGTCGAGCGAGAGCATGAGCGCGGCGGTGGCGGACACCTGGGCGGCCGCCATGCTCGTGCCCTCCCCCCACACCAGCGCGTAGCCGGACTGGGGGTTGCCGGCCACCCGGTACGATTCCTGGGGGATGCCATCGGCGTAGCCGTCCCCGTTGTCGTCGCGGGTGAGGTCGCCCCCCGGGGCCAACAGGTCCAGCCCGGCGCCGTGATTGGAGTAATGGGCGCGCTCGTCGCGGTAATCGCTGGCGCCGACGGCGAGCACGCAGTCGCCCGCATCCGCCGGGCAGCCCATGCCCCCGGGGTAGCCGGGGTTGGAGCCCTCGTTTCCGGCCGCCGCCACGCAGAGCACGCCGCGCTCGTGGGCGTAGCGCACGGCCTCGTTCACCGCCTCGCTGTGACGCGGCGAGGACAGGCTGAGGTTGATGATCGCGGCCCCGTGGTCGACGGCGTGACGGATGCCCGAGGCCACGGTCGAGGCCGTGCCGATGCCGTCCCAGCCCAGCACCCGTACCGGCATGATGGTACACCCGCCGGCCATGCCGGCGGCGCGGAAGGAGTTGTTGCAGCAGGAGGCGATGATGGCCGCCACGTGGGTGCCGTGCCCGTACTCGTCGTCGGGGTACTCGTCGCCGGCCATGAAGTCGTATCCGGGCGCGAAGCGCGTGGCGGAGAGGTCGGGGGCGCGGGGGCGGTATTCGGTGTCGCGGTAGGCGACCCCGGAGTCGAGGACGGCCACGACCACGGACTCCCGGCCGTCCCCGGCCAGGTCCCATGCCGCGGGCATGCCTATCCTCTCCAGGTTCCACTGCTTGGGGTAATCGGGGTCGTTGGGCCGGGCGGTCGCGCTGAACTCGATATCGGGCTCCGCCCAGCTCACCCCCGGGAGGGCCCGCAGGGAGGCCGCCAGGGTGCCCCGCGGAGCCTGCACGAGCAGCATGCCGCCGGGAAGCGATCTCTCCAGCCTCAGCCCCCCCGCGAGGGCCTGCACCACGGCCATGGCCGTGCGCCCGCGCTCGGGCTTGAGGATGAAAGCCTCCTCCTTCCCGCCATCCACCCCGGCGGGGGCGGGAAGGGCGTGTGCCCCCAGCAGCAGGCCTCCCAGCAGCAGGGCGGCGAATACCCCCCGGACGGGAGTCAGCGCATTGCTCAAGCCTGCGACCCCCCTGCTCGACTACGGGCGCGGAAGCGCCCGCATCGCGTACACTTCAACATCAGCTGCATCTCACCCCGCATCAACATCGGCTGCAACTCACCCCATATTACCCATCCCCACAACATTACCCCACACTATCACCCACCATTATATACATTCCCACCGCCCGCCCCGCCCTCGTTCCCGCACCCCGCCGCCGCCTGCGCGGAGGAACTCCGGCGGCCGGGGCCAAAAGAGTTCTATCGTCATCCCGGTCCCCCGCGGGCGGCCTCAAGCAGTGCGTACGCTCAGGTATTCCTCCAGCCTGCGCAGACCCTCGGCCAGGTTCTCGATGTGGTTGGCGTAACTGAAGCGGATGTATCCCTCCCCGCCCCTGCCGAAATCTATGCCCGGGGCCACGGCGACGCGGGTGCGCTCCAGCAGCTCCAGGGCGAAGGCATAGGAGTCCTCGCAGAACCCCTTGGCGTTGGCCAGGATATAGAAGGCGCCGTGGGGCTCGACGGCGACGCCGAAGCCGATATCCCGCAGGCGGGGCAGCATGAAACGCCTTCTCTCGTCGTAGGTGCGTACCATGGCCGCCACTTCCTCCCCCGCCTCGGTCAGCGCGGCGATGCCCGCGCGCTGCACGAAGGCGTTGGCCGAGATGAACAGGTTCTGCTGCATCTTCTGGATGGGGCGCAGGAAGCTCTCCGGGACGATGAGGTATCCGAGCCTCCACCCCGTCATGGCGTAGAGCTTGGAGAAACCGCCGAGGACGAAGGCGTGCTCGCTGAACTCCAGGATGGAGTGCTCGCGGCGCTCGTAGACCAGCCCGTGGTAGATCTCGTCGCTGACCACGTAGAGGCCCCCGCCCGCCATGGCCGCTATCTCCCCCATGACCTCCGGCTCCAGCAGGTTGCCGGTGGGGTTGGAGGGAGAGTTGACGATAATGCCCCGGGTGCGGCCGCCCAGGCGGCTCTCGATGTCCCGCGGCCGGTATTGGAAACCGTCCTCCTCGAAGACCGGCACCTCCACCGGCCTCCCGTCCACGAAATCAACGATGTTGGGGTAGCAGGCATAGCAGGGGTCGGAGAGGATGACCTCGTCACCGGGGTCGAGCAGGGCGGCGAAGAGCAGGAGCAGGGCGGGGGAACTGCCGCTGGTGACCACCACGCGCCCGGGGTCGACCTCCACCTTGTACCTCTCCTGGTAATGGCGGGAGATGGCCTCGCGCAGCCCGAGGAGCCCGAGGCTGTGGGTGTAGTGGGTCTCGCCCTCCGCCATGGCCCGCAAGGCCGCCTCCTTGATGCAGCGTGGGGTGTCGAAGTCGGGCTCTCCCACCTCCATGTGGATGACGTCATGCCCTGCCCTTTCCATCTGCAGGGCCCTCTCCAGCACCTCCATGACGATGAAGGGCGGGATGCGCTCGCCCCGCCCGGCGATGATATCCTTTCTTTTCATAAGGCAATATTAGCAGAAGCGGGAGCCGTCCATTAGGTCCGCGCGGCCGCCTTCCGGCCGTCTTCCGCGCACGGGCCGCGGGGAAGCGGGAGCCGCCGGGAGCGCCCCGGCTTTCCGTGAGGCGGCCGGAGGGGATATCATAATCGGGACGGCGGAGGTCTCCGAGCGGCAAGGCGCTCGCGAGCGGGAAGGAGAGAGCATGGATCTGGACGTGCTGCGCAAGCGCATCAAGGCGGACTTCGACGCCAAGAACGCCACCAGGGAGAAGGTGCTCAAGACCTGCCGTTCCCTGGTCCAGACCTCCAGCTATATCATCAGATCGGTCCACCGGGGAGAGAGGGAGGAGGCCCTGGGCCTCATCGATCAGGCGACGCGGCTTTGCGCCGACATCGACCACATGACCAGGGACCACCCCGAAGTTTATACCGCCGGTTTCGTGCACGACGCCCAGAAGGAATATGCAGAGGCCATGGCCACCCATGCCCTCATCAACGGCGATCCCCTGCCCGAGCCAGAGGAGCTGGGGGTGGAATACCCCGCCTACCTGAACGGGCTGGGGGAGGTGGTGGGAGAGCTGCGCCGCTCCATTCTCGACCTCATCCGCGAGGGCCGGCTGGAACGTGGCGACGAGCTGCTTTCGTACATGGACGACATCTATTACCTCATGGTCTCCTTCGACTATCCCGACGCCATCACCCGGGGGCTGCGCCGCACCACGGACATGGCCCGCGCCATTATGGAGAGGACGCGCGGGGACCTGACCACCGCCCTCAGGCAGGGCAAGCTAAAGGAGGCCATCTTCGAGCTGGAGGGGAATCTTAAAAAGACCCTGCGCGAAGCCTGAGCGCCGCCCGTCAGTGCCGTTTCTTCACGAAGACGGCGTTGGCGAGATGCCAGCCCACGGTGCGCTTCTGCTTCCCCACCAGGGCCCGCATGGGCCCCATGAAGGGATCCTTGGCCTCGATGCGCACCCTGACCCCGGGCTTGATCCCCAGCGAGGCCATGAAGCGCAGGAGCTCGGGGTCGTCGTCCTTGACGCTCACGACATCGGCCTGCTCCCCCGGCTCGAGGGAATAGAGGGGGGCCTCGTCTATCCTCGTGTCCTCGACCTTCGATGGGATGGGGTAGCCGTGGGGGCAGACCTTGGGCCGGTTGAGGGCGATGAAGAGCCGCCGCTCCACCTCGTCGGAGATATTGCTCTCGAAGAGGAGGGCTTCCTCGTGGGCCTCGTGCCACTCGAAGCCCAACATGTCGGTGAGGAAGCGCTCCGTGATGCGGTGCCGCCGCATGGCCTTGACCGCCTGTTTCTGCCCCTCCGGCGTGAGGGTGATGCCGTGATAGGGCACGTAATTGATCAGCCCTTTGCGGGAGAGGCGTTTGAGCATGTCGGTCACGGTGGACGGGGCCACGCGCATGGACTCGGCGAGCGCCGAGGTGGTGACCGGGCTCTCCGCCTGCTCGAGCCGGAAGATATGCTTTAAGTATTCGCCGAACTGATCCTTGGCCGCCGCGCTCTTTGCCGCCTTCTCCTCATTCCCTGGGGATGTCGTCATCGTTCCTCCGCGAAAGGGTCGAAAGTCCGCTCTCTGCCCGCCGCCCACCCGGGTGCCCGCTCCGCATTCCCTCGAAGTTCCCTCGTCGTCCCTCCACCAAGGGATTGAAATTTAGATTATCCCAAATTATAATTTCGAGAATCCGAATTTTCAATACCGGGCCCTGGACCCGGCGCCTTGCGGCGGAAGACCGGAGCGGCGGTTGTGCCCGCTTTCTATGGTATATTGTTTTGATGTCGGCGGGCACAGACCCGAGAGCAGGGGGAGCGTAAGCCCCCGCGTACGGATGCCGCAAACGGAGTGCAGGCGGAAGCGAGGAGTGGAAGGAGCGGGACATGGAGTATTGGGCCCTGGCTACCGGGGGCGCGGCCTTGGTCAGCCTGATCATCGCCTTCATCTACGCCGGGATGGTCACCAGGGAGGATGCTGGGGACGAGAAGATGCAGTCCATAGCCGCTGCGATACGCGAGGGCGCCTTCGCCTTCATCAAGCGTGAATACGCCGTTCTGGCGGCCTTCGTGGTCATCGTCTTCGCGCTGATCAGCGTGTTCATCTGGCACAAACCGCCCGACGGAGGCGAGAGCACCTATACCGGGATCTATACCGCCATCGCCTACCTCTTCGGCGCGGCCTGCTCCATGGCCGCGGGCTTCGTGGGCATGAACACGGCCACCCGGGCCAATGTGCGCACCACCCACGCCGCCGAGAGCGGCACCTCCAAGGCCCTGACCATCGCCTTCCGCGGGGGAGCGGTGATGGGGCTGACCGTCGCCGGCCTTGGGCTGCTGGGCCTCTCCACCGTTTACCTGGTTTTCGTCAAGTGGTGGCAGGTGGTGACCACTCCGGCCGGGCAGGCGTCGATCATCGCCGGCTTCAGCCTCGGCGCGAGCTCGGTGGCCCTCTTCGCGCGCGTGGGGGGCGGCATCTACACCAAGGCGGCCGACGTGGGGGCCGACCTGGTGGGCAAGGTGGAGGCGGGCATACCCGAGGACGATCCCCGCAACCCCGCGGTGATCGCGGACAACGTGGGGGACAACGTGGGGGACGTCGCGGGCATGGGCGCCGACCTCTACGAGTCTTATGTCGGCTCCATTGTGGCTCCCATCGCGCTGGCAGCCACGGTCTTCGCCGTCTCCGGCTCGACCGGGGTCGCCAAGGGGATGCTGCTGCCCATGATGATAGCGGGCGTGGGCATCCTGGCCTCGGTGATCGCCACTTTCTTCGTGCGCGCCCGGGAGGGGGCTCACCTCTCGCGGGCTCTCAACGCCGGCAGCTATGCGGCGGCCATCCTCACCACGGCGGGGACCGCGCCCCTGGTCATCCTGTGGCTCAAGGACGTCGCCGAGGTGAAGAACCCCATCGGCTTCTGGATCTCCATCGTGGCCGGGCTCGCCGCCGGGCTGGCCATCGGCTGGATAAGTGAGTTCTACACCTCCGAGAAGTACAAGCCGGTGAGGGACATCGCCGAGTCCTCGCGCACCGGCCCTGCGACCACCATACTCTCCGGTTTCTCCGAGGGCATGGAGAGCACCGCGGGAGCCATCTTTTTCCTGGTGGCCGCCATCGCCGGGGCCTACATCGCCGGCAATTGGGCCATGCCCGACGTGGCCAACAGCGGCATCTACGGCATCGCGCTTGCGGCCATAGGCATGCTCTCGACCACGGGCATGACGGTGTCCGTGGACGCCTACGGGCCCATCGCCGACAACGCGGGAGGCATCTCCGAGATGAGCGGCAGGCCCCCCGAGGTGAGGAGGATAACCGACAGCCTCGACTCCCTGGGCAATACCACCGCGGCTATCGCCAAGGGCTTCGCCATCGCCTCGGCGGGGGTCACCGCCCTGGCGCTCTTCAAGGCTTACACGGAGGCCGTGGGCATTCAGATCATAGACCTGGGAAGGTGGCAGACCATGGTGGGCCTCTTCCTGGGCGGCATGTTCCCCTTCCTCTTCTCCTCCATGGCTATCAAGGCCGTGGGCAAGGCTGCATTCGAAATGATCGAGGAGGTGCGCCGACAGTTCCGGGACATACCCGGGCTCAAGGAGGGCAGGGAGGGAGCGCGGGCCGACTACGCCAAATGCGTGGACATCTCCACCCGCGCCGCCCTTAAGCGCATGATAGCCCCCGCCACCATCGCCATCGTCAGCCCGGTGCTCATCGGCTTGTGGGACCTTCAGGCGCTGGCGGGATACCTGGCCGGGGCGCTGGTGGTCGGCTTCCTGGTGGCCATCTTCATGGCCAATGCGGGAGGCGCCTGGGACAATGCCAAGAAGTATATCGAGGCGGGCAACCTGGGGGGCAAGGGCACCCCGGTGCATGCCGCGGCGGTGGTTGGAGACACGGTAGGAGACCCCTTCAAGGACACCGCCGGGCCGTCCATGAACATCATGATCAAGGTGATGACGGTCATCGCCCTCGTCTTCGCCCCCCTGTTCATCGGATAGGCAGCCCCGCGCAAACGGATGGGGTCAGGTCTTGTTCTTTGCCTGCTCCGCTATCTTCCCAGTTCGCACC
>CAZEAU010000025.1:0-33378 GCA_964510515.1 uncultured Actinomycetota bacterium | reverse complement strand
CCGGACCCCAGCGCTTGCGCGCCCTCCGCCGCGATGCGCGAGTGTGGGCTCGGTCCCGGCATCCTCGCCTCGCGGCTCGGAGGCAAAACGCGAGCCCATGCGGCGGGCTGGAGGGAGAGCCGGGGCGGGCAGACGTTGCGGATAATGTAAAGGGCCGGGTGGGCAGAAGGGGTCAGGTCTTGCGGCGGATATTTTCTTCAAGCAGAGCGAGCGGTGTTATGCCTGGTCAGCGACCTGAGATTTGCCATTATATTACATAATTAGCGGAGCAGGCAAAGAACAAGACCTGACCCCATCCGGGCTACTCCTGGGCCTCGTCTTCATCGGGGGGATGGTCGGCGCCTTGCTCGCCGGGAGCCAGGGCGTCTGTGCGATCCTCATGCTCCGCCGCACGGTCGTCCCTGTGCTCCTCGGGGCTTATGTCGCCACCAGCACAGGGCTGATGCCGGGCCGCGGCGTTTTCACTGTCGTAGCCCACCAAGGCCCGCTTGCCGTATAGGCCGGCCACCACGATGACCAGCCCCCCAAGCAGGAGGATGATCTGGGGGCCGTTGAGGAGGTATTGGAAGTCCACTTGCTTGCCATCGACCTCTCCCACAAAAATCCCGCCCAGTCTGAAAATCTTAAGGAAGTCCATGTGCTCGATCCCCAGGCTCCGTCCGAGCCAGTTGATGAGGTCGGCGAGCGGCCCCGCCACGAGGATGGAGGCGAATATGGATGCGCGCATGACCATCTGTATGGCGGCGAAAGCCCGGCCTCGGTACTCCTCCTCCAGCCTTTCGTGCAGCACGGTTATCATCCCCACCGTCGCGTAGCCCATGAAAGTCCCGCCGACGAAGACGAAGATGAAGGACAGCCAGAGGGCGCTTATAAGCGAGAAGGCGATCACGGCCAGGCCGAACATGCTGATGGCATACCCCATCATGGACCATCTCCGGAACGCCCCCCTCAGCAGGCCGGCCAGGATGGAGCCTATCATCATCCCCACGAGCAGGACGGTGAGGATGTACATGAAGGTGGCATCGCCCTTGCCGAGCACGTACTTGACGAAGCCGATGGCGAGGACGTAAACCGTCCCTCCCCCCAGGAAACAGGCCAGGGTGAGGGTGAGTATGATCCTCGTCAGCTTGGTCTCCATAAGATATTTGAACCCGTCCTTCAGGTCCTGCATCATGAGGCGCGCGGAATATTTCTCCTTCTCCTCCTTGGGCACGCGCTTGAAGCCCTTGATGAGGAAGATGAGATAGGCGGACACCACGCAGCTGAAGGCGTCGATGATGAAGACGGCCACGTTGGGATCGACATGCTTTCCGATGAAGCTCGGGTTTATCTTTCCCAGCCAGGTGATGAGCGCGACGATGGAGCCCGCGATGGCCGTCCCGAAGGCCATGGACGCGTACAGGGTCAACTGATTGAGCGAGTTGGCGCTCATGATGTGTTCCGGCTCCACCAGGTCGGGGACGCTGGCGTCCCGGGCCGGGCCGTAGACGACGGTGAAGGTCTCGATGATGAAAACCAGGATGCACACCGTGAGGAGATTGGGCGCGAAGGGGAGGATGACGTAGAGGACCGCCCTCGCCAGGTCGCTGATTATCAGGGTCTTCTTGCGGTCGAAGCGATCGATGAGCACCCCGGCGAGGAAGCCCAGCAGCACGGCGGGCAGGAACTTGGCCAGCATCATGAGGGTTATGCCGTAGCTCTTGCCGCCCGAGAGCTTGTCCACGAAGGCGAAAAGAACGGCCACGATGATCCAGTCCCCGATGGCCGTCTGTATCTGCCCGAGCCAGAGGAGCTTGAAGTCGCGGTTGCGCAGGAGCCCGCGGTATGCGCTCGGCTCTATCTTGATGATCCGCCGGGTCTGCTGCTCGGGGCAATCCGTGTGCGCCTTGTCCGACCGATCCGCGCTGGCTGGCTCCAATGCGTGCTCCCGTATCCAGGCTCTTCGATTCCTCACCGCCCTATATTACCCCATTCCCCCCTTGCCGGGGTTACGCGGCGCCTCCGGCTCGGCGTCGCCTCCGGAGCGGCGTCACCACCAGCACAGCCGAGGTTTCAGCGCAGCGATGCCCCCGGCGTGCCTATGCGCTTGGCGTGCCTGGCGTACCTGGCATGCTTGCGCCCTTGGCGTGCCTATGCGCTTGGCGTGCCTGGCGTACCTGGCATGCTTGCGCCTGCCTGTGCCCTTGGCGTGCCTGCGCCCTTTGCATGCTTATGCGCGCTTGGCGTGCCTATGCGCTTGGCGTGCCTGCGTCCCTAACGTGCCTGCGTCCCTGGCGTGCTTGCGCCATTGGCGTGCCTATGCCCTTTGCATGCTTGCGCCTGCCTTGTCCCTGGCGTGCCTGTGCCCTTTGCATGCTTGTGCGCGCTTGGCGTGCCTGTGCTTTTAACGCGACGCTTGTTGTATGATTCTTGTGGAAAACGCCTGCGGGCAGCCGCGGCGAGGCGACCGCGCCGCACGGGCTTCCCGCAGCCTTGGGATTTGCGCGCCGGGATCGCGAAAAACGCGCGAAAAACGCGTCCCGCGGCTCTCGCCGGGGCCTTCCGCCAGTCCCCGCGGAGCCCTTGACCAGGAGGTCGACAATTGAACGATATCGCATTCCTCTCGGGACTCGCCGCGGCATCGCCCGCGAAGATGGTGCTTCTGGTGATAGACGGGCTGGGGGGCCTTCCCCACCCCGACAGCGGCCTCACCGAGCTGGAGACGGCGCACACCCCCAACCTGGACGCTCTGGCGAGGGAATCGGCTTGCGGCCTCATCCACGCCATAGGCCCGGGCATCACCCCCGGGAGCGGCCCCGCCCACATGGCCCTCTTCGGATACGACCCCGTGCGCTTCAAGGTCGGCCGTGGCGTGCTCTCGGCCCTGGGCGTCGGGCTGGACCTCGGGCCGGAGGACCTGGCGGCAAGGGTGAACTTCTGCACCATGGAGGGCGGCGTGATCACCGACCGCCGCGCGGGCAGGATCTCCACCGAGGTCAACGCGCGCCTGTGCGAGAAGCTGGCGCAGATAACCTTAGGCGGGGTGGAGGTCGTCATCCGGCCGGAGAAGGAGCACCGCGCGGCCCTGCTCTTCCGCGGCGCGGGCTTCAGCGACCTCGTCGCGGACACCGACCCCCAGCGCACCGGCGTCGCGCCTCTGCGCTGCCGGCCCCTGCCCGGGGGCGGGGAGGCGGCGGAGCGCACCGCCGTCGTGGTCAACGCCTATCTGGACCAGGCGGCCGAGGCGCTGGCGGGCGAGCACCCCGCCAACATGATCGTGACCCGCGGCTTCGCCAAGCTGCCCGAGGTGCCCCACATGACCGACCTCTACGGCATCCGCGCCGCCGCCGTGGCTACCTATCCCATGTACCGCGCGGTGGGAAAGCTGGTGGGCATGGAGGTGGTGGAGACGGGGCCGTCCCTCTCCGAGCAGCTGGACGCGCTGGGGGGCGCCTGGGAGGACTACGATTATTTCTTCCTTCACTACAAGTACACCGACAGCCGCGGCGAGGACGGCGACTTCGCGGCCAAGGTCGCCTGCATCGAGGAGGTGGACGAGCTGGTCCCGCGCCTGGTCGCGTTGGCTCCCGACGTGCTGGCGATAACCGGCGACCACTCCACCCCCGCGCTCCTCGCGGCCCACAGCTGGCACCCCTCCCCCCTGCTGCTGCGCTCCCGCCTGGAGAGAGGCGACGCAGTGGAGTCCTTCGGGGAGACCGCCTGCGCCTCCGGGTGTTTGGGCATCTTCCCCGCCGTGGAGCTGCTCCCCCTCATGCTGGCCAACGCCGGACGCCTGCGCAAATTCGGCGCCTGACCTCTCCCGGATGGGGTCAGGTCTTGTTCTTTGCTTGCTGCGCTATTCTCCCAGTTCGCACCTGGGGTTTTGCCCCGCGCATGCAAGACATGGCACCTTTACTGGGTAGCGGCTAGTGGAGGCAATCGCGAAAGCGTGATTCGTTATCCGAACAGGGCAATTCCGCAAGCATAAGTCGTTATGCGTATGCGGGCCGCCATGCAGATGGGGCCATGTCTTGCATCGGTCGATTTCTTTAAGCGGAGCAAGGGATATAATGCCTGGTCAGCGCCCCTTAATATGCCATAATCAGGCAAATCTACCGGAGCAGGCAAAGAACAAGACCTGACCCCATCCGCGCAATGACCCCATCCGCGGGGCTTTGGCTAGTCGATCGCCTGGCGCAGGAGGTGCACCATGCCCGCCACCTTTTTCAGCTCCAGGACGAAGCTTGTGCCCCGGCCGGGCTGGTTCAGGTCGCCGGCTTCCACGATGGCCTCCAGCACATCGTCGGTCTTGTCCCGCATGGTGACGATGAAGATGATCTCCTTCTCCGGCTCGATGGGGATGCCCAGCAACTTCTTTTTCTCGTGTATGCCGGTCCCGCGGCCGTAGAAGACCGTGGCCCCCTCGGCGCCCGCCTTGCGCGCTGCGGCGATTATCTCCTCGGAGAGCCCCCTCTTCACGATGGTCACGACGAGGTCGTTGCAGTTCTCCAGACACTCCATAAGGCACTACTCCTTCCGCTTATATAATAAGCCCAGCACCAGGACAAACAATATGGGGGCGAGGGCCACCAGGGCCACAAGGCCGAACCCGTCCACCACCGGATCCCTCCCCTTGACCGCCGAGGCCGCTCCCACCGTCAGGGCCAGGATGAAGGTGGCGGTCATGGGCCCCGTCGCCGCTCCCCCGGCGTCGAAGGCGATGGAGGTGAAGTCGGGCTCGGAAAAGGGCAGGAGGAACAGCGCCAGCAGGTATCCCGGCACCAGGAGGTAGAACAGCGGTATGCCGTAGAGCAGCCTGGCCATCCCCAGGGCCACGAAGGCTGCCACCCCGATGGACAGCGTGAACACGATGACCCACTTCTTTATATAGCCGCTCGAGGCATCCTCCACCTCGGAGCTCAGGGCCTGCACCGCGGGCTCGGCGATGATGGCGGTGAAGCCGAGGGCGAAACCCACCGGTATCAGCACCCAGGAAGCATCCATGCCCCCCAGGGTCTTGCCCATCTCATCTCCCGCGGGGAGGAAGCCCGCCTGCACCCCCTGCAGAAAGAGCACCAGCCCCACGTAGGCGATACCCAGCCCCAGGAGCAGTTTGCGAAAGGCGGCGCGGGAGAGGCGCAGGAAGGTGAACTGAAAGACGAAGAGAAGCACCAGGAGAAGGGACAAGGCCTGCAGCGCCTCGAGCGCCACATCGCCGAAACCCTCCAGCAGGAGCACGTCGCCCACCCCATCACCCCGCAATCATGCCCAGGACCATGACCGAGATTATGGCCCCCAGGGACCCCAGGCCCACCAGCCCGAAGCCATCCGCGAGAGACGATTTCCCGCCCAGCACGGAGACCGTGCCGATGCCGAAGGAGATAAGGAAGGGCACGGTCATGGGGCCGGTAGTCACCCCCCCCGAATCGAAAGCCACGGGGAAATAGGCCTGCGGCGCGAATATGGAGAGGATGAGCACGATGCCGTAACCGGCCACGAAAAGGTAGGCGATGGGCACGCCGGTGAGGACGCGCAGCAGGCCCAGCGCCAGGAAGACCCCGACGCCCGCCGCCACCGCCAGGAGGAGCACGCCCTTGCCGATCGTGCCCCCGGAGGCCATGTCCACCTGATAGGCGAGGATGCGCACGTCCGGCTCGGCGATGGTGACGGCCATGCCCAGCACGAAGCCCATGACCAGTATGAGGAGCACGGATCCTCGCTTGGTGATCTCTCCCCCGATCATCTCCCCCAGGGGCAGCAAGCCTATCTTCATCCCGAAGAGAAAGAGGATCAGCCCCACCATGACCATCGCCGCCCCGCCGAGAAAACGCAGCATGATAGCCATGGGCATCTTTACCAGGCTGAACTGCAGGATAACCACGACCAAGGTGATCGGCAACACCGAGAAGAGCACTTCGCGCGATATTTTCTTGAATCCGCTCGGCAAAACACAACCTCCTTCTCCGCCATTATACAGATGCGGATGGGGTCATGCGGATGGGGTCAGGTCTTGTTCTTTGCCTGCTCCGCTAAATATGCTATATAATGGCAAATCTCAGGCCGCTGACCAGGCACTATGCCGCTCACTCTGCTTGAAGAAAACAGCCGATGCAAGACCTGGCCCCCAAGCGGAGGGGGTCAGACGCAGGTGAGAGGATATGCGAGCGAGGACATACAAATTGCGCGAATTTTGTCGCGTGGGGGTCGCGCTCGAGGGGGAAGCAGGGCACAGCGCGGGAAAATGCGGCGTGCGTCGGGATCGCGCTCTAGGAGATGGCGCACAGCTTGGGGAATGGCCACGCGCGGGAAGGGCCACGCGGAACAATCTGCCATACGGGTTTATATGCTGCTTGGAGATAGGGTTCCGCGAGGAGGTCCGCTTCGCTATGCGGGAGGCGCTCCGCATAGCAGGCTGCGCTCCTCATCAAGACAAGCTCTGCGCCGGGTCAGACATTGCCGCACGCGTTTACTCAAGCAGAAGAGGCTGCCCTACGCCCAATCAGGAGGTTTCGCTGTGGCATCATGAGATTGATTTAGCAAGGCAAGGAAAGCGCGAAGGCCATTTCGAGTACATTTTTATGTGAGTCAACGGGGACATGGCCTACCCGTCACAGTCCGCGGGCAAAATATTGGCGTTATTTCGAGTACATTTTTAAATGAGTCAACCAGAATCATTCGAGTACATTTTTAAATGAGTCAATGGGGACATGGCCCCTCTTCCAGGCGGGAACTTGAGTCAGCAAGAACTCGGCCCCATCTGGGCGGCCGCGCCGGGCGGGATGCGAGCCGCTTATTCACGCCGGGGGGCCACGTCTTGCAAAACCAGAGTAAAACCCCAGGTGCGAACTGGGAAGATAGCGGAGCAAGCAAAGAACAAGACCTGACCCCTTCTTTCCCCTTCTCCCCTTGAATCAACGGGTACCCAGCCCCCTCCGCCCAAGCCCCACTAATTAGCCCTGCCAATCAGACAGGCCCGACTCCATCCTGGCCGCGACCCTGCTGATCACGGAATAATGCACCCCCAGGTAGGCCCCTATCTCCTTCAGCTTGTACCCGAAACGATAAAAGGCCAAATATATGCCCACATCTCTCTCGTTTTTCCTGAATATGTCCTCAAGCCGCGGGCTGTCTGCGAAGCGCTCCCTCCTTGGGTTCTCGTCGCTTGCCTCGCCCATCAAGCGCGCAACGGACAATTGCACGACCCTCCCGTCGCCCACGATAATCCCGCCGCGGGCATCGGCAAGAGGAGATTCTTTGCCGATCCCCCCCAGGACAAAGGCCGTATATTGCTCCCTGGCCAACTTCCTGTCCATGGAGTAAATACCCAGCAATTCGTCCACATCCACGAAACTGGGCTGAACGCCGAGCCCGGCCGTGCCCCGATAGGAGGACCACTTCCATTCCGCGGGATCCGCGACCACTCCCGCCCTCACGGGATTCAGAACCACATAGCGGGCCACCGCCAGCAGGCGAGCCTCGTCCTTTATGAGGATGGCCTTGAACCTTCCCTGGAACAAATGCCCGACCCTTTGGTGGCGAAAGTTGAAGTGCTGCGCGTAGATGCCATTCAGCTGGCGCATGCCCCTGGACAGGTTGGCCTTGGGGGTTCTCACCAGCAGATGGTAGTGGTTATCCATAAGGCAATACGCATAGAGGACCCATGTGTACTGCTCGACCACGATGGCCAAGCGCTCTATGAAGTCGCAGCGATCATGATCGTCCTTATAGATCGGACTCTTTTCGTTTCCGCGAGAAGTCACGTGATAGAGGGCATCCTCGTACTCCACCCTCAGCGGCCTCGCCATAGCGTATCACCATCCTGCCATCCTGCCATCCTGATTTTCCGGCTCGGCTTAGCTATCCGCCCGAACGAGCGGCCTCGCTTTGGCGGCCCGATCAGGCGAAACATCCCAATCCATCAATTTCAGTCGATTCGCTTCGCCAGCTGGATTTGTGGGCCGCGCATTTCCCCCCGCCCTCGCCCTCCTCCGCCAACGCGGCCTGACTCGGGTGCTTCCTTTCTCACTGCAAAGATATATTAACATAGTTATCTTTAATAAGATATTTATATTGACGCCACCTCATGGAAGGACAGGAGCCCTGCGCATGAGTTCTGCATGCGCTCATAAACGCCTTGAGCCCTTTGTGCTTTATCCCTTAGATATGCCTGCGCGCGGTCCGATGTCCTTGACGCGATACACATCTGCGCCTGTTCGCAAACCCTCATAAATACAATGGCATAGCAGGCCTAGCAAGCACCAGAATCATTTCGAGTACATTTTTATGTGAGTCAATGGGGACATGGCCCCTCTTCCAGGCGGGAACTTGAGTCAGCAAGAACTCGGCCCCATCTGGGCGGCCGCGCCGGGCGGGATGCGAGCCGCTTATTCACGCCGGGGGGCCACGTCTTGCAAAACCAGAGTAAAACCCCAGGTGCGAACTGGGAAGATAGCGGAGCAGGCAAAGAACAAGACCTGACCCCATCTTTCGCGGGAACTCGGCCCCATCTGGACGGCCACGCCGGGCGGAATGCGAGCCGCTTATTCACGCCGTGGGGCCATGTCTTGCATGCGCGGGGTAAAACCCCAGGTGCGAACTGGGAAGATAGCGGAGCAAGCAAAGAACAAGACCTGACCCCATCTTGGGGTGACCCCATCCGGAGTGACCTGAACCCATCCGGGAACGCGGGTTTCAGGGGTCGAGGCGGGCGGCGCAGACCTTGAACTCGGGTATCTTGGAGACGGGGTCCACGGCTCTGTTGGTGAGCAGGTTGGCCGCGGCCTCGGCGAAATGGAAGGGCATGAAGATGACGCCCTTCTGCACCCTGTCCGTGACCTTGGCCTCCACCTCCACGCTGCCGCGCCGCGAGGAGACCTTAACCAGCTGCCTGTCCTGCACGCCCAGCTCCGCCGCGTCGGCCGGGCTCACCTCCACGAAGGCGCGGTCTATCTCCCGCGTCAGGGAGGGTGAGCGCCGCGTCATGGTGCCGGTGTGGTAGTGGAAGAGCAGCCGCCCCGTGGTCAGCACCAGCGGGTACTCCTCGTCCGGCGTCTCGGCGGGCCCGCGGAACTCCACCGCGCTGAACCTGCCCCTGCCGATGGGGAAGCTCTCGCCGTGCAGAATGGGCGTGCCGGGATGCTCCTCGTCCGGCACCGGCCACTGCAGCCCGCGCGTCCCCAGGCGCTCGTAGGTTATCCCCGCATAGGAGGGCGTGAGCCCCCTTATCTCCTCGAAGACCTCCTCGGGGGAGGCGAAATCGAAGCCGCCCGCGCCCATGGCCCGCGCCAGCGCGCATAGGATCTCCCAATCCGGCCGGGAATCCCCCACCGGCTCCACCGCCTTGCGTATCCTCTGCACCCTGCGCTCGGTGTTGGTGATGGTGCCGTCCTTCTCCGCGAAGGAGGCGGCGGGCAGCACCACGTCGGCATAGGGCACGGTCTCGTTCTCCATGATGTCCGCCACGACCAGGAAGCCCACCTTCTCCAGCGCCTCGCGCACATGATTGATGTCCGGATCCGACACCATGGGGTTCTCCCCCATGATGAAGAGGGCCCGCAGCTCGCCCTCGGCCGCCTTGCCGGTCATCTCGGTGAGGGTCAGTCCGGGCTGCCGCGGCAGCCCCTCCACCCCCCAGGCCGCCTCGAACTTCGCCGCCGCCTCCTCCGAGTCCACGCGCTGATAGCCGGTTAAAACGTTGGGGAGCCCGCCCATGTCGCAGGCGCCCTGCACATTGTTCTGCCCGCGCAGCGGGTTCACGCCCGTGCCGGGCCTGCCGATATTGCCGGTGAGCAAGGCCAGGTTGGCCAGAGAGAGGACGTTGTCGGTGCCGCTGGTATGCTGGGTGATGCCCATGCAATAGACGATGGAGGCGCGCTCCGCCCCGGCGTAGAGGCGCGCCGCCGCCTGCAGGTCGTCCGCGGGTATGCCGGAGAGCTCCTCCACCCGCTCGGGCGTGTATTCCGCCACCGCCCGCTTGAGCTCCTGGAAGCCCTCGGTGCGCGCGGCGATGAAATCCGCGTCCTCCAGCCCCTCGGAGATGATGACGTTGATGAGCCCGTTCAGATAGGCCACCTCGCTGCCCGGGCGCGGGCGCAAAAAAACCTCGGCGAACCCGGAGAGGTGTATGGCGCGGGGGTCGATGACGATGAGCCTGGTCCCCCTGGAGGCGGCCACCAGCAGCCTCTCCCCGATGATGGGGTGCTGCTCGGTGGTGTTGGATCCGACCACGAGCACGACCTCGGCGTCCTCCAGGTCGGCGATGGAGTTAGTCATGGCCCCGCTCCCGAAAGCTGTCGCCAGACCGGCGACGGTGGGGCTGTGTCATAGGCGGGCGCAGTGGTCGATATTGTTGGTGCCGACCACGGCGCGGGCCAGTTTCTGCAGCAGGTAGTTCTCCTCGTTGGTGCAGCGGGCCGAGGTGAAGAAGCCCACGAAGTCGGGCCCGTGCTGGTCGCGCGCCGCCTTCAGGCCTTGCGCCACCGCCTCCAGGGCCGTATCCCAGTCCGTCTCCACCAGCACGCCGTCTTTTCTTATCAGCGGCGCGGTCAGGCGCCTCTGCGAGTGCACGAACTCGTGCACCGACCAGCCCTTTATGCACAGGGTCCCGCGCGAAACGGGGTGGTCCTTCTGGGGAAGGGTCCCCGTCAGCCGTTCCCCGGTCACCTCGAGCAGGACGCCGCATCCCGTCCCGCAATAGACGCAGGTCGAGGGGACGAGGCGGTAACTGAGCTCCTTATCGTTCTCGGCCATCTCTCCACTCCTCTTCCGTTTCCTTGCCGTCCGCGGCCTTCATGCCTTGAGGTCCCGCCGCGCTCATGGCCGTCCCCAGGCTTTATCTCCGGGGCCGGATATGCGCCGCTTCCCGTCGTTTCCCGGCCTCGGGCTTGCATGTGCCGTCTCCGCCGCGCTCGGCTCCCGGTCCGGTCACCCGATTCGGCCTGCCGGGCCATCTCTCCACTCCTCTTCCGTTTCCTTGCCGTCCGCGGCTTCATGGCCGCTTCGCTTCCGCCGCGTTCAGTCCCGCATCCGGGCCCGGCTCCCGGGCCTAATCCAGCTTCTCGATGTCCTGCCCCGTGCCCAGGAAGCTCAGGGGGCTTCTCTCCTCCCTGCTCTCCCCCGCCCGGTACTCCAGCTTCTCCTCCATGATGTCCTGCATCTTGCGGTACAGGCTGCGCAGGGGGATGTCCGCCGGGCAGGCCTCCTCGCACAGCCCGCAGTCGATGCAGCGCCCCGCCATGTCCAGGGCGCGGATGATATGAAAGGCGGGGAAGTCGGGCGGGATAACCCCCGGCTCCACCAGGTGGGGGTCCTCCAGGGCGCAGTCCTTGCAGAAGCACATGGGGCAGATGTTGCGGCAGCCGTAGCACTTGATGCAGCGCGAGAACTGCCCCTTCCACCACTCCATCCTCTCCGCGTCCGCGAGCGACTCCACCTCGGCGATAAGCTCGTGCCCGGGCGCCGCCTCCACCTTCTCCCCCAGCGCGACCTCGCTGGGATAGGGGCGCGGGCACCCGCACGCCGCCGCCTCCTCGGCGCTGCAGGCCACCCCCACCAGCTCCAGGCGGTCCAGGTCCACCTGCTCCAGCTTGCAGAGCTCGATAAGCGCCCTCTCGTCGCAGCCGCGCACCAGCACGGCGAAGCGCTTGTCGGGGTATTCGCGCAGCAGGTCGATGAGTATCTTCGCCAGGGGATAGCGGGCTTCGCCCACCTCCACCAGCTCCAGGTCGGGGGAATCTGCGTCGGTGATGAGCGCCGGCAGCAGCGTCCCCTCCTCCCGCTTGAGGCAGAGGAAGGCGTCGGCGCCGTCCGCCAATTTTTCCCTCACCATTCTCGCGAGGTCGCTCATGCCCCCACCCCCGTTCCGGCCCGGGCCCCGACGCGCAAGGGCGACGGCCCCAGCGCCTTGACCTCCTCGGTGAAGGAGCGTATGACCTCGGCGTATTTCTCCCCCTCCGCCGCCGATATCCACTCCAGGCGCAGCCGCCCCTCCTCCAGGCCGAGGAACTTGAGGGCCTCGCGCAGCACCTGGAAGCGCTTGGCGGTCATGTAATTGCCCTTGAGGTAGTGGCAGTCCCCGATGTGGCAGCCGGCGATGAGCACTCCGTCCATGCCCTCCTGAAAGGCCTTGATGACGAAGTAGGGGGAGATGGTGCCGGTGCACATCACCCTCACGTCCAGGACATTGGCGGGGTACTGAAAGCGCGATACCCCCGCCAGGTCGGCCCCCGCGTAGGAGCACCAGTTGCACAGGAAAGCCAGGATGCGCACCTCGTCCTCGCCGCCCGCGCTCCCGTCCCGCGCCGCGCCGCCTGTCTTGCCTTCTCTTATTAAATCCTTGGCCATGGACCTCTCCTCCCCACTTAACAGCCTCGGCTGTTGGTCGTTTTCTGTTCTATGGTCCTCGGCTAAGCTGTCTGCCTCGCCCCTTTCGTCAATCCTCGGTCATGGTTCCCGCCTCTCCGCTACCCCTTGCCGGGGCATTATCCCTGGCCCGGATTCGGGCCTTGGCGTCCGGGTTGCCGCGGGAGGGGAGAGATCCCGACCGCATGCCTGCTCCATCGCCTCTCATCGGCCTCATCCCCACCTCGCAACCGGCTCTCGGGTCGGCTGCGCTCGGCCGTAAGCCTCTCGCCTCCGGCCCGCTTCTGCCTCCTTCACGACCCAGGCCGCCTGCCGTGCGCGTCCTTTGGCCGCGTAAAAAGGGCCTCCCAAGCCTAATGCCTCGGCCCCGCCTGTCGTGCGCGCCCTTCGGCCGCCTTCCCTCGGGCTTGCATTCCCGCCTTTCGGTCCTTGCCGCAGCGCGCCTGCGCTCTGCCGCCAGCCTCTCGCCTCCAGCCCGTCTCTTCCGCCCTGGCGGCCTCGTCTGCCGGTCCGCCGGTCTGCGCTCGGGCGTAAGCCTCTCGCCTCCGGCCCGTGCGAGCCGTGGGGTCAGGTTTTGATTTTCGTCCGCGCGCAGCAGCTTGTCTTGGTAAAGATGCTGCTCAAAAGCGGGCATATGTATGATAACTCGATTTTCAACTGAGCAAGCAAAAAACAAGACCTGACCCCATCTTAGTCGTGCCAGGCGGACGCCGCCGCCTCGATCTGTTCGTATATCTGGTCGGAGCGGAAGCCCTGCAGGCGGCTCGCTCCCGCCGTGCAGGCGGCGCTGCAGGTGCCGCACCCCTTGCACAGGGAGGTGTTCACCGCCGCCACCCTCCGCACCTCGTCGTAGGTCACCGCCTCGAAGGGGCACAGCTGCACGCAGATGCCGCAGCCCGCGCACCTCTCCGCGTCCACCACCGCCACCACGCCCTCGGTGACTATCCTGTCCTTGCACAATATGGACTCGGCGCGCGCCGCCGCCGCCGCCGCCTGCGCCACCGACTCCTCGATGGACTTGGGGGCGTGGGCCAGCCCGCACACGAAGACCCCGTCGGTGGCGAAGTCCACCGGGCGCAGCTTCATGTGCGCCTCCAGGAAGAATCCCTCGGCGTTGCGCGGCACCTTGAGCATGGGGGCCAGCGCGGCGTTGTCCGGGTTGGCGGTCACGCCCACGGACAGGGCCACCAGGTCCGCGCCCAGCACCACCGTCTCCCCGCCCAGGTTGGTGTCGGGCACCCTCACCTGCAGCCTCCCCGCCGCCTCGCGCACCTCGGGGCGCACGTCGTCGTCGAAGCGCAAAAAGGTGATACCCGCCTCCCGCGCCTCGCGGTAGGCGTCCTCGCGGAACCCGTAGGTGCGGATGTCGCGGTAGAGCACGAAGACCTCCGTGCCCGGGCTCAGCTCCTTAAGGGCCATGGCGTTCTTCACCGCCTCGGTGCAGCACACCTTGGAGCAGTAGGGGCGCTCCTCGTCGCGCGAGCCCACGCACTGTATCATGACCACGCGCCCCAGCCCCGCCAGGGAGGGGTCGCGCCCGGCTATCCTCTTCTCCAGCTCCCACTGCGTGAGCACCCTCGCGTCCTCGCCGTACATGTATTCGCCCGGCCCGCCCGCTCCGCCCGGCAGGTACTGCCCGCCCCCGGTGGCCAAAATGACCGCCCCGTGCTCCAGCAGGGCCTCCCTGCCCGCGGCGTCGCGCACCAGGGTGCGGAACTGCCCCACGAAGCCGCCCACGTCCACCACCTCGTGGCCGGTGAGCACCGTCACCAGGTCCTCGCCCTCCACCTCCGCGACCAGGCCCCGCAGGTATTCCTGCACGTCCCCGCCCTTGTAGTCGAAGTGGATGTTGCGGGCCAGCCCGCCCAGCTCCGCCTCCTTCTCCACCAGCCACACCGGGAAACCGGCCCGCGCCAGCCCCAGGGCGGCGTTCATCCCCGCCACCCCTCCCCCGATGACCAGACCGCGCGCCACCACCTCGCTCTCGCCCTCGGCCAAAGGCTCCAGCCTGCGCGCCTTCTCCACCGCCATCTTCACCAGGTACTTGGCCTTGCGCGTGGCCTTCTCCGGCTCCTGCATGTGCACCCAGGAGCAGTGCTCCCGGATATTGGCCATCTCGAAGAGGTATTTGTTCACCCCCGCCGACCGCAGCGTCTCGCGGAAGAGCGGCTGATGGGTGCGCGGCGTGCAGGAGGCCACCACCAGGCGGTTGAGGCCGTTCTCCTCCACCACCTGCCGTATCCAGTCCTGCGCGTCCTGCGAGCAGGCGTAGAGCCTCTCCTCGGCGAAGACCACCCCCGGCAGGCCCTTGGCGTACTCCACCACCGCGGGCACGTCCACGAAGCCGCCGATATTGGAGCCGCAGCGGCAGATGATGGCCCCCACGCGGGGCTCCTCGCCGCCCACGTCCTTCTCCGGCGGGTGCTCGTGCGAGGCGAGCAGGCTGCCCCGGGCGCCGTGCAGCGCCTGCGAGGCCACCCCCGCCGCCGCCGTGGCCTGCACCACCGTGTCCGGGATGTCCTTGGGCTCCTGGGCCGCGCCGCACACCAGCACCCCGGGGCGCGAGGAGAGCACGGGCAGGAAGGGGTCGCAGGCGGCGAAGCCGTAGTCGTTCAGCTCCAGGCCCAGCCCGTCACCGAGGCCGCACGGCGCCTCCAGCCCGATGGACAGCACCACCAGGTCGAACTCCTCCTCTTGCGTGCGCCCCTCCCCATCCGCGTAGCGCAGCAGCAGGTTCTTCGTGCGCTGCCGCTCGCGGATGCCGGAGATGAGCCCGCGCACGTAGCGCACGCCCTGCCGCTCCTCCGCCGTGGTGTAATATTTCTCGAAATCCTTGCCGTAGGCGCGCATGTCGATGAAGAAAATGGTGGGCTCGATGCCCGGCAGGTGTTCCTTGGCGATAAGGGCCTGCTTGGTGGCGTACATGCAGCACACGCTGGAGCAGTAGCCGTTGCCCACCGTGGTGTCGCGCGAGCCCACGCACTGCACGAAGGCCAGCTTCCTGACCTCGCGGTCGTCGGAGGGACGCGCCACGCGGCCCTGGGTGGGGCCGTTGGCGGCCAGTATGCGCTCGAACTCCAGCGAGGTCACCACGTTGGCGTGCACCCCGTAGCCGTACTCCGTCTTGCGCGCGGCGTCGAAGGGCTTGTAGCCGGGGGCGGCTATGAGCATGCCCACGCGGATTACCTCTTCCCTTTCCACCTGCTCGAAATCGATGGCCCCCGCCTGGCAGACCTTGACGCAGTTGCCGCATTTCTCCCGCGTGAGCCAGCGGCAGACCTCGGGGTCGATGACCGCCGCCCCCGGCACCGCCTGGGGGAAGGGCACGCGTATGCAGCGCGTCTTTGAGAGGCCGGCGTTGTAGGGGTCGGATATCCTCACCGGGCACTTGGCGGTGCAGTCGCCGCAGCCGGTGCACTTGTCCACGTCCACGTAGCGCGGGCGGATGCGCAGCCTCACCCGCAGGTCGCCGGGCTCGCCCTCCACGGAGAGCACGTCGGCCAGGGTGATGACCTCGATGTTGATGTTGGAGGCCACCTCCACCATCTTGGGCGAGAGTATGCACATGCTGCACTCGTTGGTGGGGAAGGTCTTGTCCAGCATGCCCATGACCCCGCCGATGGAGGGGCTGGAATCGGTGAGATAAACCTTATAGCCCAGGTTGGCCAGCTCCAGGGCCGCCTGTATGCCGCCCACGCCGCCGCCCACGACCATGACCGCGCCCACCGGCCCCGCGCCGCCGCTCTCCTGCGCGCCCGGCCCCGCGCCGCCGCTCTCCTGCGCGCCCGGCCCCGCGCCGCCGCTCTCGGCCGCCTGCCTGTCCGGAGCGCCCACGCCGCCCGCCGCGCCTGCCGCGCCCTTTATCTCCTCGTGCCGCTCGCCCATGCCGCCGCTCGCCGCCGCTTTTCCTTCTCCGCCGCCTGCCGCCTGCCTCTCGCCGTTACCGTTCGCCTTGCCCATGCTCGCCGCCATGTCCGCCTCCTAGGCCAGTCCCGCGCCCGAGAGCAGCGGGAGGGGGTCGATGAGGTGACGGGTGAACCATTCCCCGGCGCCGGGCAGCCCCAGGGCCAGCCCCAGCATCTCGGTGAAGAAGAACACCGGCAGGTCGTGCTCCAGCCGGAAGGTTAGCCTGCCCTCGCGCTGGCGCATCTCCAGGTTGGCCAGGCACATGGGGCAGGCCACCACGATGCAGTTGCCCCCCGCCTCCTCCGCCGCCTCGAAGAGGCGGTTCACCAGCCTGGCCACCACGTCGGCGCGGGTGAGGGAAAGGCTGCCCCCGCAGCAGTCGGTCTTGTAAGACCAGTTTTTAACCTCCGCGCCCAGGGCGGCGAGTAGTCCGTCCAGCAGGCGCGGGTTGTCGGGGTCGTCGTTCTCTATCATCCCGCGCGGGCGCACCATGAGGCAGCCGTAATAGGAGACGGGCTTGAGCCCCTCCAGGGGACGCGTCACCCTCTCCTCGAGGGCCTCCAGGCCCACCTCCTCCGCGATGACGTCCAGGAGGTGGACGATGCGCCCGCGGAAGCGCGGGTCCGCGCCCACCGCCGCCTCCACGCGGCGGGCCGCGCCCTCGTCCGCGAGTATCTCCATCTGCGCCTTCTTGAGATTGTGGTAGCAGGCCGCACACACCACCACCAGGTCGCCCCCGCGCTCCCTCGCCTTGGCCAGGTTACGCCCCGGCAGGGAGAGGGAGAGGAGGTGGTTGGTCATATGCGCCGAGGAGGCTCCGCAGCAGCTCCAGTCGGGCAGGGCCTCGAGGCGTATGCCCAGGGCCTCGGAGACCTCCAGGGCCGAGACGCCGTACTCCTCCGCCGAGGAGAGCTGCGAGCAGCCGGGGTAATAGCTGTAGGTCTTCATTTCTTGGACTCCTTGAATATGCGCCGCACTTCACCGCGCCCCTTGACCAGGCTGGGGAGGAGCTTGATCTTCCCCTTGGAGAGCATCTTCACCGCCAGCCCGATATCGCTGGTGAGGTCGCCGGAGAGCGTCTTGTAGGAGCCCATGAGTATGGGCTCGCTGATGCGCCCCGTGGCCTGTATGTTGCCCAGGAAGCAGCGGTGGAAGAGGGGGATGCGGCGCTCCGCGGGCTTGACCCCCTCCTGCAGGGCCATGGCGCGCAGGGCGTCCATGACCCCCGCCACGTCGATGCCGTTGGGGCAGCGGGCGGTGCAGGTCTCGCAGGCGGCGCATACCCAGATGGTGCGGCTGGAGAGCAGGCGCTCCCTCTGCCCGTACTGCACCAGCTTCATCACCTGATGGGGGAGGATGTCCATGGCGAAGTCGAAGAGGCAGCCGGTGCTGCACTTGCCGCATTGATAGCACAGCCGCACCTTCTCGCCGCAGCGCTCCTCTATCTCCCTCTCCAGAGACGGGCTCAAAGTGTTTATCATCTCATTCCCTCCCGCGCTGTCGAGATGTCCGGTCACATTCGAGATTTCCGGCTCACATGTTTCTATCCACACAATTCTATGCAGCGCCCGCGTCCTGCGCCATAGCTCCCGTCAAAGCCCCGGAGCGGGGGCGGTGGGGCGCCGGGCCGGACGCCGCGCGATCCGCCCGCCCCATGGCCGCATGCGCCGCCTCCCGGGGCGGGACGCGGAACGGCCTCATTAACGACTATCTTTACTGACTCTCTGGTTCTGGTTAATGACTATTAACCATATCCGATTTCATTTTACCCTTTTCTTTCCCTTTCATCCAGGGGTGATTTCGATGCCCGCAGACCTATTCCCCATCCATGGCGGGCTCTCCGTCTCCGCCCCCCCGCCCCGCTAGCTTCAGCCGGAGGGCGGCGAGCCGGGTGGCGGCGGCGAGCCGGGCGCTGGCCCTACTCCACTACTCCACCATCCACAGCAGGTTCTCCGTCTCCGCCTCCTCCCCCGCCAGCTTCAGCAGGCAGGCGGCGAGCTGGGTGGCGAGTATCTTGAGGTCGTCGGTGTTCAGGTACCCCGAGCAGCAGCGGTCGAAGAGCACCCTGCAGTCGGGCGGGAACTCCTCGTCCCCCCAGTGGATGACCGCGAGCAAAGGGACGCGGGGAAAGGCATGGAAGGCGTAGGCCTCGTCGCCGTATGCGGCCCTCTCCCCGCCCAAGCCCGCCGCGACCTCCCCCAGCAGGCCCCGGCGGATCCCGAAAAGGCCCGCCAGGGGGCGCTCCACCGTGGGCGGGATGGTGGCGGCGTAGAACCTCCCGCCGGGGAGGTCGCGATAGGCTATCCACTCCCCGCTGACCGGGATGCCGCTCGCCAGCTTGACGTAGCGCAGGGCGAGCACCTGCATGGTCAGGCTGTCCGTGAGCTCGGGCAGGGACATGCCGCCGCCGGGCATGCTTATCTTAATCTCTCCCCCGAAGGAGGGGATGGACAGTGCGCGCCCCCCGCCGGGCGCGGGGCGGATGGCGAACCCGCCGCGCTCCGCCTGCTCCTCGAGGTCTAAGTCCCGGACCTCGTCCAGCGCCTCCTCGATGATGCGCGCGCGGCGCTCCTCGTTGCTCATGCCGTGCTCGGGGCCGCGGCGTTCCGCTTAGCCCTGAGCCTCTTCCGCCGAAGGCTTCTCGGGCGAGTGCGCGGGCATTTCGTCGACCACTTTGCGGGACATCGCCTGCTTGGAGTACCTGCCCCTGCCTTTCCAGAAATCCGGCTCGAGCATCTGCATAACTTCTCCTTCATCCCTTGTATTATCCTGGCGTGATTATAACATCCTTGACTTTCTTCCTCAATACTATACTCTTGTTCACATCGCCAACATTCCGGCTCCCCCTCATTATCGCACGCGCAGGTGACGGCTGCGCCCGCCGGGCGGGAGGAGAAAGGCCTCCCGGGCTTGGAGGCGAGCCGGGGCCAGGTCTTGCAACAAATGAAATCCTTAAGCGGTCCAAGCTATGTAATGCCTGGTCAGGGGCGTCTATTCTGCCATTATGTGGCATAATTAGCGTAGCAAGCAAAGAACAAGACCTGACCCCAGGCCGCTCAAGTATCGTGGGCGCGAGGCCGTATAGAAGATAGATGGCGGGCGGAGAGCCGCAGGCCGGGCCCTTGCGGGCGGAGGTGTTTGCGTGGGCGCTTTCAAGCGGGAGATAAGTTTCGAGGCGGGCGAGGCCGCCGGTGGCCGCCTTGCCATCACCGGCACCCTGCGCGACACCAGGTCGGGCGAGCCCCTGCACCTCATCCGCGTGAGGGCGGAGATAGGGCTCGCGGACGGCATTATCCACGCCCTGGAGGGCGAGATGCCGCATATCCCCTACGAGGACTGCCGCCGCGGCCTGCTCACCCTGCGGCGCCTGATAGGCGAGCGCGTAGCGCCCGGCTTCACCCAGCTGGTGCGCGATGTCGTGGGCTCGCCCGAGGGTTGCTCGCACCTCGCGGTGCTGGTCACCAACCTGGGGCACGCCAGCGTGCAGGGCCGGGGCGCGCTGCTCGTGTCCAGCCTGGGGGAAGGCGAGGAGGCGCTGCGCCTGGTGCGCGGGCACGCGGCGCAGATGGGCATCACGGGCGGCTGCTATACCTGGCGGGAGGACGGGCCGCTGATGCGGCAGATGCGGGCGCAGCTCGGGGACCTTCCGCAAGAGCGGGAGGGTTAGCAGGGCCTCCCGGCAAAGGCGCGCTCCTTTCGCGGGCCCCGCCCGCGGCGAGCGAACCCGCGCGGGAGGCGGAGGGATAAGGAACGGGGGCACGGCGATGGGCGAGGTCGGCTATAAGATCTACTTCTCCGCGGTGGTCTTTCTCTTCGGGCTGGCGGTGGGGAGCTTCGACAACGTGGCCATCTACCGCATACCGGAGGGGAAGTCGCTGTGGGGGCCGCGCTCCTTCTGCCCCCGCTGCGGCACCACCATCGCCTGGCACGACAACATCCCTTTGCTCAGCTTCTTCCTCCTGCGCCGCCGCTGCCGCGGCTGCAGCGAGCCCATCTCCTGGCGCTACCCCCTGGTGGAGCTGGCGAGCGGCCTGCTCTTCCTCGCCGTCTTCGCCCGGGTGGGTTTCGGGTGGACGGCGGAGCTGCTACCCTATCTCTTCATGGCGACGGTGCTCCTCATCGTCTCCGCCATAGACCTGGAGAGGCAGATAATCCCCAACCGGGTCATGTACCCGTGCATACCGCTCGCGCTGGCCGCCATGGGGGCGGTGGCGCTGGCGCGGGGGGATTACCGCATCATCACCGGCAGCCTCATCGGCGCCGCCGCCATCTCCGTGCCCTGGGCCCTGCTGGCCCTGGCCTTTCCCGGGGGTTTCGGCATGGGCGACGCCAAGCTCGCCGCCTTCACCGGGGCCATCCTGGGCTGGGAGTGCCAGCTGGTGGGCTTCTTCATCGCCGTCGCCCTGGGGGCGGTGGCGGGCGTGGCGATGATGGTGGCGGGCAGGAAGAAGCGCAAATCGCGCATCCCCTTCGGCCCCTTCCTCGCCGCGGGGGCGCTGGCCGCCCTCTTCTGGGGACAGGCCATCTGGGAGGCCTACACCGGGCTGTTCTGAGCCCGCAGAATGCCGCCGCTCCCCTGCATATCACCATGCCGCTACGGCTGCTGGTTCAGATGTCATCGTGACCGCCGGTGCAGACGGGAGCAGGCGGCCTCGACTCGTCCCAGTTCCAGTTTATCGCGCTGCCGGCGGGGCAAGCGCTGCCCGCCCCCGCAACTCCCGTATCGGCGAAATCGTAATCCAGAAAATAGGGATATAAGTCCGAAATGCTGACCGGATAAGTCCCGTCTCCGCCGTGCTCGTCCTCGGGTGCCGCCAGGTAAACATTGGCCGCGCTGACCACCGTCCTGCGATTGCTCTGACAGGCCCGGTTGGCCGCGCTCTCCCGCGCGAGTATGAAAACCGGCACCGCGATACCCACCAGTATGCCTATGATAAGGATGACGATCATCAGCTCGACGAGGGTGAATCCCTCCTGCCCGCGCATGCTTTCAGTTATTTCCTCCAGCTCCCCTCTTTGCTCTTATCCCGCTCTCAGATCCTTCGCACCGTATGCCGCCCTCCACGCTCTCGCCCTTCCCTTGAGAGCATGCGACCTGGCGTCATCCAACCGAGGACGCCCTTTCAAGGCCATGCATATATGCCGTTTTATCGCGATAGTGCCAGTAGCTGCCAGTTACCGGTCTAGATGGGCAAAAGAGAAAGAGGAGGAGTTCCCCCCTCCTCTTTCATTCCCTTACCCTCTCTCAGACAGCTTACGCTCTTTCAGAGGGCTCCATGCACGTTGCATACCGGCTTGGGCGGCGCAGTTTCAGTAAAGTTCCAATCTATCGCTTTTTCATCGGGGCAAGCACTGTCCTTCCCTTCTTCTCCCGATTCGGCGAACTTGTTGTCGATGAAATCCGGATACAGCTGCGCGATTGTGGTCGGGTATGTGCCGTCTCCGCCCCCTTCATCTCCGGATGCCGCCACGAAAATATTGGCCGCGCTGACCACCGTCCTGCGGTTTGCCTGGCAGGTCCTTTCGGTTGCGCTGCCGCGTGCGGCGAGGAAGACTGGCACCGCGATACCTACGAGGATACCGATGATAAGAATAACGATCATCAGCTCGATGAGGGTGAAGCCTTCCTGCCTGTGCATTCTCTTAGCCAATTCCTACACCTCCTTTGCTTCTTCGTCCTTTTACTCTCGGTCCTCGGAACATTACAGACTCCAGACTCGACATCACACCTTGCCCTTTTCGCTGCCACCTCCCTTCCTCGTCTGGTGAAATTGTCCATGTGCAAAACTTACAGATATTCTCGGCACTTCGGCCTCGCGCCTTTACGCTGAACCCCGGCGCCGCCGCTTTCTCTCTCTACATTCGGTTAACGGCATAAGCGGCGCTTCTCATTCCCTTTATCCGGCGAGCGGCGCCGTGCCGGGGGCGGGCGGCGGCGCGGCGGGGGCGGGCGGTGGGCGCCCGCGGCGAGCACAACGACAAGGCGGCTGAGCCCTTGGGCGCGCATAGTGCGGAGGGGGGCGCGAGAAAGGTGGGGCTTGGCCGATTTGGCGGCGATATATTTGGGGCGGCGCCTCGCCATTCGCGCCCCCGCCCCTTGCGCGGCGTCAGCTCCCCTTTCGGCCCCCGCGCCCTATAATGTCATGGTGGGGCCCCAGCGGGCGGGGGCGGGAGAGCGAGCGAGGGGAGAGCGGTGAAGATACTGGCCATAGACATCGGGGCGGGCACGCAGGACATCCTGCTCTACGACGCGGACAAGCAGCTGGAGAACTGCATCAAGCTGGTGCTGCCCAGCCCCAGCCCCCTGCTCGCCGCGCGGGTGGAGGAGGCGACCGAACGGGGGGCCGACATCTTCGTCGCGGGCGGCACCGTGGGCGGCGGCTCCCTCTCCCGCGCCCTCAAGCGGCACCTGGCGGCGGGGCTGCGGGTAGGCATGTCCGAGGGCGCCGCCTATACGGTGCGCAACAACTTGGGCGACGTGGCCTCCGCGGGGATAGAGATACGCGAGGGGCCCCCGCCGGGTTTCTCAGGGGTCACGCTGCGCGCGGACGAGCTGGACCTCGCGCCCCTGGGCGCGCTGCTGCGCTCCGCGGGGGAGAGCCTGGAGGGGCTGGACGCGGTGGCGGTGGCGGTGCAGGACCACGGCTCCTACGCCCCGGGCGAGAGCAACCGCAAGACCCGCCTCGCCCACATGCGCGGCCGCCTGGAGGGGGACAGCGACCCTTTGGCCCTCTCCTGGCTCGCGGGCGAGGTGCCTGCGCGCTTCCCGCGCATGGCCTCGGCCGCCGCGCGCCTGCGCGAGCAGCTCCCCGGCAAGCCGCTCCTGCTCATGGACACCGCCCCCGCCGCCGCGGCGGGCTGCCTCTCCGACCCCCGCGTGGCCGCGCGCGCCGGGGGCGAGCTGCTGGTCATCAACGCGGGCAACGGCCACACCCTGGCCTGCCTCCTGAGCGCGGGCAAGGTCGCGGCCCTCCTCGAGCATCACACCGGGCGGCTGGAGCCCGCCGCCTTCGCCGCCTACCTGGAGCTCTTCTGCGGCGGCGAGGCGAGGGACGAGGACGAGTACATGGCCTCGGGGCACGGCCTCTTCTATATCGGGCGCGCGCCGGGCATGGAGAACCTGGACATGATAGCCGTTACCGGCCCCAACCGCGAGCTGCTGGAGGGCACGGGGCTGGATGTGTATTACCCCTCCCCGGGCGGGGACATGATGATGACCGGCCCCATGGGCCTCGTGCGCGCCGCCCTCAAACGCCTCTAAGATGGGGTCAGGTCTTGTTCTTTGCCTGCTCAGGTAAAATAACCGGTATATGGCAAATGTCAAGCCGCTGACCAGGCATTATGCATGGCGGTCCGCTTTCGCAAACCCGCCGATGCAAGACCTGGCCCCGGCCGCTTCTAGGCCTCCCGGGCCCGGGCGGCCTTCCTCCTCCTTCCCAGCAGGCGCAGGGCCAGCAGGGCCAGCAGCGCGGGCTGCCCGTACTTGATGAAGGGGATGAGCCCCTGCGGGAAGCTGGGCTGCTCGACGAAGTCCTCCACCACGCCCATCTTGTCCAGGAGAATGGCCGAGGTGGCCAGCTTGCCCGAGACCACCGCGCCCTCCATGCCCGCGGAGTGCCCGGCCATGGTGAAGTCGCCGCAGAGATAGAAATTGTCCAGGGGCGTCCTCTGGGTGGGGCGGTAGCGGTCCATGTGCGGGCGCTGGGCGAATATGCCCTGCCTCTCGCGCACCAGGCGCGACTTCAGCACCTTGGCGTCGCGGGCGGCGGGCAGCAGCCTGCGGATGTCGGCGATAACCGTGTCCAGGATGCGCTCGTCGCTCAGGGGCAGGAGGTGGCGGCAGGGGGTGATGACCAGCTCCAGCACCGAGCCCGGCTGCGGGAAGGCCTCCGGCACCACCTGGGTGAGGTCGGCGAACCAGTTGAAGGCCGTGCCTATGCCGGTGGCGATGTTGGCGAGGTCGGTCACCTTGCGGTCGAACCACACCATGGCCGAGAGGGACGGGGCGTCCTCGAAGCGCCACAGGTTGCGGAAATACTGGTAGCGGTAGAGCTCCTCGGGCAGCAGGCGCCGCAGCGCCCCGTAGGGCAGGGCGGAGACGAAGACGTCGGCGCGCATGTTGCGCCCCTTGCTGGGGGTGACGTTGAGCACCGCCTTGTCCTTGAGCCCGATGGCCTTAACCCCCACGCCCTCCAGCACCCTGCCGCCGCGCTCGGTGATGTATTCCACCGCCTTGCGCACGTATATCTCGCCCAGCCCGCCGCGGGCGAAGCCCACCCGCACCGCCTCCTTGGTGGTGGTGAGGTTGCGTATCCAGTAGGCCGCCGCCTTGGCCGAGACCTCGTAGGGCTCGAGGAAGGTGAGGCCGTTGACCATGGCGCGCAGCATGTTGTCGATGAGGTGCTGCGAGACCCCGTAGCCGTGCAGGAAGTCCTCCACCGTGATGCGGTCGTAGGAGGCCACCGCCGCCTCGCTCATGGAGAGGGCGCGCATGGCCGCCGGCCCGAAGCGCAGCATGTCCACGAGCCCGATATGCTGGAACTGGGCGATGGACAGGCCGTGCAGGGGGGCGGGCAGATCGTAGGGGGTGAAGTGGGCCGCGTCGCCGCCCTCCTTGATATAGGTGAGGGTGTCCGTCCAGCGGATGACGTCGGGGGCGCCGACCTTGGCGAAGAAGCCCAGGATGTTCACGTAATGCGGGAAGAAGACGTGCAGGGCGTTGTCCACGGTGTCGCCGTCTTCGTCCACCCAGGACATGGCCCGCCCGCCCAGCTCCTCCTCGCTCTCCAGGAGGGTGACCTCGAAGCCCTTGTCGACCAGGTGAACCGCGGCGGAAAGCCCCGCCAGGCCTCCTCCCATAACCAGTGCGCGCACGGCGATTCCTCCTTTTCTGCCGTCATACCCTCCGGGACATCCCGCCCCCCGCCCGCGGCGAGGCGGCGCGAAGCACCCTAATTGTAGCAGAAGGGCGGCGCACCCTTTAAGCGCGGCGGGAAAGGTCGAGGGCGGGCGGGCGCCAGCCTCCCCTCCCGCCGCCGCGCGGCCCGGGGCCGGAGCGCGGTCGCCGGGCGGGCTCGGCCGCGAAAACGCAGGCAGGCGGTGAGGGCTCCCGGCGGGAAGCGCCGCCTCAGGGAGAGCCCGAGAGCGGGGGGTAGGCCTTCCTCTCCTCCCACCACACCGACATCAGCCCCACCAGGATGAGGGCGGCCCCTCCCAGGATGGCCGCGTTGAGCGCCTCGTCCAGGATGAGCCATCCCCAGAAGAGGGCGATGGGGGCGATGAGATAGGTGTAGAAGGCGGAGAGGGACGCGCCCAGCTCTCCCACACCCTTGGCGTAGAGGAAATAGCCCAGCACCGTGCTCCCCAGGCTGAGGAAGAGCATCCACCCCCACCCCGCCGCGGACAGGTCCGCCAGCTCGCTCATGCAGCCGCCGCAGGCCAGCCCCAGCGGCAGCTGGGCGGCGGTGCCCAGCAATATGGCGTAGGCGCTGATGAAGAAGGCCCCGTGCTTCTCGGCCAGGGGCTTGAGCAGCACCGTATATACCGCCCAGGAGAAGGCGGCGAGCAGGGTGAAGAGTATGCCGCACACGCGCCCCGCGCCCAGCTCCCCGCCCGCGCCCAGCACGGTGACCACCGCCACCCCGCCCAGGGCCGCGGCGATTCCCGCCGCCTTCCACGCCCCCAGGCTCTCGTGGAGGACGAAGCGCGCCAGCACCGCGGCGAAGACGGGGGTGATGTTGGCCACCAGCCCCGCCGTCCCCGCGGGCACCATGGTCTCCCCGTAGGTCACGGCGAGGTGATACCCGTACACCGCCGCCACGCCGGCCACGAAGGTGAGCGTCCACTCGCCGACGCTGAGGCGGGGGCGCCTGCCGCGATTTGCGGCGATGAAGGGAAGGAGCATGAGCGAGGAGAGCAGGAAGCGCACGAGGTTGAGGGTCAGGTAGGAGACCTCCTCCAGGAGGACCTTCATGGCGACGAAGGCCAGCCCCCACAGCCAGCAGACGATGAAGAGCAGGAGGTGGTATCTCCACCTCCCGCCCATACTGCTCTCACCGGGCGCTGCGCCCATGCCCCACGGCCCGTGGGCCCCGCCCATGCCCCGCGGCCCGGAGGCCTAGGCCTGAGCCTGCCCCTCGCGGCAGCCCACCTCGCAGGCGCCCGCCTCGCAGGCGCCGCCCTTGCGCTCCGCCAGCTTGTAGCCCAGCTTGAGCGCCAGGGGGTAGGTGGCGAAAATGGCCGCGCAGATGGCATGGCCCTTGGGGGACACGTTCTCGTAGTCGAATTTAAAGACGCCGGAGTTGATCATCCAGTCGCGCCCCGACTTCGCCCCGACCATCTCCCATATCCAGCGCACCCACTCCAGGTCGAAGTAGAGGCTAATGCTGGTCACATAGAAGATGCCGATGGTCGAGTAGTCGAGGAACTTTCGCGTCTTGAGCCTCTTGCCCTCGTCCTTGACCAGCTTGCTCGTGGCCTTGGCATACAGATAGCCCAGGGAGACGAGCCAGGGGGGGTCGATGAGGAAGCTGTCGTAGGGTAGCAATTTCTTCTCCCTTCCGTCGTGGTTCATTACGCCTCGTAGATTATATACGAACGCGTCGGTCAAATCCCGCCCCTTCCCGTGGCACTTCTGGGGTCAACCCTCAAAAAGGACACTGGTTATGGCATACGCCGGGGTTGACCCCGGAAGGGACATCAGTTATGGCATACGCCGGGGTTGACCCCGGAAAGGACACCAGTTATGGCACATGCCGGGGTTGACCCCGGAAAGGACACCGGTTATGGCATACGCCGGGGTTGACCCCGGAAGGGACATCGCTTATGGCACATGCCGGGGTTGACCCCGGAAGGGACACCGGGAAAGATATATTTGGCACATGCCGGGGTTGACCCCGGAAAGGACACTGGTTATGGCACATGCCGGGGTTGACCCCGGAAAGGACACTGGTTATGGCATACGCCGGGGTTGACCCCGGAAGGGACACCGGGAAAGATATATTTGGCACATGCCGGGGTTGACCCCGGAAGGGACACCCGATGAGGATGCTGCGCAAGAAACTGCTGCGGGAGGTCATGGAGTCGAAGTTCCGCTTCTTCGCCATCGCCTCGGTGGTGGCCATCGGCATACTCCTCTTCTCCGCCTCCTATATGTCCTTCCTCAACCTCTCCGGCTCCTACGATTACACCTACGAGCGCCTCAATTTCGAGGACCTGCTGGTGCGCGTGAACAGGGCGCCGGAGCGAGCCGTGGAGCGCCTCTCCTCCCTCCCCAATGTCGAGCTGCTCACCCCCCGCATAAACAACCCCCTGGGCATGGAGCTGGAGGACGGCACACGCATCACCGGGCAAATCATCAGCATACCCGGCGGCGACGCCGAATACGTGAACATGCTGCACGTGCGGGAGGGGCACATGCTCAGCGGGCAGGAGACGGAGCTCACCTGCCTGGTGGAGACCCACTTCGCCACCTTCAACAACCTGCACGAGGGGGACATCATCTACGCCGTGAAGGGCGGCCGGAAGATACCCGTGCGCATAGCGGGCTCGGTCTCCAGCCCCGAGTACATGATAGTCTTCCGCGACCGCCAGTTCCCCATGACCTCGGCCACGGTGTTCGGCATCTTCTACTTCGGCGAGGAGGAGGCCCGCGCGCTCACCGGCATGGCCTCCAACTCCTACAACGAGTTCGCCCTCACCCTAAAGGATAAATCCCTGCTGGAGACCACCGAGAGCCAGGTGCGCGCGGTGCTCAAGCCCTATCACATCGAGGAGGTCACCACCCGCGAAAACCAGATATCAAACATGCTCATCGAGATGGAGCTGCGCTCCTTCCACGACTTCGCCCTCTTCTTCCCCATCCTCTTCTTCTCCATCGCCTCCTTCAGCATCTACATGATCCTCTCACGCCTGGTGCGCACCCAGCGCTCCATCATCGGCCTCATGCGCGCCCTGGGGTATTCCGCCCGCGCCGTCCTCTTCCACTACATGTCCTTCGCCCTCATCGTGGGGGTGGTGGGGGTGGTGCTCGGCAGCCTGCTGGGGTTGGCGGCGACGGGCATCGTCTCCAAGGTGTATTCCATACAGATGAATATACCTTTCGTGCAATACGGGATCTTCCCCGAGGTCTTCGCCTACGGCTTCCTGCTGGCCATGGCCTTCTGCGCCCTCTCGGGGCTGGTGCCCGCGCGCAGGTCCGCGCAGGTGCAGCCCACCGAGGCCCTGCGCGGCGCCATCGACCCCGCGAGGTACGGCAAGATCACCTGGGTCGAGCGCCTGCTGCCCCGCATAGACCACCTGCGTGTGTTCTGGCGCCTGCCGCTGCGCAACATCTTCCGCAACCGGCGCCGCACCGCCTTCACCGTCATCGGCATCATGTTCGCCATCGTCCTGATCATGCTTAACCTGGGCATCAACGACACGGTCAACGCCAACATGGACCAGGCCTTCAATCACCTCTTCACCTTCGATATAGCCGTGCTTTACCTAGACCCGCAGACGCGGGTGACCCAGAAAAAGATAGAGGGCATCCCCGGCGTCACCGTGGTGGAGCCGGCCATCGGCGCCCCCTGCACCATCGCCAACGGCAGCGAGGGCGTGGACAGCATTCTCATGGGCGCGCTGGCGGACACGGTGATGCGCGGCTTTCTGGACGAGAGCAACCGCGCGGTGGAGATAAGCCCCGGCCACTGCCTGCTGAGCAGGAACTACCGTGACGAACTGGGCGTGGAGACGGGGGACACGGTGAAGCTCACCACCCTCCGGCGCTCCCGCTCCTTCGTCATCTCGGACTTCATCATGGAGCCCATGGGCTCCTTCGTGTACGTCCCCGTGGACGAGGCCCGGGAGCTGCTGGGCTACGGCACCAAATCCTCCGCCTTCTACGTGCAGGTGGACGAGGGCTACTATCAGGGGGTGAGGGACGCCCTCTACGACATGCCCGAGGTGCTCACCCTGGTGGACCTGACCCAGATCAAGAGGGAGATCAACTCACACATGGCCCTCATGTATATAGTCATCGCGGTGATGCTGGTCTTCGGCATCATCATGGCCTTCTCCCTGGTCTTCAACACCTCCACCATCAACATCATGGAGCGGGAGCAGGAGGTGGCCACCATGCTCACCCTGGGGGTGCCGCAGTGGAAGGCCTCCCTCTCCCTCACGCTGGAGAACGTGATCATGGGGCTGCTGGGGCTGGTGCCCGGCTATATCGCCGCGCGTTTCGTCATGGTCGTGGCCATGAAGCTCTACCAGACCGACCTCTTCGCCTTCACCCCCGCCATCTCGGTGTGGACTTTCGTCATCACCGGGGTGATGGTCATCGCGCTCATGGTGTTCTCGGAGTACCCCTCCCTCCGGCACATACGCAACCTGGACCTGGCCCAGTCCACCAAGCAGCGCTCGCTTTAGCGTTCGCGGGGAGCTGAGCAGGGGTGGGGCTACTCCTCCGGCTCGTTCTCCTCCTCATCCCCGAGCTCGGATTGGTGGCATTCGCAGCAATAGACGGTGCCGCTGGAGGTGCCCTCGACCACCCCCACGAAGAGCCATTCGTCTGTATCGAAACGGTGGCCGCAGCGCATGCACACCGAGCCCTCGGCGACCTCGAACCCCATGCGGCGCTTGTCCGTGCCCAGCTCCTCCACCGCCTGGGCGGGCTCCAGGCTGATGACCCCCGGGGGCAGCTCTCCTTCTTTCGGCCTACACTTCTGGCAGTACAGGTACTCCTTTATATCCTCCACCTCCGCCGCCAGGGCAAAGACCTTCTCGCCGTCGCCCAGGCGCTTGCCGCATACCTCGCATATGCCTCCGCCGCCGACCAGCCTTCCGCTCACGAACTCCCTCATGGCTTCCTCCGATCCCGGCGTGCCCCTGTGTTGACTACGGCGCTGCGCCTCGAAAACCGCATGCGATGATCCTCGCTGCGCGCCTTCGATCCCGGCGTGCCCCTCAGGGCAATTGTAACTCTTTTGCCGCGCCGGGGCAGGCATGCCCCCCGGGGAGGCGCGGCTTTTTATGGCCCTCGGCCCTCGATGCACGGCGCTTGCCGCCCGGGGAAACCCCGGGTGGCGGGCACAGTCGCCGTAATTCTCCCGCGGGCGAGCCCGAGAAGGAAAAAGAGCTGAGGCCACTCGACGATTCCTGAGCGAAAGCTGAGCGACCAGGAGAAAGGAGTGAGCTCTCGCTGGCCACATCCGCCTCAGCTCATCCCAAGCTCGGTGGGAGAGAAGAGAGGGAGGGAAGGGAGTGAAGGGAGGGAAGGGATTGCCGGCCATATAGGCGACGATACTAGCGAGAACTGGGGGGAAGCCATCTCAAAGAATCTTCGGCAGGGCCTTTGGCGTGACCGAGAAGGGCGATTTCAACGCGCTCGAGTGAGGGCTGCCCGGCGGGGAGAGGGTATGGGGCGGGAAAATGCGATTTCAACGCGCTCGAGTGAGGGCTGCCGAAAGAGATGTCAGGGCTTTTTGTAACTGGAGGCGTTTAATGTATAATGAATGGGATTTGCAGGAGCAAAGCGAGCCAATAGGTGGTGTTAATTGAGTTCCGTCGTGAAGAAGCGCCGTAAGAAAATGCGCAAGAAGAAGCATAAGAAACTCCTCAAGCGCACCCGCTGGCAGAGAAGGAACAAGTAGCAAAGCACCGGACGCCCCGCTGTTTTCCTCTGTTCGGACGCATCCGTTTACGCCATGACTGTATCCGGCGTTCCGGGATATCGCCTCCATGCGCGAGAAGGCCGGGAGGGATCCACGCTTGGCCCCGGCCGGCGGACTTCCGCGCCAGCCTCTGGCCTGCGAGAGAACCGGCGGGCTTTCCCGCCAGCCCTTGGCCTGCGAGAGAACCGGCGAGCTTCCCCGCAGGCTTTCTCCTCCAGTCCGGGCGGCCGAGCCGCCTCTGCATCCCGCTGCGAGGCCGCGTTTGCCCGGCGGGCGGACTTCCGCGCCAACCTCTGGCCTGCGAGAGAACCGGCGGGCTTTCCCGCCAGCCCCTGGCCTGCGAGAGAACCGGCGAGCTTCCCCGCAGGCTTTCTCCTCCAGTCCGGGCGGCCGAGCCGCCTCTGCATCCCGCTGCGAGGCCGCGTTTGCCCGGCGGGCGGACTTCCGCGCCAGCCTTGGTCCACGAAAGACCGGCGGGCTTTTCCGCGGGCCATCCGCTCCCGAATCGCCCGTGGCGTCCCTGCCGCTTCCGGAACCGCCCGCCGCATACACTTTTCGCGCTTCATGTGGCGCCGTCTTTCTGGGATAATGATGCCTGGTGTTGCCAATGACTAAAAAATCTCTGGCGTTCTGGCTCGCGTTGCTGCTCCTCTTCCCGCTCGCCCCGGGAGGGGAGGCACGGGCGCAGAGGGCGAGCACGGCGGCCTACACGGTCGACCTAACCGATGCCGGCAGCGGCGAGATCGCGGTCACCCTGGAGATGGAGGCCGCGGAACGGCCCCTGCTGCTCGAGCTGCCCGACGCTTACGGTGGCGGGCTTGCGGCGGGCCTTTCCTCCCATGTCTTCGCGGAGGAGGCCCGGGGCGCCTCGGGGGAGCTCCTGGAGGTCAGGAGGGAGGGAGACGCCTGGTCCCTGGATTATGCAGGGAGCCTAACCTTCAGCTATAAGGTAAGGATAGCGGATTACCGCGCCGGTACCGCCTATCTCGATTCGCTCGCGAACTCCGGTCCACCCTGGCCTTACTTCCCGCTGCTGCAGGCGGACCTGGCCTACCTGCCCGGCTACGCCGTATTCGTGCGCCCGCGCGGCTCGGGGTACCTCCCCTCCCTTGAGCTGACCATGCCCCCGGGCTGGCGGAACGCCCTGCCCTGGCCGAAGCAGCCCGAGCACATGGAAGAGCTGCTCAACAACCCCATCCTCGCCGGGGAGCTATCGCTGCGGGAGGCGGGCACGCTGCTCATCGCCCTGCCGGAGGCGGCGACGGCGGCGGGCGGGGGGAGCCTGGCCGAGTACGGGGACAAGGCCCGCGCCCTGGTTGAGAAGGGCGAGTCCCTCCTCGGCGCGCTGGACAGAGGGGAGGGCCGCCGCCTCCTCGTGGCCCTGCTCTTCCGCGGGGAAGGCGGCTCCGCCGAGGAGTTGTTCTACCCCGCGCAGCCCTTCGCGGGCAGCCTGGTCATCCCCGGCCCCTCCAACGGCGATCCCCTTTCCGATGCCACCCTGGAGGCCACGGCCCGCGGCGCGGCCTCGCTGCTCCTCTCGAGCAGGCTGCGCCTGGAGAGCGACGCCCTCTGGCTGCAGGAAGGCGCCTCCCGCTACATGCAGGGCCTGCTGCCCTACGAGGCGGGCCTGTGGGGAGCCGGGCTGTTCTGGGACCGTTTCAACCTGCGCTTCGACGCCTACCGCGCGGCGCGCTCCCGCTTCGAGGGGAGCATGGCCCAGGCGGGCGAATCGGGCTCGCATACGGAGGAAGCTGCGATAGTGCTCGCTTGCGGCGGCGCAGCGGCCTGCGCTTTTATCGACTCCGAGCTGCGCGCCGTGCAGCCCCCTTCCCTGGACCTCGCGGCTTTTCTGCGCAGCCTCTTCGAGATATCGCAGCCCGACCGGCGCCTTTCCAACGCCGACATCACCTCCGCGCTCACCACCCTCACGGCGCGCGACTGGGCCGCCTTTGCACGTGATTTCGTCGAGGGGACCGCCGAGATGCCCCCCTCCTTCTTCTCCTCCCTGAACATCACCGAGCCAGGACGCTCCAGCATACCCCTCGAGGAGCCCGATACCGAAACCTCTACCTCAGCTTGGGTCTTTATGGTCATCGCCGTGCTGGTGGTCTTCGCCATCCCCTTCATCCTGGAGCCCTATGCCCTGCGCCCGCGTAAACCCGGCTTCCTCGAAAGAGAGCTCTCCAAACACGACGACTAACCCGGATGGGGTCAGGTCTTGTTCTTTGCCTGCTCCGCTATCTTCCCAGTTCGCACCTGGGGTTTTGCCTCGGGTTCGCAAGACGTGGCCCCATGGCATGAGTGCAAAGCATGAGGACGGGGCGCGAGTCGGAAACTTGAGGCGCTGCATGAGATCGAGACATGAGAGCGCGGCGCGAGGTCGAACCCGGATGGGGTCAGGTCTTGTTCTTTGCCTGCTCCGCTATCTTCCCAGTTCGCACCTGGGGTTTTGCCTCGGGTTCGCAAGACGTGGCCCCAT
>CAZEAU010000024.1:0-34266 GCA_964510515.1 uncultured Actinomycetota bacterium | reverse complement strand
ATAACCGATACGGGATGGCTAGATCGCGTTTACAGACGTCCTGGGACTTGACCGAAGTGCCATATACTGAACCCGCTTCGATGCCTTTTCCGGGTCATATCCATGCATTCCGTTCTGAGAAATGGTTGTGGCTCAACCATGTATTGGCCCAGGCGCGCCAGAACAAACACGAACCGCCGATGTCCTTTCCGATGGCAGGCCCCAAGCATGCCACCGGCCCGTGCGATGTCCCTTCGGAGTGTCCCTTCCGGGGTCAACCCCGAAGAGTGCCATATTGGCGGTAAGCGCCCCTCCGGACTCATCTTGAACGGTTGCTCTTCCAGATTCCCAGGTAAAAGGGCCTTTCGACCTCAGACAAGGGCCGTGGCATCAGGGCCGGTCTCCTTCCTCGATGGCGGCACCGTGACGCCTGCGGCTCTGAACTCCTTGCCCGCCATGTCCCGCAAGGGGCTACGCGGCAGGCGCCCCCTCCCGTCATCCTGCCTCTACCTCATGCTCATGCTCATGCTGCTCCGGGGTCAAACCCGAAGGCGCCGCCTTGATGTCCTGTGTCCCTTCGGAGGGTTGACCCCGGTGGTGCCATTGATGCTTTGTGTCCCTTCGGAGGGTTGACCCCAGAAGTGCCACTTCGGGGGGTTGACCCCGGGGTTGACCCCTGAGGATGAGGCAGCGCATCCCTTGCGGGCGACAAGTAGGATAATCTATACTCGTGAGCCATGTGCAGCACTGAGTTCTAGTACGAAAGGAGTTGTTTGGATGAGGAAATCAATCGTCATGTTGGTGGTGCTTGCGCTCTCGCTGTCCGTACTGGCGCTCGCCGGGTGCGGTGGAAATGGCGACGCGGGTGGGCCCAAAGATGTCGCCGAGCGTTTCATCAAGGCTACCCTGGCCGAGGACGCCGACGCCGTGAACGAACTGTTGAGCGCGGAAGATCTGGGGAATGCAGCGACCGAGGAGGACTTAAGCGGAGCCGCTGAGCTCTTTAAAAATGCCAAGGTCGGGAGCGCCAAGGTCTCCGGGGACAAGGCGAAGGTGCCCGTGAAGCTGGAGATCAAGGAGCTCGGCATGACCCTCGACTTCGACATGGTCCTGCTCGATGAGGACGGCTCCTGGAAGGTATCCCTCACGGAGACGGAGGAGTCCATGAGCGAGGCCTTCGAGAAGCTCTTCGAGGATATGGAGAACCTCTGATAGGCATCGTCGCCAGAGGAAAATACAAGGGGTTGTCCCGCGCACCGGGACAACCCCTTGACTATGCGCGGGCTGAGCCTGAAGGCATGCCCGGACGAAACCGGGGCAGCGGCCACGGCGATTTCGCGCCCGGCCCCGTCATCTCCCCTCGCCTCAGGGCGATAAAAGCGACTCCCGCGTGAGGCGGTAATCCAGCAGGGCGCGCATGGCGCGGGCCGAACGTGAAGCCGACGGGTAGGAGGGCACCCCGCAATCGATCAGGCTCTGTATAGCCTTGCTGCGCGCTCCCGCCAGGGACATCGTCACCAGGGGCTTGGCATGCTCTTGCGGGATCTGGGCCAGCCCGGCGAGGAATTCCCCGTAGCCCCTCTCCCAGTCCTCCTCTATGGCCTCCATGGCCGGGAAGCGCTTCTTGAGGTTGATCATGAAGTCGGAGGCCCCGAAAATGCCGAAGATGAAGGCGCCGTCCACCTCCCCCGACTCATAGACCAGCTCCAGCAGCTTCTTGAAGATGAAGACATCGGTCTCGAAGGTGAGGTCGATGGGATTGCCGGTGAAGGTGAGAGGGCCGGTGATCCCGTCCAGCTTCGCGCGCAGCTCGGGGGAAAAGGGGGGCGCCTCCAGACCCTCCTTCTCCAGGTGGTAAGCGAGGGAGGAGCCGGGCCCGCCCGAATTGGTGATCACCGCCATGCGCCTGCCCGCGGGCAGCGGCTGCATGGAGAGCGCCCACAGCATATCCAGCATCTGGTCCATGTCGGCGGCGCGCTGTATCCCCGCCTGGCGGAAGAGGCCGTCATAGAGTTCGTCGGGGCCCGATACGGCCCCGGTGTGGGAGAGGGACGAGCGCGAGCCCCCGCTCGTGCCCCCCACATAGATGGCCACCACCGGTTTGCTCTTCACCGTCTCCCGCGCCGCAACGATGAACTCGCGCGGGCGGCGCACGGCCTCCACATACAGGCCCACCGCCTTGACCGCCTCCTCCTCCCTGAGATAATCGAGGCAGTCCACCAGGTCGATGTCCGCTTCGTTGCCTACGCTCAGGGTCTGGTTCATGCGCATGCCCTGCCCCCTGAGGTAGGGGTTGATCATGGCCGTGTACGCTCCCGATTGTGAGGCGAAGGCGATGCCGCCGCCCATGGGCGGCTCCACGATGGTGGTCGAGTTCAGGGATAGGCGGCTGTTCATGATACCCACGCAGTTGGGCCCCAGAAAACGGATGCCGTATTTCCTCGCCACCTCCAGCAGCCTGCGCTCCCGCTCCCGGCCCGCTTCGCCCGGGGTCTCCTTGAAGCCGCCCGAGATGATGATGGCCCTGCGCACGCCCGCCTGGCCGCATTCCTCCAGTATCTCCGGCACCACCCCTGTGGGCAGCACCAGCTGCACCAGGTCCACGGGCTTTCCCACCTCCGCAATGGAGCGGTAGGCGGGCACGCCCAAGACCGTCTCCTCGCTGCGGTGTATGGGATATACCTCGCCCTCGTATCCCGTCTCCAGGATGTTGGCAAGCTGGACGGAGCCCATCTTCAAGGGGTTGTTGGAAGCGCCGTATATGGCTATGGACGACGGGTTCATGAGCTGCCGCAACGGATGCATCGAATCCCTCCCTCGTATCGAACCTGTGCCGGCACCACTGACATTCTAAAGCAAAAGGCCGCGCGGCGGGTTTCTCGCCCTCGCTGCCGCGCGCCCCTTCGCCCCGGGGATCCCATGCTCCTTTGCGCCCTCGGGCCGCCGTGCGCCCCCTCATACGCGGGGCCGCATGTCGTTCCGCCCGCGGAGCCCCCACTTCCCTTCACCCTGCGGCGGGGGCCGCCCGTCACGGGCTTCCGGCCTTCGCCAGCGCCTCCTCCACCGCCTTGAGCGATACCTTCTTGCTCACGGTGGCCCCGCTGGCGATGTCCACGTCGAGCGATTGCGCCGCCGTCACCGCGGCGAAGATCTCCTCGATATCCCTTTGCGCCTCCTCCGACATCCTCCCGCTGTCGGTGAAGAGGATGGAGGCGATGCGTCCGCCCTCCACCTCGACCTCCACCGCGGCCTTGACGTGAAAGAGCTCGTACGAGCCCGCATAGACGCCATCGGCCAAGCCGGAGGTGTCCACCTCGCCCAGGGTGAGTTCGCCCGCCGCCTTCTTGAAACGCCAAGCGTGCACGCCCCCCAGAAGGGCGGCGAGGATGATGAAAAAGGCCAGGGCGGCCGACATCCACAGCACGAGCTTCTTCCTGGATCGCCTCCCTCGCTCCGCGGCCCCGGACGCGGGCGGGGGCGGCGGCGAGGCGGCGCCGGGGGCTGTTTCCTCCACGCGGGCCCTCCTTTCCCTCGAGCCGGGCATGGGCTACGCCCACATTATAGCTGGAGATAGCGGGGGGCGCCGACCTCCGGCCTCCCTCCTCACCTGGCAAATAATACCATGTTGGAAATGATGAATATGCGCTTCTAACTGCTCTTTTACTGACCGCGGGTAAGGTGAAAACGCGCCATCCATGCTTTCAGGCTGCTAGAATTGAGGTATCGGGATGAGCTGTCACCGATGTTACGGCTTTGGCAGGGCGGTTGCTCGCAGCCGTGCAACGCACACGCCGCCGAAGGTGAAAGGAGAAGGCATGGAAGGGCATATCTGGGATTACCGCGACCCCTACGCATGGATGGCGAAAGTGAGGGAGGGCCTGCCCCCGCTCATCGTCTCGGTGGCCATCACCGGCGGCGTGCAGGGCAAGGAGATGAACGAGAACCTGCCCGAGACCCCGGAGGAACAGGCGGAGCAGACCAGGGAGGCCTACGAGGCGGGCGCGTCCATCGTGCACGTGCATGCGCGCAACCCCGAGGTGCAGTGGATGACCAGCAGCAGCGCGGAGGACTACCTCAAGGTCAACGCCATGATACGTGACAAATGCCCGGACATAATCATCAACAACACCACCGGCGGGGGGCCGGAGCTGACCATGGAGCAGCGCATGGCCTCTATCTACGCCAACCCCGAGCTGTGCTCCCTCAACCTCGGGCCCTTCGTGCTCAAGGTCCCCTTGAGGGAACGCAAAGAGCCCCTGCCCCATCCGCGCCCGGCGATGCTCTTCGACCGCTGCCTCTCCTGCGGCTATGGAGATATCGAGACCTTCGCGCGCACCATGAAGGAGAAGGGGATCAAGCCGGAGATGGAGCTCTACCACCCCGGCATGTACTGGGTGTTCCAGGACCTGCTCATGCAGGGGCTTGTCGATCCGCCTTACGATTTCCAGTTCGTCCTGGGTTTTCAGACCAGTTCCTTCCCCACCCCAGCCAACCTGCTCGGGCTGCTGAACGAGCTGCCGCCGCAGTCCATCTTCTCCGTCATCGGCGTCGGACACTTCCAGACCCCCATGAACGTCATGGGTATCATGCTCGGGGGGCACGTGCGGGTGGGCATGGAGGACAACCTCTACTACGCCAAGGGACGCAAGCTCAAAAGCAACGCCGAGCTGGTGGCGAGAATCGTGCGCATCGCCAGAGAGATGAACCGCGAGGTCGCCACGCCCGCGCAGGCGCGCGAGATGCTCGCCATCTCCCAGGACCCCACGCAGTACTAGCCCGACAGACCCGGATGGGGTCAGGTCTTGTTCTTTGCTTGGACTGTTAATAATGCTATATATTCCCAGTTTACACGCTGCTGACCAGGCATTACATAGCCTGCTCCGCTTCAGGTTTATGTCCGCAGCAAGACCTGGCCCCAAGCGCCCGGCCGCGGGGAAGGAAAAACGGGCACCTTCCGGGGGAACGCTTTCCAGCCGCCGTCATCATCCTGAACCGTCCCGGACATCTCAACGCCCTGACGTTGGGGGTGCAGGACGAGTTGCTCGCGACCCTGCGGGAGGTGGACGCGGATCCCGGCGTGTGCGCCATCATCCTCACCGGCGCGGGGCGCGCCTTCTGTGCGGGCATCGATATGTCCAGCAGCGCCGCCTGCCGGCACTTCCGGGGTCAACCCTCGGAAGGGACACCGGAAGGGACGCGGGATTGAACGCCGGCAATGGCATTCTGCGGGGTTGACCCCAGAAGGGACGTTGGTGGGCTGGCGGGGGTCAGGCCCGAAGAAAGGGCCTGACCCCTTGGTGGCATTTCTGGGGTCAACCCCCGGAAGGGACAAAGCAAAGATAAGCAACAGTGCGAATGGCACACCAGAGGGTTGACACCAGAAGGGACACGGGATTGAACGCCGGCAATGGCACTCTGCGGGGTTGACCCCAGAAGGGACACCGGAAGGGACGCGGGATTGAACGCCGGTAATGGCACACCAGAGGGTTGACCCCAGAAGGGACACTCTCTGCTACTTCGCGTAAACCCTCACCGGGACGGTGGCCCCGCCGGGCACGTCCGTGAGCACCACCACCATGTGCAGGCCGGAGTCGGTAACGTACTCCTCCAGGATGCGGCCGTTGGCAACAGCGTAGCGCTTGCCGCCCCCCAGCCTCTTCATGGGGAACTCAATGCGGCATCCCTCGAGGTCGAGCACGGCCCCCGGCTGCTTGAGGGTGTTCACCACCTTGCAGGTGACGTCGGTATAGGGGCCTGTCTGGTCGAGGGGGAGCGGACGGCTGAAGGCGCCCGCCCCGCCTCTTATGGGCGGGCGCAGGTAAGCCGGGCTGAGCGAGCCGTCCTGCTCCATCCACTGCAGCACCGGGCGGTTCCTCCGGTACTTCATGAAGTCGTTGACCTCGCCCGCTCCCACCCTCAGGCCGGCCCATCCCGGGATGGACCACTTGTCGTCGGGATCTCCCGCCGCTCCCGCAAATCCCCAGCTCGCCAGGTCTCCGCCCCGCGTGGTGATAAGCCGGTAGCCGCCGTAGCCCTCCGAGGTCCTGGGGACGAACAGGGAATTGCCGTCGACGGGAGGCTCCGCCGCGCAGGTGTTGATGGAGACCAGCTCGCCCTCCGAGTCTCCGTACGGAGCCCATGCGACGCGGTTCACGGCGTCGCTGTGCGCATGCCCCGAGGCCACGAAGTCCACCTCATATTTGCGCAGGAGGTACATAAGCGCCTGCGAGCCCTCCCCCTGCCCCGCCGCGATGGGCAGGAGGCCGAACTGCTCGGCATGGGCGAAACCCTCGGGTGGAAAGCCCGCGGGACGCAGCGGATCGTGGTGGATGAAGGCGCCCCGCAACTCTAAGCCCTCGTCCTGCGCCCGCTCTAGCTCCCCCTCCACCCAGGCGAGCTGACCGGTGAAGCCGTCGCCATCCGGGTCGGGCCCCCACGGCCACTCCCTCCATCCCCAGGTGTCTCCGCCGCCCCGCAGCTGGCCATGCCACTTATGCGGGTAGAGGATCTTGGCAGGTAAAAATATCCTGGTGAAGTCCACCAGGAAACCGCTGCGGTCGTCGTAACTCAGGGCCATCTCCGGATAGAAGCTGGTGGCCAGGTACCAGACGATGGGGTTCACCCCCTCGGGGGTGAAGGGCTCCGGCCCGTCGGCATCCTCCTTGTCCCAGTCCATGCTGTTCAGGGCGAGGAAGAAGGCGCTGTCGCCGTACTCCCAGGAATAATAGAGCGGCCCGAAGAGGTCCTGCCATATCTCCTGCCCGTCGTCGTGGTCCAGCACATGCCCGTCCCAGCAGTAGCAGTCGTGGTTGCCGGGCACACAGAAGATGGGGGCGTTGAGGGCCAGCAGCTCATCGTACCACCAGGTATATTCAAAGCGGTACTCCGAGCCCAGCCCCCCGTTCACCTTGCCCCACAGATTGGTGTCCTTGGGATAAGTGGCGAAGTTCTTCTGGGCGAAGACGCTGTCGCCGGTAAAGACCACGAAATCGGGGTCCATGAGGTTGATAGCCTGCAGCACCTCCTGCAGGTAGATGGCGCCCTCGTTTCTCTTGCCGTCGCGGTCCAGGTCCATGGGAAATCCTGGATAGCCCACGAAGGAGAGGTCGAAGCGGTTGGGGGTGCCGGGGCGGGGTTCGCGCAGCTCGAAGGAGTTGTAATCGAGGTTGAGCCCGCACTTGATCTCGGGGCCATAGACATGGGTATCGGTGACGTGGACGATCTTCAGATCCTCGGCGTACCCTGCGACCACCTGCAGGGCGTGCGGCTGCATGTCCTCGACGCGGAAGGGCGCGGGTGCCTCTTCCGCGACGCAGCGCACGTGCAGGTCGTAGAGGTCCAGGGGCACGCCCTCGGGTATCTTCACCGTGATGTGGTCCACCTCGAATCCGGTCTGGCCGAAGATCTCGGGCCAGCGCAGGCTGGGCCCCCGCGCCACCCCTATTACCTCCAGGTCACGTGCATTGACCACCGTGTGCACCGGCTTGGCATAAGTGCCGTAGGAGGGCCCGCCGTAGCGGTACCAGGCGGCAGGCGGATTCTCCGCGTCGCCGGGTACGGAGCCGTCGTAGTTCTGCTCATTGGCGGCCACCGAGGTGGTCACCCACACCTTCCAGTCCTCGGGCCTCTCGACCTGCTCCAGCTCCGGCCGCTCCGCGCCCGCGATGCTCTTGCGCCAGTCCCACTCGATGATCAGTTCGGACTCTCGTAAATGTATGGCGGGAAAGCCGAAGGTGGGATAGATGAGCTCGTTGATGCGCTTGGCGATCTCCGGAAGCGACCCCGACGGGTTGAGCCCCTGCGCCCGTGCGGGCGCGGGAGCCGCCGCGAAGGACATCCCTCCTAAAAGCAGTGCCGCCGTGCAGAATATAACCGTCGTTGCCCTCGAAAACGCATGCCCCCAAATGCGCACCCCCATCACCCCTTCGTCCTGTCGCCACTCCCCCCGACCTCAGTGCAATTATATCGCAAGCGCGGAAATAATGGCGGACACAGCGGCGGGCGGCAGCGGCTCCTCCATCCCCTCGATACCCTCCGCTCGGGGGCCAGGGCATGGCGCCATTCCTGCCAGGCCGAGCGTTTGGGTCGAGCGTTTGGGAGATCGCCTGTTTTCCCTTTGCCATGCCGCCGGCATTCCGGCCCGCACCACCGGAGGCTGGCAGCTCTTCGGCGGCAACTTCGGGGGGCACTTCTGGGCCGAGTTCTTCCTGCCGAACTACGGCTGGATCCCGGTGGACCCCACCATGGCGGACATCGCGGATTACATCCCGGGGTTGAGCGAGGAGGAGCGGCACGCCTACAAAGACTTCCGCTTCGTCAATCAGGATAACTACCGCTGCGTGGTGCAGCACGACGTGAACGTGCCGTTGTCGCCCCCCGCAACGGACCCCGTGTTCCTCGGCATAGCCCTGCAGCAGCCGGCCGCCAACTGCGATGACATGAAAGACATACCGGACGAGGTCATCCTCGAATACTGGTCGCTGCAGGCCGAGAGCAAACAGCCTTGAGCCCCGTGCGACCTTGGCCCCGCGGCAGAAAACCCGCCGGCTTTGCAGCGCCTGGAGGCATTCCCAGAGGAGGCAACCGGCTGCAGCGGCCGCGCTTGCTCCGCAGCCGCCGGGCCCACCCCCGCTCTCGAGGGGTGGTTCAACCGCCCGGGGATAAGGCCGCGATTCGGGCCCGGAATTGTTAAGCACCGCCTTCCTGGGCTCCGCGGTCAGGGAGGCAGGAGCCATGATGACTCCATCCCGGAAATCGAGTCCGGCTTCGGGTCTGGGGCAAATAAAAATTATGGGCCGGCCCGATGCATGCATGCGGCACGAGGCCGCGCCCGACCCCCGGGCCTTACCCCCTTACCCCCTAGGCCGTGCGCTACGAAGCCGGGCTCGACCCCCGGGGGATGCGCAGGGTGAAGACGGAGCCGCCGCCCTCGCGGGGTTTACAGAAAAGCCGCCCGCCGTGCGCCCGTGCGATGCGGCTGCCGATGTACAGCCCCAGGCCGAGGCCGGAGGTGGAATGATGCCTCGCTTCCTGCGCCTGATAGAAGCGGTCGAAGAGCCTCTCCGCGTAGTCCTCCGCAATGCCGTCCCCCCGGTCCATCACCGAGACCACGAGGTCGCCATCCTCCACCTCCGCCGCCACCTCGACGGGCGAGCCGCGGGGGGAGTACTTCACCGCGTTGTCGAGGAGGATGATGAGCAGGCGCACAAAGCGCTCGGGGTCGATGAAAGCGCCGCCGACGCCCCCGGCGATATCCAGGCGGAAGTGGTTCTCCTCTCCTCTGGAGATCATCTCCGCGACGGCCCTGGTGATGAGGGGCTCCACCTCCACCTGCTCCCTGGATATCTCGAACTTCTCCCGCTCTATGCGGGACGCGTCGAGCAGCTCCTCCACCACCCGCATCAGGCGGTCGGCGCCCAGCTCGATGGCGGCCAGCGACTCCTCCCTGCCCTCCTCGTCCATCCCCTTGCCATATTCCCCCAGGGTCCTGGCATAGCCTTTCATAAGGGCGGCGGGATGACGTAACTCGTGGGCCGCGACATCCAGGAAATCCTTCAATTGCGCCTCCCTGCCGGCCAGCTCGTCCAGCAGGCGCTCCTTCTGTGCCAGCGTGCGCGCCAGGATGAGCCGGCTGTGGCCGAGGGAGGAGATCATGGTGGCCAGCCTGGCGTAGAAGCCCATGATGGCCTCCACCTCCCCCCTGTTCCAGCGCGGCACGCGCTCGAGGGCCGCCATGTAATCGGTCTCGTCGAACCCGAAGAGGCGCGCGCGCGCTCGGAAGGCTTCGCGGTCGACCTCCTGGTCAGCGAAGAGGAACTGCCCGATGAAGAGGTTTCCCACATGCCTGCCGCCGGCCACCACGGGCGTGGCGGCGTCCCACAGGCCGTTCTCGCAGCGGTAGAGCCTGGTCTCCCCCGGCTTGATGCCGGTGGTGAGCACGGTATCGCTCTCCACGCAGTGCTTCCTGGCCTCGGGGTGCACGCGGTGAAAGGCGGTGCAGATATCCTGCCAGCCCACGGCGACCAGGACCTTTCCCGAAGGATCGATCACGGCTGCCGGCATGTCCAGCAGGCGGTTGAAGTCCTCCATCAGCAACTGAATCGCCTTGAGGTCGAGGACCTCCTCGAGCTCCGGCTCGGAGGGTTCGCCCTGCGGGCCGAGCATGGCCTCTACCCGCCTCCTCGTTTGCGCCTCGCTCCCGCGCGGCTCCAGGGCGCTTTCGCGTGGTTTCGGAACACCCCCGTGCAGTGCTCCGTTCTCGCGCCGCGCCTTGCTCCCGCGCGGTTCCAGAGCGCTCTTGTACAGCGCCTCTTTCTCGCGCGGCTCCAGAGCGTTCTCATATGGTTTCGGAACACCCCCGTGCAGCGCTCCGTTCTCGCGCAGTTCCGAACCGCCGGAATGGAGAGAATCGCCGTGGTCGCCGGGGATAGGTTCTTCGATGCTCCCCAAAGGTATTTCCCCCACTTCGAATGCCGCTCTCCGCCGCCATGCCCCTCATCCGCGCAGCCGCACTCGTCCCCAATGAAGACATTGGGGCGCTCAAGGGCCCTCCGCCGCCTGCCCTTCATGCCGCACAGCCTCACATCAACCCGACAATATTACATTTTAGCACCGTTTCTCCCCGCGGGCTGCCGGATTCCCATAGCGGGCCGGCCTCGCTCAAGCCTGCCGGCCGGCGGGCGCGAGTATAATGGTTGCCATGGACGAAAGCGGCGGCGGCAATGCGGGGTACGTCTTCTGCGCTGTCGATGTGGAGACCTCCGGCCTCTACATGGGCAGCCGCCTCGTGGAGATGGGCGCGGTGAGGTTCACCTCGCGGGGAGTGGTGGACGAATTCCACACCCTGGTCGACCCCATGGAGCCCATTCAGCGCGACGCCACGGAGATTCACGGCATCGCCGACGACATGGTGCGCGGCTGTCCCCATCCCGCCGAGGTGGTGGAGGGCTTCCGCACCTACCTGGGCGACGCGGTGTTCATCGCCCACAACGCCCGCTTCGATGTGCGCATCATCGGCATGGAGCTCGCGCGTGCCCGTATGCCGCAGCTGGACAACCACGTGATCGACACCGTGCGCCTGGCGCGGCGCGCTTTCCCCGGCTTTCCCAACTACCGCCTGGGCACGGTAGCCGGCTACCTGGGCATCAGGCAGGACACCCATCACCGCGGCCTCCCCGATGCCTTGACCGCCATGGAGATCTTCCTGCGCTACCTTCGCCGGCAGCCCACCTTGCCGGAGGTAAGCAGCATACCCGGCTATATAGGCGCTTTCTCGGAGCTCGCGCCCACGCTGGACGTGGAGCTGAGCGGCGCCGCTTCCGACCTTCAGGTGCTGGTGGAGAAGGGAGCGGTGGTGGAGATGTTCTACGAGGGAGGGACCTCGCCGGGGATGCCGCGCATGATCACCCCGCTGCAGGTGTTCCGCCAGGGCGCGAGCGAGTACTTCCGCGCCTACTGCCACCGCACCGGCATGGTCAAGACCTTACGGCTGGACCGCGTGGCCAGATGGAGTCAAGCCCCGTTTTAGCTTGCTCCGCTGTGGCACTCTTGTGGCACTCCTGGGGTCAACCCCGCCTCGGGCACTTCTGGGGTCAACCCCGCCTCGTGCCTTATCCATCCCATCAATCACTCAAGACGCTTCGGACACTTAGGGATTGCCACGTCGGTTGCGCTAAATCCTATACACACTCGCAGACACCATACTTAAGCTGTGCCCGCCATGGTCTCGGAATGAACCGCGGCGGCAAGGTATGGAAAAAGTTGAGATGCTGCGGTTTCGCTGGGCGCCCTGAAGCGAAAGGGCCGGGGCAGGTTACCGCACTGTTTTGCTGGCACTGCTTTTGCCAGAGGATAGGAAAGAATGTAAAATCAACTGACAAGGGTGGGGTATCGGCAGCAGCTCTTTTGGCGTTGTGAAAATGGAGGCATGGTGCTGCTAAGGGTGCTTGCAGGGACTGTGCTTACGGCAGAATTCTCCTTATCGATCAGCCATTGTCTTCGGGGCAGGACCACCGGAGAGAAGTAGAAAAGGTCGGTCGGGTTGTCTAAGAAATTTACAAAAAGATTGGCGAAATTCATCTCCAGGCAGGGGAGGCAGCTCCCCAAAGAGACCCGGAATGTGCTCAACAAGAGGATAGGCGACTTAAACCCCGAAGAGAAGCAGTGGTACGCCCAGAACGTGGAACCCTACCTCGGCTTCATCTCCAGCACCTTGGAGACCATATACCTGCAGGAGGGAAAACCCGACAGCTGGGCTGGCGAGCTTGCACACGATCGTGGGCTTACCATCCTCGAGCAGATAGCCAGCGAGGTAATCACAGCGAATAGGCCGCCCGAGCCTCAAGTCGACGGGGGGGAGGAGGCTATCGAAGGCGAGATAGTCTCGGACGGAGATACCCTTAACGTCAAACCGGGCGCGGCCGATGACACTGGAATCAATCCGGAAGAGGAAGAGGCGCCGCTAAAGGACGACGCGCCCGCAACGGTGATACTGGGGGAGAGCTCCTGCGCCGAAGAAGGAGAAACGCGGGCAGGCACGCAAGTCGATGAGGGCGAAGGCGAGCCCGCCGAAGATGAAGATGCCCTGGGAAAAAATGAAGCGGCCGAGTCAGTTTCGGAGGGAGCATCCGCGGAGACCGTTCTCCTCAAGGGCAGGGAAGAGGAGGAAACCGAAGAAGATGGGAGCGAGGGGGCACTCGTAGTTGCGCCTCCGACCGTCATGCTGCAGCCTGCGGAGGGAGAGAAGCGGGAATATGGGTTAGTGCAGGCTTCGTATGCTCCGGGTGTCGCGCATACCGATATCGCCGCGGTTGTCCCCGAAACGGCTCCGCTCGATCTGTCGGCGGAAGCACAGGAGAAACCGAAGTCATGGCTCAAGCGACACAGGATAGCGGTCCTTATCTGTGCCGTCAGCGTCATCGTAGCCGGCACGGCCACGTTCCTGACGGTATTCTTCCTGACCGGCAGGAGGCAGTTGTTGTATGAATGGTCTCGCTCAGATCGCATCGGCTATGACCTGCGCGTAGAGCGAGCGCTTACCATGGAAAAGAACGTCGGTGAATCTCCTTTCCGCTTTACGGTGGACTTGAAGGTAGAAAACCTGGGAAGAAAGCCTCTCGCCGTGCTCCAGGTCGAGGAGCAGCTCCCCAGGATACTCAGCAGCAAGGGAAAGCTTGTATTTAACCCGGAGACGAACAAGGGAGACAAAGAGGAAGGGCTTGTCGCATGGGAGGCAAGGAAGATAAGGAGGGACGAAACGTTCGTGGCGACGTATTGCCTCCCGCTCGAAGCGGAGCTCTCCCGGCCGCAGCTCGACAACATAGAGGAGCATTTCAGCAGCGGCATCATCGCCTTTATAGGCTTGCCAGAGAACCACATGCAATGCGGCGGTTGTGAGGGAGCGGGCAATATAACGTGTCAGGGATGTGCGGGCGCCGGTTCGAGCGTCTGCGCGGCTTGCGGCGGCGGGGGGGGCAGCTCATGTTCTTCGTGCGGGGGGAGAGGGACTTACAACTGCTCGGTTTGTGCTGGATATGGCTACTATTGGAGATGCACCTCATGTGGGCGCATCATCACATATTCACAAAGATATTCGTGGTCATATTGCTACTATTGCACCAGGGGAAAGACTGTAAGCGGGCCATATAACTGCAGTAATTGTGCCGGAACGGGTACGGCGACATGCAGCTCCTGCGGGGGTAGCGGGAGGAGGCAATGCAGCCAATGCGGCGGTTCCGGCAGGCTGGCATGCGCTGCCTGTGGCGGAAGCGGCAAGGTCGCCTGCCAGACGTGTCAGGGGTCAGGCCAGGTAGCGTTCACCTACGGGGAGAGCAAGGTGTTCGCGGCGCAGTGACCCTTTACGAATCAGCCGGAAAACGCCGGCGGATGATGAAGAGAAAGAATGAGGCGGTAACTCATGCGAAATGCTTGCTTGCCTCCAGGGTGATCAAATGGGAAACACGGTCCTGCAACTCCTGGGAGTGACGAAGACTTACACGATGGGCGAGACACAGGTGCATGCCCTGAAAGGTATAACCCTGGAGATCGCGCAGGGGGACATGGTATCCATCATGGGCCCTTCGGGATGCGGAAAATCGACCATGCTGCAGATCGCCGGGTGCCTGGACAAGCCGTCCTCGGGGCGGGTAAGGATCGGCGGGTCGGATATCATGTCCCTGGATGACCAGCAGCTGGCGAAGATACGCAACAAGCACATAGGGTTTATCTTCCAGTCATTCAACCTCCTCCCCCACGAGAACGCCCTCAACAACGTGCTGGTGCCGATCCAGTACTCCGGCGTTTCCAGAAAGCAGGGCGAAGCCGCCGCCAGGCGGTCCCTGGACGCGGTCGGCTTGGGGGACCGCGTCCACCACAAGCCTAACGAGCTGTCGGGGGGGCAGAGGCAAAGGGTCGCCATCGCCAGGGCTATCGTGAACGAACCCTCCATCATCCTGGCGGATGAGCCGACGGGAGCATTGGACCAGAATTCGGGCAAAGAGGTCATGGGGATACTGCAGAGGCTGAACGAGCAGGGCCGGACCATTATCCTCGTGACCCATGACGCTAACGTCGCCGCATACGCAAGACGCATCGTCGAGCTTAGCGATGGGAAGATCGTCAACGACAAGTCTGTCCAGTCCAAGGTGGTCTCAGAGGAGGAGATCATCAGCAGCCGAGACGAGGGCCCGGTGTCGGTAAACCAGAGGGTCTGCGCGAAGTGCAATTTCGGCAACCGCCCGCAAGCTCGGTTCTGCGCGAACTGTGGTTTTACCCTGAACATATCGGCAAAGATGTCTGATACTATAATGCGTAAGCTCATGGGGTTGAAGGTCGATTGTCCGTACTGTTCCACCCCGAACAGGCCGTTCGCCAGGTATTGCATAAGCTGCGGCAGCTCGCTAGATGATGCATGAAAGCAAGTTGAGCGGGGGACAGGATGAACGTCAAAGAGATTTTTCGCACCGCCCTGAGGTCCCTGACCATCAATCCCATGCGGGCCATGCTCTCGATCATCGGCGTCATATTCGGGATAGCATCCGTGATCGCCCTGATCGCCATGGGGCAGGGGGTGAGAAACCAGATCACGAAAGAGATAAAGGACATGGGGACCAACCTCCTTATCGTCAGGAGCGGAGAGCCGGTCTCCGAGACGGAGGGCATATCTGCCAGCCAGATACAGATGCTGTCGCAGCCCAACCTCGGCTCGAGCACGCTGACGTTGAATGACGTGGAGACAGCCCGGGCATGTGAGTACGTGGAGGACGCGTACCCCATGATACAGATGGCGTACGAGATCGAGGGAGGAGAGGACAAGGACGGCCAGGCGAGGAAGACGCACACCTTCGTTAAGGGGACGGACAACCATTACATAGGGATGAACAAAGTCGAGGTGGCGCACGGAAGCTTTCTCGGCTTCGAGACGAAGGCCGAAGAGGAGCCGGAAGATAGCGGCAACGAGGATGACGGCAACGAGGATGACGGTTCAGAAGAAATAGGCGAATGCGCGCTGGGGACGCTGGTCGCGCGCACCCTGTTTGATTCCGTCGATAAGGGAGTACTGGGGGAGAAGATCACCGTAAAATATGCGGATCCGTCGGCCATCAACCCCGATGACCCAACTCCGAGCCCAACGATGAGCATGGAGTTCGAGGTAGTTGGGGTGATGGAGGAGAGGAGGAAAACGGTCCTCAACAACCCCAACCTGGAGATCTATATCCCCATCACCGATGCCCAGGTCCTGGCGGGCGGGTTCAGCGACAGGGTGTTGGAGATCAACATAGCGGTTGATTCCGAAGACAACGTAAGCGTTGCGAAGGAGGAGCTGGAGGAGGCGATCCTGGAAAACCACATGGCCGACAACCCGGACCTGGAGAGGGCCGATTTCAATATCCAGACCCAGGAAGACCTCATGAGCACCTACGAGTACATCTTTGCGGTGTTGAACGCGCTGGTCTTCGGTGTTGCCACCATCTCCCTGTTAACAGGGGGTGTCGGGGTAGCGAATATAATGTATGTATCGGTCAAGGAGAGGACCAAGGAGATCGGGGTAAGGCTTGCACAAGGGGCATCCAAGAAAATGATCATATCGCAGTTCCTGTTCGAATCGGTATTACTGTGCATAATCGGAGCTTTCATCGGGATCCCGCTGGGCATTATCGCCGCCCTGCTCATAAACCTGAGCGTCCTTCCCGCCACCCCCACCCTGTCGGGAGTGCTGGTGGCTTTCGCTGCCGCCTTTGTGGTCGGCGTGCTCGCCGGGGTTTTTCCTGCCCGGCAGGCTACCAGGGTCGAGATAACGGAGGCGTTGAGATCGGAGTTCTGATAACGGAGGTCCTGGACCAGTGAAGAAGTGCATGCGGTGCGGCAACGAGAACCTCGACTTTGCGAACTATTGCGATGGCTGCGGAGCGGCATTGACGGGAAGTGAGGGGGCAGAGCCGCAGCGAGCCCCGCATTTGCCAGGCCGGGCGCCCGTGATGGAGGAGAGGAGATCGGCGAGCGGTTCCCTTCGCTCGCTGATAACCGGCGTCGAGTTCGTGCTGGAACCCGGGAAGGAGTACATGATAGGCAGAGGAGACCCGGCAAGGGGGCTGAAGACGGAAATATGCCTGGACGAACCAGTGGCACTGCAGCAGGGGGTCTCGAGGCTGCACGCCAAGGTAGTGTACGAAGCGGGCGATTTCTATATCGTGGACCTCAACAGCACCAATGCCACCTACATCAACGGGAGGAAGCTCACGCCCCAGCATGCGTACAGTCTCCGTGATGGCGACATCGTCGCGTGCGGCAATTACAGGCTGTCCTTTACGCGCATTTGAAAGCGGGAGTGTTGTTGATGAGCGATACAGACAAGAACGGCACCCTGGACTTTCCCTGCGCCGGCGCCCCTTGGGGGGGAGGCAGCCGGGGAACCCACCGCGATGACGAAAAGCCCGGACTCGGATCAAGCCCTACCTTCATGATCAAGAAGGATGAACATGAGAGCGGCCAGCGAGGGGACGTGTGCCCCAAGTGCGGCGCCGCGTGCGGACAGGATACAGGCTTCTGCAGTAATTGCGGCGCGACGATTACGCGCAAAGCTATCGTCGACATGAGGCACACGCTGGACGGCCGCCCGGCACGGGTCTGGAACTCAGCCACATCGGGCGGTGTCGAAGTCCAGAGGATGAAGACCTCCTACAAGAGCGGGGTGCTGGGGGCAAGGACAGAGATGGAGGGCATATCCCCCGTACCCACGCCAGTCTTTCCCCCGGCGCAGCAGCTGAAAAAGAGCAAAGATGAAGAGGGTTCGAAATATACTGTGATTCTGGCGGTAACGATAATAGCATTTATAACCATCATGATCGTCGTGCTCATCATCCTGATAGCCGGCTATCTATAGGGGGGGGAGATGAACTTCATCCCGGGGTCTTCACCGTTCCTGGAGGTAAGGGGCGGGGCGCTGGTCGGCATGTCCTTCCCCCTGGTAAAGCAGGAAGTGACGATCGGCAGGAGCGAGGACAACGACATCACCATCCCCGACAGCATGGTCTCGCACCGCCACGCGCGCATCACCATCAGGATGGAAGCGGTGATAATAGACGACCTCGACAGCACGAACGGTACCATCGTCAACGGGAACAACATCCAGAGCCACATTCTGCAGGAAGGCGATCATATACTTATTGGTTCGACAGAGTTGGCCTATCACCCTGGCGCATTCTCCGATCTTGGAGCAGCGAGTGATGAGGCAACGAGCAAGAAGAGATTCATGACCATGCCGGTGCTGATCGGGATAATCATCGCCGGGCTTCTGCTTGTCGCAGGCCTGGCTACCACTTTCTTCGTGCTCAAGGGCAAGGAGGAGGCCAAGGACACTACGCCCCCGCAGGTGGAGATAATCCGGCCCGCTCCGAGTTCCCGCGTCGAGATGGGGTTCGCGCCGGGCGCCGCTGCGAGCATCGATATCGAGGTGGAAGCCTCGGACGAAGTCGAGCTGAACAAGGTGGACATACTCATCAACGGGGAGAAGGTGGCGACGTTCAAAAGCGACGAGGGGCCGGTATTCGCGCACTCGTACGTCGTGTCACGGGCGGACACCTACGCCATAAAAGCGGTGGCATACGATGCAGCCGGGAACGAAACGGAGAGCAGCGTGGCGAGCATAGAGGTATGGCAGGACCTCGAGAAAAAAGCGCAGATGGAGGCGTATGTTGCGCAGGTAGAACCCCTGATAATGGAATACAGGCAGTACCGGCAGGTGTTCAACCAGGCTTACAAAAGGGCATTGAGCATGTCTCAGTTTGACCCGGGATGGTATGAGGTCGCCCAGACCTTTCTTGTCGTCAAGGAGAACCGAGAGAAATTATTGACGCAGGCGGGAGGTTTCCGCCCTACTTCAGAATTCCAGGCCGCGCAGGTCAGCCTCTCCAGCATGCTCAGCGCAGCCATTCAGGCCGATACTTTCGCGGTGCAGTGGGCGGCATCGGGGGGCACGAACACAACGGCAAAGGGTGCCATAGATACGTACAGCAACACGTGCCAGGCCCACGGCGCCAGCTTTTCCGCCAGCTACAACCAGGCCAGGGCGGCATGTCTTGGCATGGGGCCCGGGACGCCTCCGCATTAGTGCCAGGGGGGCGTGCCATTTCTGGTAAAGGAGGGAATGGATGGTAAGCCAGGACCGCTACGCCCTGACGCGCGAGATCGGCCGCGGGGCCATGGGCGAGGTCTTCCTGGCCGAGGACAGGGTGCTGGAGAGGAAAGTGGCGCTGAAGTTCCTCTCCCTGCCCCAGGGCCTGGACAAGGCGGAAAGGCAGGAGGCGGTGGCCCGCTTCTACCGCGAGGCCCAGGCCGCGGCCAGGCTGGCCCACCCCAATATCGTGGTCATCTACGACATCGACGAGCGCGAGGGTCGCCACTACATCAGCATGGAGTACCTGGAGGGGCAGACCCTGGACCAGGTCATGGCCCGCAGCCCCATGCCCCCCGCCGAGGCCGTATCGATAGTGGGCCAGATCCTGGCCGCTCTGGCCTTCGCCCACGACAGCGGGGTGGTGCACCGCGACATCAAGCCCGAGAACATCTTCCTCACCCCCGCGGGAACGGTTAAGGTGACCGACTTCGGCATCGCCCGGGTGATGGGCTCCTCCACCATGACCCAGGCGGGCACGGTCATGGGCACCCCCGGCTACATGAGCCCGGAGCAGGTCAAGGGGGAGAAGGTGGATAACCGCACCGACATCTTCTCCGCCGGGGTCATCCTCTACGAGCTCCTCACCGGCCGGCGGGCCTTCGCCGCCGACTCCCTGACCGCGGTGATGTACAGGATAGTGAACGAAGACCCTCCCCCCATCATGCAGGTCGATCCCTCCCTGCCCGCCTGGCTGCAGCAGGTGGTGGCCCGCGCCACCTGCAAGGACCCCGGCCTGCGCTATCCCTCCGCCGCCGCCATGGCCGCGGACCTGGAGAGGCAGCAGGCCTCTCCCGCCGCCCCTGTCCCCGCCCCCGCCACGGTGCTCGTGGCCCCCGAGCCTGCGCAGCAGCCTGCGAGCACGGTGGTGCGCTCGCCGCAAGACCCCCTGCCCGTCCCCGAGGGCATGCCCCTGGCCCCCTCCCGCTCGCGCAGAAAGACCTACATCATAGCCGCGGCCGCCTCCCTGGCCGCCCTGCTCATAGCGGGCGGGGTCATCTTCACCGTCCTCGCCCTGACCTCCTCCCAGGTCACCGTGCCCGACGTGGAGGGCGTGGACGTAGAGGAGGCGGAGGAGCTCATCTCCGAGGCCGGGCTCTCCCTTGAGGTGGCGGCGGAGATACCCCGGGCGGACGCCTCCGACGGAGAGGTGCTCTCCCAGACCCCTGCCGCCGGCCAGAAACTGGAAAAGGGCTCGGTGGTGAGGGTGGATATATGCGCGAGGGTAGAGCAAGCTGAAATGGGAACGGCTCAGAGGCAGGAAATGGAAGAACGATTGAACGAGAGGCTGAACGCATGGAAAGCATCTTGGCAGAGCAGGGATATAAACACCTACCTGTCCTTCTACTCGCCTGATTTCTACAGTGCCTACAACCCGAAGATGGCCAATCACACCCTGATGAGGCAGTACAAGGCAGGATTGTTCAACGCCTACTCATGGATACAGGTTGAGATAACTGACCTTCAGATATTCATAGAGAGCGACACCATGGCGCAGACTCCCTTCATGCAGCGCTTCACGTGCAGCGACTCCAGAGCCAACGACTACGGCCACAAGGTGCTCAAGTGGAAGAACGTGAACGGCCAGTGGCTCATTTATAACGAGGAGTGGCGCAAAGTATAGAGCAAAACTGCGAGGGCGCTATCTGGCCGCGGTGGAGGAGGCCGCAGGGCCAAGCAGAGTAACGGGGAACCCGCCGTTCCATATCCTTTCTTCCACTTCCGGCCAGTTAGAGATGACGAAGCCCTCCAGTTCCATCCAGGAGGTCAAGGCGTTGAGGTGGAACCACACGCGCCTCTTGGGGTCGTTGTTCCTGGCTGTTTCACAGCCGTATGCGTATTGGACACCGAGCTTCTGCATCATCTCGTAGGTGGCTGAGGTTTCGATAGGCTGAACGTAGGTCTTATACAGCTCCCTCTCCTGATACGTAAAGTAAGCGCATTTCTTTATCCTCTCATTGACGCCGTTTGGTCCGTCGAATATCAGTTTCGCCTTGCCGCTGAGCTCGGTCGGCGGGTCCGCATAGGGGTTCTGGTGCCAGTCATAGTAAAAAGTCTGTCCGGGGCTGGTGCTCTCGGAGAGGAAACCTAGCGCTTCATGGAAGGTCAGAACCATCTTTATGCCCTCATCCTCTATCAGCTTGCTCACTTCTCCGCATAGCCTGGTCTCTACGTCCGGCGAGTTGATGTCCCCCGGGAACTTGCGGTTGATATCCCCCGTGCCCACCCGGGAGTTGTTGTTGAATGCCACCTTGTTGAAGCGCGGTACGGCGTAGAGGGTGCCCCTCTCCAGCCGCAGCTCACTCGCTGCGTCTCCCGCCGGGAAGGCTGCGCGCTCGTCGCCGTGTACGCCCCCCAGGACCAGCATCTTAGGCCCGGCCACCGCGCCCCTGATGATATAGAGCTCGGTCTGCCAAGCGGTTCCTGCTGCCAGGTAGCGAACCTCGGGCTCCGCAGGCATCACCGCTTCTTCCGTAACGGACCCGATATCGTCGATGTCCTCATCCCGCCCGCCGCTTTCCGCCCTCGCCTCTCTTCTGTACGAATTCTTACCCGCCTCTTCCCGGGGGCTTGCCTGGTCGTCCCTGATAGCCATGCCGCCGGCTATGAAGCCGATCACGACGGCCACCAGGAAGGCAAGCAGTACTGTGTATATCCAGCTCTTGCGGCTCATATGTTCTCCCGGCCAGGCATTTCCCAAAATATTCTCCGTGCCATATTATACTTTCTGATCACGCGTGTAACCTAACTGCGGGAGATGGCGGAGATATCCAGTATCCGTTCTAGGAGGTAATCACCTGAACCTTCCTCCAACACCACCGGCTGGCAGTAGTCGTAGATCTTATAGGGCAGTATCTCTACCTCCGCCAGGTACTCGCCTTGCAGTTTGCATCTCAGTATGAAGCCCTCCCGTGTGTGTTCCGCGAACATCTGATCGAAGACGAAATTCCCCAGGCTGTAAGCGATGAGGCTGCCGTTGTAATATTCAATGGGTTGGATTATATGCGGATGTCCGCCGATGACCATGTCCGCACCGGCATCGCACGCGGCACGGGCGACGCTCACCTGGGATGAGGATGGGACCCGGTCATACTCTACCCCCCAGTGAAACCCCACGATAACAAAGTCCGACTCCATGCTGGCGCGGGCGACGGCATCCTGCATCGCGGCAAGGTCCTGTGGGTCATCGGCAGCATAGGGGCGCATGTTGAACCAAGCTACGCCGGGCTGGCGCTCGGACGCATTGATGCTTCCGGAGATGGCGTTATAGGTCAGGAAAGCAAGCCGGCAAGTCCCGAGGTCGATGAACCTGGGTGCGTATGCCCGCTGAGCGTCGATGCCTCCACCTACGTATGCGATCTCGTGTTCTTCGAGCAGGCAAAGGGTATCCTCGAACGCCTGGGTGCCGAAATTCGTGCTGTGGTTGTTTGCCAGGGACACGACGTTGATACCGCATGCCTCCAGACCTTCTATGGTTCGCTGCGGGGCTATGAAGTCGACGCCCTTATAGGGAGGGATAAAGCGGTCCGACAGGGGGCATTCCAGGTTGGCGAAGACTATATCGGCGTCCTTGATATAAGGAGCGACCCTCTCGAACGGATACAGGAAGCCGCGCTCAGCCATGCGCTTTGCTACGTTCCGGCCCGGGATTATGTCTCCCATAATATTCATGGTGTAGGCAGGAAAAGCGGCTGGGAGGTTCTGCTCGAGGAAGGCAGCCAGCTTCCCGATACGGTCGTCCGTTATTCTGCTGTTCAAGAAGTAACCGTAAGCCGGGCGCAAAACGCCCTGAAAGCCCCCGGCTCTCAACAGCAGGGATGGAATACGCAGGACCTCCGTCCGGTATCCGTATGGAGTGACGGGGGGAAGTGCAGAGATGATGGTGTTAAATCCAGTCTTGGCGCATTCCACCTCGATCTCGGGGTTCTCCTCCTGAAACTCTGTCAGGAGCGGCTGCACGTGAGGCTCCATATCGCTGCCGACATATATTCGTATTCTCTCGAGTTCGTCAGGTTCTTCGGCATGGCTGGTCGGCTTTAAGAGCAACAGGTATATGAGCGCGACCGCTGCTGAGACCGCCATGATACAGACGAGGGAAACCAGAAGAACGATGGCGCGCTTCCGCCTGTGCCCCCTCTTCCTCTTGGCCAACCTGGCCATTCTGCTCGGCATGATCCCCCCGGTCCTTCGCCTTCTGGCTATACTTTCTCCCCCTGCGGGAAAAAGCCTTCATGGTAGTAGTTGAGGAATGGGGCTCGCTGAAATGCTGCTCTGCGCGCATGCTCAGCGGCGTGACCGCAAAGGCTTTGCTGAGGTACTATTTTAGGCAGGTCCTGGAAACAGCAAGGGGAGCGGCCACCCGATTATTCCAGGGCCGATTGTTGCCGGGTAGAACCGCTGCGTCAATCGAAAGCCTGCCCCAAAGCCTTTTCGATTGCGCAGCCGATCCCGTTTGATTAATATATAAGGAAAGCTGCGGGGCGTGCGAAACTATCCAGCATGAGGGATATTGCCCAGAATAAGTCAAGATATGAACCGCACAGCGGTTGATTTCGTGCCAGTGTATGCAGGGGGATCGGGGATGGCTGACCGTGTCTGGAAGATATCTCCGTAGCGAAGGCGGTAGGCTTTCGAAAAGACTCATCTGGTTGCTTGTGGCGTTCATCAGCGCACTCATTATCGGATCCCTGGCGGCCGCTATCCTCTTACTTGCCGGCAGAAGAGAGCAGACGCTTTACCAGTGGTCGGCCTCGGAGCGAATCGAGGGCGACATAAGGATTGAACGGCAGCTGGAGCTGAAAAAGAGGGTCGAGGATTCACCGTACAGGTTTACAGTGAGATTGCTGATAACAAACCTTGGCGAGGAAAGCATCTCCGATATCAACGTAGAGGAAACACTTCCTGAAATCCTCTGCGCTGAAGGAGGGGTTGTTTTCACGCCGGACCCGGTGTTGATATCGGAGGATGGAAAGCTGATAGGTTGGAGCGAGGATGGGCTCGAGAAAGACGGCATGGCAGAATTTGCATATAGTATAGATCTATCCGCCGAGTTCTCCGAACCGCAGTTGCTGAAGATAGAGGGACAGTTCGAGGCAGAGAAGGTCAAGTTCATAGGAATCCCGGGCAAGATCGTCAGCTGCCAGGCATGTGATGGAGGCGGGAGGGTATTGTGCGGAAGCTGCTCCGGCGCTGCCTCGTCCAGCTGCCCGAAGTGTGGGGCTAAAGGCAGCCTGACTTGTGCCACCTGCAACGGTACGGGAAACTCACAGTGCTCTACCTGCAAAGGCCACGGCTACTATAGCACGTGTTGCAGCTGCGGGGCAGTCTGGCCAACGGGCTCGAGCTCCTGTCCCAGCTGCGGGGGCTACAGATACTATACGTGAAGGACTAGTTGCTCCCATTGTAATGGGAACGGCAAGATGAAATGCAGCAGTTGCGGGGGAGACGGCAGCGCCGCGTGCGATCAGTGCTCAGGCTCCGGGTCTATTGCCTGCGCGACCTGTGGCGGCAGCGGCAACGTTGAGTGCCCCGATTGTAATGGAAGCGGCGGAAGACCGTATTCCTACGGTAAAAGCGAACTTTTCCACACGGAAGGGTGATCATGCATGATACCGAGAGACCGCTACGCCCTGACGCGCGAGATCGGCCGCGGGGCCATGGGCGAGGTCTTCCTGGCCGAGGACAGGGTGCTGGAGAGGAAAGTGGCGCTGAAGTTCCTCTCCCTGCCCCAGGGCCTGGACAAGGCGGAAAGGCAGGAGGCGGTGGCCCGCTTCTACCGCGAGGCCCAGGCCGCGGCCAGGCTGGCCCACCCCAATATCGTGGTCATCTACGACATCGACGAGCGCGAGGGTCGCCACTACATCAGCATGGAGTACCTGGAGGGGCAGACCCTGGACCAGGTCATGGCCCGCAGCCCCATGCCCCCCGCCGAGGCCGTATCGATAGTGGGCCAGATCCTGGCCGCTCTGGCCTTCGCCCACGACAGCGGGGTGGTGCACCGCGACATCAAGCCCGAGAACATCTTCCTCACCCCCGCGGGAACGGTTAAGGTGACCGACTTCGGCATCGCCCGGGTGATGGGCTCCTCCACCATGACCCAGGCGGGCACGGTCATGGGCACCCCCGGCTACATGAGCCCGGAGCAGGTCAAGGGGGAGAAGGTGGATAACCGCACCGACATCTTCTCCGCCGGGGTCATCCTCTACGAGCTCCTCACCGGCCGGCGGGCCTTCGCCGCCGACTCCCTGACCGCGGTGATGTACAGGATAGTGAACGAAGACCCTCCCCCCATCATGCAGGTCGATCCCTCCCTGCCCGCCTGGCTGCAGCAGGTGGTGGCCCGCGCCACCTGCAAGGACCCCGGCCTGCGCTATCCCTCCGCCGCCGCCATGGCCGCGGACCTGGAGAGGCAGCAGGCCTCTCCCGCCGCCCCTGTCCCCGCCCCCGCCACGGTGCTCGTGGCCCCCGAGCCTGCGCAGCAGCCTGCGAGCACGGTGGTGCGCTCGCCGCAAGACCCCCTGCCCGTCCCCGAGGGCATGCCCCTGGCCCCCTCCCGCTCGCGCAGAAAGACCTACATCATAGCCGCGGCCGCCTCCCTGGCCGCCCTGCTCATAGCGGGCGGGGTCATCTTCACCGTCCTCGCCCTGACCTCCTCCCAGGTCACCGTGCCCGACGTGGAGGGCGTGGACGTGCGGGACGCCGCGGCACTGCTCGATGACGCCGGGCTGGCCATGGACAGGGAGGACGTCTCCTACTCTGGTTTCTCCGAGGGGGAGGTGGTCTCCCAGGTGCCCGCCGCCGGCCAGAAGGTGGACAAGGGGGCCAGCATAAAGGTGGAGGTAAACACGGGTGGGGCGGCGGCTGTAACGCAGCAGGAAGGAGCGGGCGGCGATTACGTTCAGGCCATGGATGCTATGATAGCCGAGCTTGCCAGCCTGGAGGCACAGATAAGGACGCTGGCAACGGAGATAAACAAAAACATAGACGCGAATTCGTATCGCATGAAAAAGGACATGAGGCCGCAGTGCGATGCAATCATGAATTCCTTGAACGGGCTGAAGGCGAGGGCTGAAGGCACGCCGCCGCCTGCAGAGTTTGCCTCCGCTCACCCGCAGTTCCTGCAGCTGGTGGGATACTGCATCGAGAGGGTAAACGCCTATTATGCGGGGATAAGCGCCGTGGAATCAGGTGGAGACCATGTGTCCGCCTTCAACAGGGGCGTAGCTCCCAAGGACTCCTACAACGCCCTCCTGCCGAGCTTCCAGGCTCAATACAACAGTCTGAAAGCGGGAGGCTAATGGCGGTCCCAACCGGCAGCAAGAACAACGATGATATCAACCCCCCAGCTCCTGACAAGCTCGGGATCAATCTTTTTGGTGGGAGGCACCATGCCAAGATCATCGATCAGTACATTCACTTTGTCATTATCGAGTGATTCGAAAAAGATAGTCGTTTCCCTCGTATTTTCCGCATCACCGACTCTTACCATTTTATAGCCCAAGTTCTCGAGCTTTTGTTTTGCCACAGCTGCCTGGCCTTGGGAACCCTGGGCGTTCATGATCAGTATATCCGTATCCTCGCGCAGGCTCGTAACCAGATCAGGCTTCGCGCCTGTCCCTTCACCGTGCATCTCTGATTCGGCATCAGGCTGCTTGCTGCCTTCTTCACCGTTACCTTTTACCCATCCGGCGATGAGCCAGCCGAGGACGAAGCCGGCGATGATGACGACGGTGAAGACAGCGGCGAGGACCCATTTGTCTGCCTTCTTTTCCACGACCAGGGGCCTTTGCATGCCTTTGTTGTAAGCTCTCTCCGGTGGGAGCACTACGGTGCCGGTCGTGGTCCTGTCCGGTCTCGCCACCGCTGCCTGCCGCTGCATCTCGCCTAAATCAGGTACCGCCCACGCCACCGCGCTGACGTTGTCCGAGGCTCCATGGTCCAGGGCATGCTGAACCAGTTCCTGGCACGCGGCCTGCAGGTTATCGGACTTGGCCAGGGCGATGAGTATCTCGTGGTTTCCGACCACGTCGTAAAGGCCGTCGGAGCACAAAAAGAGGATGTCCCCGGTATGAATGGGAAAGGAGATGACGTCCACCTCGACGGTTGGGTCCACGCCTATGGCACGGGTGATCACGTTGCGGTCGGACCTGGCTTCCGCCTGCTTGCGGGTTATGATCTTGCCCCGCACCATGTCCTGGACCAGGGTGTGGTCCTCCGTCATCTGGCTTATTGAGCCGCTGCGGATGAGATAGGCGCGGGAATCTCCCACGTGTGCCACGTACGCCCTACCGGCCTCGGCCAGAAAGGCGGTGAGGGTCGTCCCCATTCCTTTCAGTTTGTTATCGCGTTTTGCGATGTCGTAAACGGTGGTATTGACGAGGGAGAAGAGCTGGTAGAGTAGTTGCCTGGTGTCCATCTCCGGATCCCTGTCATAAGAGATTTTCTGGGCGTTGAACTCCTCGAAGAGCGATTGCACCGCGGTAGAGCTGGCCACCTCTCCGGCCTGATGCCCTCCCATGCCGTCGGCGACAGCCCCCATGCAGAGGTAGCGCTGCTGCCTCGCCCTTCCCGTGTATTCCTTGATGAAAGCGCTGTCTTCGTTCAGGGCTCTCGCCCCCGCGGCGCTCCTCAGCCCATAGCCCAACCTTGCATATTGAGACGTATCGTTTCCCACAAGCGATTCCTTTGATGCCCTCTGGTTTACTGTATTATATGCCTCCGGTATTCAACACTCAAGGAATAATATGGCGAGAACTTTACGGACGGGCTGCGCATTCTGATATCGCCCATAATTGGTTGTAAAAGCTGCCATTATGTGGTTTATGCGCGAGGGGGGATTGATATTGGAAGCTCGCATGCGCCACTACCGCACATTGAACGAGATCGGGCGGGGGGCCATGGGCCGGGCACGCCTCACCTGCGGCGAGGTCATCCAGCATACTGATGACGATCATATTGTATAAACTAGAAAGATATGCCTGATCACTTTGTACGGTTGAACGGGTTAGGTGAATCATGATGATGCATTCTGAAAGCAAGAAGATGACCCGTCACTGGTTCCCGGCTGTACTGGTATTGGGCTTTCTCCTTGCCTTTGCACTCGGCTTCATCGCGTGCGGCCCTTCCGCCAGGGAAGCCCCCGACCTCGTCGGGCTCAGCCTCGAGGACGGCAGGACTAGAGCGGAGAGCGAGGGCTTCACCCTGGAGGTGGCGGAGGTGCGGTACGGCCAGGAATCCGAGGGCACCATCATCTCCCAGTACCCCGAACCTGGGACGGCCCTGGGCGAAAGCGGCAATATAAACGTTGTCGTCAGCGGGGGAGGGCAAGGGAGCAGGGTTACCATGCCCGACCTGGTCGGAATGACCGAGGCGGATGCAAGGGCGGAGCTGGAAAGGCTGGGCATATCCGCCTCCGTGAACTACGAGTATAACGCGGCTTACGCCGACGGTATCGTCGCCAGGCAGGAGCCCGCGGTGGGAGAGGAGGCCCGGGTCGGGAGCACTGTGGCCCTGGCAGTCGCCAAGAAAGGGGCAGCCAGGCACGGGGGTGCGGTCGTCTGCCTTGACCCCGGGCACGCGAACACGCCTTACAATATCGATGAAGAGACCGGCCTTAACACCCAGGACTGGGCCAACGAGCCCGAGATACAGATAGTCTTCGACATCGCCCTCAAGGCCAGGGACGCGCTGGAGGCGAGGGGCGTGAGGGTGGTGATGACCAAGCAGAGCGTATACGACCCCGCCGACCTGAAGCAGAGGGCGGTCATCGCCAACGAGGCCGGCGCGACGTTGATACTGCACATACACACCGACCCGGGAATATCCCTGCCCAGCACCTTCTACCCCGGGGCGGGCGAACTGGGGTGGAAGGCTAATTCGGATTCCGGCAGGAGGGCGTACATCGATCCCCTGGTCCAGCAGGAGAGCGAGAGGCTGGCCAAGGTCTTCCACGCCGCCATGGTCTCGTTCATGCGGGAGAAATACGGGACAGGAGATGGAGGGACTATTGTTGAGAACCGTGGCGCTACCGGCACCGGCAATTACGGGCCCATCTTCAGTTACGACGTCTGGAGCAGGGTGCCGACCTTTACCATAGAGAACAACCAGTCGTTCGCGGACTCCAACCGCCAGGCCATCGCCGAGGGAATCGTGGAGGGGATAATGACCTGCCTCGAAGGCCTGTGATTATGTGTGCTGGTAGGATGTTGATGAAGGGGGCTGTTTATATGATTACATAATAAATCAATAGATAAAATATCCAGTGGACTATAATGGATGTACTTTGGCAACAAGCGCTTCATGGATACGGGGACAGCTTATGGTGGTGAACTCTTGATGAGCTCACAAGATAGATACAAAACCATTGTTTGCATCGGCCGTGGTGCCATGGGAGAGGTGTGGCTTGCGGACGACAACATCTTGAAGCGACAGGTAGCCCTGAAATATCTAACCCTTAACCCCAACCTATCGGAAAGGGAGAAGCACGAAGCAACGGAGCGCTTTTATCGGGAGGCCCAAGCTGCAGCCAGGCTCTCTCATCGCAATATCGTAATCATCTACGACATCAGCGAGATCGGAGACCAGCAGCTCATCTCCATGGAATATCTTGAAGGGATTACGCTGGACCAAGTCATCTCAGGGGATCCGCAGTCTCCCGAGCGAGCCGCCGATATCATCAGCCAAGTGACCGATGCACTGGCATACTCCCACTCTCGGGGGGTGGTACACAGGGATATCAAGCCGGAGAATATCTTCCTGTTGCCAGACGGGACGGTCAAGGTCACCGACTTCGGCATCGCCCGGGTGATGGGCTCGTCTACAATGACCCAGGTTGGCGCAGTAATAGGCACTCCCAGCTATATGAGTCCCGAGCAAGTAAGGGGGGATAGAGTTGACAGCCGCACTGATATATTCAGTTCGGGGGTGGTCCTCTATGAGCTCTTGGCAGGAGTCAAGGCCTTCGCGGCCGACTCAATAACCTCTGTGATGTATAAAGTAGTGCATGAGACCCTTCCACCCCTGGCCTCAGTCCGCCCAGATCTGCCTGCATGGATAATAGGAGTGGTGGAGCGGGCATGCGCCAAAGATCCGGCAGCCCGCTACCAGGAGGCAGCAGAGCTTGCGAATGACCTGCGCTCCCACTCCTGCTCCGCCGTCCCTGCTGCTTCCCCCACCATACTTTTGCCTTCTGCCACTCCCGATGCCGCCCCCGCCGCAGTGCAAGAAGCAACGGTACTGCGCGCCCCCGGGGATGTACAGCCGCCCCCCCTGGAATCCCTTACTATAGCCCGCAGGCGTCTTTCTGCCCCGGTACTCGCGGCTATCATCGCTGCCGCTGTTCTGTTTGTAGCGGGAGGCATTGTGACCATGGTGTTGTTACTCTCCTTCTCAAGGGTCACCATGCCTGACCTTGAAGGGATATCCTGGGAAAGAGCCAAGTCCCAGGCAGATAAACTGGGCCTTGAGATTCAGCGTAGCGTGGTGACATCAGACAGATATTCGCCCGGGGAGGTTATTGCCCAGACCCCCGCTGCAGGACAGAAGGTGGAGAGGGGCTCTACCGTTTGGGTGGACGTGGTCAAATCTGGGAGCGGTGGTGCGGGTAGGGGGTCTGATAAAGGTCCTTCTGGCTTGGTGGACATTCAGACTATCGGAGGCGCCTCCGGAAGCATGCGCATAAAAGATGTGCGTCATGCGCCGCACGATGCTGCGGGATTCTACAGGGTAGTCTTCGAGATCAGGAATTATAACGGATCTCCGACGTCAAATTGCCCAGTGGCTACGGCAGGATGGTCTTCTTCAGAAGGCGGGATCAAGGTGACTATAGATAACATCAATGCGGCAGACGATACTCCCTTCGCCGGGCAGAGCGAGCCGGTAAATGATCCTATAGTGAGGGCTATCCAGGGAGTGCACGGGGGCAGCGGGAAAGCGGCTTTTATAATAGTATTATCTGGGAAGAGACCCTTCGCACTCCAGCCGGTTATGAGCACAGAGTCCGCAGACAGGATGTCGTCCATGTGTGTTGTGGTGGACATATATAAGTGAAGCCCTTACATGCGGAGGTTGTGGCCGCTGGCTTTAAAAGGACCGCAATGCGTTATGGGCCGGGGGAAAGCAATTCGGTCAGAGAGACTATCTCATAACCCCTTGACCGTAGATCTCGGATTAAGCCGGGCAAAGCTTGTGCGTCAGCAAGGGGGTCGAGGTGCATCAAGACTATGACACCCGGACCCGCTCCGTTCATGACCCTGTTATATACGGATTCGGCTGACATTCCGTTCTGCCAGCCCAAGCTATCTACAGTCCAGAAAACGCTCAGATAGCCCAGAGCATTCAATTCATTCAATAGTGCCGCATTGCGGCTACCATAAGGGAAGCGAAAGTAAGGTTTGAGCGATAGGCCGCTAAATCCTGCGAAGGCTGTCTCGGTTCTTGCTATCTGGTCACTCAGACTCTCATTGGTTCTAACAAAGTCAGGGTGATTATACGTATGGTTACCTGCCTCATGCCCTTCTTTCAATATCCTGCTCACAGTGTCAGGATATTTTTCAATGAATTCACCGGTGAGGAAAAAGGTAGAGCTTACTCTCATATCCGCCAAGGTATCCAGAATGGATGCTGCAGCAGAGTTAGATGCTCCCCCATCAAAAGTGAATGCAAGCCGAGGCGAAGACTGGTTACCGCGGATGATCTCTTGCCAACCCCAGGCTTCGGCCAGGTTGATGCGGTCAATGCTGCTCCATTTGGGTGGCTGGATAGGCCTTCTCCCAATAATGCTGGCGTCTCTGCTTAACAGAGCGGGCAGTTTGATGTGACCCCAGAAGCTCTCTATCTGCTGGCCATCTATCAGGCCCGACTGAGCTCCTTCTATCAACAGCCGTACCTGCTGTATGTCTTCAAATTCGGTGAGCGTATTTGCAATAGCTCCAAGTACGATCTCTTCAGTAGTAGCGCTAGGGCCAATCTGGTTGGCGCAGGTGATTGCCTCCTTGCTCAAGTCGAGGACGCAAACCCCGCCTTCTATGCGAATGTCTAAGACTTGTACCGAGGGCGGCAGCACCGGCTTTAGCCCTCCTTCTCCTTGCGGGCCTCGAATCAGCTCAATAATTGCCTGCCGTGGCGGCAGTTCGCTGCTTTGCACTTCTCTTTGCAGCATCTCCAGGTAGGACTGCCCTTCCTCTGACCGGATGAAGTACAGATTAAGCGTCATCATATCGTCGGTTTCGGGGCCCATTTCGCCTGAGGATGAGCCGCCAGAGTTATTGCGATATGTGTGCCAAATGAAACCGGCACCCGCTCCAATGGCTATAGCAACGACAAGAGATATGGCTAACAGGACCACAGAGCGTTTCATCTTCTATCTCCCCACATCCTTTAGACGGCTCGAGCAGGCGCTATCACCATCGGCAACCTGCAAGGCTTTCCTTTAATGTAAACAAGACGGCAGCGCCAATTGCCACATGCCTTGCATGGAGCAGATGGGGTCAGGTCTTGATCTTTGCTTGCTCCGCTAGAATTACCGTATCTTTCTAGTTTCGAGCTCTATGACCAGGCTTTATAGAGCTTGTTCCGCTGAAGGAAATCGGACACAGCAAGACCTGGCCCCTCCCCTTCTAGCGGCCCCTCCTAACAGCCGTGGCGGCACTCTTGGGGTCAACCCTCGGAGGGACATAAGCAACAGCAGGCGGCATAGCCGTGGTCAACCCTCGCCTGTGCCAGAAAAAGGGCAACCACAAACACGCAGCTGTTGCAATGGCACTATCCAGGCACTCTTGGGGTCAACCCTCGCAAGGGACATCGGGTGATGGGGTACCCGGGGCAAACCCCGGGGGTGGCAGCGGCTAATTCCAACCATTACCCATATCGGCTCGACCCCTGAGATGAACGCCGCTAATGGCACAACCCAGGGTTGACCCCAGAAGGGACACCGGTAATGGCACAACCCAGGGTTGACCCCAGAAGGGACATCGGCGCACATTATGCGATTGCTCGTGTGTCTCCGCCTGCGAAACGCTTGTCGCAGATCCCAGGGGGCAAAAAATACGGTGAACGCGAGGGGAGCTCTGGCGCATACGCACGCGCCCCTCAAGGGACCATAACATTCCTCACCGCCTGTGGAATGCTGGCCAGCGCTGAGTATATGATGGATGCTGACAGGCAGACCCCATAGCTTGAGAGGGAGGTACGTCATGAAACGGACGTTTGACGGAAAATCGCTTGCTGAGGTGATGGATGAGCTGAAGAAAATACCCTTCAAGCCCATGCCGCTCGGAGGGCGGACGAGCACATCCTTAGGCTTCACCAAGGACGTGCTCCCGATGTTTCTCGATACCCAGCAGGCGACCGTCTGCAAGCTGTACCCGTACCCGCGCGAGTTCCGCTCCGTCGTTTTTCCCTCCCTGGACGGGACACCCATCGCGGGCATGCTTGCCCTGCACCCCGACGATAAGCCCAGGCCGGGGCTCATCTTCTGCCACGGCGTCTTCGGCAGCAAGAACCAGGACTATATCCGCAGCGTGGCGCTGGAGGCCTTCCGGGCATGGGATTACAACGTGCTCACCCTGGACACGCGCGGCTTCGGCGAGAGCCGCTACATGAGCGGTGTCATGGTCACCGGCGGATGGAAGGAGGGCGAGGACGTGGTGGCGGCGGCCCGCTACCTGGGCTCCTTCGCGCAGGTGACCACGGTGGGCGTCTCCGGATACAGCATGGGGGCGGCGGCCTCCATGATCGCGGCGGGCATGGATGGCGGGGAACACATAACCGGCGGGGTTCTCGCCTGGAACGGAACCGGCGATGCGCGGGGCATGATCAGCCATATCTCCAGGTTCCCCCTGCCGTGGCAGCCCTTTTTCCTCATGTACCCGGTCTTCAAGGCATGCCTGCTCCTCAAGCTGCGCGGCTGGGAGGGTTATTCCCACTTAAGCGACTTCACCGGCATGTTCACGGCCGCCTGCGAGTTTTACGGCGTGGACGAGGACGAGACCTATCTCAAGGCCTCGCCCAGCAGCTACACCGCCGGCATCCGCATACCCACCGTGCACATCCATGCCAAGGATGACCCCATCGTGCCGGTGGAGCAGGCGGAGATAAACCTGCGGGCCAAGGGGGACAACCCCCACTTCGAGACCTGGATACTGAAAAGGGGCGGCCACTGCGCCTTCAAGACCGTCGACAATGACTGGTACCGGAGCGTGCTGCGCAAGTTCTTCGACGCCTGGGCCGTGCGCCCTTAAGCCGCGGTGGCATACCCGGGGTCAACCCTGGGAAGGGACGCAAGATGAGCGTCGGCGGCTGGCATACCCGGGGTCAACCCTAGGAAGGGACGCAAGATGAGCGTCGGCGGCTTGTCCGGGGTCAACCCTGGGAAGGGACACCGCTAATGGCACTATCCGGGGTTGACCCCAGAAGGGACATCGGGTGATAGGTTAACCGGGGCAAACCCCGGGGGTGGCAACGGCTAATTCCAACCATTACCCATATCGGCTCGACCCCTGAGATGAACGCCGCTAATGGCACTATCCTGGGTTGACCCCGGAAGGGACACCTGAGATGAACGCCGCTAATGGCACTATCCGGGGTTGACCCCAGAAGGGACATCGGGTGATAGGTTA
>CAZEAU010000023.1:414-36666 GCA_964510515.1 uncultured Actinomycetota bacterium | reverse complement strand
GCGAACTGGGAAGATAGCGGAGCAGGCAAAGAACAAGACCTGACCCCATCCGGGTCAAGGCCCCATCCGGGTCAGGGGTGGGCGTGGGTGGAGCGGAGCAGGACCTTGTGTTCGAGGAGGGTTATGGCCGCCACCTCGGCGTCGAGGACGCTCTCCTCGCCGATGATGTTTGAGAGGGTGACCTTGCCGCCCTCCTCCCTGATGTCGATGACGTCCTCCATGATCAGCCGCTCTTCATCGCCCTCGAGCATGTAGGCGTGTGACTCGCACATTCTCACTCACCTCCCGTATTCTCGAAGCGGATGCTGCGCACCAGGTGGTTCCAGTTGCATCCCGTGCATACCTCCACGACGTAACAGGTGAATTCCCGGTATCTCTCCCTCAGGCCGTTGAAGATGGCGCTGGAGGGGAAGACGCGGCCGCTGTCGCCGTCGAGCTCGTTTCCGAAGACGAAGTTGAGCAGCCGCAGGCGTTCCCGCTTGCATACCGGGCACATGCAGCTGGTATCCTCGCCCACGTTCACGGCGATGCGGCGCATCTCCGGGTGGGCATCGCAAACGTCGTAAACCGACAGCCGACCGCAGCGGTAGTCGCGAAGCAGCGACCGCTTGCGCAGGGTGTAATCGACGCTGGTAGCCTTACTTTTCACTATCGCCTTCTCTCTCATGACGCATTCATTATACTCCACCGCTGCCCGCCGGTGGGATGACCCCCTCGACGCGCCCGGCCCCGCCCGGCCTCTCCATGCCTCATCGGCACCCCGTTTACGGGCCTCCGCCATCCCTCCCGGGCCCGGACCCTGTGCGCCGCGCCAAGTCGCCTCCGGGGGGCAAGGGAAATACCGGTGGGAGGGTGGCCTGCAAGGGAAACAGGCGGCGTTTGCCGCAGATGCGGGCGGGGGGGGCTCAGCCCATCGCCTTGGCTGCTTCCATGGCCTCCATGTAGCCCATGGTGGTGTAGTAGATAGCGCGGTCGAAATAGAGCACCACCTGGTTGTTGAGCTCCAGGGCTTGATAGAGCTCCAGGTTGGTCTGGGTGAGTCCTTCCGATATCACTTCCAGCCACAGGTAACGCTTGAGCAGGATAAGGGCCATGGTGACCTCTTCCAGCTTGAAGCCCTCCTGGAAGCGGCGCTGACCGAGGTTCATGTAGAAGTGCCGGATCTCCTCTTTCTTGGTCTCCGGGCTCAACCAGTAACTCAGCCTTTCGTACACCGCCATGGCGCGCTCGAAGAGGAGTTCCTCGGGGAAATGATGATAGGTCGGCGTATGTCTCGATTGCTTTACTTCCCTCAGCCAGAGCTTAGCCACCTTATCCGCCCTGGTCTCGATCAGTTTAGTGAATCTTCTGGTCAGCACTATAACCTCCGGCGATGCAACGTCTCGGTCATGCTCCCTAAGGGCAAAAGACAGAGTTATTATACCGTTTTCAACATCCTTTTCAAATCGGCCCGGTGGCGCTCGGCCGGGCTGCCTCCGTCCCCCCCGCGCCTCCTGTCCGGGCCGGGCGGATTATGGCACATCAACGCCTCGTGCGCGCCCGCGAGTTCACGGCTGCGCACATTCTCCCCCGTCCCCCCGCAGCTTGTCGAGGCCGTGGGGAAGCGCGGGGAGTATCACCTCCAGGTTCTCGCTGGCGCCGCGCGGGCTGCCCGGGAGGTTGATGATGAGCGTGCCGCCCCGGATACCGCTCGCCGCGCGGGAGAGCATGGCGTGGGGGGTGACGCGCAGCGACGCCGCCCGCATGGCCTCGGCAAAGCCGGGCGCCTCGCGGTGGATCACGCGGCGCGTGGCCTCGGGCGTGAGGTCGCGCGGGCTCAGCCCGGTGCCGCCGGTGGTCAGGACCAGGTCCACCCCCATGTCGTCGCAGTAATGGCGCAGCCTGGCCTCGATCTCGCCCAGCTCGTCGGGGACGATGTCGCGGGCCTCCACTCGCCAACCCATCCCCAGCACCGCCTCCTGCAGCGCGGCGCCCGAGAGGTCCTCCCTCTCGCCGCCCGAGCCCTTGTCGCTCACCGTGAGGATGGCCACGCGGTATGCCGCCATCGCCCGCAGCGCCCTTATCTCGTCGCCGGGCTTTACCTTTCCCCCCTCGAGCACGCGCACGAAGATGCCTTCGCGGGGCATGATGCAGTCGCCGGCCGCATAATAGATGGCGCAGCGCTCCACGCATTCCTTGCCTATCTGGGTCACCTCCAGGAGCGTCTTGTCCCCGACCCTCAGGCGGTCGCCCACGGCGAAGGATAGCAGGTCGATGCCCCGGGTGACCAGGTTCTCGCCGAAGGCCCCGGGGCGCAGGTCGGCGAGGCCCCTGGCCCGCATCTTCTCCACGCTTTCGTCCGCGAGCAGGCTGACCTGGCGGTGGCCGAAACCGAAATGAGCGTCTCCCTCGACGCCCTTATCCTCGACCAGAAAGACCTCCTCGACCGCCTCCTTCTGGACGTGTTTCTCCGCGCTCATGCACACGGCGACGATCTCGCCCTTGCCCATCTTTTCTCCTTACTCCCTCTCACGCATGAACGTTCCCGACCTGCCTCCGGACTTCTTGAGCAGCTGCACGGAGGCGATGGTCATGGTGCGGTCCACGGCCTTGCACATATCGTAGATGGTGAGGGCGGCCACGGCGGCCGCGGTCATCGCCTCCATCTCTATGCCGGTGCGGTCTCGTGTCCTGGCCGTGGCGACGGCGGTTATGGTCGAGGACTCCCTGTCCGCCTCGAAGACCATCTCCACCGCGGTGATGGCGATGGGGTGGCACATGGGGATGAGCTCGCTGGTCTTCTTGGCGGCCATGATGCCCGCGATGCGCGCCGTGCCCAGCACGTCCCCCTTCTCGATGCCCGTGGCCAGGATGAGGTCCAAGGTCTCTTCGCGCATGGTCACCCTGGCCCGGGCGGTGGCCGTGCGCGCCGTGGATCGCTTGGCGGAGACGTCCACCATGCGCGCATGCCCCTTCTCGTCCAGGTGGGTCAGCTTCTCCTTCCCTCCGCCGCTCTCCGCCGCCACCTCATCCTCCTATCTGGGACATGCTCCGTCCCGGTGACTGCGGGAAGCCGCCGTGGTCGCGCGGCTTCTTCGCCAGCGTGCGCCGGATGGCCTCCAGCACCGGCCCGTCGTCCGTTGTGCTGCGCAGGATCTCGCGCACGTCGTCCTCGTCCTGCGAAAAGAGGCAGGGCTTCATCTTGCCGTCCGCGGTGAGGCGCAGGCGGTTGCATTGGGGGCAGAAGTGCGAGCTCACCGGGGTGATGAAGCCGATGCTGCCGCGGGCCCCGCGCAGGGTGTAGTAACGGGCGGGCCCCGCCCCCAGGGGAGGCAGGTGCGAGCGCGTGAGCTCGCCGTGCTCGCTGAGGCGGCGCATGATGTCCCGGGCGGAGACGTAATAGGAGTCGTCGAACATGCCGCAGGGGCTCATGTATTCTATGAAGCGTACGTGCACGGGCAGGCGCCGCACCAGGTCCACGAAGCCCTCCAGTTCATCGTACAGGCCCTCGAGCACCACCACGTTTATCTTCACCGGCGCCAGGCCCGCCTGCATGGCCGCCTCCACCCCCGCGAGGGCGTCTCTCAGCTCCCCGTTGCGGGTTATGCGCCTGTAGACGTCGGGGTCGAGGGAGTCGATGCTCACGTTGACCCGTTTCAGGCCGGCCGCCGCCAGCTTCTCCGCCTGCCCGGCCAACAGGGTCCCGTTGGTGGTCAGGGAGATGTCCACCCCCTCGCGCAGGGAGGAGAGCTCCCTCAACAGGACGTCCAGGTCCTTGCGCACCAGGGGCTCTCCCCCCGTCAGGCGTACTTTGCTGATGCCCGCCCGCAGCGAGATGCGCAGGAAGCGCACCATCTCCTCGTAGGTGAGGATGTCCTCGTGTCGGAGCAGCGGCACCCCCTGCCGGGGCATGCAGTACACGCATCTCAGGTTGCAGCGGTCGGTGACCGCGAGGCGCAGGTAGTCGATAGGCCTCGAATAGGGGTCGATGAGCGAGGTCATGATGCCGCGCCTTTTTCCGCAAAAAATACGGCGAACCATCCTCTTCGCCACATGATCAAACACCGCCTATGCAGGACTTACGCTCACGAGCCGATTATATCACAGCGCCCGCCAGCGCCGTTGACGCATGCCATCCCGCGGGCCGCGCATCCCCCGCTCAGCCTTGCGCCGCCGCCAGCAGGGAGGCGATTTGACGGGAGGCGTGCTCGAGCAGCTCGCTCGTGCGGCGCATGCTCTCCTCCCGGCTCATGGGGCCGCGGGCGATGCCCAGCAGGGCGGTTACGCCCATCTCGCGCAGCTCCTCGGCGCCCTCGGCTACCTCTCCGGCCAGGGCGAGGACGGGTATGCCGCGGCGCTGCGCGGCCCGGGCCACGCCGGCCACCGTCTTGCCGTGGGCGGTCTGGGCGTCCAGCCTGCCCTCAGCGGTGATGACCAGGTCGCAGCCCGCGAGCTTGCGCTCGAACCCCACCGCCTCCATGACCACCTCGATGCCGGGGCGGATCTGCGCGGAGAGGAAAGCCATGAGCCCGAAGCCAAGGCCGCCGGCGGCTCCCGCCCCTGGCCTCCCCTCCATCCCCGGCGCGATGCGCGAGGAGACCGCCTCCGCCAGCCGCTCCAGGCCTCTTTCCAGCAGCTCGACGTCGTCCTCCCCCGCCCCCTTCTGGGGGCCGTAAACAAACGAGGCGCCGCTCTCCCCCAGCAGCGGGTTGGCCACGTCCGAGGCCGCGACGACGGCGGTATCCCGCATGCGGGGGTCGAGGCCGGAGGGGTCTATGCTCTCCAGGTCGTTGAGGTGGATGGCGCCGCCGGGCAGCTCCTCGCCGCGGTGGTCGAGGAAGCGCACCCCCAGGGCCGCAGCCATGCCCGCCCCCCCGTCGTTGGTGGCGCTCCCCCCGATGCCGACGATGATGCGTCGCAGCCCGCGGTCGAGGGCGCAGCGGATGAGGTCGCCGGTGCCCGCGGTGGTGGTGAAGCGGGGGTCGCGCCTCTCGGGCGGCACCAGCGCCAGTCCGGAGGCCTCGGCCATCTCCACCACCGCCGTCCTGCCGTCCCCCAGGATGCCCAGCCGGGCCGTCCTGCGCTCTCCCAGCGGCCCGGTGACCTCGCAGCCCAGCGTCCTGCCGCCGGTGGCCTCCACCAGGAGCTGCATGGTTCCCTCGCCCCCGTCGGCCAGGGGACAGGCTGCCGCCTCGGCCTGCGGCCACCCCGCGCGGAAGCCGCGCGCAATCGCCGCCGCCGCCTCGCCGGCGTCCAGGGAGCCCTTGAACTTGTCGGGGGCGATGAGTACGCGCATGAGCGGTGGAGGTCCTCTCTCAGGGCAGGTTGCGGGCTATCTCCTCTTCCTCCCTGTATTGGCCCAGGCGGGAGAGGAGCAGGTCCCAGTCCACGGCGTGGCCGTCGAACTCGGGCCCGTCCACGCAGGCGAAACGCGTCTTCCCCTCCACCTCGCAGCGGCAGGTCCCGCACATGCCGGTGCCGTCCAGCATGATGGAGTTGAGGCTGACCCTGGTGGGAACCCGGAAGGGACGGGTGACGGCGCAGGAGAACTTCATCATCACCGCGGGGCCGATGGCTATGACCAGGTCGACCGGTTCCCTTTTAAGCCTTTCCTCCAGGGCCCAGGTCACGCGGCCCTTGATGCCGCGCGAGCCGTCGTCGGTGGTGAGCACGAGCTCGTCCGTGACCGCGGCCATCTCCTCCTCCAGGATGAGCAGGTCGGCGCCGCGGGCCCCGAGTATGCCGGTGACGCGGTTCCCCGCCTCGCGCAGAGAGCGGCAGATGGGGTAGATGGCGGCTATGCCCACGCCTCCCCCCACGCAGACCACGTGGCCGCCGGAGCACATCTCGGCCGGCCGGCCCAAGGGCCCCACGAGGTCGAGTATGAAGTCCCCGGGATGCAAGAGGCTGAGCTTGCGGGTGGAGCGCCCCACCACCTGCAGGACCAGCCGTATCCAGCCCTCGCTGGCGGACCAGTCGCACAGGGTGAGGGGAAAACGCTCGCCCGTCTCGTCCACGCGCAGGATAACGAACTGCCCCGCGAGCGCGCGGCGGGCGATGTCGGGGGCATGCACGGCGAGGGAGTAAACGGTATCGGCGAGCCGGTCCTTTGCGACTACGGGAAACATCAGCCCTCCTCCGCCAGTTCCCGGAAGAGCTTTTCTTTGATGGCGCGTACCTCGTCCACGAAGGCGGGGTCGGCGTCGTAGGGGCTGCTCCCCTCGAGGTCGGAGCGGCGGATGTTCTGGTTGAAGGAGACGGACCCCAGGTAGGGCAGCTCGCCCAGGCGGCCCCTCATGACCTCCTCCTCCTCGGGGTCCTGCACCTTGTTGAGCACCACGTAGATGTGGCGGATCTTGAGGTCGGAGGCCAGTTTGCGTATGGTCTCCGCCGTCTGCACGCTGCGCATCCCCGGCTCGATGACCACCACCATGGCGTCCACGGCCCCCGCGGTGCCCCTCCCCAGGTGCTCCAGGCCGGCCTCCATGTCCAGTATGACCACATCGTCGCGCGCGAGCAGCAGGTGCTGCAGCAGGGCCTTGAGCATGACCGATTCCGGGCATACGCAGCCCCCGCCGCCCTCCTTGACCGTGCCCATCACCAGCAGCCGCACCCCGGCGTATTCCCTGGAGAGGGCCTCGGGCAGGTCGTCCACCTTGGGGTTCATCTTAAAATAGGTGCCGAAGGTGCCCGGCTTGGATCCGGTGCGCTCCGCCACCAGCTCCTTCATGTTCGCGATGGGCACCACTGCGGCCATGTCCTCGGCGGGGATGCCGAGGCTGGATGCCAGGTTGGCGTCCGGGTCCGCGTCCACGGCCACCACGTTGTATCCCTCGTCGGCGAGCAGTCGGGCCAGCCCGCCCGCGAGCGTGGTCTTGCCCACCCCTCCCTTACCGGTCACGGCTATCTTCAACTGCGATCCCTCCTTCACTCGCATGCGCCAGAGTGGAATATATTATATGTTTTTTCTATGTTCTTTTCCCGCGGCGTGGGATGACCCTGATGGCATGGTGCGCGGCGCATCGGTTTGCCCGCCATTTTAGCCCGTGCTAGTATAATCTACCGGCGGTCTCGATCTGGGGGTAAGGAATGCCCGAAGGAGCCCAGGAAAACAGGAGATACCTGGTTATTGTGAACCCCGTCTCCCGCGGCGGCAAGGCCCAGGAGGAGGGCATCTGGCTGCTCAACCGGCTGAAGAAGGCCGGGGTGGAATACGCCTTCCTCTTCACCGAGCGGGCGGGCCACGCCGAGGAGATGGTGGTGAAGTGGGCCGAGGATTTCGACGTCGTGGTCTCGGTCTCCGGCGACGGCACCACCAACGAGATCATCAACGGCATCATGAAGGTGCCCTCGGCCGACCTCAAGCTGGCCATGTTCCCGGCCGGCACCGCGGACGACTTCGCCTGCAACATGGGTTACAACCGCAAGGACAAGGAGCAGGCGCTGCGCGCCATCCTGGGCGATTCCACCCGCACCATCGACCTCATCCGCTACGACGACCGCTACGCCGCCGTGACCTGGGGGCTCGGGGTCGACTCCGAGATCGCCGACGGCGCCTACAGGTGGAAGAGGTTCCGCATCCCGGCCTATTTCTACAGCGGGCTGCGGATATGCTTTTTGGAGGAGCGCAAGACATACAGCGTCCGCTTCGACTACGAGGATCAGACCTTCGAGGACCAGGTGCTCATCTCCATCCTCTGCAACGCCCCGGTCTTCGGGCGTTACATCCGCATCAACCCCAACGCACGCATGAACGACGGCCTGCTGGATCTCACCGTGGGCAGGGAGATGCCCAACGTCTACGGGCTGGTGCTATTCGGCTTCGCCTGCATGGGCGGCAGGCAGGGCTTCTCCAGGCTCATCTCCTATTATCGGGTGCGGGAGATGCGCGTGGAGTGCAAATCGGATACCTTTGCCCAGATAGACGGCGAGGTTTACAGGTTCGAGGCGGGCAAGGTCATCAACCTCAGCGTGGCCCCCGAGGTGCTTAAGGTCCTCGTGCCCGCGGAGTCCCTGTACAACAAGAGGTTGCCCTTCGTTTACCGCGAAGAGGCGCCGGAACCGGTGCAGCTGCGCCTCATCCCCAGGAGGGAAGGGGTGGCGGAGGAGCTGGAGGAGCTGTCGCGCCGGGTGCTGGCGAGGGTGGAGAAGGCCCTGGAGACGCGGCGCCTGAGGCTGGCCGTAAAGAGGAAAGGGACGGGGGGGAAGCCTGGGCAGCAGGCCTTGTTCTCGGAGAGCTGGAGGGAGAGGCGCAGCGCCCACCGGGCGGCGAAGAAGCTCAAGCGGGAAGCCGGAAAGATGTCCAGGAAAGGTATCTCGGGCCAGGCGTGAGCGGATGCTGGATGACATATGTCAACCCAATTTTCATTGCGCGTTCACGATTTACTTGACACGCATTTTCAAGTCTGATAGTTTCGAGTCAACGGGTGGGAGCGTATCTTGGTGTGATAACGCCCCATGCGGGGCTGAATTTTTTTGAACATTGAAAAGCCCTACGCTATAAGCTGCCGGCCAACCCCATATGCCCTATAGCATGAGATGGAATCAGCACATTCCACCCCCTGAAATAGCCCTATCCGCCGGTGGCTTATAGCCCTTTTTGAAGGAGGCGCTACGGCGCCTCCTTCCTTATGCCTCTGGGGCCAGGCGCCCGGCCTCCGGCCTTGCGCGCTTCCCCCGACAGCACAAACACCGAGTCCGGCGAATCGTCCCTTGCGCCTCGCCTCCGCGCGCGCGGTACTCATAGCGGTCGGCGCAGGAGCCCCCGCCTGTTTGTTCCTCCCGCCCCCGTACGCGCGGCACTCATAACCTATGCGACTGAATCATCCGGCCTCATGTACTCCCGCCCCCGCACGCGCGGTGCTCATTCCTTGTCAGCGAAAGCGTAGAAACGGGCGAGGCCCGCCGCCTCACCTCCGCGCGCGCCCGCGGGGGAGCTTGCAAGGTCCTTGTGGGCGTGATCCCCCCACCACGCCGCCTCACCTCCGCGCGCTCCCGCGGGGGAGCTTGTGTTGGTCGGGAAACTGGGGAGCCCTGGTTATGTCGGGTTATGTCCGCCCGCGCCCGCGGGGGAGCTTGAGCGCGGACGGCCTGTAGGGTCGCGGGAAAGGCAGCTCCGGGTTGCCGCACGGGGGGTCCTCCCGGCCCGCGCAGCCGAGGTGGCAGTTGGCGCTGCAGCCGGGGACGGGCACGAATTCCCGCTCCCCCGCGCGGCGGGAGAAGGGCATGGGGAAGGCCTCGCAATGGGGGAGCCCCGGCGTGTCTGCCTCCTCCCCCGCCAGTTCCTGGCACACGGCATAGGTCATGCCGTGCTCCTCAGCCGCGTCCCGCATGCGGCGGTGGAAGTCCAGGCGCGCGCCGTGGCGCAGCATATACCCGCTTGCGGCGCCGGTGCGCTCGTAGGGGTAGTCCTCCCTCATGGTGGTGGACGCGTGCGGGGAAGTCGGCCGCGCCGCCTGCGGAGATGGGCCTTCCCGGCCGCCCCGCAGGCGCTGCTCCAGCCCTTCCAGCGCGTCCCGGGTGGCAGCGGTGAAGCGCCCACTCGAGCTCACCACATGCCCGGCCCCGGCCGCGGCGCAGTCGGCCAGGACCTGCCGGGCCCTGTCCCGCCAGCCATCCCCGTAAAGGGCATGCCACAGGGGCGGGACAACCGGGTCCAGCCGCGCCAGGGCGGGCAGGCCCAGCGAGGATGCCCAGCGCAGGGCCTCGAGTCTTTCCTGGTAGGAAGGGGCCCGCGGCGAGAGCAGGCCCAGCACCTCCGGGGGTCCCTCCACGGTCACCGCCAGAAAAAAATGCCCCTTGCCGGGGAAGCCCTCCACCTCGGCCAGAAAGGAGGGGTCCCCCTTGGTGATGACGTGGAAACTCACCCCCCATTCCACCAGCACGGCCACCAGCTCCTTCACCGCGCGGCGCAGCTCGGGGACATCCTGGCAGGGGTCGGTGACGTTGGAGATGGATATGGGGGGGCACAGCTCGAGGGCGGCAAGCTCTTTTTCCACCCTGGAGGCGAGGTCGGAGTAAACGACCATACCCCCTTCCTCGCGCCGGGAGAATACCGCGTCCCTGGCATAGCAGTAGAGGCAGCCGTGCACGCAATTGCCCGTGCCCGGCGGGGTGACGTTGATTATCCACTTGTGATAGCATTTGCGGCGCTCCCCGCGGTAGGGGAAGTCGTGCAGGGTGGGTGAACGCCGCGGCCTCAAGACCACTTCCATGGCCCCATGATAACCCCTGCCGCGCCCGCCCGCAGCAGGAGGGGCCGGGGCGGCGGGGGGGTGGATGGCGTTCCCGGCCCGGCATGATAATCCGCCAAGTGGGTATATATTATATTGGCTCGCGGCAGGCGGCGCCGGGGCGGTTGCGGCGCCCTGCCGGGGGCGAGCGGCTGTGTTTTCAAGGAGGCCGGCAGGGGCGCATCGTTTTCCTGGCACAGCTGGAGAAATATTATCGAGGGCGGGGAGCCGACTCGACAGAAAAGGTCGCAGCAATGTACGCAGCAATTCCCTCCAGGCTTCTATCCCATACCTGCGGTGAACGGCGGGGAACGGCATCTCCTTCCACCGGCATGGCGGTGTTCTGCCGTGACGGCGGGTGCCGAGGCCCTTTATATATACATCCTGAGAGTTCTCCCGCAAGCAGGGCGCTGAGCGGGTAGCGCCCCGGACATCCAGAAGGAGGGGAAGTTATGGCCAGGGAATTACAGGAAGTATACATCGTCGACGGCTGCCGTACCGCCTTCGGCAAGGCCAGGCCGAACGGCGCGTTCGCCAACACCAGGGCGGACGACATGGTGGTCAAGGTGATCCGGACTCTCCTGGAGAGAAACCCCGAGGTCCCGAAGGACAAGATCGACGACAACATATGGGCGGCCTCCACCCAATGGGGCGATCAGGGCCTCACCATGGGCCGCACCACGGCCATCCTCGCCGGGCTGCCGGTGACCACGCCGGGGTGCTCGGTGGACCGCATGTGCGCGGGGGGCGCGACCTCAGCCTGTTTCGGGGCCTCGGAGATACAGGTCGGCGCGGCCGACCTCATCGTCGCCGGCGGCGTGGAGCACATGGGGCATCACCCCATGGGCGAGGGCGCGGACCCCAATCCGCGCTTCCTGGCGGAGAAACTGGTGGACCAGAGCGCCCTCAACATGGGCATGACGGCCGAGAACCTGCACGACATGTACCCGCACATCACCCAGGCGCAATGCGACGAGTACGCCATCCTCAGCCAGCGCAAGGCCAAGCAGGCGCTGGACGAGGGGAAGTTCAAGGACATCATCGTCCCCATGGCCACCTGGAGCGGCGAGGGCTGGAAGGTGGCCGACGCGGACGAGCAGCCCCGTCCCGAGGCCACCCTGGAGGAGATGAAGGGCCTGCGCTATCCCTTCCGCGTCAAGGGGAGGGTCACCCCGGGCAATTCCTCCGGCCTCAACGACGGCGCCGCCGGGGTGCTGCTGGCCTCGGAAAGGGCGGTCAAGGAATACGACCTCAAGCCCAGGATGCGCCTGGTGCAGTACGCCTTCGCCTCCGTGAAGCCGGAGGTCATGGGCCTCGGGCCGGTGCCCGCCACCAGGAAGGTGCTGGAGAGGGCGGGGATGGAGTTCGGCGACCTGGACGTCATCGAGCTCAACGAGGCCTTCGCGGTGCAGGCCATCGTGTTCATGGAGGAATTCGGGATGAAGCTGCTGGACGACCCCAGGCTCAACCCCTGGGGCGGCGCCATCGCCTTCGGGCATCCCCTGGCCTCCTCCGGGTGCCGCCTCATGACCCAGCTGGCCTACTACTTCGCCGAGCGCCCCGAGATGAAGTACGGCCTGACCGCCATGTGCGTGGGCCTGGGACAGGGCGCGGCCGTCATCTTCGAGAACGTGCAGAACTAGCGAGGAGAGAGGAAAGGAGGTAGGAGATGCCCGAGGAACTCGTAACCCAGTTCAAGGAGACCTACAACCACTCGCCGGCCGGCAAGATATGCATCGTGACCATGGACAACGGCGAGGACTATCGCAAGCCCAACAGCTTCGGCCTGGGCGGGATGGCCAGCCTCAACGCCTGCATGGACCGCGTCGAGGCCGAGCCCGACGTCAAGGCCCTCATCCTCACCGGGAAGCCCTTCATCTTCGGCGCGGGCGCCGACCTGACCATGGTGCCGGAGGTAAAGACGCGCGAGATGGCCCTGGAGGTGGCCCAGACCGGCCATGCCGCCTTCAAGCGCATCTTCGACCTCCCCTACCCCACGGTGGGGGCGGTCAACGGCGTGGCCCTGGGCGGGGGCCTGGAGATAGCGCTGGCCTGCGACTACCGCACCATCTCGACGGGTGCGGCCGCCGTCGGTTTCCCCGAGTGCTTCCTGGGGCTCATCCCCGGATGGGGCGGCACCACCCTGCTGCCCAAGCTCATCGGACCGGAGAAGTCGCTGCAGATAATCATCCACAACGCGCTCAACAACAACCGCATGATCAACGGCAAGAAGGCCTTCGAGCTGGGCATCGCCGACCGCCTCTTCGAGCCCGTGGACTTCCTCGACAAGACCTTTGCCTTCGCCGTGGGGCTGCTCCTGGGCACGGAGAAGGTGGAGAGGCCGCAGCCGGACTGGTCCGACCTGGACGCCCTGGTGGCGCAGGCGAGGGCCGTGGCCGACTCCAAGGTGCACGGCAGCTCCCGCGCCCCGTACATGGCCATTGACAACATCGTCGCGGCCAGAGACAACACCATAGAGGAGGGCTTCGCCCGGGAGGACGAGGCCCTGGCCACGCTCATCCCCTCGCCCCAGATGCAGGCGGGGGCCTACGCCTTCGACCTCACCCAGCGCCGGGCCCGCAAGCCGGTGGGCGTGCCCGAGGGCGCTCCGCTGGCGGTGAAGAAGGTGGGGATACTCGGCGCGGGCCTCATGGGCAGCCAGCTGGCGGTGCTTTTCCTGCGCCGCATGAGGGTGCCCGTGGTCATCAAGGACATCAAGCAGGAGTTCGTGGACAAGGGCGTGGGCTACATCGAGCAGGAGATAAGGCGGCAGGCGGAGAAGGGCCGCATCGACAAGGACCAGGTGCCCTGGATGCTCAACCTGGTCGAGCCCACTCTGGATTACGCCGACATGGCCGAATGCGACTTCGTCATCGAGGCCGTGCTGGAGGAGATGCCCCTCAAGAAGCAGGTTTACGGCGAGCTGGAGGGGTCCGTCTCCGATACCTGCGTCCTGGCCACCAACACCTCGTCGCTCTCGGTGACGGAGATGGCCTCGGACCTCAAGCACCCCGAGCGCGTGGTGGGTTTCCACTTCTTCAACCCCGTGGCGGCCATGCCCCTGCTGGAGATCATCAAGGCGGAGAAGACCGGCGACCCCGCCCTCATCACCGCCTTCGACCTCGGCAGGAAGCTGGGCAAGCGCTGCGTGCTGTGCAAGGACGCCCCCGCCTTCATCGTCAACCGCCTGCTGCTGCGCTCCATGGTGGAGACGCTGAAGCTGGTGGACGAGGGCAACGACTTCAAGGACGTGGACGACGCGCTGTGGGCCATGGGCGGCCCCATGCCCCCCTTCGTGCTCCTGGCCCTGGTGGGCCCGGCCATCGCCCTGCACACCAACGAGACCCTGGCCGCCGCCTTCCCCGACCGCTACGTGGTGAGCGAGAACTTCAAGGAGCTGGTGGCGCGCAGGAAGCCCGGCGTGTACGGGCCCGACGGCGCGGTGGACCCCGAGGTGCGCGAGTTCTGGAGGCAGGCCGACCCGCCGAGCAGGATAGACGCCCAGGAGATGCGCGACCGCGTCAGCGAGGCCCTGGCCGACGAGTGCTGGAGGATGCTGGACGGCGGCGTGGTGGGCGCCCCGGAGGAGATCGACATCTGCATGATCTTCGGCGCCGGCTACCCCTTCTACATGGGCGGCCTCACCCGCTATCTCGACTACGCCGGCTACTCCGAGAAGGTCAAGGGAAAGAAGTTCCACCCCGGCGCGTAAGCAGGACCTCAACCATCAGGGCGGCTCCCCTCCCGGGAGCCGCCCTCCCCGGATGGGGTCAGGTCTTGTTCTTTGCTTGTTCCGCTTATTTGCCCATATAATGGCATATTAGAGGTCACTGACCAGCTGTTATAGACCTCGGTCTGCTTAGAGAAAAGCGCCGCTGCAAAACCTGGCCCCACGTTTTCCTCCCGGCGCATGCTCTTGGGGCAAAGGGCTCTCTTATGCTTCAAGTAAGCGTCTTGCAGGAGGCGGGTCGAAGGTGTTCTTCCGGCGTCCCTCCGGGGCGCGGGTGGTATATGTTCTTCCCCTCTCCCCTTCGGGGCCGGTGTGGCACATGTTCTTCCCCTCTCTCCTTCGGTGCGCGGGTGTTACATGTTCTTCCGGACGTGTCATCAAAGGGACCGGTTCGCATACGGAAGGTGAGGCCCGGTACCGATACGGGCTCTTCCGGGTAGCAGCACTTGTTGTCAGGTCCCGGCCTTTCACGCCCGCGGCTGCTCGCCGCCCCCCCCCGGTGCGAGGCGGCCCGGGACCCGGTTCCGACACGTCCCGCCGGGAGCTTTCCGGGTTGATTCGGGTGGGAGTCCCGCGGGGATGCCATCATCGTCAGCGCCGGGCCCACCCCGGGTTGATTGGGGCGGAAAGCCCCGGAGAGGGAGAGTTGGCCGCCGCCGCGGTTGATGGTAGGATACAGGGGATATCCGGTTGACTATCCGCGCAGGTGAACATGCGAGACACAAGCGGAAGGGCCGGCCGGCGGCGGAAATGGCTTCATCATGTTTTCTATATTTGCGCCGGACTGGTCCTGACGGCCATGGTTGTTTTCCGCTGCGCCGATGATGTCGGCGCATGTTCCATAATGCCTTTTTTCCTCTTCGGCATAGCCGTGCTCACCAATGTCGAGGCGGGAAAGAACCGCCTCGGCCGCTATAAGAAACTCGGCATCCCGGAGATCGTCGGCCCGGATGGGCTGGTGCTGGAGACCGAGACCATGCAGGAGATCGACGGGGCCATCGAGCGCGTGCTCTCCCGCGGGGAGAAGCTGCTGTGCATAAACGGCGGCGACGGCACCATGCAGCGGGCGGTCACCCACATGATCAACAAGTACGGGGGGGGCTCCCCGGACATCCCCCTGCTCTACCCGCTGCGCGGCGGGACCATGAACCTTCTGGCCGACCACCTGAAGATCAAGGGGAAGACCACCGACCTTCTGCGCGCCGCCCGGGACGCGGAGCGTGGCCTGCCCGAACTCCCCTACGTCGAGATGCCCACCATCGAGGTGACCAGGGAGGTAGGCGGCCGCCTGGAGAGGGAATACGGCTTCCTCTTCGGCAACGGCTCCCTCTACCGCTTTCACCGCGTCTATTACCGCGAGACCAACGGCGGGCCCGCCGCCGCGGCGGCCCTTTTCTTCAAATGCGTGGTCGGCGGGGCCACCGGGCGCACCCGCTACCGGGACGTCTTCGGGCTCACCCCGGCGCGGGTGAACATCGACGGCTTCCAGATGCCCGCCGAAGAGGTGACCATCGTCCTCGCCGTGAGCTATCAGGTGGTGGTCATCTCCTTCGACGCCTTCCGCGAGGAGGGGGAGGGGGATTTCTACGTCATCGCCACCAGCATTCCCTTTTTCAAGATGGTGACCCGCCTGCACAAGCTGCTGTGGGCGCGGGGGGACAAGGTCCCGTACCCCCGGGAGCAATTCGTCAATCAGAGGGCCGCGCGCATCCATATGGAATGCCGCGAGGGCTACAGCCTGGACGGAGAGGTCTTCGAGATAGAGGAGCCCTACTCCCTGACCATAGAGAAGGGCCCCAAGGTGAAGCTGCTCGATCTCGGGGCCGTTCCCTGAGAGGCCCCACGCCTGCTCGCCCCCGAAGCTTATCCGCAAGCGCCCGCGCGCATGTCGCGATCGCGCCCCCCTGTGGGCCTACCCATGGCCGGGCGCTCATGCCGGCGCGCGGCGGGGGGCGGGTCGGGCCGGGATGGGCCGCCCGCACGGCGGGGATGCCGAGGCACGATAAACAACAGAAGCGGGCGGCTGACACCCGGGAAGAACGCCCGCATGGCGGGGATGCCGAGGGCACGGGGGCCGCTCTCCTCAGGTGCGGATGAGGAGGACGGGGACCTCGGCCCGGGCCAGCACCCCCCGCACCGTTGCCGCCGCTTGCTCCCGCAGGGGGCCCTGCCAGGACAGGGCGATGAGGTCCTCGTCGTTTTCCATGGCGAAGCGCAGGATGACCCGGTCCGGCTTGCCCCGGCGGTGGAACAGGTGCAGCGTGATGTCGGGATGCAGGTAGGCGTAGAAGCGCAAGAGGAACTCCTCGCTCCAGGCTGGCCAATCGTAGCGGGGATGGTCGAGGTAACGGGGGCTGGCCAAGGCCCCTACCGCCAGGGGGGGCCTCTTCCTGGTCACGGCGATGTGCAGGATGTCCAGGTCCGCCTTCAGCGTCTGGGCCAGATCGAAGATCTCGTTTATCACGTGGTCGGCCAGGGGGATGCCCTCCAGGGGGACGAGCATCTTGGCCGGACGCCAGTCCGGCCCCGGATGCTCCCGCATGGCGGCGCGGACGACCGTGACCGGGAAAGTCGAACGCTGCAAGAGGTCGAGGGCGGTCTGTCCGACGATGCGGCGAGGATCACTGGTCTGGCCCTGGCCCGAGAGCACCACCATCCAGGCCTTCACGTCCTTTGCCAGTTCCAGGATTGCGCCGGCCACTTCCCCGCGCACCTGGTGGAAGACCAGCCTCTCTTCTATCGGGCCGATATGCAGGTGCCGCGCCAGGCGGTGATGGGGCAAGGGATGCTCGGTGACGTGCACGACGTGCAGCACGCCGCCCACCAGCTTCGTCAGCGCATGGGCCGCCCCGAAGGCGCAGGCCGAGGTGGGCGACCCATCCAGGGGGAGGACTATCGCCGGCTGCTTGCGGGCCAACGCCATCACCCGCCCTCTTCCTCGAAGTCGCCCCATGCTTCGCCGGACCAGGTCGAGGCGTAGCGCGCCCCGGCGCGAACCCCGCGCGCCGCGCGGCCGAAGATGCCCACCTCGACCTCGAGGCCCCGCACCCCCGACACCTGCAGCGCCATCTTCCGCCCGCGCCGTATATCGAAATCGAGCCAGGCGCTTCGCCAGGCCAGGGAGAAACGCAGGCGCCGCCAGCGCGCTGGGAGCCTTGGGTCGATGAACAGCCCTTCGTCCCAGGCCCGCACCCCCGCGAAGCCCATCACCAGGAGCTGCCACAATCCCCCCAGCGCCGCGGCATGCACTCCGCCCGCGGCGTTGCCCATGGTGTCGCCGAGGTCGATGGTGCCCGCCCGGCGCAGGTATTCCATGGCCTTCCTCATCATCCCCATCCGCGCCGCCACCAGGCCGTAGATGGAGGGGGAGAGCGAGGAACCGTGGGCCGTGCGCCGCTCGTAGTAGAGGAAGTTTTCCTCAATGGTCGGCGGCGGGAACATGTCCTCAAGGAGGTAGAGCGCCATGACCACGTCCGCCTGCTTGACCAATTGCGAGGACGCGGTGCGCTCGCGGCCCAGGATGGTGTCCAGGGCGGCATCGCTCGGCTTGTAACGGCGGACATCGATATCCTCCAGGTCGAAGTATCCCGTGAACTGCTCGAGCAGCCCGTGTTCCTCCCGCCCGTTGCCGTACATGTGGTCGGCCACCGCCCTCCAGGCGTCCGGCTCGTCCGCACGCAACCCCGTCTTCTCGCGCAAGCGCCGCAAGTGCTCCGGGTGCCTCTCGCGCAGGAAAGACACGGTGTCGGCCGCGTGCCGCAGGTTGTGGACGGCCATGAGGTTGGTGTAGAGATTGTCGTCCACCTCCTCATGGTATTCGTCCGGGCCCACCACCTTGAAGATGTGATAAAGGCCGTCGTCTCCGCGCGCCACGCGGCTGGCCCAGAAGCGCGCCGTCTCCACCAGGATCTCCGCTCCCGCGTGGAGGAGGAATTCCTCGTCGCGGGTGGCGTTCCAGTAGGTCCAGACGCCGTAGGCCACGTCCGCGGTGATGTGATGTTCCAGGTGGCCGGTGAGGATGGGTATGACTTCGCCGGTGGGGGAAAGGGCGGCCGGGGGGGTCATCTCTTCGCCGCTGTCCGTGGATTCCCAGGCGTACTGGGCGCCCTGGTAGCCGTTGCGCCTGGCATTGGCACGGGCTCCATCCAGGGTGTGATAGCGGTACATGATCATGGCGCGGGCGGTGGGGGGGTGGGTGAAGATGAAGAAGGGCAGGATGAACATCTCCGAGTCCCAGAAGATATGCCCCTTGTAAATGGGACCGGAGAGGGCACGGGCACCGATGGAGACGCGCTCGTTTTCGGCGTTGCCGGCGCTGATAAGATGGTAGGCGGCGAAGTTGGCCCAGCGTTGGGCGTCGTCGTCTCCGGTTATGCGCACCGCGGCCATCTTCCAGCGCTCCTCCCACATCGCCGTGTGTTCCAGCATCAAATCCTCGAAGTCGCGCTGCGCCAGTTGGCGCGAGTGGGCCAGGGCGGCTTGCTCCGCCTTCACCCCGTCCAGGGAGGTGAAAACGGAGACCAGCTTCTCCAGCGTCACCTCCTGGGCGATGTTGCCGATCCAGCGCCAACGCTCCAGCACGGCCATCTTGTCCTCGCCGAAGGAATGTTCCGGTTGCACGAACCCGTCCACGACGCGGCTGCGCTGGGCCACGGCCGTGTCGACGAGGGTGAATAGAGTGCGGGCGCGTATGAGCAACCCCGCCCCCCCGTCGTCCGCGGCGGTGCTCTTTTCCACCCCCCGCAAGGGAGGATTGCTGCGCGGGTTCAGGCGCAGCCCCATCTCGACCTGTAACTCGCCGCGGTAATTGTGCGGCATGACGCTGACCCGCAGAGCCAGGGCGTGGGGGTCGGCGAGGGAGGCGAAGTGGAGGAAGCGCAGGCGGGTCACGCGGTCGGTGATATCCTCGTAGAGCAGCTCGCGGAAGAATATCCCCTTGTGCATATCCAGCACGCGGCGTTGCTCCACGATGTTCTTGCGCCTCATCCGCAGGCGCTCTCCGTCCACGTATATGCGGGTGAAGAGCCAGTCGGGGAAGATGGGCATCTCGTCCGGCGCCTGCTCGCTGCGCCGGTCGAAGACCCCCGCCACCAGCGTGGCCGGGCTGGAGGCCTCGTCCTGCTCGGGCAGGGAGCCGCGCGTGCCCAGATAGCCGTTGCCCACGGTGAAGATGGACTCCAGCTCGCGTTCGCGTACGGGGTTGTAGCCCTCCTCCACGATGGTGAAAGTGGTATCGCGCGTGGGCAGGAAGAGCCGGTGCAGGTAAGCTTGATCGCGCATGATGCGCATGAACTCGTCCGGCCCTCCCCCCAGGTGCTCCACGCCGGCGGGGACCCCCTCCGCCTCCTCGCCCACCGAGGCGTAGGTGATCCCTTGCGTATCGGGCAGGAGCATGCGGGAGTCGGGCCCCTCAAACCCGGCCACGGAGCCGAATTCGTCGCCCAGCACCAGGATGTCGCGGTAGGGTATGTTGCGCTGTTCCGCCACCTCGGCGAGGACCCAGCGCAGGGAGTCGGATTTGTCGGTCAATCCCACCTCCACGTGCTTGATGTCGCAGCTGATGCGCGCGTCGCTGAGGCCCATCTCCCTCGCCGACAGCTTCGCCGCCTCGAAGACCCCCTTGATGCCCGGCGTGTATCCGGCCTCGCGCAGGCGCCTCTCCGTTTCCTTTAAGAGCCGGCCCGTACGCGTTTTCGGGGGGTCGGGCCATTCCGGTACGAGATCGATCTTGCGCCGGTTCAGCCGGTTATAGACGATCTCTATCCCGGCATCGGATTCCCTCTCCACTTGCGCCTTCACCGCTTCAGCCGCGCGGTCGAGCGCCGCGTCCTCCTCGCTCGTGGCCTCCCTGTGGTAGAGGAGGTGGAGGCCGGAGCGGGCATCGAAACCGAAGACCTCCGAACCGCGGTTGGCGCAGATGTAGAGGTACATCTTGTGGGAGCCCGTGATGTGGCGGGTGAAGCGGCGTTCGAGGTCGGCGTAATTGCCATCGGCGACAACCACCACGTAAACTTCCAGGCGCAGGAGGTCCTGCACGGCGCGCGCCGCCTCGCGGGCGTCGGACGAGTCGTCCTTCACCGCGGTACCGTCCCAGTCGAAGACGATAAGGCGGAAAGCCTGTCTGCGCATATGTGTGACTCCACCCTCCTTTTTTGCGGGGAACTGATGCATGGTTCTGACGCAAGGCGGGGGGCGTGGACGCTCGTCCCTTCCAGCGCCCGCACTCCTCCCGCCGGGCCTCGCCCGCATCGGGAAACCGGCTACAACTAAAGGGATTACATAAATATGGCTGCGGGTCAAGGGCTGCGTCCAATGTGCCCGCATGGGTTCCCGGGGAAGGGAAGCGCCGATGTTTAAGGGACGCCCAATCGGGATAGTAGAGAGTTATAAGACAAAATCGGTTTCCCGGATTTACCTTGCCGCTTTGTGCCGCGCAAGGCCGGGGTGGAATACGGTACGAGGAGGAGTATAGATGCGTATTGCGATGATCGCGCCGGTCTGGATACCCATACCCCCGGATGGATACGGGGGTATCGAGCGCGTGATATCCCTGCTGGTGGACGAACTGGTAAATGCTGGAGAGGAGGTAACCCTCTTCGCCGCGGGGCCGGCGCGCACCTCGGCCAGGCAGATCACCTCCCTCGAGGAGGCCCCGGCGCAGCGCATGGGCGAGACGCTCTTTGATGCCTATCATGTCGGGCAGGCGTTTCACGACGTCGCGGCGGACGGTTTCGATATGCTGCACGACCACTCGGGCTTCCTGGGCCCAGCCTTCGCCGCGCTCATGCCCGTGCCCGTCGTGCATACCCTGCACGGCCCCTTCACCACCGATACCCGCATGCTCTACGGGGCGTTCAGGGACGACTGTTACTACGTGGCCATCAGCCGCCGCCAGATGGAGTGCGGCCCCGGCCTCAACTACCTGGGGGTGGTCGCGAACGCCGTGGACATCGAGGAACACGGCTTCCAGGGCGAGAAGGAGGACTATCTAGCCTACGTGAGCCGCATCTGCGAGATGAAGGGCACGGAGGAGGCCGTCCTCCTCGCGCTGCGCAAAGGCTGCCGCATCCTGCTGGCGGGAAAGATAGATGCCGGGCGCGACAGGGAATATTTCGAACGCCGCGTACGCCCCCACCTGGATGGAAAGCGGGCGGCCTATCTGGGGGAGGTGGACTCGCGGGAGAAGGTGCGCCTGCTGCAGGGGGCGCGGGCCTTCATCTTTCCCATACAGTGGGAGGAGCCGTTCGGCCTGGTGATGGCCGAGGCCCTGGCCTGCGGCACGCCGGTCCTGGCCACTCGTTGGGGGGCCGCGCCCGAGGTGGTGGAACACGGCGTGACCGGATTCATCGCCGATACCCCCCAGGAGTTGCTGGCCTATATCGACCGCATCGACGAGATAGACCCCATGGCCTGCCGCAGGAGCGCCGAGGAGCGCTTCAGCCCCCGGGTGATGGCCGCGGGTTACATGGACTGCTACCGGCGCGCCCGGGAGGATTTCGGGGAGAGGAGGCTGTCCGGCGTCTCGCCCCGGCTGTCGAGGGACACCGTCTCTCCGGGCGTTTAGGCCGGGCCGCCTTCACGAGGCGAGGTGGCGCCTCAGCCTGCGGCGGTCGCGGCGGGCGGTGCGGCTCCTGTCCGCGGCCAGCGAGGTGGTGTCCAGGTCTCCCACGCCGGAGGCGAAATCGCGGCGCCGCTGCGCCTCGCGCTCCAGTATCTCCTGCATGCGGTAGCGGTAGCGCACGTGGGGGGTGATCCTCTCCCCCGCGCTTTCGGCGATGGACTCCGCCGCCACCCGCCCGCTCTCCAGGGCGAGGTGGATGCCGAAACCCCAGGGGTCCAGGAGCCCGGCCGCCTCCCCCGCCAGCAGGGCGCAGCCCGCTCCCAGGTTGTAATGGCCGCCCACCCCCATGCGGTTGGAGGCCGAAATGCGGCGCATGGGCTCCCCGCGCGGGCGCAGGCCGGCCCTCTCGCCCAGCAGGGCGAGGAGGGCCTCGAGCTCGTCGCGCCACTCCCTTCCGGGGTCGTGGTTGACGGCCAGCCCGACCAGTTCCTCCCTGACGAAGAAACGCGCGATGCCCGGGCTCCCGCGCATGAGGGCCAGGCCCAGCCACCGCGGGTCCCAGTCCATCTCGCCCTCCCAGAGGACGAGCATGGTCCGCTCCAGGCGCGGCGCGGCGTAGAGGCGGTAGAACTCGGGGCGCAGCAGGCGCAGGGCCAAGGACTCGGCCCCGTCCGCGGCGATGAGGTAGGTGGAATGCAGCGACTCCTCGCGGCCGTCGCGGGTCACCCGCGCCGTGATGTGGAACCTCTCCATGTCGAAGTCGCGCACCTCGCAGGAGTCGATGACCTCCGCACCGCAGTTCGCGGCCAGGTGGGCGTCGAGGCGCGAACGTATGGTGGAGAGCCCGGGGCGCGCGAAGGGGAACTCGTATTCCCCTCCCTCCCGGCAGAGAAGGCGGGCGCCGGCGACGGAATGCGGGCGCGCCAGGCAGGTGTCGGGGAGGGGCCCGAAGGCTTCCTGCAGGAGGTCCACGGCCTGGGGGGAGATGAAGCCCCCGCAGGTCTTGTCGCGGGGGAGCTTTTCCCTCTCCAGCAGCGCCGCCTTGAAGCCGGCCTGCGAGAGCGAGCGCGCCGCCATGCAGCCGCCGGGACCGGCCCCTATGACCAGGGCGTCGTAATGCATCGCCTCACCCCCTCCGGGTATCGCGCCTCATGGCGCCCGCTTCGCTTTCCTCGGCACCACTCCACCTGCCTTCTCGGCCCCCCCTTCCCGGCGGGCCGCCGCTCCCCGCCTCACGGCGCCAGGGGGCGGTTGACGTCGATCTCGACTATCTCGCCCGAGCCGGACCTGGCGGCAAAGACGATCCCCTTGGTATTATATTCCATAATAGTCAGGGCCTCGCCCTGGTGCATGACGTCGCTCTGCCTCTCCGGGGGTCCGAATTCCTTAACCGCCTCCGCGCCGGGAGAGGAGATGCCCACCCCCTTGGGCGTCCGGCCGGCGTAGGGGTGGCGCACGGCGATGGAGACCACGACGTCGAAATCGTCCAGGGAGCTGCCGCCGTCCACATCCTCCAGGTAGAGGTTGAGCTTCCACGACCCGTAGCCGCCGGTATAGGTCGCATAGACCAGGCCCTCGGTGGTGAAGCCGGTGCTGTCCGGGTCGCCGTAGATCTTGCGCACCGCGTGGAACTCCTCGCCCACCTCGATGCCCGCCGCCGCCTCCCCGGGGAGCAGGGGCGCGGCCTCGAAGGCGCCGAACAGCCCGCCCCGGGCGCCGCTGTCCCCATCCTCCTCGACCGCGCGCAGGCCGCCGCAGGGGGTCACGACGACGGTTATCACGCCCTCCTCGCCGCGGAGCAGAAAATCGACACCGCGTTGGAGATAGGAATGGAGCTGCAGTTCCTCCCCGTCGGGCCCCTGCGTCGCGGTGACGCTTGGGCTCTCGCCGAACTCTGCCTCCACCTCGCCTGCCGTGCTCCCCAGTCCCACCCCTCCCGCGGTGAGGCCGCGGTAGGGAGAGGAGACCTCTATGGAGGCCACCTCGTCCTCGGGGTCCAAAAAGCCGTTGCCGTTGTCGTAGAGGGTCACCACCAGCCGCCAGGAGGCGGGGTCGTCGATGCTGCCGCCCTCGCGCGTCCTGGCGTAATAGGCGTAGTGGTAGCCGCCGTCCCTGGCCTTGCGCTCGGGTTCACCGTGCATCTCCTGCACCGCCGAGAAGGGAGCCCCGATATCCACCTCGGCCAGGGAGTACCCGGGGACGATGGGGTCGCGGTCCCACGCGGAAGGGTCGACATCGCCGCCGCCACAGGCCGCCGCGGACGCGGCGAGCACGACCGAGAGGACGAGGAGCAGGGAGAGCGCGAGCGGCCTCGGGCAGGGCCTGCTCATCTCTCGCCGCTCTCCTTGCCGTCCCTTCCCGCCGCCGCGACGCCGCGCCGGCTGTAGGCGACCGGCACGTCCAGGGCGCGGGCGACGTCGTGCACGATGAAATAGGCCTTGAGGCGGTTGTCGTAGGGGGCGCCGGTCATGCCCGCGCTGAAGAGCCTGAGGCGCCGACCGCTTGTCTTCCTGAGATGGACGCGCACATAGTAGGAGGTGTCGCGCCCGGCAACTCTTCCCTCCCCGGTGGGGACGCGGGCCGATTCCATCACCTCCAGCAGCTCCGCCTGCTCGCGCCCGATACGGCTGCGGCGGGGGATGAAGAAATGGTATCGCTCCACCACCAGCTCGTGCGCGCCGGGGTCGGTCGCCACGTAGGTGGGAGAGGAGAAGATGGCGAACATGCTGTAGAAGAGGAAGACCACGCAGGCGATGAGCAGCAGCAGTGAGGCGGTGCCGTGGGTGACGATGGCCAGCACCGCCGAGGCCACGGAGGCATAGAAGACGAGCACGTGCAGCGCCTCCCAGAGCCCTCCCCTGACCTCGAACTCCAGGGGCTCGACACCGCTCGAGGCAGCTTGCGACATCCTTCCTCCCGCCGTCGCCGCCATCCCCCTACGGGGCTGTCGCAGCCATTATAACCTATGGGAGAAGGCTTTCCCGCTCATTCTTTGCTGGCCTTGCAAGCGACGTCGTGTTTGCGGGCGTGGCCCCTCCCACCTGCTTCTCCATGGTTCACCATCCTTCCCCGGGGCCCGCGCGCGAAGGATGACACAAATCATGTCCCATATGCCCCATGGGGTATATATATGGCCTTTGGCGCGCCACGCTTGTGCTACAATTTCACTACCGCAGGATATCGACGCGGAGGCCCGCATGGCGGCGCGCCGCCGGACGCGGGCATGACCGCGACGAGGGAAAGGAGACGACCTTGGCCAGCCTGAAAGGAACGAGGACCGAGAAGAACCTGCTCACCGCCTTCGCGGGAGAGTCGCAGGCGAGGAACAGGTACGATTACTTCGCCAGCCAGGCGAAAAAGGACGGCTTCGTGCAGATATCCAAGATCTTCGAGGAGACGGCGCTGCAGGAGAAGGAGCACGCCAAGCGCCTCTTCAAGCTGCTGGAGGGCGGCGCAGTAGAGGTGGGAGCCGCTTTCCCCGCCGGGGTCATAGCCGGCACGGCCGAGAACCTGAAGGAGGCCGCGGCGGGAGAGAACTACGAGTGGACGGACATGTATCCCTCCTTCGCCAAGGTGGCGCGCGAGGAGGGCTTCGACGACATCGCGGACGTATTCGAGGCCATAGCGGTGGCGGAGAAGCAGCACGAGAAGCGCTACCTGGGGCTGCTCGCCAATGTCGAGAAGGGCAGCGTGTTCAAGAAGGACAAGCCGGTGGTATGGCGCTGCCTCAACTGCGGCTACCTGCACGAGGGCGACGAGGCCCCCGAGGAGTGCCCCGCCTGCGCCCATCCCCAGGCCCACTTCGAGCTGCTGGCAGAGAACTGGTAATAAACTCCATCCCGGCACCCGGCCCCATGGCGGCGGCATAATAACCTTTACGCCGCACGCGAGCGCGGGAGGAAAGATGGGCAAGGAGATAGTGCACCAGGACGAGGGCTTCAACCCCTACGGGGACATGCTGGGCATCGTGTTCTCGGAATACGGGGGAGCGCGCAGCCGCTGCGAGCTCGAGGTGAGGGAGGAACTGGTAAACCCGCACGGCGTCCTGCACGGCGGGGTCATCTACGCCATGGCCGATTTCGGCATGGGGGCGGCGGTCTATACCACCCTCTCCGAGGACGAGCTCTGCGCCACCGTGGAGATGAAGATATCCTACGTCAGCGCGGTGAAGGAGGGGCACCTGACCTGCGAGTCCCGGGTGCTGGATCGTCGCCGGCGCCTGGCCACCGTCGAGTCCGAGGTGAGGAGCGCAGGCGTGCTCGTGGCCAAGGCCCTGGGCACCTTCTACATCTACGGGGTCGGCCCTGAGGGGCGTATATGAAGTGATATGAAGTAAGAGGGCGCGGCCTTCAGGCCGCGCCCTCCGTATTCCGGCCCTTGGGGGGACGGGCCGGCGCCGTTCCCTGCCGACACCCGGGGAGGCGTGAGGAGCGGGAACGGCTCACCCTTGCGGGGCTATTTCTTCGCGCGCGAAGCCCTGAAGGCCTTCACGGCTCCCCTGGCCAGGGCCAGCGCGCCCAGCGCCATCCCGGTCTGGACGGCGGGCTTGAGGATGGGCGTGAAGCCACGGTTCGGCTCCCACTCCACGTTCAGGGATATGGTCCGCCCCAGCTTGTCCAGGGCGATGAGCTCGGCGACGTGGTTGGCGTTCCATATCGCCGCCTCCATGCCTCCCGAGGAGACGTGGGTCTTGGTGAAGTCCCCGGTGAGGTAGAGGTTCTCGATGGGGGAACGCTGGTAGGGCCGGTGCTTCTCCATGCCCGCCATGGCACGGTAAACGCCCTGGCGCTCTCTTACCACCTTGTACTTGCGCACCTCGGCCTCGCGGGCCTCGGGGAAGAGGTCCTTTATCTGATTGATGGCGATGTCGAAGATGACCTCGTCCGGGAGCCCCTCGATGTGGTCGGCGGGGGAGAGCACCATCTCGAACATGGAGCCGCCGCTGAAGATGTCGGGCAGGACGTTCGAGAGGTCGGCGTAGGTGTTGAAGATGCAGTCGTTGGAGAAGAAGGTCACGTCGACGTCGGTGAGCTTGCGGTCGAACCATACCTGCAGGGACAGCGAGGGCGCGTAGCGGAAGTGCCACAGGTCGCGGAAGTACTGCAGGAAGAAGGCCTCCTTGGGGAGGATGTTGCGCAGGGCGAAGGGGCTGACGGCCGAGATGTAGATGTCCGCCGTCTTCTCCTTGCCGTTCACGGTGACGCTCTTCATCTTGCCGTCCTCGAAATTGATGCTCGTCACCTTCTGGTTGAGCGCGGTGGTCCCTCCCTTGGAGTGGATGTAATCCAGGCAGGTGTCCACCCAGATCTCTCCCATGCCGCCGTTGGCGAAGCCCACGCGGGCGCTGTCCGGGTCCGCCGCCACCTTGCGGAACCAGTTGAGCATGACCTTGGCCGATATCATCCACGAGGGGGTGAAGGTGAGGCCGTTGATGCCCGGCTCCATGGGCAGGAAGGCGCCCTTGGGGGACATGCGATGCGCCCACATCCCGAAGGTGATGTCGTCCATCCTGTCCAGCTTGCTGTCGGAGTACATGACGGCCGAGCCCATGCCCACCGCGGCGAAGAGCAGCTTCCACTTGGGCACGGCGTCGTAGGTCTTGAGCAGGTGGGCGAAGGCCACCGCGGCGTGGAAGGGCGCGGGCAGGTTGGCGAACTTGAGCACGGCCTCCCTGCCGCCCTCCTGCATGTAGTAGAACTCGGTCTGTTTCCACTGTATGTTCTTCTCGATGCCCATCTTGTTGAAGAACCTGAGCAGGTTGGCGTAGTAGGGGAAGAAGACGTGCAGGGCGTTGTCTATCATGTCCCCATCTTCGTCCAGCCAGGAGCTGGCGCGCCCACCGAAGATCTCATCGGCCTCCAGCAGTTCCACTTCGATTCCCAGGTCGAGCAGGTTGATGGCCGTGGCCAACCCGCCCATGCCTCCTCCCATGACCAGAGCTTTCATCTCTCCCTCTCCTTTCTCCTTGCCGCGATCGTTCCGTGTCTTCCCGCCCCGCGGCGGGAGTGCTGCTATCCCTGTTGCGATTCGTCCCTACTCACGTGCCGAAGCGTCCATGACGATACTGTCCAGTACCTCCTTCACCGCCAGCAGCGCCTTTTCCCGGGTGAGCACGCCCTCCAGCCCGGTCAGGGCGGCGAACACCAGGGTTATGCCCAGGGACATGATCTGCCACGCCGCCACCGTGGAGTCCAGGTCATCCCTCACCGAGCCCTGTTCCTTGCCCGCGTCGAACATGGCGGAGAGGACGGCGAGGGACTGCAGCATCTTCTCGCTGAGCTTGGCCCTCACTTCCGGGTCGCGCGCGCCGGTCACCGTCTCGAAGAGGAGCACGGATTCCTCGTGGTGCTCCATGACGAATTCGTAGAAGGACGCGCTCATGTTGTAGATGCGGTCGGGAACCTCATCGCCCTCTGCGGCCGCCCTGGCGATAGTGGAGAAGAAGCGGTCTCCCACCTCCTCCAAGGCGTCCAGGAGCAGCTCTTTTTTCCCCGCAAAATATTTATACAGGGCCGGCTCCGATACCCCGACCTCCTCCGCGATGCGCCGCGTGGTGGCGCCGAGAAGGCCGTGTCCCGCCATGACGGAGATGGCCGCCTGGATTATTTGCTCTTTGCGCTCCGGCCCGCTCATTCTCTCGTTCTTTACCGTCATGATGGCCTCGATGCAGGTTAGTGAGTGTTAACTAACTTATAACACGCCGTCCCTTCTGGGGTCAACCCCGGGGTGTGCCATAAGCGTCCTGTCCCTTCTGGGGTCAACCCCGGGGTGTGCCATAAGCGTCCTGCTCGACGCCCGCTTGGAAGGTTGTCCCTTCTGTCCCTTCTGGGGTCAACCCCGGGGTGTGCCATAAGCGTCCTGCTCGATGCCCGCTTGGAAGGTTGTCCCTTCTGTCCTTTTCGAGGTCCCTTCTGGGGTCAACCCCGGGGTGTGCCATAACCGGTGCCCCTTATGTCCCTTGCGAGGGTTGACCCCAGGAGTGCCATGTCCCTTGCGAGGGTTGACCCCAGGAGTGCCACTTGAGGGGGTTGGAGCGATAAAAGGCAGGCGTCTCCGGAACGATAGGGTGGCCGGCCGTCAGCGGCGGCGGGGGGGAAGCGGCACGGCCCGGGGAGGGCCAGGCGTGCCGGTCACTCTGTCCCTTCCGAGGGTTGACCCCAGAAGTGCCACTTCTGTCCTTTTCGAGGGTTGACCCCAGGAGTGCCACCAGGAGTGCCATTGATGGGTATTATCATTGGCCGTGCCGGGATATTGTAGAATCATGGTGTCGCAAGGCCGGGAGGGAGGAGGAGGGGGACGCAAGATGAGCGAATTGAACCACGAGCTTCGGCGCATCTACGAGGCCATCGAGGACAGCGGCCTGTATATCAACCTCAACCACGACATACGTTTCCGCGAGCAGAAGGAGATGCCGCTCAACCTTAACGAGACCGAGAGCATCGTCATCGCGGAGGAGAGCTACAACTCGCCCCTGCTGCTGGCCCTGCTCACCTCCGTGCTGCGCAACGGCACCATGATACTCTACGGCTCGCCGGGGTCGGGCAAAACCACCTCGGCGGAGTTCGTGGGGGCCTTCGTGCACGGCGCCCTGCTGCAGGAGACCTTCGGCGACGGCAGCGGCGACTTCAAGGTCATGGAGGCCATCCATGAGGCCACCATACACGGCCACCATGAGCTCACCGAGGAGAAGATGATCGGCCGCCCCCACCTGGGCAAGCTCATGCGCGACGGCGAGGAGGACATCATCCCGCGCAAGTTCATGCTCTCGCCCTTCCGCATGGTGGACGAGGTCAACCGCCTCACCCCCGGGCGCACCAACAACCTGCTGGAGATGATGGACCGCGGCTTCTCCATCTACGGCGACTCCAAGATATATGCCGCGGAGGGGGTCACCTTCCTCACCGCCAACTTCCGCGACGTGGCCTCCTCGGACCTTACGCCGCCCTTCCTCGACCGCATCGATGTGGGCGTCTTCGCCCCCACCCTCAACCCCTATTTCCTGGAGATGGCCCAGGGCGGCGAGGACCGCAAGCTCACCGGCGACGAGGAGGCCTACGTGGCCCAGCTGCGCTCGGACATCGGGGTGGAGATGAGCGCCGCCGACTTCGAGACCATGCGCGAGCAGATAGCCGCCGTAGAGCTGGAGCCGGACGCCCTCTACATCCTCTACAATTTCATCTCCGAGCTCAACGGCTGCACCCTGGCGTCCCCGGACATCGAGCGCAAGAACAAGGGGTTCGCCTGGTTCGTGAAGCCGCCCATCCTCTGCTCCCAGGTGGACGAGGGGGGGGCGGCGGGCGGCGGGCACCTGGGCGGCTGCCACTACCACAACACCGAGAACATCTGCTACAAGACGGAAAACGAGGTCAGCGTGCGCGCGGGCAAGACCATCGAGCGCTACGCCAAGGCCATGGCCTGGTTCCGCGGCCGCGACAGGGCGGGGCTGGAGGAGGTGGAGGCGGTGGTGCCGTACGTGCTGTGGTTCAAGCTTATCCCCACCGACCGCGCCTGGGCGGAGCGCCCGGAGTTCATGAACGACCGCATCGCCCTGGTCCAGGACCTCTTCGCCGCCTCGCGCAACCACTACCTCAAGAGCCGGCGCATGATCAAGACCCTGGACGGCGTCCTGGGCCTCTACGAGCAGGCGGTGCAGGGGCGCAAGGTGGACCCCGACCTGGTGCTCGAGGCGCTTAGCTCGCTCAAGAACTACGATTCCCCGGCCAAGTACCCCATCGCCACCATGCTGCGCCAGGTTTACCGGGAGATCGCGCGCGAAGCGCGGAGGTGACCCTCTTGCTCATCCAGGGCCATGACCTCGACCATATCCTGGAGAGGGCGCGCGCCTTCTGCGGCTACCCGCGCATCATGGACCCCGAGTTCGTGCTCAACCCCGGCGGGCATCCCCACGCGGCCAAACTGCAGGGCGAGTACGGCATCTGGGAGCCCTCGGAGAACCGCGTGTATATAAACGTCCCCGAGGTCATCGACAAGCTGGGCATACAGAACCTGGAAGCGGTGCTCGCCTACCAGCTGCTCCATTACGCCCTGGCTCCCTTCGACATGCGCACATCGCTGCGCCTCACCGCCTCCGCCAAGCTGGCCCTGGAGGAGGTCAAGGACCGGGGGCGCACGGTGACCTTCCAGGAGGCCACCGCCACCCAGCGCCTCTTCTGCGACATCATCGACGTCACCTACGCCGCGCGCAGCGGCATGCGCGAGCAGATGATCGCCCTCTATCACGCCCTGGACAGGGCCGGGGGGAGGGAGCGGGGGCGGATGTGGAAATTCCTGCTCTGCAGCCTGGAGGAATTGTGGGAGGCCCCGGGCACCCTGGTGGGGAAGGTTCCCGCCGAGATGCGCGACGACGCCCGCCGCCTGGCCGCGCGCCTGCTCGACCGCCCCTTCGCCGCCGCGGGATGGGACGAGAAGGTGCGCTTCCTCGTGGGCTGCCTGCACCGCTATTACGAGGACCCCGCGGAGATGGACGACAGCCGCATCATGGAGCACGGCATCGACGACCTGCGCGCGCGCTCCCCCGAGGAGGCGCTGCGCTCCATGGCCACGGAGATGGGCATGCAGGACTTCAAGGAGCTGGTGGGGGGCATCGGGGCGGGCTCGGAGAGCCAGGCCCTGGTGTGGTACTACCGCGACCTCTCCCGCCGCTACGAGGTGCGCTTCCGCCCGGTGCGCAGCGAGGCGGGCGAGGAGGTCCCCCACGCCCCCCTGGCCTGGGGCATGGCCGATCCCTTCGAGCGCCTGGACCTTCCCTATACCCTCTACACCTGTGGCAAGGCCATACCCACCCTCACCACCAAGCAGTGGGAGAAGATGCAGATGGAGGTGGTGGCGCAGCGCAAGACCCCCCCGGACGTGATCATCATTCTGGACGCCTCCGGGTCCATGACCAACCCCACCTCGGAGGTGGCCAACGCCGTGCTGGCCGGCTTCGTCATGGCGCGCAGCGCGGGCAACCTGGGGGCCAAGGTGGGCCTGGTGGTCTATTCCGACCAGCAGCGCTCCCTGCTGGTCAAGCCGGTGTGGGACCTGCGCCGGGTGGAGGAGGGGCTGGTCACCTATTACGGCGGGGGCACGGTGTTCCCGGTGAAGGAATTCCGCTACCTGGCCTCGCTGGAGACGCACCGCGCCAAGCACTTCTGCCTCATCTCCGACGCCGAGATAACCAATATCGCCGAGGCCTCCTACCACCTGGGGGAGGCCCTGCACATGCACGAGGAGAACTCGGGCTCGGTGTTCCTGATCGACCAGGCTTACAGCGAGAAGGCGGAGGCCATCCGCGACGCGGGATACGATATCTTCCCCGTGTCGCGCGGCCAGGACCTGGTGCGCATAGTGGCCGGCAAGGCCCACGACTTGTATGCTTGAATGATGAAACTCCCCAAACCGGCATTCAGGGGCGGCGAATCCCTGCGGGACATCCTGGAGGGCAACCGCCGCGAGGAGGAGGCGCGCAGGGAGCGCTTCCGCGAGTTCGCCCTGGCGGACTTCTTCCTCAACCTGCGCTCGCGAGACAAGCTGGGCAAGGTGCGCGTGCGCCGGGCGCTGCCGGCGCGCGACGACGCCGAGGTGGTGGAGGTGGCCCTGCGCCTTATGGCCGAGGCCTCCGCCGACTACCTGCAGCTGCGCATGCAGTGGCAGCGCGAGGCGGTGGGATACCTTTCCAGCCTGGCCCTGGAGTCGCACGCCCGCCTGGGGGGCGGCGAGATGCTCATCCCCGACGGCCTCGACTACGTGGGCATGCAGGCGCAGGGAAGCCCCGAGGCGCGCCTGGCGCTGCGGGCGAGGCGGGTGGGCAACTTCGCGGGGCTGAAGTCGTTTTACCTGGACATCCGGGCGGAGACGGTGGGCGACTACTGCTTCCGCCGCGCGCATTGCTGCCGCCTGGAGGCGGAGACGGCGGGGAAGTGCCTGGGCGAGGAAGCGGAGGAGCTGCGCCTGCAGGCGCGCGAGGTGGGCGACTGGCTCATGCTCAAATCCCGTCGCTGCTACGCCGACGCCCGCAAGGTGGGCCGCCTGGCGGGCCTCGACTCCCATATGCTGGAGATGCACGTGCACAGCGCCGGGGCCGAGCTGGGGGCCCGCGCCCGCGAGGCGGTCATCTACGTTTACCGCGAGGCCAAGAGCCTGGGCTTGCGCGGCAGCGGCGTGGTCTATATGCGCCACGGCTCCCCGCCCTGGCGCACCACCTTCCGCGTGGAGAAAATTCCCTGAAGGCGCTCAGGCGCCCCTGCGCAGCAGCATCAACCTACATGATAATCGCGAACAGCCTTCAACTGCATCTCCCGCGAGGGAGGCGACACCCCTGAAACCCCGAAAGGCGAGATCGGCAAATCCTGTAAGGGTTATCTATAAGCCTTGCTGCGGTGAAACACATGTAATACCTGCAATGTATTCTCCTCAATGACGGCGATAAGGCGGTAATCGCCAAGCCTCAAACGGTATTGAGCGGGACCCCTGGCTCCCTCCAAGCGCTTGAGATCGCCCTCCAGAAGGAGCGGTTTGTGGCGGTACTCGTCCAGCTTGATGAGTATGCGCTTACGCATGCCAGGTTCGAGCTTGCGCATCTCGTGGGCGGCGCTCAGCGAGAAGATGATCTCCATGCCCCGATTCTTGTCGGCTTACTGTACTGGGAGCTTGCCGTCGAGCTCAGCCGGTGAAGTCGAGCTATTCCTGCGCGGTATTGCTATTCCGAGGATTCCTCGAGGAGCTGATCAAGGGTAACGAATTTTCCTCCGGCGATCTCGGCCGCTCCCCTCCTGATCATCCTGCGGATGCGCGGGCTGCGTGCGATGAGAAAATCCTCCAACTCATCGGGAGAAAGGGGGACGATGGCAGCACGAGGAATCCCATGATGGGTGACGATAACCGCCCCCTCCCTGTCCGCTTCGCCAAGGAAGTGGGAAAGCCGGTTCTTCAGATCCCTGACTCCTACCATTATCATGATCTCACTCCATATAATGTAGCTATATTAACAGCTACAAATATTATATCTTCTCTCAAACGCTTTGCAAGACATCGCATAAAATCACTATGATCGCAAGATAATATTTTATATCTATTATAACTTATAGTAGTAGATTATAAATGTGGCATTTCCGGGGTCAACCCCCAAAAGGGACATGAAGGTGAGGCGACGGGCATCCGTGGAAACTGGAGAGGGAACCACGAAATGTTTCAATCCACGCCTCCCGCGGGGGAGGCGACGGCCCGGCCATCACGTACCAGTCCCGGCCGGTGAGGTTTCAATCCACGCCTCCCGCGGGGGAGGCGACTCGCCGGACAGCGGGCCCTTCAAGAAGAAAGCCTCCGGGTCGCGGCCGCGATGGCGATACCGCGAGCGGACCGGTTATCGGCGCAGCAGCCGCCGCTTCTGCGCCGCCAGGTAGAGCCGGTAGGCGGCGATGGTCCCCTTGACCGCGCCCGCGATGAGCTTGCGGGATACGGGGTTCTGCACCAGCGCGCTGCGGTAGAGGCGGGCGAAGAAGCGCATGCGCGCCGCGTCCGCCCTCCCCGCGACCGGCAGCGGCGCCTCGATGTCCACGGGGCGGGGGAGGAAGCGCTTGGGGGAGAAAGGCCACTTGAACAAAAGGTTGGTGGTCACGGCGAGGAGCTCCCACGCCCGCTCCTCGTTCCTGTGCGCGGGCCTCTCGCCCGCGGCCAGCTGCAGGAGCTCCAGGGGGAGGCAGATATCGACCGTGCTGGCGGTGAGCACCTTGATGAGGGAGAGAAAGGAGTAGCAGCCCGGGCAGGGGGCGACGAGGACGTCGGCCCCTGCGGCCTCGGCCTCCTGCAGCCGCAGGTACAGGCCCTGCAGCAGGTTGAGCAGGGTGTGCAGGGGATTGCTGGAGGCGGGGCCGAAGAGGGTGGGCACGGTGCCCGCCCAGCCGCAGCACAGCGCGCGGTCCCGGCAGTGGCGCATCTCCACCAGCTCGCAGCCGATGAGCTCCATCATCTCGCGCGTGGAGTCGGGCAGGGTTCCTCCCATGTAACGGCTGCAGCAGTTGTCGTGCACGGCGACCTTGAGGCCCAACCTCTTCTTCACCTCTATCTTCCCGCTCTTGAGCCTCTCCAGCAGCCAGTTGTCCAGCAGCTCCACCTCGAAGGGGACCTCGATGCCGAACTTCTTGGGCAGGACGTCGGTGAACATGGAGGCCTCGACGATCATGAAACAGTACATCTTCTCCACGCCCAGGGCGGCGAACTTCTCCACCGCCAGCCTGCCCAGCCGCTCCGCCTCGTCCAGGAAGCCGATACGGTAGGCGTCCTCGCCCATGCCGAACATGCTGTCGCTGCCCATGATGGCCGGCTTGAGCTCGTCCAGCAGCGAGGTCTGGGTGATATAGGGGACGAGGTTGTTGTAAAAACCGGTGATGAGCACTTCCTTGCGGGGCTTTTTCAGGTTGTCCTCCCAGGAGCGCAGCAGCGAGAGCTCGTCCTCGCCCATCAGCGCCCGGATGTTGGTCCACATGTTCTCGGGCTCGTTGGGGAAGATGAACCTGGCCATGTAGGGGAGGCCGCGGATTTTCCCCATCTCGCCGTAGCGCTGAAGGATAAGGCCGTAGGGGTTGGCGCCCCGGGGACAGATGAACTCGCAGATATTGCAGGTGACGCAGCGCTTGAGCACGAGCGAGGCATCCGTATCCCCGCGGATGAGCATCTCCATCTGCCGCTTGGCCTCCTCCCGCGGCAGCTCGAGCACGGGGCAGTGCTCGAAGCAGATGCCGCAGCGGTCGCACTGCTCCTCCCTGAAGAGGCGAAAGGCTTGTGGCTCACTCATCGCATAGGCTCCCTTCCCTGGCCCGAAAGGTCTTCCGGGGTCACATTGTTTTCACGCCAGCAGGGCCGGATGCGGCCATGAGCCCGCAGGTCGCGAGGATGGTACCCGCAGCGCGTTTCATCTCCCGGCCGCCAGCAATACGACTACCGCATGGCGCTGATATTCTATCACGCCACCGCGGGCTCGCTCACTCCGGCGCGGTCCCGTTGCTCGCGGCATGGCGCCGCGGGTTGCCCCCAGCTTCGGTATCAAATCGGCATCTTCCCAGATGGGGGGAGGACAATGTCGCGGTTCACCCCCACGCGCGTGGGGACATCTTTCCGTTAGCATCAACGCCTATCGCCGTCTTGCGGTTCACCCCCACGCGCGTGGGGACATCGCAAGTGGCAAGGCCAAGGCGCGGCGGCTGACCGGTTCACCCCCACGCGCGTGGGGACATCGGGTCACGTACAGGCTATTTACGGGGTTGATTCCGGTTCACCCCCACGCGCGTGGGGACATCCCCAGGAGGATGGGTACATCGTAAACGTCTAACGGTTCACCCCCACGCGCGTGGGGACATCATCGGCAGGACGATATTATCCCCCTTGGGGTACGGTTCACCCCCACGCGCGTGGGGACATCTAATGCGTATCAGGGCCTGAGGGCCCGATGTACGGTTCACCCCCACGCGCGTGGGGACATCGCAAATTATCATACTCAAGAATCAAACTGTTTGCGGTTCACCCCCACGCGCGTGGGGACATCGTAATTAAAAATCGACTGTGTATCACGCTTTTTCGGTTCACCCCCACGCGCGTGGGGACATCGACGTCGCCGACACCAACGCGGTCACGGTGACCGGTTCACCCCCACGCGCGTGGGGACATCGCCCAATCCACGTCCACCTTCCGGTAGTTGAGCGGTTCACCCCCACGCGCGTGGGGACATCGCGTCCCGCCTCCTGGATGGGCTC